>CBFHAG010000018.1:0-51748 GCA_965653535.1 uncultured Sphingobium sp.
GGAGGCGGGGGAGGCGGCGGGGGAGGCGGCGGCGGAGCAGCCGGCTCACCGAAGTTATACGCCAGACCCAGCAGCAAGCTGTGCGTACGCAGCTTGGATTGCACGTCCGCGCCAGCCGGACCAGCGAAGGTCGTGTATGCCGGGATCAGGTCGATATTGTCCTGGTTGAAGAAACGATACTTCAACGAGACATCGACGTTGTTCGTCAGCGGATAACGAACGCCAGCGATCGCCTGCCAGGCAAAGCCGGTGTCGGAATCGTTGACAACATCGTTGGCGAGCTTGGCGCGCGAAACGCCGACGCCGCCGCCGACAAAGCCCTGCAGGCCATCATCAGCACCGAAGTCCAGCAGGCCATTCAGCATGAACGACAGGGCCGAGGCCGAGCCGCCGATGCCGGTCTTGTCCAGATCGACCTTGGCGCGCTTGTAAGCGGCTTCAGCCTCCAGGCGGAAACCGCCGAAGTCATAACCGATTACCGCGTCGCCATCCCAACCCTTGTGGTAGTCCGCAGTGCCGGTGGAACTGGACACCAGCGCGCCGGTGTCATCAAAACCGGGCGAGAAGGTGATGTCCTGATCTTCGACAATCATGACGCCAGAGTCGATACCGATGTACCAGCTGTCGTCACGCGCCAAGGCCGGAGTGGCCAGGGCAGTAGTCGCAAGCGCAGCCGCGAGGGCAAGCTTCCGCATTTGGATTCCCCTTTCAAAAGTGTCACGAAGGACTGTGGAAACCATGTATCGGCAAGAAAGTTTCATGGCAAGTCCACATTTACCGGAACTGTTGCGTTTTTACATCACCGATCCCCAACGCGGGGCCGTCGAAGCTATTATAGATCACCCTTCATGTAATAGCAGCGGCCGCGCAAGTCACGGCGCGATCAATCCATGGTGCCGCATGGCCGCCAGCATAGCGTTGATGCAGCTTCTGGCCTCGCTATCGACATTTGCGCCTCCGGCTGCATCAGTAATCGCCGCGACCTGGGTCCCGACCACTCGCACGCCGTCTACATACAGCCCATCCGCGCCCAGACCTCCGTCCCGCCAGGCACCGCCTAGATAGTGCATGCTGTTGCCTCGATCGGCGACCCACATGGACAATCCCGTGCGCGGCGCTGCAAAACGCCATCCGCCTTCGGTCCAGCACGCAACGGCTTCCTCCTGTCCGGCCCACGCCCCGGTCGCCCCAGCAGCAACGATCCAGCAATCCCCGACGTCCGGGGCCACCGGCGGCGCATTTTCGTCAGCGCTTTCGACCTGCCCGTGCAACAACATGTCGATCCGCGCCAGCGCCTCGTTATGAAAAACCTCCTTCTGCGCCTGCCCGGAAAAAAGCTGCGGCAATGCCCAGCGGGGCGTCACGTCCGTCGTCATATTTCAAGTATCCTGTCCAAAGCGGCAGAGCATTTTCGAAGCAGATGGATTCATCTGCTGACTCGGAAAATGCGGAAAACAAAAGAAAAATAGAGCATGATCCGGTCCGCTAAGATCGGATTATGCTCAAAATTTCAGAGCGAAAGCTGCAATCTGGCTGGCCGCCCCATGGCGAATGATCCGATCTGCCGGATCTCGACCGTCACATCCCCGCCCCCATCGGCGGCGATCGTGGCCGCATCATATGTCCAGGCCGGAAACACCGTTTCCACCCGGCGGATCAGCGTGTCGCCGTCCAGAACCTTCACCTCATATCGCTCGCTTTCCTCGGCCAGTGGAACGTCAGACCCGCTCAGCCATCGCCACCCGCCCCTGCTCCGCCGCGTCCATGTGACGGTCCATCCGCCCCCTCCGTCAGTGGCCGCCCCGGCATGGACCGGCGACGGAGGGACCAGCGCTTCACCGCGCACGGTCAGCACCGCCTCGGATGGCTCCGCATCCCCGACGCCGATCGCGGCCAGACGAAGCGCAGCGCCGGTTTCGATCCCGCTCAGCGTTACGAAGGGTTCAACCAGCCGATCCTCTTCGACCAGCAGGAAAGGCTCATCCGCTTCATGCGCCTCCATCGCCCATTCGGTGCCACACAATCCGCGCCGCAACCCATCCAGGCGGAAACTAAGCGGCCCTGTCTGCACCGCGCGCGAAAACTGGATCAGCTCACGCCCTGCCAGAACAAGGTTGCGCCCCAGCGACAGGGCCGCCTCATCGGCATCGCCCAATTCCCATTCCGCCGCCAGCAACGTAACATGCAGGGAATGGCGCTCGTCGATCATCGACGCGCTGCCCGGCGGCAACAATTCGTCCACCCGGCCCATCACGGCGGCAGGCGCGGTTCGGCCCACGGGGGTCGCTTCGCCCGTCGGGTTCATCGCGAACAGCGCCGCTCCCCGCCACCCGGCACCGCCGCTGGCCGCCGCGACAATTACCGGACTGGTGGCCAGCCCGTCCCTGATTAGCGGCAGGTCAGCCAGCATCAGCGTCGTCGGGCCATGCGGAGCGTCCTCCTGCCGCACAACCGTTCCAGAAGAAGCGCCCGGCGGTAATATCGACTCCCCTCCCGGCACCCGACGCAGAGTCAGGCGCACCGCCATGGCCTCCCATTCCCGTTCCTCGATCCGCCATCGGCCAGGCGCGCCTTCCACGCGCACCACGTCGCCGGCATCGTGGCGCAACGCATCCCAGCCACAGCGCAACATGATGGTCGATCGTCCCGCCCACGCATGGGCCAGCCGCCGCGCCGCCAGCGACCGCGCCGCACCGCCCGAAAGAACCGCTGGCAGGTCGATGCCCTGCTCCACCCTGCCGGGGCCGGGTCGCCTTATCCGCTGGACCCCCGCCTGATAATCCCGCTCCGCATCATAATGGCGAAGCGACAGCGCCACGGGCACGCCCTCCGCCGCCGCGCCAGACCGTTCGTCCGGGTCCAGCTTTCGCCCATTGACCCGCTGGCACAGACCGGCCTTGCGCAGTTCGGCCTCTTCCTCCTCGCCAACGACCGTCCCGGCCAGACGCAGCCCACTTTCCCCGTCGATAAAGGCAAGGTCGTGCGCCTGCGCCAAAGGCATGATGGCGTCGGCCACGTCCGTTCCGCCCGCCCCAAAGCCGTCCACTTCGCCCAGACCCCCGGCGCTCATCAGGCCGCCGCACAACTCCTGCGCGATAGAACCGATATCGACCGCGCCATCGTCGGCCTCCACCTCAAAGGTCAGCGACGGTATCCGGTTGCCAAAGTCCGCCAGTTGCAAGTCCTCGAACACCACATAGGCGATGCCGCGGTGCGCAGGCGTGTTCGCCAGCCCCTGTGCGGACGCGATCAGCGGATCCACCGCCTGCTCTTCTCCGCCCAGGTGCAGCCGGAAAGCGCCCAGTTCCGACTTGAAATCCCCCGCCGCGCCCCGCAACAAATTGCCGTCCGCCCAGATGCGCCGCACCGCCTTGATCTTCCGCGCCGACAACGCGACCGCAAAGCTGGATGAATAGCTGTAGCTGGTGACGCTGGGCCGCCCTTTGCCGCCGCCGCTCTTTTTCCGCCTTTCCTTCAGGTCCGTCGCCCAGATCACGGTGCCCGCGACCCGCATCTTTCCAAAGATTTTCGGCATCTGCGCGCCATAGGTGGACGTCTGGACCTGCAAATCGGCCAGTCGTCGCCCTTCCACGCCCTTGGGCTTGAACAGGACCGCTTGGTCCAGGCTATTGCCGATCAGCCCGCCGATCGCAGCGCCCAACGGCCCGCCAATCGCCGTGCCCAGCGCCGTCAGCACGATAGTCGCCATCTCGCCTCCTATATTGTTCGCCAGTATCCGATCACCGGCCAGGGTGACTCCCCCGGCATCTCCACCACGCGCCCCAGCCCCGCATGGGCATGGATATGGCCGCCGGGCACCACCACCATCAGATGCAGTTGCAGCGGCCCCGGCCGCACCAGCGCCAGATCGCCCGGCTCGCCCTCCGCCACGGCGATCAGCCCCGCCTGCGCCAGCCAGGCGCGGGCCACGCCTTCATTCCCGGACCGCAGCCCATATCCGCGTGGCGGCGCGCCCCGATGCCCGCCCCGCGCGAAAGCCAGCACCGCCAGCCCCACGCAATCGACGCCCTGCGCCACACTGCGACCGTGCAGGCGAAAGGGCGCGCCCACCATGTCGCGCGCGGCGGCGACGATGCACGCCGCCTTCTCCTCCCCACTCATGCGCCGGGATAGCGTGTCAAAAGGTCCGTGCCCGGCAGATAAGGCTCCCCCCGGAAATTCGCCCCATTGGCAAAGCGCGTCGCGCAACTCTCCAGCTGCCGGTCACACCCTTCGGTCAGCAGCGCCATCGTCCCCGGCTCCACCGCAAAATGCGGCGCGTCCGCCAGTGTCAGCCCATCCTCGCCATTGTCGATGACCGCCTGCACCGTCCCGCCATTTGCGCCAGTCAGCCAGCGCAGGCTGCCATAGCCATAGGCCCCCGCCGTCAAACCAGCGACACTCACAACCGCGTCATCCACCCCGGTCACAGCCACGATCCTGCGCCGCCCCGCCATATCAACGCGGCACTGCGCGTCGCCCAGCTGCGCGCGGCAATCGGGCGACGTCGATGGCGCGACCGGCGCTTTCAATGCAGCCATCGCGCCCACCAGCTCCGCCGTAAAGGCCCCGCCCCGGCAAGCGACACTACCGATTTCGCCCCGCGCCAGCAGCAGCCACATGGCCCCCGGAGCCTCCCATTCCGTCAACCGCAGCTCCAGCGCCGCGCCGTCCCAGCGCCCGGCCATCAGATCGCGCTCGCTGATCGCGTCGGCCACCAGCGCGCCCTCCACATCGGTATCGCCGCCTTCCGCCGTGATCCGGCTATGGATGGCGGACGGCATCATCCCCGGCGCGGCGCGATAGCGTATATGGCCGATCTCCAGGTCCCGGTCATGGCTGGTCAGCCCGATCGTCACCCCGTCCCGCCGCTCCAGCCGCCAGCAAAAGGCCAACGTCGCCAGCGGCCTCTCCAGCCCTTCCAGCCCGCTCATTCCCTGATCTCCACCAGCGGCACCGACGGCGCTTCCCCCGCCGCGAAAGTCGCGCGGTTGATGTCGATCCGGTCCTCGGCAAATCGCACCGGCACGTCGAACCGATACCCCGCCGTCAGCACAGCCCCCTGAGGCGGTGCGGTATCGAAAGCGATGACGCCCGCCCCCACATGGCTCCACCCGTCGGCAATCTCCATCCCGTCCACCGCGACCCGGATGCTGCCCGGCGCGGGGCGCGTGATCCGCCTCGCCTGCGCCTCTTCGCCGTCGCCATAATATCGCTGCAACGCAAACTCAGTGCGCACGCCGTCGCCGATGCCCAGCCGCTGGTCCATCGGACCGGGCGTTCCCCCGATCGCGCAGCTGCGGTCGTCATAAGAGTCGGTCAGCCGAAATCCTCGCGCCGCCCCCCGCCGTGCACGGAAGAACGCGATCAGCGCCGCTATGTCCGCTTCCGACCGGACCCCCGGCCCGACATCGAACGACAATCGCGCATCGGCCCAATCGCTGCTGCGCCGCTCATGCCCGGACGGACTTTCGACAAT
Organism: uncultured Sphingobium sp.; assembly: GCA_965653535.1. GTDB lineage: Bacteria > Pseudomonadota > Alphaproteobacteria > Sphingomonadales > Sphingomonadaceae > Sphingobium. The sequence goes on from CBFHAG010000018.1 coordinate 5,480, forward strand.
CTGCGTCGAAAAGGCGGGAGCAAGGCTCGCCTCCCGCCCGATACTCAGTGGAAAATCCACATCGTCAAAGGCTTGCATATCATCTTCCCCATATAGTCTGAAGCAGGTGAAGCCATCCCGCGCCACCTGCGGCAGCGCCCACACGAACGTCGCCGCCGTCCCCCGCTTCACCGCCGCGTCCGCCGCATCGGCGATCCGCCGCCATTGCCCCGCCTGTTCCGGCAACAGTACGAAGCCGGAAAAATAATGCTGCTCCGCCACCGGATAGCCCAGCCGCTGGGTGGCCAGGTCAATGCCCTTGGCGGTCAGCCGCGGTCGCCCTTCCGTCACCCAGTCATAATCTTCCAGCTGCAACACATCGAATGCGGGGAAAGCCCATCCCACCGGCATGTTCGCCCGCTTCGCCTCCGGTGCCAGCGGATCCAGCACCGTGGGCAGATAGGCCAGCAACAGCGTCACCGCGTCCGGCGCGATCCCCTTGACCCAGGCGCACAGCGCAGCGGTGGACGCCGCCAGCACCGCGCCCGCCTGGTCCAGCAAAGCCTTCTGCCCACTGTTCAACGTTCCGCGAATATCGGGAATGGACACCGGACTGCCGCCAAAGGCCGCCCGCGCCGCAGCATCATAGATGCAGATGCGTCCGTCGGCGGGCATCACCCACCACCACGGCTCGCCAACCTGAAACTTGACCGCAATATCCGCCGCCAGGGCAATGGAAACAAAGGCCCCCGCCACCAACCGCAAATAGCTCATCGCCCCATCATGCGCGGGCGACAGCAGCGTGGAAGGCGGCGACCATCCGGTCAGTGCAGGATCGCCATTTTCGGCCCGCTGCTTCCAGTCGTTCCAGCAATGGGCATCGAACAGCTCGTAAGACAGGGACCAGATGACGCCCATCCCCATCACCTTGGCCCGCCGCGCGAAATCCGCATGCCACGCGGAACATGGCCTGTTCAATACGCCACCCGCCAGGCTGACATAATGGCCCCCACCCAGCGGTTCGAGCCGGAAATAATGGCTCATGCCGACATAATGGTTGATGTCGCCGCGATAACCGAGCGCATGGATCGACGCGACGATCCGTTCCGGCGTCTGGTTGAAACAGTCGTCATAGCCCGTCGCCATCGACAGCCCATGTTCGGGCACCATCACATCGCCGATGCTCAGGACGGAACCCGCGCCGTCACAGCTTATGCCGCTGACCTCGACCCATCCTTCCACCGCCGCGCCAAAGACGATCGTCCCCGCATCATAATCCGGCGGCGCGATCGAAATGAACATGCGGTCGACGTCCCCGGCCCAGACCGGATCAGCCTCTCCGGGCAGCAGGAACCCGCCGTCCAGATCCGCAAAATTCAGTGTGACCCAGGCATCCTCGGCTGTGCCGTCGGCATAGTTCCACAACCGCACATACCAGGACCGGGGATTGCCCGCCTCATCTCGGCCCTCGACCGTCAGCGTCGGGCCATGGGTCTCATCCAGCTGCCTCAGCCCGCCGCTGCGCCACCGGAAACGCAGCACGCATTCCCGAAAGTCCCGCGCCGTCTCATAAGCCAGCAGCGGATGACTCCATTTATCCTCCGCTTCCCAGATCAGCCCCGCCAGGTCCCCCGATCCGTAAAAAACCGCATCCGCCCGCAACGCATCGGCAGCGGTAGTCACGACCCCCGCCATCATCGGGCGGGGGAAATTCACCGTCCAATGCGTCGGCGCAAAGCGCTTCATGTGCCGCACCTCCTGACCCCGTCGCTTGTTCGCCAGCCAATAATCCAGTCCGCTCATCCGTTCAGCGCTCCCCTGACCGCCCGCGCCACCTGCCGGGCACTCCGCGCCAGCAGCCGGTGCCCCTCCTGCGCCTCGCCCCGGCCCGACACGGCAATGCTGACCCGCACGTCACGGCCACCCCCGCCGCCGTTCGGCACCACCTGGCCACTTGTCGTCGGCACGAACATTTCCGGCCCACGCTCCCCGACCATATAGGCCCGGCCCGGCGTCACCGGCCCGCCCGTCGCCCGCCCCGGCAGGCCCAACGCCGCCGAAGCCAGTGTCAGCAATGTGCCGCCCGCTCCCCCCATGCCGCCCGCCGCCGACCGCACCGCCGCTGCGGCGATGTCTTCCAGGATGGACGAAGCCACGCGCTTCAACTCCTCAAAACCGAACCGTCCCGACCGCACCGCTCGCAACAGCCCCTGCTCGATCCGCCGCCCGGCTCGCTCTGCCCCGTTCGCCAGCGGCCCTTCCAACTCGCCGCGCATCGCATCCACATCCCGCGAAAGCCCCTGCGTGTCGGCCCGCACCCGCACCACCAGCGTCTCGATTTCCTCGTCCATCCCGCCCCTCCCACACATCAAAAAAAGCCCCTCCCTTCAGGGAGGGGTTGGGGGAGGGCATGTCCCTCAACCCCACTTACCCACAGCCGTTCGGGCTAACCCACAGCCGTTCGGGCTGAGCTTGTCGAAGCCTTCCCCTTCCCCTTCACATGCCAAAGAAGTGAACCCGTTCGTTTCGAGCAAAGTCGAAAGACCGGGGCCACCCCCAGCCCCGCCTCAATCCGGCATCAGCCCCTTCAACCGCTCCAACTCCCCCGCATCGATCCCGCCATCGGCCTCATCCTCCCCCCGTGCCGCGCGCAGCACCGCCTCCAGCTCAACCGGCGTCGACCGCCAGAACTCGTCAGGCCGCCAGCCCAGCAGCCATCCCGCGACGCCCGCCAGCCGCGCCGCCGTTTTGAAAAAGCTCATCGTCCCCCCAAAATCTGTTTCAATATGCCCCGCAGCACCGGCGACAGCTTCGCCAGCCCCGCCTCCACGATCGCCTCGCCCAGCGTATCGCGGGTCAGGCCCTGGGGCGGATCGACCAGGCAATGCCAGAACAGCGCCGCCATGTCGGACAGCGACAGCTTGCCGTCAGCCGCCCGGTCCACCAGGTCGAACAACGGCCCCAACTCTTCCTCTGCCGCCACCAGCGCGGCAAAGCTGGGGCGCAGCCTCAGCCGCTCGCCCGCCAGATCCAGCGCCGCCTCGCCCCGCGCGCCGTTGGGCGCTTCGCTCGCCCCGTTCATTCCGGCACCACCGGGCCGGAGCTTTCCAGGCTCAGCGCATAATTGCGCTCGCCATTATAGTCCCCGGCGTAATCGAGCCGCGTCACCAGGAAACGGCCGCGCATCCGCTCGCCGCTTTCGAAACTCAGTTCATAATTATCGATCGTGCCCGACAGCGCATGGTTGCGGATACGCACCTCCGCCGCCGATCCAGTGAAAATCCCCGCCGCCGACACGCTGACCGACCGCACGCCAGCGCCGGACAGCAATTCGCGCCAGCCCCCTGAATCCTTGCTGGTGACGTTGACCGCTTCGCCGTTCACCGACAGCTGCGTCGTGCGCATTCCGGCAACGGTGGCATAGACTGGCGGACTCCCGCCATCACCCACCTTCAATAGAAATGCGCTTCCTTTTTCTATGCCCATGGAGCATTCTCCTGTAAGATAAACCGTGTCAGAATCGGGATTTTTGGAGAGGTTCAGATGCTTTCCGCCATTCCCCTCATCATGCTGCTGGCCGCCCCCCAGTCGGGCGACGCTGTCGGCGCCGGACGCAAGACTTTCTCGCAATGCCTGTCCGCCCAGGTGCAGCCTTCGCTCGACAAGAAAATGAGCCTGGGCGGCTTCCAGTCTGCGCTGAAATCGAAGTGCGGCGACAAGGAAGCGGCTTTCCGCGCCGCCATTGTCGCGGACGACAAGGCCAGCGGCATGTCGGAAAAGGAGGCGCAGTCCGACGCGGACGATCAGGTGTCCGAATATGTCGACAAGATCACCGGGGAATTTGAAGATTATATGCGCTGACGCTCCCAGCCTCATCAAGGCCGGTCAGCTTTCAGTCACCACCCGCAACCGATAATCCACCACCGCGCGCCAGCCATCGCCATCCCGCGCGCCGGTTCGCATCAGCCGCGACCGGATCAGCCGCGCATTGACGACGCGCCACCGTTCACCTGCCATGTCCAGCGCCTGCATGACCGGATCGATCCGGGCCAGCATCGCCCCGATCCTCCCTGCCATGTCCCCCGCATCGTTCAGGCTGATGGTCAGGCGCAATTCCCGCCCGTCCACGCCCTTCGCGCCCCAATCGCTCGCAATGCACTCGCCCATCACCGCAAAGGGCGGGGCCGCGCGCGCGGGCTGCCCATCGAACAGGCCGTTCAACAGGCTCATCAGTTCGCCGTCGGCCTTCAACGCGGCGATCACCGCCGCTCGCACCGCCACTTCCGCGCTCATCCCCTTCCCCTCCCCGCCTCTCGCAAGCCCAGATCGCTCATCCATCGGCGCATCAGGCCGGGACTCGTCAGCCTGACGGCCTCCCCTTCGACCTGCGCCTCCTCGACCCCGGCATAGGTCGCCGCACTCGCCACCGCCCGGCGGCGGCGCTCCGCCCTCTCCTCGACCATACGGATCATCCGCCCCAGCATCGCCGCCTTCATGCCAGCCGCATCCGCCGCCATGGCCGCCACAGCGCGCTCACGACGGCGGGCGGGGATGGCATATCGCCGCCGCGCGCGGAAAAATGCTCCGCCGCCAGCCGGACAATCCCCTGCCTGATCGATCCGGGCAGCCCGTCCGCATCCTCGGCCAGCCCTGCGCGATACCGCACCGCCGCCACGCGCCGCTCACCGACGGGATGCACCCGCACCCATCCATCGCCCGCCGCGTCGATATCGACCGCATAATTCTCCACCGGCAGCGCCTCCGCCTCGCCGTCCGGTGCCACCGCTTCGACGCCCAGCACCGCAATCACCGGTCTTGCCGCCAACCGCTGCCAGCTGCCGTCCGCCCTCACCGTCTCGCGCGCCTCGCCGATCATCAGCCACTGGCCGACAAATTGCTCGCACAACCCCGTCGCGCTCAGCAGCAGCGCCTCCAGCAGCACGTTCTCGCCATCCCCCGTGATCCGCAGATAATCCTTCAACTCGCCAAGCGACGCGCCCGGCGCCCCCGCCTCTTCCCGCACCAGCACCATCGCCCCTCCAGACATAAAAAAGGGGGAGCGCCGCGAAGACGCTCCCCCCAATGTGCAAAATCAAAAAAGGCCAGTGTCAGGTGGCGGCGAACTTCATCAGCTTGATCGCCTCCGAGTTCGAAACAGCACCGCCGATCCGCTTCACCGCATAGAAATGCACGAACGGCTTGTTGCTGAACGGATCGCGCAGGATGCTCGTCTCGCTGCGCTCGGAGATCACATAGCCCGCCTGGAAGTTACCAAAGGCGATCGACAGCGAACCTGCCGCGATATCCGGCATGTCCTCGGCCTCCACCACCGGATAACCCAGCAGCGTCGCGGGCTGCCCAGCCGCCAGGGAAGGCTGCCAGATGAACGCGCCGTCGCTCGTCTTCATCTTGCGAATGACCGCGAGCGTCGCCGAATTCATCACAAAGTTCGCACCCTGACGATAGGGCGCGCGCAGGCTCTGCACCAGGTCGATCAGCTTATCCTGACCCGACGCGGTAAAAGCGCCCGAAGCCCCCGACGCCACATATTGCAGCGAACCGAACGCCCGCGCACTGTCCGCCTCGTCGGTCGTCGTATAGGTCAGGAACCCCTTGGGCTTGTTCGTGCCATTCCCGTTGACGAAAGCCGCGCCCTCCGCCGCCGCAAACTCACGGGCAATCTCCATCGCCAGCCAGCTTTCGACATCGAACAGCGCATCGTCCAGCATCGCCTGGCTCGCCGCCGGATTGGCATACAGCTCACCATAAGGCGGCACGATCTCGTTGAAGCTCGGCGTAGCCGTCTCCGCCCGCGCACCCGTCTCGCTCGCCCAGCCCGACACGATGCCACCCGAAGTCACCAGCTTGCGATAACCAGCGCTGCCCGTTCGCACGACATTCGCAATCGAACGAATGGGCGAGATGCTCTTCAACGTCGCATCAATGATCTGGTCGATCTCACGCGGCACCGCATAGCCGCCCGCGCCACCACTCGCCCCGGAAAAGCTCTTCAGCTCAACCCCCGCCTCAAGCCCCTGCCGCACATAGCGCTCCACAAAGGCCGCCCGCTTGGGATCGAAAGCACCACCCTTCACCCCGTCAAGCGCAGGCCGCTGAGCGACAAGCAACGCCCCCTTCAACGCCGCCATCTCTCCTTCGAGCGCCTCGATCCGCTCACCCTGCACCACCGCATCAAAGCTCGCTTCCAATTGATCCGTCATTCACCACTCCCACAAAAAAGGCGGCCCGAATGGACCGCCCGAACGTCAAATCCTGCAGAACGCCGCTACCCCTCGACAGCGATCACCCGTGCCAGAGGCTGCATCGGATGCGTCACCACACTCACCTCCACCACCTCCAGCGCCAGCAATTCCCGTGGCCCAGCCCCACGCGCCTCCCGCACCCGATAGCCAAAGGACAGCCCATCAACCGCGCGCTCCTTCAAAGCCCGCGCCGCCTCCCGCCCGGCAGCGGTCCGCCCTGAAACCCGCCCGATCACGCGCAGCCCGCGCGCATCCTCCTCGATCCGTTCGACCGTGCCGATCGCCTCGCCCGGACGGTGCTGCCACAGCAGCGGCACGCCAGCCGCCACGCCTGCAAAGGCCCCTGCCCGCACCACGTCCCCGCCGCGATCCACCCGATCGAACACCGCCGCATAACCGGCAAAACGCACATCATCGCTCATGCCCGGATCATCCCCAGCAGCCCGGCCTTCACCGCCACGCCCAGCAGCACCAGCGCCATGACGATCCGCACCGCCCATCCGACGACAGCGCCCCGCGCCGCCTTCTTCGCATCGCGCCAGGCGGACAGCAGTTCGCGCAATTCCCGCACATCGCCCTCCGCGCCCCGATCAGCCAGGCCCAGCCGCTCCAGCGCCCGCCCCGCGCCCAGCTCGCTCGCTTCCTCGATCAGGGCGCGGATCATCACCATGTCCATCTGCCCCGGCACGCCCTGCGCCTGCGCCACCAGCCGCGCCAGCATCTCGCCATCATATTTCATCGGCCCCTCCCGCCTCCTCAAACCCCCAGCATCGCCTTCTTCTCTTCCGCCGTCAGGAAATCCGCCCCGGCCACCCTTTCCCACAAAGCCGCCCTCTCGTCCGACAGCGCAGGCACCGCGTCCATATCGACCGCCAGCGACAAACCCGGCCACCACCCGCTCAACCCCTGCGTCAGCCCGCCGCAAATCTTGCCCAGCAACGGCAGGATCGTCTGCCGCCACAGCGCCTTGTTCGCCTCGCGATAATTGGCGTAGCTATTGTCGCCCGGCAGCCCCATCAGCATCGGCGGCACCCCGAATGCCAAAGCGATTTCCCGCGCCGCCGCCGCCTTCAGCCCCACAAAATCCATCTCCGCTGGCGACAGGCTCATCGCCTTCCAGTTCAGCCCGCCCTCCAGCAACATGGGCCGCCCCGCATTGGTAGCGCCTGAAAAGGCGACCTCCATCTCGCGCTTCACGCGCTCGAACTGTTCGGGCGACATCACCGACCCATCGCCCGGATCATAGACCATCGCCCCCGAAGGCCGCGCCGCATTGTCCAGCAACGCCTTGTTCCACACCGTCGCGGCATTGTGGATCGCCACCGCGCCCGCCGCCGCACCGACGCAGCCCAGCCCATAATGATCGTCCAGCGGATGCAGCGCCTTCAAATGGATGATGCTCGTCCGCCCCGCCGCATCTTCGGGCAGCAGCCGGGTAACATTGTCCCCGACCCGATAGAGATAGGCGGCGGGCCACCCCCGCGCATCGGCCTCCACGCTCACCCGTTCGGGCCGCAGCGCATAAAGTTCGGCGGGCATCCCATCCGCCCCCGCCAATATCTGGACATAGCCATTGCCGTGCAGCAGCAGATGGCTGGCCAGCACCTCAACCATGGCCTGCCCCGCGACACAGCGCGTCACCAGCGAAAGCGCCCGCGCGCCATCTTCCGGCTCGACCCCTGCGGCGGTCAGGGCCGTCGCCCCCGCCCCCTCCGACACCAGCCGCAACGCCCGCTGCGCCACCGGGTTGCCGATCACGCCCGACCGCACCTGCGCCTCATAGGAAGCAGGCCACTCCCCCAAAGCAACCGCGCCCGAACCCCAGGCACGCGCCAACACCGGCCGCGCGGAAGCCCGCGCCGCCTTCGTCCCAAAAAATTTCATGAAAAGCCCCCGCCACAAACAAAAAATCCTCGCCCCATCGGGGAGAGGATAGTGAAGCTTGGCAGCCTGCTGCCTAGCGAAACTTGGAGAGGGGGCAGCCCCCCTCGCCTCAACTCAAAGATTGCGCTTCAACACCCAGTCGCACGTGGAATTGGTGCCCTCGCGCTTGCCGATTTGGAGAGGGGGCGCCCCCCCACCTCAACTCAAGGATTACGCCGCAACACCCGGTCGCACGTGGCATTCGTGCCCTCGCTCTTGCCGATAACACGCCCGGCCACGGCGCCCGCAGCACCCGCCAGCAGAGACTCGCCCAAACTCCCGCCCGCAATCGCGCCGACACCAGCGCCGCCTGCCGCGCCGATCACGGTTCCGCGGTCGCGGCCCTTCTTCGCCTGCAACAGGCAATAGCGCACATCATCCCGGTCGCGCGGCGCGGCCCTTGCCACGCGCGCCCGTTCCTTGCTGCTCAGCGATGCCGCCATGACCGGCGATGCTACGAACGTCACGCCAGCGGCTATCATCATGATCCTGGCCAGCTTCATGCCCGATACTCCTCATCAAAACTCAACTGTGATAATACGCCGTCGTCCCGCTGCGGTTCCTCATATGTGACGTACCCGTGCGTCCCCGCGCCGTCCCAACATTAATTCGGTCAGCGCCCATACCAGCGCGTCGGCGCGGTCGGGCGACCGGCCAGGACCGACATAGCCGCCCCCCGCCACCAGCCCGCACATCTGGTCCTCCATCTGCCAGAATGCACCCAGATGCAGCACACGCCCCGCTTCATACAGCGCCGCCACCGGCTCGGCGCGCGCCGCCTTCCCCCGGCTCGCATGCACCAGCCGGACCGGCAAAGCTGCTTCCGCCGCGCGCAGCACGCTTTCCACCATCGCGCCGCCATTATTGGCTTCCGCCACTACCCTATCCGCACCATGCGCCGCCGCAGCAGCAGCCACCGCGCGCGCCCAGCCTTCCGGCGTCGCCTTTTCAACGCTCGCGTCCGCAATCACATAAGCGCGCCCGTCATGGCCAATCCCGGCCACCACGATGCCGCATGCGTCTCCGGTCGCCGAAGCGGGAGGATCGACCGCCACCACGACCCGCGACAGCGGAGCGGCCCCGTCCTTGCCCGCAGGCACATGGACCGCACGGCATCGCTCCAGCAGGTCCCGGCTCCACAACGCGCCTTCGACATCGTCAATCAGCTCGCCGTCCAGTTCCTGCCGACCCAACCGCGTATCACCATAGTTACGCTCCATCGCCGCGATAAAACCGTCCGCCAGGTTCGCGCTATTGTCGGCGGTGCGCCCACGCGTCACCGCCACATCGGTCCCGTCGCGCGCGACCAGATTACGGACCAAAGCCACGGGGCGCGGCGTCGTGGTCGCCAGCACGCGCGGTTCACGTCCCAGCCGCATGCCCATCATCAAATTGTCCCACACCGCCTCGCCGCCTGCCCATTTGGCGATTTCGTCCGCCCAGCCATGGCTGAATTGCGGCCCGCGCAGCGCTTCCGGCTCTGCCGCCCCGAACAGGATCGCCATAGCGCCATTGGGCCAGATCAGCCGCCGCAATGCGGGGGAAAAGGCGGGCCGGTTCCACCAGGGCGCAATCGACAGCAGGCCAGACGGTCCCTCCACCATGACCGACCGCACCTCGCCCAGCGTCGCCCCGACCAGCGCGATCCGGGCGCGGCCATCATTTTCCGCTATCGCCCTTACCCATTCCGCCCCCGCCCGCGTCTTGCCAAACCCGCGCCCCGCCATCATCAACCAGACGCGCCAGTCTCCATCGGGTGCCAGTTGTTCAGGCCGCGCCAGCCAGCCCCAATCATGTGCCAGCGCCTGCGCCGCCGCATCGTCCAACCCGGCCAATATCCGATCGCGCTTTTCGGCGGGCATCAGGGCCAGCCGTTCGAAATCCGATATGCCCCCCACCGCATCGCCTCCCTGCTCCGCTTCCGACCTCATGTCCGACCGCATCACTTAGCAGAATTGATATAGATCAACTTTTTGCCGTCTGAACAAAAAAAGCCCCGCCTTAAAGAACAGGCGGAGCAGTTTGGGTCGCACTGCAGGCATAACCTGCACTTTGATAAGATCACCGTTTAATAGAAATTACCATATGTCTAACGACATATTTTCCAGAAATATTGTTTATAAACAATTGATTGACAAGGCGCGACAAGCCCCGACCGCCAAAGCGCCCTTGGATGCCCTATTCTGAATGAGGGTCTGAATGTTTCATGTTCAGAATAGTTCCGTCATCATGACTCGGTCATATAAAGCATTTTCGAAGCAGATGAGCTCATCTGCAAACTGGAAAAAATGCCGAAAACGAAGGAAAATAGAGCATGATCCGATCCGGCATGATCGGATCATGCTGTAATCGCGCCCTCCCCTGCCGCGCACTCGAAGGGCCGCCCTCGACCGGCAACAGGTCGGTCACTATCCCTCCGCCTTCGCCGCATCCCCCGCGCTGCGCCGCCGAACCGCGTCCAGCGCCGCCCGCAATCGCGTCACCGCATCCTCGCCGTCTGGCCGGTCGGTCTCATTGGCGGTGCGCGTTTCCGTGGCCTTGCGAGCGTGGGCGGTCAGCAACCGCATACCCACCACATGCGGATGGCCACGCTTCACCTTCCGGCTTTTCACCATGCCATCCGCGTCCAGCGTCACCTCTTCCTGCTCGCTGCCGAATAGGGCCTCTCGCAACAGCAGTGCCTCCAGTTCGGAATAACCGACGCTCAGCGCCTGCGCCCATTCCCGCGCAAAACCGGGATCACGCCGTTTCTGATAGTAAGCGCTCGACAGATTCTTGCCCGCTACCCGCGCCGCTTCGCTGACATTGCAGGTCGCCGCCAGCGTTTCCATGAAGATCCTGCGCAGCTCCTGCGTCCAGCCGTCCTTGCGCACCGCCCGCCGCTGGGCGTTCGCCTTTGCCTTCCCGACCTGACTGCGTTGCACGGTCAGTTCGCGGTCCTGTCCGTCGCTGGCCTTGCCGCTGAAGCGGCGCGGCGAACCCCCGCCCTTCTCCTTCTCCTGCACGCTGCCCCTCCTTTGCCCAACGCAAAAGGGCCGGCCCATCTGGACCAGCCCGTTCGCGCCGCCGCCGTGGCGACTCACATTTCCCAATATCGACTTATCTGCCGGAACAGCGTGACGATGTCAAGCAAAATGTTCCATATAGGTTAATCGCCGCGCATTTTCTTTATTGCCGCCTCCTCCGCTGCCAGGGCACGGGCAAAGCTGGGCCGCGCGCTCAGGCCCTGCAGCCACGCGCCGACCTTTGGCCAACGCCCATCACTCAAAATGATGCTGCAATAGTTGAGCGTGAGGATCGGACAGGCCACGGCGATGTCGGCCAGGGTGAAGCGATCCTCCACCAGAAAGCCGCTATCGGGTATAACAGATTCCAAATAATCATAGACGGCCGGCAGCTTCTCCGCCTCCGCCTGCGCCGCCGCATCCAGGTCTTGCGGGATGTTCATCAGCGGCGCGACCAACCGGTTGAACACGATCGGCATGCCCGCCGCCTGAATGATCGTATCGCCAAATTCGTCATACCATATGGTTCGTGCCCGCGCCTTGGCTTCCAGCGGGATCAGATTGGGTTCCGGCTGGACCACATCCATATAGGTTACGATGGCACTGCTGTCGCTGATCAGGAAATCGCCATCCTGAAACGCCGGTATCTTGCCAAAGGGGGAAGCTTTGGCGAACACATCGCCCCCTTGTCCAAATCCACCCGGCATCACTTCCGCCGACAGGCCTTTTTCGTCGGCGAAGATGATTACCTTCCGTACAAAGGGGGACGGCCTCGCTCCATATATGATCATGACATCATTCCTCTATCTTGGTCGGCCTCGATCTCGGCTCGACCGGCAGAATGACATTTAGATATCAAAATGCAACCTATGTTATTGGTCGCGGTCGCGGGCGCGGCTCACCCCTCCTCGCCGCCCGGTGCTTTCGACCGGCTATAGTCGATGCGGATGCGCACCCAGCTCCCGACCATCGGCTTGCCGTTGACGCGCGGCGGCCTGACCAGAAACTGCCACGCCGCCAGCCGCACCGCGCGGGCAAAGCCAGACCCTGCGGGCGACTCTCCCAGCGCCTGGCAATTTTCGACATGATAATTATCGACCGTCTTGCAGGCGACCAGCCCCCAACCCTGGGCGGGCGCATTGCCCGGAATATAGGTCGCCAATTCCGCAGGGGTCGGTCGCCGGTGCCACTCCGCCTCGAACAGCTGGACGCCGCCCGGCCCTTCGCCCGGCCCCGCCGCCGCGGCATGATCGCCCTGCCCGGTCGCGCTCTCCCCTTCGCTCTTGCGGGGCATGCGCCCGATGTCGGCGGCTGCCATCTGCGGGCTTTCCAGCACCAGGAACGGCAGGGGCGATGGCAGCTTCACGATGGGCGGACGCACCGCTTCCACGGGACGATCGGGCGGCGGCGGAGTCTCCCGCTGCGGCTGCTCCCGTTCCTTTTCCTCGCTGCGTTTCTCCGCCTTCTGCTCCGCCTTCTCCTTCTTCGCCTCCGGCGCGGGGGATACGTCGAACGTCACCAGCTCGCGCAGGTCCTCCTGCAACCGTTCGGGGGGCGGGGCCAGCGTCAGCAGCGCCAGCAACAGCAGGCCGTTCAGCAACAGCGCGAACAGCAGGCCAGCCCCTCGCTCGCGCATCCCTTGCATTCCCCGATCTCCTTCGCGGCCAGTCCTTACCGGCACCACCCCCGCCCGATCAACCCAGCAAGTCATCATCGCCGCCCGCCAAAAGCTCTGGCGGTCGGAAACGATCTCGGCTAGGCCCGCCGCGATGCTTACGAAGCTCTATCAATGGACGCTGGCCAAGGCCGCCCACGCCCATGCCGAACGCTGGCTTTTCGTTGTTTCCTTCATGGAATCCAGCTTTTTTCCCATCCCCCCACATCCACTTCTCGGCCTCATGTGCCTCGCCCGCCCGGAACGCGCGATCCGCTTCGGCATCATTTGCACCCTCGCCTCGGTCCTCGGCGGCCTCCTCGGCTACGCCATAGGCTATTTCCTCTATGAAGCGCTCGGGCAGCAAATTCTCGACACGCTCGGCCTTGCCGCAAAATTCCCCGTCGCCGCCTGCTATCTGCGCGATTATGGTGCCGAAATCATCCTGGTGAAGGGCGCGACACCGATCCCCTTCAAGCTGATCACCATCACAGCCGGGTTTATCGGTCTCTCTCTCTTCACCTTCATCTGGGCCAGCATCCTGTCCCGCGCTTTCCAGTTCATGCTGGTCGGCTTTCTATTCTGGAAATTCGGACGGCCGATAAAGGCGTTCATCGAAAAATATCTCGCCCTCCTGTCCGCCGCTTTCCTCGTCCTCCTCGTGGGCGGTTTCCTCGCTGCTTCGGCGCTCTCGGGCGGCGGCACGAAAAGCGACAAATGCAGCAACGCCACCATGGCGACGCTCCGCTGACACCAGGCCTGATGAAAGACCTCGTCACCCGCTTTCCTAAGGGCACCGCGCTGCTCGCGGGATTCCTGTCGGCCACCGGGTTCGAACCGTTGAAGCTGTGGCCGGTCACCCTCGCCTGCGTCGCCCTGCTCATCCTCCTCGTCGACCATGCCCCGGATCGGCGATCCACCTTCCTGCGCGGCTGGCTGTTCGGCGTCGGCCACTTCAGCCTCGGCCTCAACTGGATCGCCCACGCCTTCACCTTTCAGAACGCAATGCCGCATTGGTTCGGCTATGGCGCGGTGATCCTCCTATCACTCTACCTCGCCGTGTATCCCGGCCTCGCCGCGCTGATAGCCTGGTGGCTAAGGAACGCCGTATTCCTGCGAAGACAGGAACACACAGCTTTCATCCTCCTCTTCGCCGCTTGCTGGGTCGCCAGTGAATGGCTCCGCGCCGTCGCCTTCACCGGCTTCGCGTGGAACCCGCTCGGCGTTACGCTGCTGCCCACCGGCATCGCCATCGCCTCGACCGTCATCGGCACCTACGGCCTTGGCGCGCTCGCCATCCTCGCCTCAGGAGCGCTCCTGCTCACGGCGCAACGTCGCTTCATCCCCGCCGCAGCCATCGCCGCCCCGCTGCTCGCCTGCGCGCTCTGGGGCATCGTCACCCATGCTCCAGCCACTCCGACTGGCGCGCCCCGTATCCGGGTAGTTCAACCCAACATCGGTCAGGACGAAAAATATTCGCCAGAGCTTGAACAAGCTCATTTCCGTACCCTTGCCATCTTGTCCGGCCAGCCCCGCCCAGCCCCACGGCTGATCTTCTGGCCCGAAGCGGCGATCCCCGCCTATCTCGATATGGAACCGCAATGGCGCGCCAACGTCGCCGCGCTGCTTGGCCCCGGCGACCTGCTGATGACCGGCGGCACCAAGGTGTATTTCAAGCAGGTCGATCAGGGCGGCATCGTCACCAACGCCTTGGCAGGCGCAAACAACAGCCTCTGGATCGTGTCGCCCAACGCTCAGATATTGGGCCGCTACGACAAGGCGCATCTCGTCCCCTTTGGCGAATATCTGCCGCTGCGTGCGCTGCTTCAACCGATCGGACTGTCGCGCCTAGTTCCTGGAGACGCCGATTTCTGGCCCGGCCCCGGCCCGCAAAGCCTGACTCTGCCCGCAACCCTGGGACGCCCGGAAATGAAGATGGGCGTACAGATCTGCTACGAAATCATCTTCTCCGGTCAGGTGATCGACGCCGCAAACCGCCCAGCCTTCCTCTTCAACCCATCGAACGACGCCTGGTTCGGCAGCTGGGGTCCTGTCCAGCACCTCGCTCAGGCGCGCCTCCGCGCCTTGGAAGAAGGCATCCCGATCATCCGCTCCACCCCTACTGGAGTTTCGGCGGTAATCGACGCCCGCGGCCATGTGCAGCATGCGCTCGGCCTTCAACGCGCCGGTTTCCTTGACACCGGTCTTCCCCCAGCCTTGGGGCCCACGCTTTTCTCCCGCTTCGGCAACTGGACCGCTCTCGCATTCACGATCGTGCTGCTCGGACTGGCCATTGCCATGGGCAGGGCGAAAAGCTAATAGCCACATAAACTTTTCTTTATGTCGCCTTTCACGCCAGCCTGCTAACGGGAGTCCCATGCGCAGCAACTATCTCTTCACCTCGGAATCCGTATCCGAAGGCCACCCCGACAAGGTCGCGGATCAGATTTCCGACGCCATCGTCGATTTGTTCCTGTCCAAGGATCCCGAAGCGCGCATCGCCTGCGAAACGCTGACCACGACACAACTCGTCGTGCTGGCAGGCGAAATCCGCTGCAAGGGCGTCTATGAAAATGGCGAATGGGCACCCGGTGCGCAGGAAGAAATTGAACGCACCGTCCGCGAAACGGTCAAGCGCATCGGCTATGCGCAGGAAGGATTCCATTGGAAAACCCTGCGCTTCGAAAATAATCTGCACGCCCAGTCCGCGCACATCGCGCAGGGCGTCGATGCCAGCGGCAACAAGGATGAAGGCGCGGGCGACCAGGGCATCATGTTCGGTTTCGCCTGTGACGAAACGCCTGACCTCATGCCCGCGACGCTGGATTACAGCCACAAGATCTTGGCCAAGATGGCGCATGACCGCCACTCGGGCCGCGCGCCCTTCCTTGAGCCTGATGCCAAGAGCCAGGTCACGCTGCGTTTCGAACATGGCAAGCCCGTTGCCGCGACCGCAATCGTCGTCTCGACCCAGCATGGCAAGGGCTTTGACGAAGGCGACAAGGAAGCCCAGCTCAAGGAATATGTGAAGGGCGTCGTCGCCGAAGTCCTTCCCGCCGAACTGCTCTCGGCTGAAACCGTCTACCACATCAACCCGACCGGCAGCTTCGAAATTGGCGGACCTGACGGTGACGCGGGCCTCACCGGTCGCAAGATCATCGTCGACACCTATGGCGGCGCTTCGCCCCATGGCGGCGGCGCTTTCTCCGGCAAGGACCCGACGAAGGTTGACCGTTCGGCCGCCTACATCACCCGCTATCTTGCCAAGAACATCGTCGCCGCTGGCCTCGCGCGTCGCTGCACGATTCAGCTCGCTTATGCGATCGGCGTCTCCGAGCCGCTCTCGCTCTATGTCGATACGCACGGCACGGGCAGCGTGGATGATGCGAAGATTGAAGAAGCGATCAAGTCGATCACGGAGCTGGGCGGCCTCACCCCGCGCGGCATCCGCACGCATCTGGGCCTGAACAAGCCGATCTACCGCCCCACTGCCGCCTATGGCCATTTCGGTCGCAAGGCCGAAGGCGACTTCTTCCCCTGGGAAAAAATCGACCTCGTGGACCGGATCAAGGCCGCTCTCTAAAGCGTCCAGTCCTGACGATTACGGCGCGCGGGGCTCCGGCCCTTGCGCGCCGTATTCATTCATGCTCGGCTTCCCTTGCAGGTCAGCAACGGGTTTGACCCGCCGTCAAAAGCCGGACAGGTGCCGCAACCATGACAGCCACCCCCCGTTACCGCATTTACCTGATGCTGCTGCTCGTCATGCTGCTCTGGGCGGGTAATGCGCTCATCGCGCGCGCCGTGCGGACGGACATTGCCCCCTTCACCCTCGCCTTCCTGCGCTGGACCGGAGCAACGCTTCTGCTGCTACCCTTTTCCGTCCGCGGGATCGTGGCCGAATGGCCAGTCGTCCGCCGTCACTGGCCAATGCTGCTCTTGCTCGGCATATTCGGCGTCGGCTCCTTCAACGCCCTTCTCTATTCAGGTCTGCACACCAGCAGCGCGACAAACGCGCTTCTGATCCAAGCGGCGATCCCGGCGCTGGTCCTGGGATGCAATTTCCTATTCTTTCGTACCCGTGCCCTCCCCGCGCAGATCATTGGTGTGGTCGTCGCCGCGCTGGGAGCCATGCTCATCATCTTCCGCGCCGATCTCCGTGCGTTGACGACCCTCAGCTTGGGTGGGGGCGATGCACTGATCCTGCTCGGCGTGCTCTGCTGGTCGATCTATACGACATTGTTACGCAGACGTCCCCCGATCACCGCCACGACCTTCCTCACCCTCAGCTTCATGATCGGTGTCCTGACCATGGCACCTCTTGCCGCGAGCGAATGGGCGGAGCACCCGGTCCGCTGGACGCCCACCGTCACGGCGGGAATCGCCTATATCGCCATCTTCCCGTCAATCATCGCCTATTTCCTTTATAATCATGCGGTGGCGAAGATCGGAGCGGTGCAGGCAGGGCAAGTCATCAGCCTCCAGCCTCTTTTCGGCGCCTTTCTCGCCGCGCTGCTGCTGGGCGAAGCGCTGCACGGCTATCATTTCGCTGGCATGGCGCTCATTCTGCTGGGCATAGCCCTGGCATCGCGCAGCAACCTCGCCGCTGAATAGCCCGCTTGCTCCCGTGACCCGCCACCGCTATCGGCGCGTGCCATGACAGCGCATAAATCCGGCGACCCCACGACCCTCAACCGCCTCTATGGCCGCCAGTCGAGCCATAAGCTGCGCGCAGGCCAGCAGGAATTGGTCGATACGCTCCTGCCCGCCCTGTCCGTCCCGGAAGAAGGCGAACTGACCGCGGCCAGCCTCTTCGGCTACGACCGCCCGCTGCACTTTGAGATCGGCTTTGGCGGCGGGGAACATCTCGCCTACCGCGCCGACCTGCTCCCTGATCACGGCTTCATCGGCTGCGAACCCTTTCTGAACGGCGTCGTCACCGCGCTGACTCATGTCCGCGACAATGCGCTGGGCAATGTCCGCCTTCACATGGGCGACGCGCTTTCCGTACTCAACCGCATACCCGACGGCAGCCTGAGCTTCGTCTATCTCCTTCATCCCGACCCCTGGCCCAAGGCACGCCATGCCAAGCGCCGCATGATGAACCCCGGCCCCGTCGCGATGATCGCCCGGAAACTCAAGCCCGGCGGCGAGTTCCGTTTCGGCACCGATCACCCTGTCTATCTGCGCTGGGCGCTGATGGTGATGAATGGCCATCCCGACTTTGAATGGCTGGCGCAGAAGCCAAAGGACTTCCAGACACGTCCCGGCGGATGGCCTGAAACCCGCTACGAGGCCAAAGCTCGCCGCCTTGGCCATGAAGTCTGGTATTTCCGCTACCGGCGGCGCTGAACCCCTGCGCGTGTGACACGTTGGACTGGGCGAAGGAGATTCGCTCATGTCCGACAATCACGAAAAAATGATCCACGAAGACGCGCTTCCGGGCCACGAAAGCAAGCTGGAACCCAAGCCTGAATGGGAGCCGCGCTATCCCGGATCTGGCCGCCTTCAGGGCAAGGTCGCGCTGGTCACTGGCGCGGACAGCGGGATCGGTCGCGCCGTCGCCGCACTCTATGCACGCGAAGGGGCGAACGTCGCGATCCTCTATCTATGCGAACATGATGACGCCAAAAAGACTGCCCGGATCGTGGAAGCCGAAGGCTGCAAAGCGCTCACCATCGCCGGGGACATTGGCGAAAAATCATTTTGTGATGCCGCCGTCGCCCAGGTCATCGAACATTTCGGCCGCCTGGACATATTGGTCAATAATGCGGGCGAACAGCATCCCGATCAGGACATCACCGATATTACGGAAGAACAACTGCGCCGCACCTTCCAGACCAATATCTTCGGTATGTTCTTCCTGACGCAGGCCGCTCGCCCACATCTCAAAAAAGGTGCGGCGATCGTGAATTGCACCAGCGTCACAATGTATCAGGGCTCATCGGAACTGCTTGATTATTCCAGCACAAAAGGGGCGATCACCGCTTTTACACGCAGCCTGTCGGAAAATCTGGTGAAGGACGGCATCCGCGTCAACGCGGTCGCCCCCGGTCCTATCTGGACCCCACTCAATCCCAGCGGCGGCGCTACCAGGGAAAAACTCGAACATTTCGGCGAATCGACGCCCATGGGCCGCCCCGGGCAGCCCAACGAAGTCGCCCCCGCCTTCCTCTTCCTTGCCTGCGATGACAGCAGCTACATGTCAGGCCAAGTGCTGCACCCCAATGGCGGCATCATCGTGAACGGCTGAAACGTCGCCATCATATTGAACATGGCGCGCATAAAGAAAAGGGCCGGTGGGCATATGCCCCCGGCCCCTTCATTGACATTGCCAGCAGGGTTCAGCCGACGATTTCTTCAGCCTTGAAGAAATAGGCGATCTCAATCGCGGCATTTTCTTCGCTGTCCGAACCATGGACCGAATTGGCTTCGATCGATTCGGCATAGTCCTTACGGATCGTGCCTTCGTCAGCGTTGGCGGGGTTGGTCGCGCCCATGATGTCGCGGTTGCGCTTCACGGCGTCTTCACCTTCCAGGACCTGCACGACCACCGGGCCGGAGATCATGAAGGCAACCAGATCGGCGAAGAAGGGGCGTTCCTTGTGAACGGCGTAGAAGCCTTCGGCCTGCTCGCGGCTCATGCGGATCCGCTTGGACGCGACGACCCGCAGGCCCGCTTCCTCAAGCTTCTTGGTCACGGCGCCCGTCAGGTTGCGACGGGTCGCGTCGGGCTTGATGATCGAAAACGTGCGGGTGACGGCCATGAGGCTCAAAAGCTCCGAATATCTGGGAAAGGATGGCGCGGCCTTTAGACCGGCCCGTCCGCCGCCGCAAGGGGCGTTATCCGTGTCCCGAATATCACGGCCCCTGCACCCATTTTCGACCGTCCTGCCGCCAGAATCGGGGCGTTACCCCCTCCCGCTTCGCCAGCGCGCGCCAGCTTTCCCGCGCGCCATCGACAGTAGCCGCGTCGAAAAAGTAGAAGGCACGCTCAAAATCCAGCGCTTCGTCGCGCCACAAGCCGTCTGCAATCGCAACATGGCGCGCGCCGTTGGCCGCGGTACAATCCTGTGACAGCAGCACCGGCTGGACCGATTCGCCGCCCTCTCCCACCCGGCCATGAGCCAGGAAGCTTTCAGGCGGCCCCGCCCACAGGCCAGCGGAAATGCGGCCAAGCTGCGCCGCATCCCCCGCCACGACCAGCAACCGCTCACCCAGACCCAGTATGCGCGCCGCGATAGCAGGTAGCACCTGGTCCACCGGATCGTGGCTCAACTGGTAGAAATCGACCTGCATGGCCTATTTCTCGAACTTGTCGGCCACCAGCCTGTCGATCAGGCGCACGCCATAGCCGGTCGCGCCCTTGTCCCAGGTCGCGCCCGGCTTGTCGGCCCACACCATGCCTGCAATGTCGAGATGCGCCCATTTGACGCCATCGTCGACAAAGCGCTTGATGAACTGGGCCGCCGTGATCGATCCGGCGTAACGCGCGCCCATATTCTTCATGTCGGCGATGGGGCTGTCGATCAGCTTGTTATAAGCGTCTGACAGCGGAAAGCGCCACAACTGGTCTCCGGCCTGCTTGCCAGCGGCGATCAGGTCATCGGCCAATTCGTCATCATTGGCAAAAATGCCAGCATATTGATCGCCCAGCGCCACGATCATCGCGCCCGTCAGCGTCGCCAGGTCGACGACGATTTCAGGCGCATAGGTCTTCTGCGCCCAGGTAATCACGTCGCAGAGTACTAGGCGACCTTCGGCATCGGTGTTGATGACTTCGATCGTCTGCCCCGACATGGACGTCACGACATCGCCCGGTCGTTGCGCATTGCCATCAGGCATGTTTTCCACCAGCCCGCAAATGCCGACAACGCGCGCCTTCGCCTTACGCCCAGCCAGCGCCTTCACCGCGCCCGCAACCGCACCAGCGCCGCCCATGTCCCACTTCATGTCTTCCATGCCCGCGCCGGGCTTCAGGGAAATGCCACCCGTATCGAAGGTCACGCCCTTGCCAACAAAGACCAGAGGCTTGTCCGCTGCGCCGCCGGTGCCGTCCCACTCCATCGCGATCAGGCGCGGTTCGCGGACCGAACCTTGCGCCACGCCCAACAGAGCGCCCATGCCCAGGTCGGCCATCGCCGCCTTATCAAGGACCGTGATCTTGACGCCCAGCTGCTCCAGATGACGACAACGTTCGACGAAGCTTTCAGGGTAGAGGATGTTCGCCGGTTCAGCGACCAGCTCCCGCGTGAAGGCAACGCCATCGGCCACCGCCGACCACCGCTCCCACGCCGCCGCGCCGTCCGTGCCGGTCAACGTCACCCTGGTGAGCGTCGGCTTGGCCTTCTCGCTCTGCCGCGTGCGATAGGTGTCGAAGCGCCAACTGCGCAGCAAGGCACCAAAGGCCAGACGCGCAGCATCCTCTCCGCTCACCCCGCCCGGAAATTCGACCGCAGCATGGGAAGCGCCACTGGTCAGCAGCCGCGCCGTGAGCGCGCCGCCAGCCTTTTCATAATCATTGTCACTGCCGCCTCCGATGCCCAGCAGCAGGACCCGCACGACCCTACCGCCTTCATCGACGAAGCTTTCAAAGCTCGATCCCGCCTCACCTGTAAAGCGCGCTGCCGCCGCGCCTGCTGACAAGGTGGCGGCCGCATCGACCGGCAAGCTGTCAAGCCGTCCCTTGGCCACGGCCAGGACCAGAGTGTCGGCATCGGGACGTAGCGGGCTGAACGCGATTTCCATCAAGGGTCCTTACTTAATCTGTCTTATCTATCGATCGGGATGCGCAATCTATCACCGTCAGATAATGTCGCTTGCCCCGTCTGGCAAAGCCGTTCGCCCGATTTCCTGTAAAAGAAAGATGACGAAAGATTGCGGCTTGGGCAAAGCGGTGCGATAGGCGGGCAAAGAAGCGCCCCTGAAGAGGCACGGACCCTTTGCACCATTTTTCCTTTCTTCGATCGTCCCGACATGCGCTGACAGCAGGCGCGGCATTGGCGTGCCTCGCTTTGACGCAGCACGGCTCCGCCCAGGAACTGAACACACCCCCAACGCCGGTTAGCCCCCCGGACGCGCCCGTCCCGCAGAGCGAGGACCAGATCGGTTTCTCCGCCGACCGCCTGGATTATGACAGCAATAGCGAAGTCGTGACCGCCAGTGGCAATGTGCAGCTGCTTAGGGAAGGGAACCGGTTGCGCGCCGATACCGTCGTCTGGAACCGCACCACCGGGGCGGTCGAGGCGAAGGGCAATGTTTCAGTCACCGACCCGGAAGGCAACATCGCCTATGGCGACCGGTTTGAGGTGACGGACACTCTGAAGGACGGAGTGGTCGACAACATACTGCTGGTGCTGGAATCCGGCGGGCGGCTGGCTGCGGCTTCGGGCAAGCGGGTGAACGGCGTCTATACGCTGCACAAGGCCGCCTATACCGGTTGCGCGGTGGAGGACACAGACGGCTGTCCCAAAGAACCGACCTGGCAGATCAAGGCGGTGACGGTCGTCTATGACCCCGTGGAGGCACGGGTCAGATATACCAATGCCAGTGTCGAGATATTCGGCCTGCCGTTGATCCCGCTTCCGGGCTTTTCTCATCCCGTCGGCGGCGGGGGCGGCAACGGCCTGCTGGTGCCCAATATCCGTTACGACCGCACCAACGGCGTGGAAGTCGCCCTTCCCTATTATCTGAAGCTCGCGCCCAATCGCGACCTGACCATCACCCCGCATGTCTATTCGAACACACTGCCCATGGTGGAGGCGAATTTCCGCCACCGTTGGGACCGGGGTGCCTATCAGATCACCGGCTATGCCACGCATGGCAGCCGCCAGGATGCGAGCAGCTCACTGCCCAACGCCACGGTGTCGGACGCATCGCAAAAGGGGTTTCGCGGCTATCTCGACGCCGTCGGCGGTATGCAGCTGACCCCCGAATGGAGCGTCAACGGATCAATCCGGGCGGTCAGCGACCGCACTTTCCTGCGCCGCTACGACATCAACCGCGACGACCGGCTGCGCTCCACGCTGGGCGCTCAGCGGATCGGCAAGAACAGCTATTTCTCGATCGCGGGCTGGGCCGTCCAGACGCTGCGTCTGGGCGATTCTCAGGGACAGACTCCGATCGCCCTGCCCGTTATCGATTACCGTTTGCGTATGAACGATCCTCTGCTGGGCGGTCGTATTCAGCTGCAGGCGAACAGCCTGGCCATCACGCGCACCCATGGGCAGGACACCCAACGCGCGTTCGGCGCGTTTCAATGGAACCTGCGTCAGCTGACGCCTATGGGTCAGGAAGTCACCTTCACCACCTATCTGCGCGGCGATGTCTACCACAGCAGCGACAATCTTTTGAACGACGTCGCGGGCTATGCAGGCAATCCCGGCTGGCAGGCGCGCGGCATCGCCGCTGCGGCGATCGACGTGCGCTGGCCCTTCATGGGTGAAGCCTTTGGCGGGGTGCAGCGCATCGCGCCACGCGTCCAGATCGTCGCCGCTCCCCGGCTCGCCAACCTGTCGGTCCCCAATGAGGATGCGCGCGCCATCGACCTGGAGGACAGCAACCTCTTCGCGCTCAATCGCTTCGCCGGTTACGACCGCTTCGAAGATTCGACCCGGATCACCTATGGGCTGGAATATAGCCTGTCGCTGCCGGACTTCTCGCTCGAAAGCATCGTGGGTCAAAGCTATCGGCTGAACAATCGCGAAAGCATCCTGCCCGACGGCACCGGACTTTCAGATCGCATGTCCGACGTCGTTGGCCGCACAACGGTCCGCTACAAGGATTTCGTCAGCTTCATCCACCGCTTCCGCCTGGACAAGGACGGCCTTGCGGTGCGCCGCAATGAAATCAACGCCACCGTCGGTAGCCGCAAGACCTATGCAATGGTCGGCTATCTCCGGCTCAACCGCAACGCCGCTGCGGGGCTGGAGGATTTGCAGGACCGCGAGGAATTGCGCTTGGGCGGCCGCGTTCAGGTCGCGCGCTTCTGGTCCCTTTATGGATCGACCGTCATCGACCTGACCGACGCCAGTGAAGATCCACTGAGCGTCGCCGACGGCTATGAACCGGTCCGCCATCGCCTGGGCATCACCTATGAAGATGACTGCCTGACGCTGGGGCTGACCTGGCGGCGCGACTATCTGGCGGCCGGCGACGCGCGAAAGGGCAACAGTTTCCAACTACGGCTGGCTTTTCGGAATATCGGTATATAAGGATCACCCTTCCCGCCCATCCTGCTCAGGACCGGTTAAGGCGGACCGGCGCATCACGCGCCGGACCGTATTGGAGAGTTTTGTCGACGATGCACCCAGTCGTTTCCCCGCCTGCCCGCCTTCGCCATTCCCTGCGGACCGGCGCATACACCCTTCTTCTGTCATCCATGTTGGCTACCGGGGGCATCCCGCCCGCCGCCGCCCAGGCCGTGGATAACGAAGACAGCGTAGCGTCGCAGCAGTTGAACCTGCCCAAGGACGTCACCGTCTTTGGCAAGAGCGATCCTAATGTCCGAAAGGCGACTGCGATCGTCAACGGCAGCATCATCACCGGCACGGACGTCGATCAGCGGCTGGCGCTGATCCTCACCGCCAACGGCGGCAAGGTGTCGCCGGAGGAAAAGGAGCGGCTGCGCGTTCAGGTTCTGCGCAACCTGATCGATGAAACGCTCCAGATCCAGGAAGCATCCGCCAACGACATCCGCATCGACAAGGCGGAAATCGACCAGAGCTTTGAACGGGTCGCGGCCAATTTCCGCCAGTCCCCGGACCAGTTTAATCAATATCTGCGCCAGCAGGGCAGCGCGCCTGCCAGCATCAGGCGGCAGATTGAGGGCGAACTCGCCTGGAGCCGCTTGCTTCGCCGCAACATCCAGCCCTTCGTCAACGTGTCGGAAGATGAGGTGAAATCCGTCATCGACCGGATGAACGCGGCCAAGGGCAGCGATGAATATCGGATTGGCGAAATCTATCTGTCGGCTACGCCGGAAAATGAACAGCAAATCGTCGCCAATGCGCGCAACATCATCGAACAGATCAAGCAGGGTGGCAGCTTTGCGGCCTATGCCCGGCAGTTTTCGGAAGCATCGACCGCTGCCGTAGGCGGCGATCTGGGCTGGGTGCGTCCGGCCCAGCTACCTGACGAACTGGCGCAAGCCGCCAACGAAATGCAGGTCGGTCAGATTGCGGGCCCCATCGGCGTGGCGGGCGGTGTGTCCGTCATATACGTCATGGACAAGCGCAAGGTGCTGACCGCAGACCCGCGCGATGCGCTGCTCAGCCTCAAACAATTGTCGGTCAGCTTTCCCGCTGGCACGACAAAGGAACAGGCCGGTGCCCGGGCCACCAGCTTTGCCTCGCAGGTGAAAGAGATCAAGGGCTGCGGCCAGGCCAATGAACTGGGCGCGAAGATCGGGGCCGACGTTGTCGACAATGACAATGTGAAGGTCCGCGACCTGCCGCCGCAGTTGCAGGACATACTGCTTGATCTGCAGGTCGGACAAGCGACACCTCCCTTTGGTTCGATTAAGGAAGGCGTGCGCGTTCTGGTAGTCTGCGGCCGTGATGACGCCGCTACGGCGGCTGCGCCCGACGCTGCCCAGATCATGGCGCAGCTGGAAGAGGAACGGGTCAACAAGCGCGCGCGCATCTACCTGCGAGACCTCCGCCGCGATGCCGTCATCGACTATAACTGACCCCGGGCCACCGCTGCCGCCCTTCGCCGTGCCTTTGGGCGATCCGGCGGGCATCGGCCCGGAAATCGTCGCGAAAAGCTGGGTCATGCGCGAAGCGCGTGGCCTGCCGCCTTTCTTCGCGGTGGGCGATGTTGCTTCGCTGCGCGCCGTGTGGCTTGGCCCCGTCGAATTGATCGCGACGCCTGAAGAAGCGGCAGCCGTGTTCGACCGGGCGCTGCCGTGCCTACAGGTTGCCGACGCCGGACCTGTTGTGCCCGGAGCGCCCAGCATCGACGGCGCGCGCACGGCCTTTCAGGCGCTGGAAGTCGCCGTGGGTCTGGCAAGAAGCGGGTCGGCGGCGGGCATCGTGACCGCGCCTGTGGGCAAGGAACAGCTTTACGGCGTCGGCTTCACCCATCCGGGCCAGACCGAATTCGTGGCGGAACGTTGCGGCGTCGCGCCCCACAATGCGGTGATGATGCTGGCCGGGCCTTCGCTCAAGGTTGTGCCAGTCACGATCCACATCCCCCTGAGCGAGGTACCCTCGGTCCTGACCATCGACCTTATACGCGCCCGTGCGATCACCACCGTCAAGGGGCTGCAACGCAATTTCGGCATCGCCCGCCCCCGCATCGTCGTCGCCGGGCTTAATCCGCATGCCGGAGAAGGCGGCGCGCTGGGGCGGGAGGAAATCGACATCATCACCCCGGCGATCGAATCGCTGCGGGATGAAGGCATGGACATTCGCGGTCCCTTGGCGGCGGATGGACTGTTTCATAGCCGCGCGCGCGAAACCTACGACGCGGTGCTGTGCATGTATCATGACCAGGCGTTGATCCCGCTCAAGACGCTGCATTTCGATGAAGGTGTCAACATCACCCTTGGCCTGCCGATCGTGCGCACCTCCCCCGACCACGGCACTGCTTTCGGCATCGCCGGAACCGACAGCGCCAATCCCGGCGCGATGATGGCGGCCCTCAAAATGGCCGCCGAAGCTGCCCGTGCACGCCTGACCCATGGCAACTGACATGCGCCCCCCATTGCCGCCATTGCGGGAGGTGATCGCCACGCACGGGCTTCAGGCGAGCAAGGCGCTGGGCCAGAATTTCCTGCTCGATGAACAATTGCTCGACCGGATCGCCGCGATCCCCGGTCCCCTTGAAGATGCGCCCGCGTTCGAAGTCGGTCCCGGCCCCGGCGGCCTGACCCGTGCAATCCTGCGAGCAGGCGCGCGGCTGGTGGCCGTAGAGCGCGACCACAGGTGCCTCCCTGCCCTCGCTCAGCTGTCGGAGGCTTTCCCCGGACAGTTGCGCGTCATTTCCGGCGACGCGATGCAGGTCGACGCCCACGCCGAAGCAGGCGAAGGCGCGCATATCATCGCCAACCTTCCCTATAATGTCGGGACCGCTCTGCTGATAGGCTGGCTCTCAGCCCAGTGGAACCCGCTCCCCTGGTGGTCTTCGCTCACCCTTATGTTCCAGATGGAAGTGGCGGAACGGATCGTCGCCAAGGCTGGCGGCGACCATTATGGCAGGCTCGCCGTGCTGGCGCAGTGGCGCGGCGATGCCCGCATCGCCATGAAGGTGCACCGCAGCGCCTTCACCCCTCCGCCCAAGGTCATGTCGGCGGTCGTGCACATCACGCCCAAGCCAGCACCCGCTGATGTCCAGCTCAAGACACTCGAACGCCTGACCGCCGCCGCCTTTGGTCAGCGGCGCAAGATGCTGCGCCAAAGCCTCAAGGGCCTGCCGGGTGCCTTAACCGCGTTGGAAGCCACCGGAATCGACCCGCAACGACGCGCCGAAACGGTCAGCGTCGCTGAATTTGTGGAAGTCGCCCGCCTGATGGAAAGCGCCTGAACGAAGCAGACGCCTCTCATCCTCCCCATGCCCGCATGGGGAGGGGGACCGCCAAAGGCGGTGGAGGGGAAAGGCGCAAGCCATCCTCATGGCTCAACCGCCTTCACGCTGCCCCACGCCAAATCCAGATGCAGAAACTGGTTGAAAGCGCTCTGTTCGTAGCCCCCGAACGCCGCCCCATTTTCGAAACCTCTGCGCCTGTAAAGCGCGAGCGCCGGTTCAAACGCAGGACCACTTCCAGTCTCAAGGCTCAGCCGACGGACATCCCGCACGATCGCTGCGGCGATGATGGTCTCAAGGATAGCCGCGCCCGCACCCATCCTCAGGAAATGCGGATGCGTCCGCATCGATTTGACCTCAGCCAAACCGTCTCCCAAAATCTTCATAGCCCCGATGGCAGCGATGCGCCCATCACGCCAAGCCGTCCAGACCGTGACTTCAGGAACCTTCAAGCCGGAAAGATCGAGGGCAAACACGCTCCCCGGTGGTGAATTGGCGTGCATGTCGGCGAGATGAAGCGCGAGCAGCGCACGAGATTGGTCGCCGCTTAGATCATCTTCCCGAACGTCGAACATTAGCCGTCAAGGCGTCTCCGTCTCCGCCGCCTTCGGCACCGTCACGCCTTCCTTGGCGCTCAGCACGGTCGCGGGCGGGCCTTTATCGATTGCGGCGGCGAGCTTGCCGACGGCGGCGCAATCAGCCTTGCAGACATTTTTTGCTTGGGTGAGGTTTTCCCTGGCCTTGGCGATTGCGCCCTTTTCGACCATGGCTTCACCCTGCCCGACCAACGCGCCGACATCCGTCGGGTCGAGCAGCAGCGCTTCGCGATAGAGGCGGATGGCCTTGCCCTGCAGTCCCTGCGCCCGCGCTACCTCAGCCAGTTCGACATAGGCGTTGCGGTTACGCGGATCGACTGCCAGCGCCGTTTCCAGCGCATCGGTCGCCGCTTGGTAATTGCCAGCCTTGCGCGCCGCCATCCCCCTATGCGCCCATTCGACCGACAAGGGGGATATCTCCGCGTCAGGCCGCTGGGACAAGCCCACACTGGACACAGTGGTCAACAGGACGGCAAGGGCGATCGAGGCAGGGGTAAAACGCATGCATAACTCCAGCCATGTTTCAGGCGCTGATTCCGCCCGAGTGTCGTCATTTTGCCGGGGCTTGTCCATCGTCTCTTTCAGGCCATCCGCCGAAGCCGGGCGAAATAGAAACCGTCCGTCGCATCATGGCCGGGGGTCAGCAATATGCCGTCGCCATGGAGCCGCCCCATGGGGGACAGGACCGGATCGGCCACCCAGCCCGCATGCCGCTCCAGAAAAGCGCGCGCCTGGTCCCGCCCTTCCCTGTCCGTCAACGCGCAAGTGGCATAAACAAGCACCCCGTCTGGCTTTACCAGAGGCGCCGAAAAATCCAGGATCCGCGCCTGTTCCTGGATCAACCGGTCCAACCTGGCCGGGGTAAGACGCCAGCGCGCCTCAGGATTGCGCCGCCAAGTGCCGGTGCCTGAGCATGGCGCATCCACTAGCACGACATCGGCCCGGCCATTCAGCGCTTCCAGCGCCCTGCTTTCATGGACCTGATCCAGCAGCAAAGTTTCGATGAAGGTTGCCCCGGCACGGACGGCGCGCGGGTCTAGCCGGGCGAGGCGCGACCGGATAGTGTCGGCTGCGATCAGCGTACCCTTGCCCGCCATCGCACTCGCCAGCGCCAGCGTCTTGCCGCCCGCACCCGCGCACATATCGACCACCGTCATGCCCGGTTGCGCCTGGCACACCGCGGAAATCATCTGGCTTCCCGCATCCTGTACCTCGACCAGCCCCTGCTTCCAGGGATCGCTCTGTTCGACCGGCCACCCTTCCGGCAGCCGCATCGCGTCAGCCAGTTCCTCGATTGGCACGGCGTCGGGATAAAGCGGCGCGACATCGCCCATCGCTGCCTTTAACCGGTTCACGCGAAGGTCGACTGGCGCTCGCCCCAACAGGGCATCCTGTTCGACCGGCGCGGCCAGCAATGGCTTCAGCCAATCAGGCACATCACCCGCGATCGCCCCCTCTTCGCCCGGCTCGATCGGTGCCGGGCCGTGGGCAGAGCCATCGAACAATGCCGCGATCTCCGGCCGCTCGCGCGCAAGCCCGACCATCGCCGCCCGGCCCGTGGAAGGGCGCTCGGCCGCCCGGCGGACAGCGTCATAGACATAATCGCGCACCGCCCGTCGATCACGCGATCCGGCATAACGCCGTTCCTTGAAATAGCGCGCGATCAGCGTGTCCGCCGCCGGACCGCCGTCCCGCGCCGACGCGATGATGGCGTCCAGCAGTTCGATTGCGGCCTGAACCCGCGCGGAAGGCGTCACGCCCGCCGCCCCTCAGCGCGTGGGATAATTGGGTGCTTCGCGCGTAATGGTGACGTCGTGGACATGGCTTTCGGACAGCCCCGCATTGGTGATCTGGACGAAACGCGCGCGTTCCTGAAGGTCCTTGATCGTGCGACTGCCGGTATAGCCCATCGCCGCCTTCACGCCGCCGACCAGCTGATGGATGACGTCCTTGGCCGGCCCCTTGAACGGCACCTGGCCTTCAATACCTTCAGGGACCAGCTTCATCTGATCCTTGATGTCGGCCTGGAAATAGCGGTCGGCAGATCCGCGCGCCATCGCGCCGACGCTGCCCATGCCCCGATAGCTTTTATAGGCGCGCCCCTGATATAGGAATGTCTCACCCGGAGCCTCCGCCGTGCCCGCCAGCAGCGATCCCACCATGACGCAGCTCGCTCCAGCCGCCAGCGCTTTCGCCACGTCACCCGATGTACGCAGGCCACCATCGGCGATGACGGGAATGCCCTGCTTGGCGGCTTCGTTGGCCGAATCCATGACGGCGGTCAGCTGCGGCACGCCGACGCCCGCAACGACGCGGGTCGTGCAGATGGAGCCGGGGCCGATGCCGACCTTCACGCAGTCCGCGCCCGCATCGATCAGCGCCTTGGTAGCTTCGGCGGTGGCCACATTGCCCGCGACGACCTGCACATGGCTGGACAGGCGCTTGACCGCTTCGACAGCGGCAGAAACCTGCTTGCTATGCCCATGCGCCGTGTCGATGACGATCAGGTCGCATTCGGCGTCGATCAACGCCTCGCTGCGCTCCAGCCCCTTGTCGCCAACGGTCGTCGCCGCCGCCACGCGCAGGCGGCCCGAACCATCCTTGGTCGCCTTGGGATAGGTCACCGCCTTTTCAATGTCCTTGACAGTGATCAGGCCGACGCAATGATAATCCTCGTCGACCACCAGCAGCTTTTCAATCCGGCGCTGGTGCAGCAGGCGCATCGCTTCATCCTGACCCACGCCTACCTTCACAGTGGCCAGATTGTCCTTGGTCATCAACTCGCTGACGGGCTGCCCCGGATTTTCCGCAAAGCGCACGTCGCGGTGCGTAAGGATGCCGACCAGCTTCCCCGAATCCTCGACCACGGGAATGCCGCTGATCCTGTGGCGTTCCATCAGCATCTGCGCGTCCGCCAAGGTGGCGCGCGGCGTGATGGTGATGGGATTGACGACCATGCCGCTTTCGAAGCGCTTAACGGCGCGAACAGCCGCAGCCTGTTCCTCGACCGACAGGTTGCGATGCAG
The DNA here is from genome assembly GCA_965653535.1 of uncultured Sphingobium sp. Taxonomy (GTDB): domain Bacteria; phylum Pseudomonadota; class Alphaproteobacteria; order Sphingomonadales; family Sphingomonadaceae; genus Sphingobium. The sequence continues at coordinate 36,449 of CBFHAG010000018.1, forward strand.
CACGCCGATGCCGCCCAGCTGCGCCATGACGATCGCCATGTCCGCTTCCGTCACCGTATCCATGGCGGACGACAGGACCGGGATGTTGAGCTTGATAGTTTTCGTCACAAAGGTGCTGGTGTCCGCCTGACTTGGCAACACATCGGATTCGCCGGGCTGCAACAGCACGTCGTCAAAGGTGAGGCCGAGGCGGATATCCATGTGAAAGCCACTTTCTGCTGTGCGATCTGCCAAGGGGCATAGCGTGATCGCCGGGGATTCGTGGCGGCCCATGTAACCATTAACCCTCGAAACAGCCAGACCTTACGGCGCTTTTTGTTGAAGGGACGGAAACGGGTGGCCGATGCCTTCCTTTTCGTCATTCCCGGCCTTGAGCCAGAATGCTGATTTCTGCCGCATCCCCGGCAAAGAAAAAGGGCGCGATCATCGACCGCGCCCTCTTTAATCCTGTCCTTGCTGTCAGGCTCCGGCAGGCGAAGGTTCCCCGAACGGCCCCTTGCGCTTGCGCGTCTTGGGGATGGAGGACCCCGCCGACGGCACGACCGAAGGCTTGATCGTGGTGCCATCGTCGCGGGTAATCTCACCCTTGTCGAGCAGCGTCTTGATTTCCTCGCCGCTCAGCGTCTCATATTCGAGCAGCGCATTGGCGAGCAGATGAAGCTGGTCTTCATGCCCGGTCAGCACGTCCTTCGCCCGGTCATAGCCGCCCTCGACGATCATGCGGATTTCATGGTCGATCGCCTTGGCCGTCTCATCCGACATGTGCGTGCGCTGGCTCTGTGAATAGCCCAGGAACGTCTCGCCCTGCTGCTCTTCATATTGCAGTGGGCCAAGTTTGTCCGACATGCCCCATTGCGTGACCATGTCGCGGGCAAGTTTCGTCGCATATTGAATGTCGCCCGAAGCGCCCGACGACACCTTGCTGTGGCCGAAGATGATCTCTTCCGCCACGCGACCACCCATGGCCACGGCCAGATTCGCGTGCATCTTGTCGCGATGGTAGCTGTAGCTATCCCGTTCCGGCAGGCGCATCACCATGCCCAGCGCACGACCGCGCGGGATGATCGTCGCCTTGTGGATCGGGTCCGAAGCCGGTTCATGAACCGCAACGATGGCATGCCCCGCCTCATGATAGGCGGTCATCTTCTTTTCATCGTCGGTCATGACCATGGAGCGGCGCTCGCTGCCCATCATGACCTTGTCCTTGGCCGCCTCAAACTCATCCATGGCGACCAGACGCTTGCCCCGACGCGCCGCCATCAAAGCCGCCTCGTTGACCAGGTTTGCAAGGTCGGCACCAGAAAAGCCGGGCGTACCGCGCGCGATGGTGCGCGGATTAACGTCCGGCGCCAACGGCACCTTCTTCATGTGCACAGCCAGGATCTTCTCACGCCCTTCGATATCCGGGCGCGGCACGACAACCTGACGGTCAAAACGGCCCGGACGCAACAGTGCGGGGTCGAGCACGTCAGGGCGGTTGGTCGCCGCGACAATGATGATGCCCTCATTCGCCTCAAAGCCGTCCATCTCGACCAGCAACTGGTTCAGCGTCTGCTCGCGCTCATCATTGCCATTGCCCAGCCCCGCGCCGCGATGACGACCGACCGCGTCGATTTCATCGATAAACACGATGCAGGGCGCGTTCTTCTTGGCCTGCTCAAACATGTCCCGCACGCGGCTCGCGCCGACGCCAACGAACATTTCGACAAAGTCCGAACCCGAAATGGTGAAGAAGGGCACGCCCGCTTCACCCGCGATCGCGCGGGCCAATAGTGTCTTGCCAGTGCCGGGCGAACCGACCAGCAAAGCGCCCTTGGGAATCTTGCCGCCCAGCCGCGCGAACTTGGTAGGGTCTTTCAGAAACTCAACGATTTCCTGCAATTCCTCGCGCGCTTCATCGATGCCCGCGACATCGTCAAACGTCACCTTGCCTTGCTTTTCAGTGAGCAGCTTGGCCTTGGACTTGCCAAAGCCCATTGCTCCGCCCGCACCGCCGCCCTTCTGCATCTGGCGCAGGACAAAGAAGGCTATGCCCAGGATCAACAGGAATGGCAGCGACTGGTAGAGCATGATCTGCCAGAAGCTCGGCTGCTCTTCGGTCTGGCCGGAATATTTGACGTTATAATCGTCCAGCAGGCCGGTCAGGCCCGGATCGTTGACCGGCACGGTGTTGAACCGCTGTCCGCTGCTCAGCGTCCCGGTGATCTTGTTCGGGGCAATGGCAACGTCCTTGACCTGCCCTTCCTGCACCTTGGAACGGAACTCGGAATAGGCGATCCCGCTGCCCGCTTGCGTAGCGGTCCGGCTGTCGAACATGGATACGAAAAGCAGCAAGGCGATAATCACGCCCGCCCAGATCATTGCGCTCTTGATCCAGGGGTTACCCTGGGGGTCCTTCTCGTCGTTCATTCAACACTCTCTTTCACCGGGCAAGATAGGGTGCTCCGGCAAAATCGCAAGCTGGCGCAGGCTGATGAACTGCGATCAAGCGCCAGCAAATTGAGAAAGGGCGATATAGGCCAGGATCACGGCCACGCCGCCGGAAACGCCGCAGAGCAGATATCCGGTATAAAGCAGCAGCGGCGGGTGCGGCCGGGCCATTTTCCGGTTACGTTGCGCTACCGAAAGGATGATGCTGGCGATCACGCCATAGGTCAGCGCCGCAAATTCGAACATGACTCACTTTCCAAGCTGAAGGGCTGCCCTGTTAAGCATTCAGGCTATTAAGGAAAGCGCATCGCACTGCAACATTTCGACAGGCCGTTTCCATCACGCGCCAAGCGGTGGAACCTTTCCGAAACGATTTGTCAGCGGCGCGGTGGGGCGATCCGCGCTGTCCATTCAGAACCGCCCTTGAGCAGCACAGGACCAATGCTGACCTGCCGCCCCTCCGCAGCCGACATAATGGCCCGGTCAATCGCCTCACCCCTCGGCTCAGGAGCGTCCGGCGCTACGTTAGCGATCATCTGCATCAGCAGACGCCGCAGAATTTCGCGCGGAAAGTCAGTGCGCTCCAGCACCCATGCCTCACCCCGTCGCCGCATATATCGCGCCGCCAGATCCTCCACCATCCAGTCCAGCGCACCGGCAGCTTCCGCCAGTGCACCCGCGCTGCGCGTAGCCGCCAGGGGGTCCAGCCAATCTACATTATGCAGATGCTGGCGAATCGCCGCCCGGTCGAACCGAAGGTCGCTGTTCGACGGATCGTTGACATAAGGAACGCCGCGCCGCTTCACATGCGTGAGCAATTGAGACCGGCGCGCGCCCAACAATGGCCGCAGGACCCGCGCCTGCCGCGCCCTCACCCCGGCAAGGCCGCCAACCCCCGCCCCACGATTGAGCCGCATCAACATCGTTTCCAACTGATCGTCCGCATGATGCGCAGTGAAGATCCAGTCCAGCTCGCGATCCGTTCGCCACCTTTCCAGCAGGGCATAGCGTTGCTGCCGGGCCCAATGCTGCACATTGCCCGCCACCGGCTGTCCGGGATGCAGAATGACATGAGGTACGCCATGGTCGTCGCACCAGGCGGCAACCATCGATGCCTCTGCCGTCGACGCGTCCCGCAGGCCGTGGTCGACCGTCGCGGCCTCCACCCTGCCGGGAAACATACGGGCGGCTAGGTCCAGCAGCGCCATGCTGTCCGGTCCACCCGACACCGCAACGCCAAAGCGCCAATATTCTCCCGCCCCGACGAGATCCTGAACGCGGCGCGACAGCAGCGCGTCCAGGTCAGGCTGCTCCGGTTCGGAACCGGCCATCGGTCCTTAGCCGCACTTGGCCTTGGCGCGCCCCTTGTCCATCATGCCGCGTAGGCTCGCCGACAGATTTGCGCCATAGACCTGGTCGAGTTCGCCATAGACCTTGCAGGCGTCGGCAGGCTTTTTCAGCTGCATCAGCGCCTCACCCAGCCAGGCCAGGCTATCGGGCGCGCGATCGCCACGGGGGCGCTTCTGATAATTTTCGTAGAAAGCGACCGACGCAAGTGCCGGCTTCGCATCGTCCAGATAGGCGCGGCCCAGCAGGTTGGACGCGCGGCTCGCGACGGAGGACGATCCGTATTTTTCGACTGTCGCCTTCAATTGCGCCTGCGCTTCGGGATAGAATTTGGCGTCCCACAACCGGAAACCATAGGCGTAGGCATCGGCGGCCGCGTCGCCGGTCGATGGCCGCTCGATCGCCGCCACCGCCAACTTGCGCGCCTCGCTGGCTCCACCATTGGTGCCCGGCTTGGGCGCGGGCGATGTCGTCGTCGCTCCAACTGCCGGGACTGTTGGCTTGACCGGTGGAGGCGCAGCGGCTTCGGCTCTGCTCTGCGCTTCGGCCTTGAACTTGTTGAACGATTCTTCCAGCTGCCGCAGCTTGAAGCTATTTTCTTCGACCTGGCCCGTCATCGATGCGAGCTGCGATTCCAGCGCCGACACGCGCGCCGTCACGTCCGCGATGGGCGATGAGGATGGCGAACCGGGCGAAATGACGGGCGTGGCCGGGCGCGTAATCTCCGCCTCCAGCGGGGTGCCTGCGGGGAACACCTTCCGCTGCACGGCCTTCATTTCTTTCTCCAGGCGGTCGACCCGTACGTCAATTGCAACCTTTTGGGCAGCAGCCGATGGCGCGAGCGCGACCAGTGCCGGCCCTCCCGTCAGAAGGGCGGTTGTCGCAATGAAGGCGTGACGCATGTTGATCCCCGACTATATCTCCGCCTTAACCATAAAGCGATATTCTCCGCCGTAAAGCGCCACGTGCGGACGATTAGGCTCCTGCGGCCCGGCGCATCATTCCAGAGCGGGTGCAGCCGTAGGTGCCGGAACTGGTGTCGTGGCAGCATCAATCGGCGCAGTAGGTGCAGGTGGCGCAGGCACCCGGCTAACGGCAGTCGGCGCAGATGACCTCGCCGGAGCCTGTGCCCCCACAGCGGCGGGCGCTGCCCGCGCCAGCAATGCTTCAGCGGAAACCGGCACGTCGGAGATAGTGCGATCCGGCGATCCAAGTGGCGCGACAGCTTTGCCGCCCACCGTCACGGTCAACGCCTGCGGGCGGCCTGTCAGGATCATCGGGTTGCGGGCATTGGTGGGCAGGGTGAAGCTTTCACCCTTCTTCATGATCCCATCCTTCAACCGCTCGCCCGCTTCATCATAGATGCGCAGCCACACATCGTCATTGGCGGTGAACATAACGGTCTGAACCGCGGGAGCAGCTGGCTGCGCACTGGCAGCAGGCTTCGGAACAGCGGCGGGAGCCTCTTCGCGTGCGGCAATTTCATGCTCGGTCGGGGGCGTCAGCAGCTGGGTGCGCCAGATGGCAAAGCCCGCGACCATGACGATGACGATAGCAGCGGCGGTCCAGGCCAGCACGCGTGATGGCACGCGCGCCGGATCGGCAGGCTCGAACGTTTCATATCGGCTGGCGCCCAATTCGGAATTATGGACGGCATCGCGGACGTCGGCGGCGATGGCGACTTCGTCCAGGCCCACGGTGCGCGCATAGGCACGTGCGAAGCCCACGGCATAGGGTATGCCGGGCAAGGCGGAATAATCGTCACGCTCGATCGCATCCAGCTGGCGCTGCGCGATACGGGTCCGTGTCGCCACGTCCTGCACCGACAAGCCCTGCGCTTCGCGCGCGGCGCGCAGCTTCGTGCCGGGGCTGATCGACTGTGATTCCGATCCTTCCGGGCCGGTTTCCATTTCCGGTTGTTCTGCCATGCTGCTCCGCGACCTTTGAAGGCGGTCTTGTCTCACTCAGAGACAGGGATTGTCAACGCCGTGCTGCGTCCCCGCCCCGGCTAATCTGTTCAATTCAATTCGATTTCGCGTTCCGTTGCCCATGCCGTCAACCGAGCGCGGAAATCCACGGCACCATTGTCCAGCAGGGAACGCATCAACGCCCGCAGTTCGGACGCATCTACGCCGCGGATCATCGCCTTTACTGGCCCGACCGAAGCCGGGGTAATCGATAGCCGCCGTACACCCAGGCCGATCAGCGCCATGGCCTCCAATGTGCGTCCGCCCATTTCGCCGCACACGCCGACGGGGCATTCATAGGCTTCACACGTCCGCACCACCCGGTCCAGGAAGCGCAGGATCGCCACGCTCAGCCAGTCGTACCGCTCGGCCAGCTTGGGGTGAGCGCGGTCGGCGGCGAACAGGAACTGGGTCAGGTCGTTGGTGCCGATCGACAGGAAATCCAGCTTGGGCAGCAGAATGTCCAGCACCTCTGCCAAAGCGGGCACTTCCAACATAGCGCCATAACGGACCGCCGTCGGCAGCTTCTTGCGCTGGGACAGCAGCCATTCCCGCTGATGTTCGACCAGCGCCCGCGCCTGCTCATATTCCCACGGTTCTGAAACCATCGGGAACATGATGTTCAACACCTTGCCCGCCGACGCTTCCAGCAACGCGCGCGCCTGCGCCTTCATCAATCCATCGCGGTCCAGCGCCAGCCGCAGCGCGCGCCAGCCCATCGCCGGATTATCCTCCAGTTCCTCGTCCCCATCGCGCGTCATATAGGGCAGCGCCTTGTCGCCGCCGATGTCGACCGTGCGGAAGATGACCGGGCGGTCCCCCGCCGCGTCCAGCACATCCTTGTACAGGCGCTGCTGCTTTTCCCGCTGCGGCAATGTGGCGGACACCAGGAACTGGAACTCCGTGCGGAACAGGCCGATGCCGTCGGCGCCGACAAGGTCCAGCGCCTGCGCATCTTCGCGCAGGCCGGCATTGACCATCAGCTCGATGCGCTGCCCATCCGTGGTCACCGATGGCAGGTCGCGCATGGCGGCGAATTCCGCCCGGCGCTTCTGCGTGACGTGCAGCCTGTTTTCGAACGCTTCGTCCATGTCGGGCGTCGGCCGGATCAGCAGGCTGTTCGACACGACATCCATCAGGATGAGGTCGCCTTCATTCACCTTGTGCCGGATTTCGCGCACCCGCCCCAGCACCGGCACGCCCATGGCGCGCGCGACGATGGTGACATGGGCGGTCAGCGATCCTTCCTCCAGGATCACGCCCTTCAATCGCCTGCGGTCATATTCCAGCAGTTCCGCCGGTCCCAGGTTGCGCGCGATCAGGATCGCGTCCTGCCTCAGGCCCATCTGCGCCGCCGTGCCCAACTGTCCCGACACGATCCGCAACAGCCGGTTCGCCAGATCCTCCAGATCGTGCATCCGGTCGCTCAGCAACGGGTCGTCAATCTGTCGCATGCGCATCCGGGTACGCTGCTGCACCCGTTCGATCGCGGCCTCGGCGGTCAGGCCGCTGTCGATCGCTTCATTGATGCGCCGGGCCCAGCCTTCGTCATAGGCGAACATCTTGTAGGTTTCGAGCACCTCCTGATGCTCGCCCTCCGTACCGAATTCGGCCGTGCCCGTCATCCGGTCAATCTGTTCGCGCATCTTCGTAAAGGCGGAAATGACCCGCTGGCGCTCGGCTTCTGTATCCTCCGCGACCGTATGTTCGATGTGGACGCGCGGCTGGTGGAACACGGCGTGCCCGCGCGCCATGCCCATGACCAGTTGAAGTCCCTGCAGCATGATGGTGCCGGTATCCTGCACCCGCAAATCCGCCGGACCGTCGTCCGCCAGTTCGGCATTGGCGATCAGTTCGGACAGCACCATCGCCACGGTCTGAAGCGCCTCGATCTCTACCTCGTCATAACGACGCGGCTCGACATGCTGGACGCACAGCACGCCAATCGCCCGCTCGCGCCGCACGATGGGGACGCCAGCAAAACTGTGGAACAGCTCCTCCCCCGTTTCCGGGCGATAGCTATAATCAGGATGCGAAGCCGCTTCGTCCAGGTTCAGCGTTTCGACATTGGTCGCGATCAGGCCGACCAACCCCTCGCCCATCGCCATCCGCGTGACGTGGACCGCATCCTGCTTCAGGCCGCGCGTAGCGAACAGTTCCAGCAGGCCTTCGCGCACCAGATAGATGGAGCAGACCTCGCTCGAAAGCGCCTTGCCGATGATGTCCACGACCTTGTTCAGCTTGGCCTGGGCGCTGTTGCGCGCGGCCATGACCTCCTGCAAGCGGTTGAGGATCTGGCGGGCGGCGGCGGCGGGTGTGCTTGGCATGATCAAGCGCTATCAGATCGCACGCCTGCTTTCCAAGAGGAAGTCGGGGCCGATACGGCGCAAAAGGAAGAAATGTGGAAAAACCGCCCATTTCCCTCCGTCAGCGCCGCGTCGACCGCCTGGTTCATGCCGTCGCAGCGGACGTTTCGCACAATTCCTTGAACTGCTGCGCCATCAGGTCCCAGCCGGGATGGAAACCCATTTCCTCATGCCGCTTGAGCGCTTCCTCGTTCCAATGGCGCGCTGTCGCGGTAAAGCGTGTCCCCTCCCCTTCGTCAGCAAAGTTCCAGATGGAGGTGATAAACGGCTCCTGCGGTATCCAGCCGGACCCATAGGCATCGGTCGAAACAACCCGTTCGCCCGGCACCACTTCCAATATGATGCCCTCCATCGGCCCCGTATCCTCGCCATCGGGTCCGAACATGCGCACGGCGCTGCGCCCGCCGGGACGCAAATCTTCCTCGATCACCTCGGCCCGCCAGGGTTTCGGGCAAAACCATTGCTCCTTCAGGTCAGTCCACACCTTCCACACGATTTCGCGCGGGGCGGCGATGTGACAGGTGACCGACATTTCAAATGGTGCGCTGCTCATGCCGTTTCTCCTTCGTAAGCGGCCTTCATCCGGGCGAGGTCCAGCTTCTGCATGGTCATCATGACCGCCATCATCGGCTGGATGCCGGGTCCACCCTTCCGGTGCATCTCCATCACCTCTTCGGGCACCAGTTGCCAGGACAGGCCATATTTATCCTTCAGCCAGCCACAGGGTCCGGGCGAACCGCCGTCCGCCGTCAGCGCGTCGAAATAGCGGTCCAGCTCTGCCTGATCCTTGCAGGACACCGACAGCGACACTGCTTCGGTGAAGCCGAATTCAGGCCCGCCATTCAGTCCCTGATAGCTTTGGCCGAAAAGGGTGAATTCAACCAGCAGCACCTCTCCACCCTTGAAGGGCGAAGGAACCGGAGAGTTTTCGGGATAACGGCTGATCGAATCCACCGATCCGCCAAAAATTGAGACATAGAAGCGCGCAGCTTCCTCGGCCTGCCCATTGAACCACAGGCAGGGTGCAATCTTCGACATCGTTTCTCTCCTTACGCTGCGGTTGGGCGCATGCCGACCAGCGCGAACATCGCGCCTTGCGGATCGGTGCCCTGGATGATCCAGGCACCACCGGGCACTTCCACCGGGCCGTTCAACACCGTGCCGCCACCCGCTTTCACCTTTTCCACGCCTTCATCGATGTCGGGCACGACGAAGTAGAACAGCCATTGCGGCACGGACATTTGTTCCGGCTTCCGCATCATGCCGCCCGCCATCGCGTTGAATTCGGTGGCACCGGACATGGAGAAAAGCTGATAGCTTCCCATCGGCCCCATATCCATCGCCTCGCCCTTCCCCCAGCCGAACTGGGACGTGTAAAAGCCAAGGTCGGCGTCGAAATCGCCGCTATACAGTTCATGCCAGCCCACATGACCGTTCGCCATCGGTGGGGCGGCATCCATCCCGTCAGGGCTGGACCCTTTGAGCAGCATGAAGACCGCTCCACCCGGATCGCTCATCACCGCAAAGCGACCGACGCCGGGAATATCGTCCGGCGACCGCTTCACGCTGCCCCCTGCGTCGGCCAGCCGCCGTGCATCGGCATCGACATCGGCTGAACCGACATAGCCGCCCCACCAGGGGGTCATGCCGCAATCCTTCGCCTCAGCGGGAATGCGCATGATGCCGCCCAGCGGTCCAGCACTGCCGGACACCACATTATAGGGATCGTCTGTCCGCTCCCCTCCAAAAGGCTGCGCGGTCCAGCCCACCACATCGCCATAAAAGGCGATCGCGGCATCGGGGTCGGTGGTCATCAGTTCATACCAGAAGAATTTACCGGTGAGATCGGTCATCATCCGTCTCCTCTGAAAGGAATATCAGGCTTTCGTATCGAGTATCACGTCAAAGCCGCCATAGATCATCCGTGCGCCGGAAAATGGGATTTCGTCCACATCTTGCGGTTGCATACGGGGATCGTTCATCGCCTTTTCCTGCCCCGCATCGCGGGTCGCCTTGTCGGGCCATTCGATCCAAGAGAAGACGACATGTTCATCCTCTTCGGCAATCACGGAAGTACGGAAATCATTGACCTTGCCCTGCGGGACGTCGTTCCCCCAGCTTTCCACCATGCGCAACGCACCATGCTCCAGAAAGACCGGCGCGGCGCGGGCGGCAAATTGCTGATAGCGCTCCTTCTCCCCTTTGGGCACCGGAACCACGAAACCATCTATATAGCTCATCATCTCTCTCCTTATATCTATCAGGACGGACTCAGGCTGCCGTTTCCGGCCGATTCACAGCGAGGGCTGCTTCCATGTCCATCCACGCGAGTTCCCAGATATGGCCGTCCAGATCGGCGAAATCGCGGCCGTACATGAAGCCGTGATCTTGGAGCGGATTGGGCTCCGTCCCACCCGCCGCCAACGCCTTGCTCATCGTGGCATCGACTGCGGCCCGGCTTTCCTCGCTGATCGCGAGCAGCACCTGCGCCGTTTCATGCGCATCGGGAATGCGGCGCGCCGTGAAGCTGGAAAAGCGCTCATGCGTCAGCAGCATCGCGTGGATCGTATCGGAAAAGCTGACCATCTGTGCGCTGTCGTCGGCGAAGTCATTGTTCCGCACCGCACCGACCGCCTCGTAAAAGGCGATGGAGGCAGGCAGGTTCTTCACCGGCAGGTTGACAAAGATCATCTTGGGCGCAGAGGCATCGAACATCACGCATCTCCTTGGAATAAAGCAATGAGGCGCTGATCTTTTGCAGATCGACTCACCGGCTTGAACTTTGTGCACCTATCTATTATATTATGCAACATGTAAGTTATAAAATATAACCAAGGACTCCCGAATTGAAGAAACGGGCCTATCAGGATGGCTGTGCCACTGCCCATGCTCTGGACCTAATCGGCGACCGCTGGGCGATGCCGATCATGCGGGAATTGATGCTGGGACCCAAGCGCTTCACCGATCTACGCGCCAGCCTGCCCGGAATCAGCGCCAATGTGCTGACGCAAAGACTGGAAGAACTGGAAATGGCGAGCGTCCTCATCCGCCGCCGCCTGCCCCCGCCCGCCGCCAGCCAGATTTACGAGCTAACCGAATGGGGCCGCGAGTCGGAAATCCTGTTCCAGGTTTTGGGACGCTGGGCTTGCCGCTCACCCACGATGCAGCCGGGTCACCCGATGAGCAATGTCTCGATCGCCCTCTCCATGCGCACGATGATCGACCGCAGCAGCATCGGCGATCTGGACGCGGTAGTCGGTTTCCGCTTCGGTGAGGAAGAGTTTCGCGCGATCTTGAGGAATGGCGACTTCACCATCGATCGTGGGTCGGTCCAAGGCGCAGACATAGTGTTCAACGGCGACCAAAATGCGCTGGCTGCCGTCATCTATGGCGGTGCCAGCTTCGAAGATGTCAGCGCCGCGCTCCAAGTCGAAGGTGACCGGGCGCTCGCGGAACGCTTCGTGCACATGTTCCCCCTGCCTTCCAAGGCTCCGGCAACATATCAGCCCCCGGACGGCTGACGGTTTGAGGCTAAGACCTGTCTAACTTAACCATGTTCCTGCGAAGGCAGGAACCCAGTCCAGCCCTTCCAACCGGCCCTGCTTTCGCAGTAACAAGCGCGCCCTCTATTAAAGAGCACATCCCTCAGCTCACTGCGCCCCAGGCCGGGTAACGGGGAAGCTGGGCACGTTCACGCGCGGAGCCGACGTCGCGCCGGGAAGCAGCGCCTGGCCGCTTTCCTCACGCAATGGGGGCAATAGCGGCGCATTCGCAGGCGGAACAAACCCGGCGCTGATTTCCTTGGGCGGCAGCGGTGGCGGTGGCAACGGAGTCGGCGACACGACCACCGTCACCGTCCCCCCAAAACGGGACTGCCATTCGGCCAGCCGCCGCAGATAATCGGCATAAGCCTCGTAAAATTCCTGAAATGGCTGTTCAAGCGCGGTCAGCGCTTCCGGGGCATAGGCCAGCAGCTGGTTTGACGGCATGGCCAGCATTTTTGCCCCGACCTCAATCGCCGCCTTGCAAAACGTCGGCTGAACCGGCGGCAGCGAGAAGAAATTATAGACGACAGTATTCAACAACTCACGGGACTGAAGCCCGCCGCGTCCATAAGCCGCCGTATAGTTGCGATCGACCGCAGCATTGGCTTCGCGCAGTGCGTCCTTATGGACATGCAGCATCCGGTTATACTGCATCCGCGCCGGTTCAGTGCCGCCACGGCAGGAAAGGGCCGCGACATTCAGTGCCATCCGCACATGCCACAAAGCAGTGTTGGCGGTGACGCCACGATTGGGCGTCAGATATTTGCCCCCGTCATCGACTTCGGGGATGCTCATTTCTTCCACAGCGCCCATCGGCGGCATCGGCTTGATCGTTGGCACGACCGGCGGCGGCGGAGTCGGCGGCCGGGGCGTCGAGCATCCAGCGACCAGCGCCAACGCTGCGATCGACGCGATTGTCCAGATGCGACATGAGACAGCCCGCAACGGCACCCTATTCCCCTAAGCTAAAGCATTTCCAGTCAGATGGCATCATCAGACGGCTTGGAAAATGCGGCAAACAAAAGATCATTACTCACCGAAAACTCATGGCAAAGCCGCGCGTTCCTGGCGATGATCGTCGGGTTCGGTTCATCCGCAAATGGATTCGGCTCGTCCGATTAAGGGGACAAGCCAGCCTCAGGCGCTGCGTCGTTCCAGCGCGACCGCGGCTTCAGCCATCAGTTGGGAAATAATGTCAGCGACAGGCTCTTCCTTCGTCACCATGCCGACCGACTGGCCCGCCATCAGCGATCCACCTTCGACATCGCCGTCGATTACCGCACGGCGCAACGCACCCGCCCAATAATGTTCGATCTGCAACTGGGCCTCGCCCATGTCGACAGCACCGCTGTCCAGCAGGTTGGCGACTTCGCGCTGCTTGGCGGTAAAGGCTTCGGTCCCGTTATTTTTGAGCGCGCGAACCGGAATGACCGGCAGGCGCGGGTCAATCTGAACACTGGAGATGGCATCACGGGCCGATGCGCGGAAAAAGGATTTCTTGAAATTGGGATGTGCGATGCTCTCAGCCGCGCAGGCAAATCGAGTGCCCAACTGCACGCCCGCGGCACCCATTTCCAGATAGCCCGCGATCAGCTCGCCACGGCCAATCCCGCCAGCAACGAACACCGGAAGCTGCGCCGCCATTTCCGGCAGGATTTCCTGCGCCAGCACGCTGGTCGACACCGGGCCGATATGGCCGCCCGCTTCCATACCCTCGATCACCAACGCGTCGACGCCTGACCGGGCCAACTTCTTCGCCAGACTCAACGCCGGGGCAAAGCAGATCAGCTTCGCGCCCTTTGCCTTGATCGCATCGATGCTGCCCTTGGGCGGCAGGCCACCGGCCAGCACGACATGGCCGACTTCATGGCGCGCGCACACTTCGATCAGGTCGAACAGCTGCGGATGCATGGTGATGAGGTTCACGCCAAAGGGCTTGTTCGTCAGCGCCTTGGTCGCCGCTATTTCCTTGTCCAGCAGTTCCGGCGTCATCGCACCACAAGCGATCACCCCGAACCCGCCAGCATTTGAAATGGCCGCAACCAGATTTCGCTCCGACACCCAACTCATCGCCCCACACATGATCGCGACCTCGCAACCGAGAAATTCGGTGCCGCGAGCCATGAGGGAATTGAGTTTGGCGTTAGTCATGATGTAACTTTCCGGGGGTAGTCGCGCGGCAGCCAGCCTTTTGCATTGCGCGCAGGCAAAGATATTTGCTCGCGGTCGCAATGTGCGATCACCAGCACTTCATGATGCGGGCTCCAGCCATCCCAGTTTGACGAATAACACGTATCGCAAACTGTCATGTCGTAGCCAGAAAGGTGTTTTGCTTCCCAAATCCCACCGCCCATTTGGCAAAGGCGGCCACAGGTCTTGCAGGGGTATTTAGGCTGCATCAAGCGACCGGCGCGTCCAGCCCATAAGCCGTGTGCAGCACGCGCACCGCCAGCTCCGTCTCATCCTCGTCGATCAGCACCGAAACCTTGATCTCGCTAGTGGAGATGGCAAGGATATTGATCCCGCGCTCGGCCAGCGATTTGAACATGGTCGAAGCAACACCCGCATGGCTCTTCATACCCACGCCAACGACGCTGATCTTCGCGACCTTCGTATCGGGGATCACGCGGTTGAAGCCGATCTCTTCCTTCTGGCTTTCCAGCACGTCTAGCGCCCGCGCCAGGTCAGCGCCCGGCACGGTGAAGGTCACGTCCGTCTCACCCTTGTCGCGGCCAACATTCTGGATAATCATGTCGACGTTAATCGCCGCGTCCGCCAGCGGCCCGAAGATGTGCGCCACCGCGCCCGGACGATCCGGCACGCGGGTCAGGGTGATCTTCGCCTCATTCTTGTCATGGGCGATGCCGGTGATGAGCTGACGTTCCATCTTGTCTTCCTTGAGCTTGGCTTCCAGTTCCTCTTCGCTGACGATCAGCGTGCCGGGGAGGTCCTGCTGGGTAGGATCATCGAAGGAGGAAAGCACCTGCACGACCACGCCTTCCTTCATGGCGAGGCCGACCGAGCGGGTCTGGAGCACCTTGGCCCCGACCGACGCCAGTTCCAGCATTTCCTCATAGGTGACGAGGTCGAGCTTGCGCGCCCGCGCCACGATGCGAGGGTCGGTGGTGTAGACGCCGTCGACGTCGGTATAGATGTCGCAACGATCCGCCTTCAGCGCCGCCGCCACCGCGACCGCCGAAGTGTCCGATCCACCACGACCCAACGTCGCGATGCGGCCATTCTCCATCATGCCCTGAAAACCGGGGATCACCGCCACGGTGCCGCCGCGCATGGACGACAGCAGGTCGGTCGTGTCGATCTCGCCAATGCGCGCCTTGGCATGGGCTTCATTCGTGCGGATCGGCAATTGCCAGCCAAGCCAGCTGCGCGCATCCACGCCCATGGCCTTGAGCGTCATGGCCAGCAGGCCGCTTGTCACCTGCTCTCCGCTGGCGACGACGACATCATATTCCGCCGGATCGTACAGCGGCGATGCTTCCTTGCAGAAACCCACCAGCCGGTCCGTATCGCCCGCCATGGCCGAAACCACGACGGCGACTTCATTGCCCTGCTCGACGACATGCTTGACCCGCGCGGCCACGTTGCGAATTCGCTCCATCCCCGCCATGGAGGTGCCGCCGAATT
>CBFHAG010000019.1:0-49820 GCA_965653535.1 uncultured Sphingobium sp.
CGCCGTCGATACCGAAACCGACATGCTCGACTGCGTATCCTGCGCGCTGGTCGGCATCAGCCTCGCGGTTGGTCCCAACGTCGCCTGCTACATCCCCGTCGGCCACGGCGGGAAGGATATGTTCGCGGAGAAGCCCGACCAGCTTCCTCTCGCCCTCGTCCTCGCAAAACTCAAGCCCCTGCTCGAAGACGAAAGCGTCCTCAAGATCGGCCAGAATCTCAAATATGATCTGACGGTTATGCGTCGCCACGGCATCGAAATCGCGCCCTATGACGACACTATCGTCATGAGCTTCGACCTCGACGCAGGCCAGAGCCTCGCGGGGCACGGCATGGACGAGGCGGCAAAAACGCACCTCAACCACATCTGCATCAGCTTCAAGGATGTGTGCGGCTCCGGCAAGAACCAAATCAGCTTCGCCGAGGTCCCGCTCGACAAAGCGACCGAATATGCTGCCGAGGATGCGGACGTCACGCTGCGCCTATGGAAACTGTTCAAAAGCCGCATCGCCAATGAAGGCGCGACCCGCGTCTATGAACTGGTCGACCGCCCGCTCGTCTCCGTCATCGCCCGCATGGAGCATGAAGGTATCAAGGTCGACCGCGAAGCCCTCTCCCGCCTGTCCACCGAATTCACCGCCGGCATCGCCGCGCTGGAAACCGAAATTCATGGATTAGCCGGACAGCCCTTCGCCATCGGTTCCACCCAACAACTGGGCGCGATTCTGTTCGACAAAATGGGGTATAAGGGCGGCAAGAAGGGCAAATCGGGCGCCTACTCCACTGATGTTACCATCCTGGAGCAGCTAAAGGCACAGGGGGCGGAAATCGCTGGCAAGATCCTGGACTGGCGCCAGCTCTCCAAGCTCAAATCGACATATACCGACTCGCTCCAGGCCCAGATCAACCGGGACAGCAGCCGCGTTCACACCAGCTACTCCCTATCGGGAGCGCAGACAGGCCGCCTTTCCTCGACCGACCCCAATCTTCAGAACATTCCGATCCGCACCGAAATGGGCCGTCAGATCCGCCACGCCTTCGTCGCGGAGCCGGGCAATGTTATCCTCGCCGCCGACTATAGCCAGATCGAACTGCGCCTCGCCGCGCACATCGCGGACGTGCCCGCTCTCCGAGAAGCCTTTCTTGCCGGAGAGGACATCCACGCCGCTACCGCGCAGCAGCTTTTCGGCGAGGTCAATCGCGACACGCGCGGCCGGGCCAAGACGATCAACTTCGCCATCCTCTACGGCATCTCCCGCTGGGGCCTCGCCGGACGGCTGGAGATCAGCGCCGACGAAGCGCAGGACATGATCAGCCGCTATTATGAACGCTTCCCCGGCATCAGCCTCTACATCACCGAAACGCTCGAAAAGGTGCGGTCACGCGGATACACCGAAACCCTGTTCGGCCGAAAGACCTGGTTTCCCCGCATCAAGGCTCCGATCCAGCACGAACGGCAGGGTGCCGAACGCGCCGCGATCAACGCCCCGATCCAAGGCACCAGCGCCGACATCATCAAACGCGCCATGGTCCGCATGGGACCGGCGCTGGCAGCGCAAGGGCTGCACAATGTAAGAATGCTGCTCCAGGTTCATGACGAACTGGTCTTCGAGGTGCCCGAACGCGACGTGGAACGGGCTGGCCCCATCATCCGCCACGTCATGGAAACCGCCGCCGAACCGATCGTGAAGCTCAGTGTTCCATTAGGAGTGGAAATCGGCCACGGCCCAAGTTGGGGTGCAGCTCACTGAATTTTGAGGCACACCGGGTTCAGCACCGACGCGCTCCTGCGAAGGCAGGAGTACCAATATAGCTCACTTCCGTGCGTAGCGATCCTCATAGCGGACGATATCATCCTCGCCCACATAGGACCCGGTCTGCACTTCGATGAAGACCATCGGAATGCGGCCCGGATTTTCCATCCGATGCATCGCACCCACCGGCACGTAGACAGACTGGTTTTCCGACAGCAGCTGGACGTCGTCACCGACCGTCACCTTCGCCGTCCCTTCGACCACGATCCAATGTTCCGACCGATGGAAATGGCTCTGCAGGCTCAATGACGCGCCGGGCAGCACGGTGATGCGCTTCACCTGGAATCGCGGCCCCACAACCAGGCTTTCATACCAGCCCCAGGGCCGGTGATCCTTCGGGAAAGCCTCCGCCTGCGTCGCGCCCTTGCGCTGCAATGCCTCCACGACCAGCTTTACATCCTGCGTCCGCGACTTGTCCGCAATCAGCACCGCGTCATTCATCGCCACCGCGACGATATTGTCCAGGCCAAGGCCGACAAGCTCCAGCCCATCGCTTTCCGACCGCAGCAGCGTGTCGCGGCAATCCAGCGCGGTCGCCGCCCCGGACAGGGCCACGCCATTTTCATCCGGCCGCGAATGACTCCACACCGCGTCCCAACCGCCCAGATCCGACCATTCGGCATCGAACGGGACGACCGATAGATTGCCCGCCCGCTCCATGATCGCATAGTCGATGGCGACGCTTTCCGCCTCGCCCCAAGGTTCCGCCGCCAGCCGCAGAAAGCCCAGATCGCTTTCTGCCTGATCGACCGCAGCCCGCACCGCCGAAAGGATGGCGGGGGCATGCTGTTCGAACGCAGCAATCAGGTCCTTCGCGGCAAAGAGGAAGATGCCCGCGTTCCACAGATAATTGCCTGTCGCCAGCATCTCCTCCGCACGCGCAAAATTGGGCTTTTCGACGAAACTGGCGAGCTTGATCGGTTCACCCGAACCGTTCGGCCTGCTCTGCGCCTCAAGATAGCCATAGCCGGTCTCGGGCCGCGTCGGGCTGATGCCGAATGTGACGAGGTCGCCAGCCTCCGCCGCGACCAGTCCCTTCTCCACCGCCTGATGGAAGGCGGCCACGTCCGGCACGACATGGTCCGACGGCGCGACCAGCATGATGGCATCGGGCCTGCTGGCGACCAGATGCAGCGCCGCCGCCAATATGGCGGGCGCAGTGTTGCGCCCTTCCGGTTCGATCAAGATCGCCTGCGGGTCGATATTCTCCTTAGCCAACTGCTCCGCGATGATGAAGCGGAACAGCGAATTGGCGAGGATCAGCGGCCTGGCGAATGAAAATTGCTCGCCCCCGCCGGACAGACGACGCGCCACCGACTGGAACAGCGTGGTATCGCCCAACAGGGGGACGAACTGCTTGGGATAGGATTTGCGTGACAATGGCCAAAGCCGGGTGCCAGACCCCCCCGCCAGGATGACGGGTATGACCTCGACATTAGGTGCGTTGCGTGTCGACATGAAACCTTGATCGCTAAATGGAACCTGGCGAAAGCTCTATAGGATCAATCGCGCGAGGCAAGGGCCAGCCCCAGACCGTTGCCTCGACCCCCGCGAAAAAAAGGACGACGCGATGGCCGTCCCTGCTTAATCGAACAGCTCCTCCAGGAAGCTCTTCTTCCGCTTCTTTTGATAGTAGCGGCCATCATCGCGATAGTCGCGATCGGGACGGTAATGGGGCTGCTGGGGCTGCGGTGATGGCGGGGCGGCCGCGACCGAAGCGGATCGCTCGATAATCTTGTCGAGCTCGCCCCGGTCCAGCCACACGCCACGGCATTGCGGACAAAAGTCGATCTCCACCCCCTGCCGGTCCGTCATGGAAAGTCCCACATGGCAGACCGGGCAGAGCATGGCCGACACGGCCTCGGAAGTACGCATCATTATTCCCGTTCGCCCGTCAGGTTCAGCAGCATCTGGAACAGGTTGACGAAGTTGAGGTACAGCGACAGCGCACCCATGACTTGCATCTTCTGCGCCATCTCATGGCCGGCATAGGCGAAATATTCCGACTTGATGCGCTGCGTATCCCAAGCCGTCAGGCCGGTGAAGATCACGACGCCCAGGATCGAAATGACCATCTGTAACGCCGACGATCCGATGAAGATATTGACGACCATCGCCACCAATATGCCGATCAAGCCCATGATCAGGAACGAACCCATCTTCGTCAGGTCACGCCCGGTGGTATAGCCCCACAGCGCCATCGCCAGGAACATCACGGCGGCCGAGAAAAAGGCCTGCGCGATGCTGGCCCCGGTGAACACCAGGAATATGCTGGCCAGCGACACGCCCATCACGGCGGAAAAGGCCCAGAAAGCCATGCGCGCGCCTGCATTCGTCATCTTTTCGATGCGAAAGCTGAAGAAGAAGACGAAGGCCAGAGGCGCGAAGATCGCGACCCATTTCAGCGGCGTTCCGAAAATCGCGGCTGCCAGCACAGGCGTATTGCCGATGAAAGCGGCGACCAGCCCGGTGATGATCAGGCCAATACCCATGTTGCGGAAAACGCCCAGCATATGACTGCGCAGCCCGGCGTCATGTTGCGCCGCCTGCGTCGTCCCATAATTGGGTGTACGAACGGGATTGTTCACGGCGTTAAAACTCCATCCTTCAAATTCACCATGTGGATCGAGTGGCCCGGCGCGGTCTTCCCAAGGCTAAAGGGGGTTTAGCCCCAGGAACCTGCACCGAGCGCACTCGATGCGGTCCGACATCGCAGCTGGATCAAAATCCATCCGCCAGAGGGGCCCGGCCCGCCCAAGCAATATCGGTAGAGAAACGCGCTGGCGCAAGGGAACGAGCCGACAGCAATAATTTGTTACACAAGGGCACGCCAGACAAAGCCTGCCCCTCGCCAGTTGACGCCCGCCCTGAACCGCCCCATGGCTGCGCCCCATGAGCGACCAGTTCACCCCCGCAGAGCAAAATGCCGACGCGCCCCTGCGGCTCTTCAACAGCCTGACGCGCACGATCGATCCATTCGCCCCGATCGACCCGAACCGCGCCCGCGTCTACAGCTGCGGCCCGACCGTCTACAACTATGCCCATCTGGGCAATCTGCGCGCCTATGTCTTCACCGACACGCTGCGCCGCACCTTGTTGTGGAAGGGGATGGACGTCACCCACATCATCAACATCACCGATGTCGGCCATCTGACCAGCGACGCCGACGCAGGCGATGACAAGATGGAAGCGGCGGCCCGCGCCCAGGCAAAGAGCATCTGGGACATAGCGGCCCATTATACGCAGGCGTTCAAACAGAACATCGCCGACCTCAACATCTTGCCGCCCAGCGAATGGACGGTCGCCACCGACTATGTGCCGCAGATGATCGAATTCGCGAAGAAGATCGCGCCCGGCCATTGCTACGAACTGGACAGCGGCCTCTATTTCGACAGCAGCACCGTCCCCGATTACGGCGCGCTGGCAGGCGGGCGCGACGACGCCGCTCATGCCCGCATCGATCCCGTCGCGGGCAAGCGCAATCCGTCCGACTTCGCCATCTGGCGCAAATCCCCGCCCGGCGAGCAGCGGCAGATGGAATGGGATTCCCCCTGGGGCAAGGGCGCGCCCGGCTGGCACCTTGAATGTTCGGTGATGAGCCAGGCGCGCCTTGGCCATCCGTTCGACATCCACACGGGCGGCATCGACCATCGCGAAATCCACCACCCCAACGAAATCGCCCAAAATCAGGCCTATTGCGGCTGTGCCGATACGCAGCCGGGCTTCACCGGCGCACGCTGGTGGATGCACAATAATTTCCTGGTGGATCGTCAGGGGAAGATGAGCAAGTCGAAGGGCGGCTTCACCACCCTCTTCTCACTGATCGACGCGGGCGTTCATCCGCTCGCCTATCGCCTGCTGTGCCTGGGCGCGCATTATCGCAGCGAACTGGAGTTCAGCGCCGAAAGCGTCGGCGCGGCCCTGACCCGGCTCAAGCGGCTCATCATGGCCGTGGACGGTCTGAAAAGCCGCGCCGAGGGCGTGACATGGCAGTCACCCCGGCTCGACTATCTGCGCGCGAACCTGCACCCGAAACTTGCCCCCCTGCTCGAACAATTCGACGCAGCGATCAGCGATGACCTGATGACACCGCGCGCCCTGCCACTGCTGGAAGAGGCGATTGCGCTCAAAAAGGTGCCCGTCGATGAAAAGCTCTGCCTGATCGCAGCTTTCGACCAGGCGCTGGGGCTGAACCTGCTCGACTTGACGCGCGCCGACCTGCGGCTCCCCCCCAAGGATGCGCAGATGACGCCCGAAGCTGTGGAAGCCGAACTGGACCGGCGTCAGACTGCCCGCGCGGACAAGAATTTCGCATTGTCGGATGAAATCAGGGACGCGCTGATCGAACGGGGTGTGGATGTCATGGATGGTGACCCGCTGCGCTGGGAATGGCGACCGAAGCTGGGATAAATCCCTTATTTACCATTATGTTACGCTTGCGTCACAATGCGCCCAGCCGTGCCGTGAGCGCGGTCGCCGGGCTGGACAGCACGGGCCGTCGAGCGCACCATCGCGCCATGAAATCACCCATTCTGGCGGCGTCGCTTCTACTCGGCATCATGATGACGCCCCAACCCGTGGCCCCGCAGGCCTTCATGTTCGAAACCGGGACGACGCTGCTTGCAAAGTGCCGCAACAAGGCCCCCGAATATGCGCTCGCCTGCACCGCCTACATCGTGGGTGTCGTCGACGGGATCAAAAAGGACGTCTTCATCGGTCGCACGCAACCCAATTGCTGGCCGGACAAGATGCAGGCGGACGAGGTGCGGCGGATCGCGGTCGCCTACCTCGAACGCTATCCCGACCAGCGGAACGCACCCGCCTCGGTCCTCGTCAGTATATCCCTGAACGGTCATTATCCTTGCGAGAAGTGACGCCGCACGAAAATCCCTGCCCTCCCTGTCCCACATCGCCCACCCGCTGGTATGAACTTGCTTTAAGTCCTACATACGCGTAGGGGCGGCCCCTATTTTTGTAGCTTTAGGAGAACCGACGTGGCGGCGAAGTGGACGCCGGAAAGCTGGCGCGAACATACGGGCATTCAGATGCCCGTCTATCGGGATGCCCAGGCGCTTGGCGCTGTGGAGGCGCAGCTCAGCCAGTTTCCCCCGCTCGTCTTTGCCGGCGAAGCGCGCAGCCTGAAGGCGGAACTGGCCAAGGTCACGACCGGCGACGCATTCCTGCTGCAAGGCGGGGACTGCGCCGAAAGCTTTGCCGAATTTCACCCGAACAACATCCGCGACACGTTCCGCGTGCTGCTGCAGATGGCGGTGGTCCTGACCTTCGCGTCCAAGCTGCCAATCGTGAAGGTCGGCCGCATGGCGGGCCAGTTCGCCAAGCCCCGGTCGGCCGATACGGAAACGATCGGCGGCGTGGAACTGCCCAGCTATCGCGGCGACAATGTCAACGACATCGCCTTCACGCCGGAATCGCGCGAACCCGACCCGGAGCGGATGGTGCGCGCCTATAACCAGTCGGCGGCGACGCTCAACCTGCTGCGCGCCTTCTCGACCGGCGGCTATGCCAGCCTGGATCGCGTCCATGGCTGGATGCTGGATTTCATGGGCCGCAGCCCGCTCGCGGCGAAGTTCGACGCGGTCGCTGACCAGATCGGCGCGGCACTCGACTTCATGCGCGCCTGCGGCCTGTCGCCCGACACCGTGCCCCAGCTTGGCGGGACCAGCTTCTACACCAGCCATGAAGCGCTGCTGCTCCCCTATGAGCAGGCGCTGACCCGGCAGGATTCGCTGACCGGCGACTGGTACGACACGTCCGCGCACATGCTCTGGATCGGCGACCGCACGCGGTTCGAAGGCAGCGCGCATGTCGAATATCTGCGCGGCATCGGCAATCCGATCGGCATGAAGTGCGGGCCGTCGCTGGAACCCGACGCGCTCATTCGCCTGCTCGACATCCTCAACCCGACACGCGAAGCGGGCCGGATCACGCTCATCACCCGCTATGGCCATGACAAGATCGAGGCGGGCCTGCCCAAGCTGGTTCGCGCGGTCCTGCGCGAAGGCCATCCGGTAGTCTGGTCCTGCGACCCGATGCACGGCAACGTCATCAAGGCGGCCAACGGCTACAAGACCCGCCCCTTCGACCGCATCCTTGCCGAAGTGCGCGGCTTCTTCGCCGTTCACCGGGCCGAGGGCAGCTTCGGCGGCGGCATCCATGCCGAAATGACGGGCCAGAATGTGACGGAATGCACCGGCGGCGCGATCGCGATCACGGACGAGGGGTTGGCGGACCGCTACCACACCCACTGCGACCCGCGCCTCAACGCCGCGCAGAGCCTGGAACTCGCCTTCCTGCTTGCGGAAATGTTGAACGAAGAACTGAAAGAACGGCGCGCAGCCGCCTGACCCAAGCGCCTCCGTGTTCCTCTGCAAACAGGAGCACGGAGTGCCGTGGGGCGGGGATGGGACACCGCTCGCCGCACCAGTGTTCCTGCGAAGGCAGGAACCCAGCCCCACCATTCATGACCGCCAACAACCTTCGAACTGGACTCCTGCCTCCGCAGGAGCACGCGGCGCAATCATGCCTCTATAAACCAGGTCAGGCCGAACCGTCACACCCACGTAACATTGCCATGATTGTCCGCTTGCTTTGGCGGGTCAAAGCCGTAGCTTTCACCCCATGGCAAAGGAACCGGCATTGGCGACCATCGCGGTCTACAGCCTCAAGGGTGGGGTGGGGAAAACCACCTTCGCAATCAATCTCGCCTGGGCGTCAGCGACCATCTCCCGACGGCGCACGCTGTTGTGGGATCTGGACCCGCAGGCCGCGGCAAGCTGGCTCATTTCCACCGACCGGCAAAGCCGCGACGCCGCACAGGCGATCTTCAGCAAGGATGTCGAAGTCCGCAAGCTGATTCAGCCGTCCACTGTGCCGGGGCTGGACCTGATCGCGGCCGACACGTCGCTGCGCAGCCTCGACCATCTTTTCCGCGAAATGGATAAGAAAAAGCGCCTGGCCAAGCTGATCGAAAGCCTCGGTCAGGATTATGACCGCATCATCCTGGACTGCCCGCCCGGCCTTACCGAAACCAGCGAGCAGGTGCTGCGCGCTACCAACATGGTCGTCATACCGGTCATCCCTTCGCCCCTGTCGCAGCGCGCGATGGGCGAAGTGGCCCGCTATCTGGTCCAGCGGGGCGGATCGCATGCACCGATCATGCCCGTCTATTCCATGGTCGACCGCCGCCGCGCCCTGCACCGCAAGGCGCTGGAGGACCAGCCCGGATGGCCCGCCATTCCAATGGCCAGCATGGTCGAACAGATGACGGTGAAGCGAAAACCGCTCGGCGCCTTCGCAGCCTCATCGCCCCCCGCCCAATCCTTCGCCACCCTATGGACGGCAATCGAGCGGCAGGTGCAAAAGCATCAGAAGAATGGCGGGTAAGAACCGCCCTAAATCCGTTCGGGCTGAGCTTGTCGAAGCCCTTTTCTTCTCTAGAAGAAGTAGAGCCCTTCGACAGGCTCAGGGCGAACGGAAATTAGGAATGGTTTGTCCGTCAGCAAATCAAGCCGCGATATCGTATGGCCTGATCTCACCCGTCAGATACAGGTTACGCGCCTTGGAACGGCTGAGCTTCCCCGAACTCGTACGTGGCAATGTGCGCGGCGGCACCAGTTCGACAACGCAATTCATGCCGGTGATCGCCCGTACCCGCTCACGGATCTGGTCGCGCAGCCGCGTGCGTTCGTCATTGTCGGACGTGCGGCAATGCACCAGCACAGCCGGCGCTTCCTCACCACCCGGCGTGGTGATGGCAAAGGCGGCAATGTCACCCTGCTTGAAACCGGGCAACTGCTCCACCGCCCATTCAATGTCCTGGGGCCAGTGATTCTTGCCGTTGATGATGATCATATCCTTGGCGCGACCCACGATGTAGAGATAGCCGTCGCTCAGATAACCCATGTCGCCCGTGTCCAGCCAGCCATCGACCATGCAGGCATCGGTGGCCTCCTGATCGCGGAAATAGCCGACCATCAGCGACGGTCCGGTCGTCCACACCTTCCCGATCTGCCGTTCGCCCAATGGCGCGCCATCCTCGTCGCGGATTTCCACGATCATGTCGCGGGCGGGCTTGCCGCAGTTGACGATGGAGCGGAAGCGATGCGGCCGTCCCTCGGTCGCGTCGCCGCCCGAAAGATCCGTTTCCTCGACCAGTTCGACAATGATGCCCTCACCCGGCGGCATGATGGTGACGGCCAGCGTCGCTTCAGCCAGACCATAGCTTGGCAGGAACGCCTTGGGCGAAAAGCCCGCATCGGCGAAAGCGTCGACGAAGCTTTGCATCACGTCGGGGCGGATCATGTCCGCGCCATTGCCCGCCAGCCGCCAGCGCGACAGGTCGAACCGGTCCTGCGCCTTGGTCTGGCTCGACATGCGCCGCGCGCAAATGTCATAGCCGAACGTCGGCGAATAGCTGATCGACGTGCCTTCATTGCGGCTGATCAGGTCCAGCCAAGCCAGCGGGCGGCGAGCGAAATCCTCAGTCTTCATATAGTCGGTCGACACCTGGTTGGCGACGATCGACAGGAAACATCCGACCAGACCCATGTCATGATACCAGGGCAGCCAGCTGATGCAGCGGTCGCTGTCCTGCACTTCCATGCCATGACTGTGCGCAGCCAGGTTGCTCAGCAGCGCATGGTGCGTCACCGCGACGCCATGGGGAAAGCGGGTCGATCCGCTGGAATATTGCAGATAGGCGACCTCATCGCCGCTCGCCTGCGGCAGATCGCAGGACACAGCCGCGCGCGCGATGAAATCTTCGAACGCGATACTCTCGACATTCTGCTGGCGACCGGACTCGCCCGCCATCTCTTCCAATTCCTTGGGGAAGAGGAACAGCATCGGGTCGCAGCTGGTCAGCTGGACGTTCAGCTGGTCGATATAGCTTTCCTTGCCCCCAAAGCTGGTCGGCAGCGGCAACGGCACCGGCCAGCCGCCTGCATAGACGATGCCAAAGAAAAGCTGCGCGAAATCCGCACCCGTTTCGGCGACCAGCGCAACGCGGTCCTGCGGCTTCACGCCATGGGCGATCAGCCGCTGGGCGCAGGCGATCGCATCCTCACGCAGTTCGGCAAAGGGGTATGGCCGCGCCAGGTTGCCCCGCGCGTCGTGGAAATTCAGACCACGCGCGCCCCGCGCAGCATAGTCCAGCGCCTCGGCCAGCGTCTCGAAATCGGAGAAGCGCCGTGGAAGGGCGTCATTCGTCGGCGTAGGTGCCATCATGCTTTGCGAACCCGTCATATTGGCGTCACCCAATGTCATCATCTTGTCATCCGGGCGCGCGCTATCATCTTTGATATCGCAATGCACCGGATAGTTGCGTTCCAGCGTGGACTTCTACAGCATAAGGCGCGGTCAAATTCCGGCCCGACTGTGGCATAAAGATGGCGCTTGACGCATGATCGCCCGATGACGACCAAACGCCCCCCGTCCGCGCTCGATGAAGACCGGCTGCGTGAACTGGCGCTCCGCTATGTCGGGCGCTTCGCGACCAGCCGGGCAAAGCTGCTCGCTTATTTGAACCGCAAGCTGAAAGAGCGCGGCTGGCAAGGGGCCGATCCACCCGATCCCGCCGGGCTGGTCGAGCGGCTCTGCGAACTGCGCTACGTCGATGACAACAGCTATGCGACAATGAAAAGCGCCGCCCTCGCCCGCCGGGGCTATGGCGCGCGGCGCGTCGCCCAAACCCTGCGCGCCGATGGAATCGCCGAATCCGACCGCGAAGAAGCCGACACTCAGACGCAGAATGACAGCTGGGCTGCCGCCGACCGTTTCGCCCGCCGCAAGCGCATTGGCCCTTATGCTCAGGCGCAGCCCGACTCCAAGCAACGCGAAAAGGCGATCGCCGCCTTCATCCGCGCTGGTCACAGCTATGACACCGCCCGCCGCTGGACCGACGCCCCGCCCGGCGAACCTCCCGATCCATCGGAGTCATGATCGCACCCACACGCCCACGTCACCGACAGAGTAGCCCATCATATGCGGATCATCCCCCTCATCCTCGTCGCCCTGCTCGCGGCCTGCTCTCCCACCGCGCCCAAGGCGGAAAAGGCCACCGCCCTCGCGACGCAGCAGGAAGCCCTCCTCCCCCTCGCCATCACCACGGCAAAGGGCACGCATCGCTTCGCCGTCGAAGCCGCGCTCACTCCGCAGCAACAGGAACAGGGCCTCATGTTCCGCAAGTCGCTGGCCGACGATGGCGGCATGCTCTTCCCCATGAACCCGCCGCGCACGGCCAGTTTCTGGATGAAGAATACGCTGATCCCGCTCGACATGCTGTTCATTCGCACCGACGGGACCATCGCCTTCATCGCCGCCAACACGACGCCCTACTCCCGCGATCCCGTATCCGCCGGGGTTCCCGTTGCCGCCGTGCTGGAACTTCGCGGCGGGCGCGCGGCGGAACTTGGCATAGCGCCAGGCGACCGGGTCGCCTGGGGTCGCTGCATCGATCCGGCGGGCAAAGGCCCCGAAGGTCTCGATTTCTGCCCGTCGTCCACCCCTTAACTCCATAACCGCCTTGCCAATGCCCTGCCCGGGGCGCTAAGCGCATGGCCCATGGGAATCCTGGCCAAGATCTTCACCTGGTGGAATGGCGCGACCATCGGCACCGCTCTCTACACCTCCCGCAAGGGTAGGAAGGTGGGGGAGGACCATCAGGGCAATATCTATTATGAAGGCGGCACCGACCCCAACGGTCTGACGCGCCGCTG
The DNA here is from genome assembly GCA_965653535.1 of uncultured Sphingobium sp. Lineage (GTDB taxonomy): Bacteria > Pseudomonadota > Alphaproteobacteria > Sphingomonadales > Sphingomonadaceae > Sphingobium. The sequence continues at coordinate 12,550 of CBFHAG010000019.1, forward strand.
GGTCATATATAACGGCAATAATGACGCCAGCCGCGTGCCCGCCGAATGGCATGGCTGGCTGCATCACACGATCGAAGGCACGCCGGAAAGCTGCCTGCCGCCGCCGCGTATCTGGGAAAAGGATTACACCCCCAACGCAACCGGCACCCCGAACGCCTACCGCCCTTCCGGCGCTTTGGAAAAGGGCGGGCTGCGGCAGAAGGCGACCGGCGATTATGAGGCATGGAGCCCCGACGCGCCATGACCCTGCGCCGGTCGGGGGCGTTCCTGCCGATCCTGCCCTGCCTCCCCTTGTTCGGCTGCGCGCTGCTGCTGGCGAGCTGCGGCGATGAGGACATTCCCGCCGCGAACCAGACCGGCCCCGTGCGTATCGACCGCACCCCCATCCGCAACGACAATAGTGCGGAACTGCCCGGCACGCCCATGGGGGAACGCGTCGCGGTGATCGGCCTACTCAACAAACGAAACGGCTTGACCCGCGACCTGACGATGAAGCCCGGCGAAGCACTGCGGGTCGGCGACGCCATCGTGCGCCTACAGGCCTGCGAAACCAGCGCGCCATGGGAAAATGTGCAGGAAACCGGCGCTTTCGTGCAACTGGACGTGCGCAGCAGCGCCGACGGCAAATGGCGGCGCAACTTTTCCGGCTGGCTGTTCCGCGAACGGCCCGACCGCAATGTCGTGCAGCACCCGATCTATGACGTCTGGGTCAGAAGCTGTAATATGTCCTGGCCCGAAGCTGGTCCCGACACGGTGAAACTGGGCAGCAAGGGTGAAACACCGCCCGCCAGCGCCGCCGCACCCGACAGCGGCGCAAACGCCAGCTCCGCGCAGGCCCCCGAACCGCCCGCCAGCACCGCCCGGCCCGAACCCAGCGGCACGCCATCCACCGCGACTTCCAACAACTGAATATAATCACGCTGGCTGATCTCGATCGCGCCCAGCGACCGCAGATGGTCCGTCATGAACTGGCAATCGAGCAGGGTGAAACCGGCAAAGCGCATCCGCGCCGTCAGCCATGCCAGCGCAACCTTTGACGCGTCAGTCCTGCGCGACACCATGCTTTCGCCGAAAAAGGCCCGGCCCAGCGCTACACCATACAACCCGCCGACCAGTTCCTCACCGTCCCAGACCTCGACACTGTGCGCAAAGCCGATCTCGTGCAGATGGCGGTAGGCGTTTTCGATCTCGCGGTTGATCCAGGTCGATGGGCGATCTTCCGCAGCCTGCGCGCACAGCTTTACGATCCCTGCGAAATCGCGATTGGCCGTGACCCGGAACCGGTCCTGCCGGATCGTTTTGGCCAGTGAATGAGAGATGTGAAAGCCGTCCAGCGGCAGGATCGCCCGCCGCTTCGGCTCGATCCAGTAAACCTCCTGCGCCTCCCTGTCGTCGGACATAGGAAACACACCGATGGCATAGGCCTGCAGCAGCACCAGCGGATCAATCATCATCGTCCAAAGGTTTACGGTGAGATGAAGCACTGCGCCAGTGCGACTTTGCACCCTCCCCCAATTCTCCCGCAGACGGCCTATCGACGCCCAGTTGCCACGCCGCGGTAGGGCGGGCATCCTCCACCGATCGAAAGGTGCCACATGACCATCACCATCACGGCGTTTGAACAATCCCCCGATCGCGGCCAGGGGCTGGCGCGGGATATGCCGGTGCGCTGGGCGCTCGAAGAAGTGGGCCAGCCCTACAAGGTCCGCCTCCTGTCCTTCGCCGCGATGAAGGAGGCCGAACATCTGGCTCTCCACCCCTTCGGCCAGATCCCCACTTATGAGGAAGGGGACTTCATCCTGTTCGAATCGGGCGCAATCCTGCTCCACATCGCGCAGAGCCACGCGGGCCTGTTGCCGCGCGACGCCAATGCCCGCGGTAGCGCAATAGCCTGGATATTCGCCGCCCTCAGCACGGTGGAGCCGCCCATCGTGGAACGCAGCATGGCGGTGCTGCTGGAAAGCGACAGGAACTGGCATGAACACCGCCTGCCCATGCTCGACCAGCGCGTCCGCAATCGGCTGGACCAGCTTTCCAACCGGCTGGGCAGCGCCGACTGGCTGGACGGCGCATTCAGCGCAGGCGACCTGATGATGGCGTCGGTGCTACGCAGACTGCGAAGCTCCGGCCTTCTCACCGAATATCCCAACCTCGCCGCCTATGTAGCCAGAGCCGAATCCCGCCAAGCCTTCCAACGCGCCTTCAACGACCAACTGGCCGTGTTCAACGGGAGCCAGTGAGCGGGTGGAGGGATGGTGGATGGACAGCTCATAGTTGTGCCGAACGGATAGCGGCCATTCCCAGGCTCCCCAAGCGATCGACAGACCAAAAAAGTGGGTGCCGTCATCGGGCACCCTTTCCTATTTACTTCTTCTGCTTTGGTGGTGGCGGGCGCTTAATCGTCTCGACCACTGAGCCCTTCTTGTCGGCCTGAGCCTGCTTCACCGTCTTGAATTTGCCGGTACCGGCATCGCGTCCAATTTTCATTTCTGCCTCCAATTGATGGAGAGGCATTCATCTGCCGTCCGGCGGATCCGGTCGCAGCCAAAGCTGCGACCGGGGTGGTTATGCTACTCGTCGTCAGCCAGCCAGCAGAACGCGCGCTTGCCATATTGGCGAGCGTAGACGCGCGTTCCATCGGGCAGGGTCTTCCACGGGCGACACACCCACCGCTTTCCGCGGGGAGGTGGCGGCATGAAATGCCTCCATTGATGGGCGGCCCGTTGATCTTTGCGTCCAGATTCTCGTTGTGCTAACGCACATGCTGCCAAGCCGAGCTTTGGATCGCGCACCAACTCAGGGGCCGCGGTTCTGAGTTAGGATTAAGGGGCGCGGGCCATTGGTCAGCGCCCCTTATTCGTGATGGATGCCGGAAGAAATGGAAGTTCCCTCTTCAGCACCCGTAGACGGATTTCTGCGGCTTCGCGCGAGATGCCGGATCGGCGCATCAATTCGCTTACGCTGCTACAAGCTTGCACCATTTCAATCGGTGCTAAGAATGCTCCGGCGAAGTTGTCAGCTTGCCACTCCGGGTTCACATATGCCTTAACCTCCCCACGGGCCAACGACGCAGGCTTCCCGGTGTGCAGCATCAAGTGACCGAACTCGTGCGCGAGTGTGAAGGGATAGCGCGCATGCCCCGCACGCGCTGCATCATAGCATGACTGACTAATTTTAATCAGGCGTTCCGTTGTCGAAGTCGTCGCCTCGGCATCACCCAGCTCACGATCCGGGGTGATTTCGTAGCGAAACCCGTCCAGAGCACGCGGCAGAACAAGTTCGATCAGGCGAAGCATGTCCACCCTGTCCTGAAGGCTAATTCCGAGCGCTGTACGCACTGCGTTTGCATATGCCTCAATGCTGGCTCTGCTAAGCGGAGCGACAACAACTCGGGAACTCATTTTCCGCCTCCTCGGAGAAGCTTTGCAATACCATCCTTGGCTTCGGGCGTGAGACGCGCGAACTCATGCGCGAGTTCGCCAGCCAAAATCCGATCTGACGCCGGAGCGCTAATGCCGATCATGATCTTGAACTCGGACATCGAAATTGCCGCCTGCTGACGTAGATCGGCAGCAGCAGCCGCATCCAGCTTCATCAGCCTCCCGACGCGATCCGGAAAATCCGAAGGAATGGGCTTCTTTCCGGACTCGATCTGGCTGAGATAGCTGGAACTGACGCCCAACGCGTCGGCCATACCACCCAGCAACATCTCGTGCTCGATCCGGAGATGGCGTACTGCCTTTCCGAACGGGGTCATTGTTGTGATCCTTCATCAAGATGAATCCCCCTGCCCTTGTCAAAATCAGTGTTCATAGCTGCCCCCGTGCTTTCTAGTTAAATTATTTACTACAAAGTAAAGCCAATTGACAAGACCTGCCGCCCAGATTTTTCTGTCCTACAAGGACCAGCCTGGGCGAGGCTCATCCCGCCATTGAAAAATTAACATAATATTGCGGACGCAATCGCTAAAAACGCGCTTCTCGCGCTTCTATCGTGCAGTCCCTGTCACCCAAATCCTACAAGGCCCACCCAGTCACGACCAAGGCGTCCCTCACAACGAAAAAGAGCGGACTTCGCAGCCCGCCCTTTTCCAACGCCATCTAAAAAGGGCAGATCAGTAAACGCGTGCCTTGGGCTTGATATATTCCGCCTCGTCGGTGAGCGTATAATCATGCACCGGACGGGAATTCAGGGTGACGTTGCCGCCCTTCCCGCCCCAGCCGTCGAACCAGCTGATGCTGTGCTTCATCCAATTTTCGTCATCGCGATTCGGGAAATCCTCATGCGCATGCGCGCCGCGGCTTTCCTTGCGGTTTTCCGCGCTGACCATCGTGCAGACCGCCTGGGACATCAGGTTGTCCAGTTCCAGCGTCTCGATCAGGTCGGTGTTCCAGATCAGCGATCGGTCGGATACGCCGACATCCTGCATGCTCTGGTTGACCTGGGTCATCCGGGTGACGCCTTCGGACAGCAGCGCGCTGTCGCGGAACACGGCGGCATGCTTCTGCATGGTGTGCTGCATTTCGAGGCGGATCTTCGCCGTCGGCGATCCGCCCTTGGCGTTGCGATAATGATCCAGGCGACCCAGCGCCAGATCGGCGGCATCGGCGGGCAGCGGACGATGCGAGCCGTTGGGCTTGATCGTTTCTTTCAGGTGCAGGCCGGTAGCACGGCCAAACACGACAAGGTCGATCAGTGAGTTCGAACCAAGGCGGTTCGCGCCATGGACCGACACGCATGCCGCTTCGCCAACCGCATAAAGGCCCGGCACCACAACTTCGGGATCGTCGCCGACCTTCGTCACCACCTGACCATGATAGTTACAGGGGATGCCGCCCATATTGTAGTGGACGGTCGGCGTCACCGGCAGCGGCTGACGCGTCAGGTCGACGCCTGCGAAAATCTTGCCGCTTTCGGTGATGCCCGGCAGCCGCTCTGCCAGCACCTTGGGATCGATATGATCGAGGTGCAGGAAGATGTGATCCTTGTTCGGACCCACGCCGCGCCCTTCGCGCATTTCCATCGCCATCGAACGCGACACGACGTCGCGCGACGCCAGATCCTTCGCCGACGGGGCATAGCGCTCCATGAAGCGCTCGCCTTCGGAATTGGTCAGATAGCCGCCCTCGCCGCGCGCACCTTCGGTGATCAGCACGCCAGCACCGTAAATGCCGGTCGGGTGGAACTGCACGAACTCCAGATCCTGGAGCGGCAGGCCCGCGCGCAGCACCATGCCGCCGCCGTCGCCGGTGCAGCTATGCGCCGAGGTGGCCGAGAAATAAGCGCGGCCATAGCCGCCCGTCGCCAGCACCACTGCCTTGCTGCGGAAGCGATGGATCGATCCATCCTCCATGCAGATGGCGATGACGCCGCGGCATTCCTTGCCGTTCGGACCATCTTCCATGATCAGGTCGATGGCGAAATATTCGACGTAGAAATCCGCGTCATATTTCAGGCTCTGCTGATACAGAGCGTGCAACATGGCATGACCGGTGCGGTCGGCGGCGGCGCAGGTGCGCTGCACCGGCGGGCCAGCGCCCATATTTTGCATGTGACCGCCGAAGGGACGCTGGTAGATCGTGCCATTTTCGTTGCGGCTGAACGGCACGCCGGCATGTTCCAGCTCGATCACGGCGGCAGGTGCTTCACGCACCATATATTCAATCGCGTCCTGGTCCCCCAGCCAGTCCGACCCCTTGACGGTGTCGTACATATGCCAGGTCCAATGGTCGGGCGAATTGTTGCCAAGGCTCGCGGCGATGCCGCCCTGCGCAGCGACCGTGTGGCTGCGGGTCGGGAACAGCTTGGTGATGCAGGCGGTCTTCAGGCCCGCTTCCGCGCTGCCCATGGTCGCGCGCAGGCCCGAACCGCCAGCACCCACGACGACCGTGTCGTAGGTATGATCGATGATCTTATAGGCTTCGGTCATCAGGAAGCAGCCCCCTCGAACGCGATCTTCGCGATGGCGAAAATACCGGCGGCCGCGCCGGCGATGGTGTAGAAGTTGAGGATCAGGATAGCGAAGAAGTTCAGCCCCTTGTCGTGGACATAATCCTCCAACATCACCTGCATGCCCAGCCGCAAGTGCCAGAAAACGCTGATCAGCATCAGCATCAGCGGCACCGCGACCAGCGGATTGGCGATCCAGTTGCGCACGCTTTCATAATCGAGGCCGGGCAGCGTCGCGAGGCTGAAGATCAGCCACAGCACCAGCAACAGGTTGCTGACCGAAGTGTAGCGATGCGTCAGCCAGTGGCCCGCGCCATGGCGAGCCGATCCGAGCCCGCGAACACGACCGATTCCGGTTCCGTTGCCCATCAGATTTTCCCCGCGAAGATGGTGGCCCACAGCGCGATGGTGGCCAGGGTGGACAGAACCGGGATTACCAGCGACCAGGTCTTGTTGGTGTGCAGCTCATAGCCCGCACCCATGTCGAGCACCCAGTGGCGGATGCCTGACATCATGTGCTGGAAAAAGAACCAGCTGATGCCGATCATCACCAGATAACCAACCGGCGACGTCGCGCATGTGATGAAAGTCGCATAGGCTTCCGGCCCGGACGCGGCGGCCATCAACCACCAGATGACGCCCATGACGCCAGCGGTGGCAAGGCCGTTGCCCGTAACGCGATGCAGGATGGAGATCGCCATGTGCGGCCCCCATTTCCAGATCGTCAAATGCGGCGAGAGCGGCCGGCTCCTGTTTCGCGCCATGATTACTCCGTCCCTGAAGCTTGTCCCTGAGTCCCGTCCCCTTAGGAGCGAACGGACAGGAGGGCAAGCCGCCCCCCGTCCGGGTAGGAAAAAGCTCAGGGCTAAGAACTGATTAACCAGATCGATTTAGAAGATGCGGTGCAAACGAAGACACTGGGGATGAAAACGCACATGATTTCCGCTGCTACAACCAGGAGCGACATGGCCGAGATGCTCCGGGCCGCCGACCCCCATGGCGAACTGGCGATGGGGCTTCGCGAAATTCGTGACCTGATCGGCGACGGCGCAACCGCCGCCGCGCGTATATTCTATGAATCCTATATGGACCATACCGGACTGCGGACCAAACTGAACGCGTCCACCCTGGCGAAGATCGAAACCGAAGCGCATGAATATCTTCGGCAGAAGCTCAATCATTTTGATGTCGGCGACTGGGCGCTATCATCGACCGCCTGTGTCCGGCACGCACGCAAGCATGGCGCGGCGTTCCGAGCGGTTCTTCAACCCGTCGCGGCTTCCAACGAAAAACTGACCGACCTGATCTGGGATCGCGCGCCGGACGACGCCACCCGGCACCGGCTCGCCAAGATCGTGCTTCATGTCGGCATGATCGACGCCAGCCTCATGGCACACGTCGTCTCGCTGGATGAAGCGGAAGAACAGCGCAGTGAGCGCCAGCGTTTCGGCATGCTGTTCGAACAACGGATCATGGGCGAAATCGACGGCGCATCTCAGCTGGGCGAATCGCTTCGCGAACAGGCCAAGGATGCGTCCGCCGCCACCCGCGGCATGTTGGGCAAGGCGTCGGAAGTCGCCGCCGCCGCCGAACAATCCGCCCTCGCCATGCGCGAAGCCGCCCGTACCTCAGCCGGCCTCATCCGCGCGATCGAAGACGCCCGTGGCGAAGTCGAAAGCGCCGCCGGTGTCGCTCAACGAGCCGCGCGCCAGTCAGGCGATGCCGTTACCATGTCGGCGACTCTATCGGAGCATGCCAAGTCGATCGAATCGATCCTCGGGTTGATCCGCGACATCGCCGGACAGACCAATCTGCTCGCCCTCAATGCCACGATCGAGGCTGCGCGAGCAGGCGATGCCGGACGCGGTTTCGCCGTGGTCGCGCAGGAAGTGAAGAGCCTTGCCAACCAGACGGCCCGCGCCACCGACGAGATCGCCGGGAAGATCGCCGACATCCAGGCGTCCACCCGCCAGTCGGTCGAAACCAACGAACGCATTCGGGACACGGTGGGAGAAGTGCAAGCATGCGCCGAACGCATCCGCCACGCGATGGATGCCCAGGCACAGACCGTCACGATGATCACCGCCGCAGTCGATGAAACCGCCTTGGCAGCCGATTCGATGTCGACCACCATCTCGGCGATCCGGCAGGATACGGAAGTCGTCGCTTCGGAGATCGACCAGTTGGAGCGCGGCTTCATGAGCGTGGAAGGCAAGCTGGCCAGTCTGCGCCACGAATCATCGGAGTTTGGTCGGCAGGTCGCCTGACGCTTTTCCTGCAGGCACCACTGGGCTAAAGGCGGCGGCATGAATGATGTCGCCGCCTGCCCTGCGCAAAGCTGGAAAGTCACCCTGCCCTGCACCCGTGCTGAGGCAGAGGCTCTGGACGGAGACATCGCCCTCTTCGTCGCCATGGACCAACCACCAGTGTTGATGACCAGCGAAGCCGGGCCGGATGACGACGCCTGGCGGCTGGACGCCTATTTCGAAGGTAAACCGGATTCGGCGGCTGTCCAACTGCTGCGCGACCTGGTTCCCAGTGCAGCCGGAACATATCCGCAGATCGAAAAATTGCCGGATGAAGATTGGGTAACCCTCAGCCAGCAGGGACTTGAGCCAGTTACGGCGGGACGTTTCCATGTTCGTAATCGGACGACGGACCCCGAAGAGGCGGGGCATGTCAATTTCCTGATAGAGGCCGGACGCGCCTTTGGCACCGGACAACATGAAACGACGGCGGGCTGCCTGATCATGCTGGATCGGATGCGGCGGATCGGCATGCGGTTCGGCAACGTGGCGGACATCGGCACCGGCACCGGCCTGCTGGCCTTTGCCGCGCTGCATTTATGGCCGCGCGCTTACGCAACGGCATCCGACATCGACCCAGTGGCCGTGGACATCAGCCGCGAAAATGCGATGGCCAACGGCGTGCCTGTCGGTTCCGGCATCGGCCAGATCGCGCTCTATACTGCGGCAGGTGCCGATCATCCCGCGATCGAGCAGCGCGCGCCCTACGACCTGTTGATCGCCAACATCCTCGCAGGGCCGCTGATCGAACTCGCCCCTTCGCTCTGCGCACTGATTGAGAATGGCGGCACGCTGGTGCTGGCGGGGCTGCTACGCGAACAGGCTGACGGGGTGTTGGCGGCCTATCGCGCGCAGGGCATGCGCCTCGCCGAACGCGCCGACCGGGGCGATTGGCCGACGCTGCGTCTACGCAAACGTCCACGCATCGGCTGGAAGCGCCCGCAGCGGATTGATCGCAGCGCGCGTGGCGAAGCCCCTGGCTTCGGCACGCTATAAGGAGCCACGCCATGACAGTCACCCGCCGCGTCATACTGGATGAGGGGCCTGGCGGCTTGTTCGAAAGCATGGGCGTGGTCGGCGACGACGCCCCGGCACCGACACCCGGAATCCTCCTTTTCCCCAACGCATTGGGGACCAAGGAAGCTGACTTCGCCTATGCCGAAAAGATAGCAGCCCTTGGCTATGCCGTGCTGGTCGCGGACCTTTATGGCCAGGGGAAGCGCCTGACCCGCGCTGATCCCGACCCCGCCCTCTACATGGCTGAATTGAACGGCGATCGGGGCTTGCTGCGCGACCGGGTGAACAGCGCCCATGAACTTCTCAAGGGCATGGCCGAAGTTGATCAGAAACGCACCGCTGCGATCGGTTTCTGTTTCGGAGGCAAATGCGTGCTGGACCTCGCTCGCAGCGGCGCTGACATCGCTGGAGGCATCAGCTTCCATGGCATTTACGATCCACCGCCCTTCCCGAGCGCTTCGATCAAGGCAAAACTACTGGTCTGCCACGGCTGGGACGATCCGCTCGCGCCGCCCGCATCCACTACGGCGTTAGCGCATGAACTGACCGACGCCGGGTGTGACTGGCAGATCCACGCCTATGGGCATACCGGCCACGCTTTCACCGACCAGGCTGCGAACATGCCCGATCGCGGCCTGGTCTATAGCGCCGACGCCGACCGCCGCAGCTTCCGCGCGATGCGCGATTTCCTTGCCGACCTGTTCGCCTGACGGACGTCCACTCGTCAGGCGGTACATGGCTCCGCCAGTTCAGATTTCGCTGACCATTTCTGCCAGCACCGCCAGGCAATCCTTGGCAAGCTGCATTGACCGAGCAGGCGACCAGCCGAAATTAGGGTCGGGCAGGTCGTCATTGTCCTTGAACGGCATTTCCAGCGTCATCGCCACAGCGCCGAAGCGTTCGGCGACCTGATTGGTGGACATGGTGAGATTGGCCTTGCCCTCCGCCGCAGCCGGATAGCCTTTGCGCGTCTGAAAGTCCGGCGTTCGCAGCGCCAACGTGTCGCGGTAGCGGTGAAACAGCGCAAGCTGCCGCTCGGTGATCGAGGGGATGCCTTCGAACCCCGCGAGGAAGACCGCCGGAATAGCCTCATCCCCATGCACGTCCATGGCGAAGTGGACGCCACTTTCATCCATCGCCTGGCGGACGAGGAAAACCTCCGGGCTTCTCTCCATCGAAGGCTGATGCCATTCGCGGTTCAGGTTCACTCCGGCGGCATTGGTGCGCAAATGCCCGCGTCGGCTGCCGTCAGGGTTCATGTTGGGGACCATATGAAAGGTCGCCTGCTTTCGGAGCAGCCGCGCTACCGCATCCTCTGGATCGCACAGCCGCTCGAGCGCGCCTTCCGTCCACCATTCCGCCATGCTCTCGCCGGGATGCTGGCGGGCATAGAGCCAGACCTGCCTTGGCCCCTCTCCCAACGTCAACAGGTCAAGCGGCTGCTTGTCGAGGGTAAGCCCAAGTTCGCGATGGACAACGCCCGGCTGAACCGCTGCCCACGCAATCAGATCATGGTGCCGCTCCATGGAATATGGAGCGAAATAAGCGACCCAGACACTGTTCGCCTCAGTCGACAGCTCTATGGTGAGAGTATCTGCGGTGTAGCTAGTTTCGGCCTGACGCCAGCTTTCACGGTCTTCGCTGACGCGCGCTCGATAGCCGGGCCACCCGTCGGGATAAGCCGATTCGCGGCAATTGGTGATCGCCAACTTTACGGCCCGCCCTGCGACGCCTGACACGCGGAAGTGAAACCACTGGTAAAAATCGCTGTGCCCGTCCTTGACGATCTCCAGCTCTGCCCTGACCTCCTGCCCTGTGTCCGAAATGGAAATGACGCGAATGTTGCCGCTGTCGAAGCCGCTGGTGATGGAAATGGTCATCTGACAGTTATAGTGCGCCCCGATTCACCGGGATAGCCCCCGACCAGCGCAGCAGCGAGCTTTTGCGCGGCGATGCCCGGCTGGGCGGCGGGCGTCCCTTCCCGCGCCACTGACACGGCACGGCCTTCCCAGATCGTGGTCGAATCCGAACGGCGGCGAACTTGCACCTGCAATTCGGTGGCGACCTGATCCTTGGGTTTGCCGGACAGGTTGATCCCGATACCAAGGCCCAGTCCTGAATAGCCGCCGCTGCCGACCGCTCCACCGACGCCAACACTTACTGGCCGCCCACCCTCGTCATATCCAGTAGGCCGGAAGCTGCGACGAAACGCAACCAGCGCCACATAGTCGCTCTTGGTGCCGGGAGCCGCGCCGGTGAAACCAGCGCGTTGCAATTCCTGGTCTACCGCCGCGGCATAGGTGCGGAACTCCAGGCCCACGTCAGGATTGCCGGGCAATTCCTCCACCGAAATCGTGCCGCTGCGCGCCGGATCGCCGACATGAAATCGCGTGACTTCAACTGGAGGCACGGCTGTTGCACAGGCCGCCAGCGACAATGCTGACAAGGTTGACAGGATGATCCGCTTCACCATGAATGATCTCCAACCGGGATGTCCGCCCATAAACTATGCCGGACTGTATTTCCGTTAAACGCGTGAAGCCACAGCTTTGCTACACGCAGGATGAACGGGGGCAAAAGAAGGGGCGTCGCCCTTGACTTTGCGCCTCCTCACCCATAGGGGCAGCGCTTCAATTTTCCGATCAAGCAAGAATCATCAAAGGCTGGCTTCCATGAAGATCCGCAACTCGCTCAAGTCGCTCAAGGGCCGTCACCGGGACAACCGCGTGATCCGTCGTCGCGGCCGTACCTACGTCATCAACAAGACGAACCGCCGTTTCAAGGCACGCCAGGGCTGATCCATGGCGGACATCACCGCCGTCATCTTCGACGTCGGCAATGTCCTTTACCACTGGAATCCAAGGGTGCTGTACGAGCGTCTGATCCCCGATGATCAGGCGCTCGACGCGTTTCTGCGAGATATCGTTAGTCCCGAATGGCATTTTCAACATGATGCCGGACGCCCTTTCGCACAAACCAGTGCCGAACTGATCGCCCGCCACCCGGACCGCGCCGATCTGATTCGCCTGTGGGGCGACAAGTTCATCGACAGCGTGGGACCGGCAATATCGGGCATGCCGGAAATCGTCCGTGAACTGGATGACAGCGGCGTTCCTTTGTTCGCCATCACCAATTTCAGCGCAGAGTTCTGGGAACCCTTCCATGCGCGGGAGCAAGCGCTGTTTGCTCCCTTCCGGGATATCGTTGTGTCCGGCGCGGAACGGATGGTGAAGCCCGAACCCGCCATCTATCGTCTGGCGCTCACCCGCTTCGACATTCCCCCTGAACAGGCGCTGTTCGTAGATGATCGCCCAGAGAATGTCAGTGCCGCGCAATCGGAAGGAATGCGCGGCTATCTGTTTCGCGACGCAGCGTCGCTACGGACAGAACTGGCCGCGCTCAATCTGCTTCAAACTTAGTCCCGCCCACGCAGTTCATCGCCGCGCAGGGCGGTGACGTGCAGCACATTGGTGGACCCCGGCGTTCCAAAGGGCACGCCCGCCAGAACGACGATCTTGCCGCCCTTTTCCGCCATGTCATGGCGCAATGCCATGCGGCGGGCCTTGCCGACCATCTCCTCAAAATTGCCGATATCCTTGGTCCGCACGGCATGCACGCCCCAGGTCAGGCCCAGCTTGCGCGCGGTATCCTGCCGCGGCGTCAGCGCCAATATGGGTGTCATCGGCCGCTCACGCGCGACGCGGCGCACGGTGCTGCCCGACAATGTGAAGCAGGTGATGGCGCTCGCCCCGACGACGGACACGATCCCCGCCGCACCTTCGGCCAGCGCATCGGCGGTGGTCGGGTCCGGCTTGGTCTCGGTAAAGTGAAGCCGCGCGAAATAACCGGGGTCGCGCTCGACGCTGTGGGCGATGCTGTCCATCATGGCGACCGCCTCTTCGGGCCAATCGCCCGCGGCTGTCTCCGCCGACAGCATGATCGCGTCCGCCCCGTCATAAACCGCCGTCGCGACGTCAGACACTTCGGCGCGGGTCGGCGTGGGCGACTTGATCATCGATTCCAGCATCTGCGTCGCAACCACGACGGGCCGCCCCATGCGCCGCGCGGTGGCAACGATCTGCTTCTGCAGCGGCGGAACGGCCTGCGGCGGCAGTTCCACGCCCAGGTCGCCACGCGCCACCATGACGCCGTCGGCCAGCTCCAATATCTCCTCCAGCCGCTGCACGGCGGAGGGCTTCTCGATCTTCGCCATCAGCGCGCCATGCCCGCCCATCAGCTTGCGCGCTTCGGCCAGATCCTCTGGCCGCTGTACAAAACTGAGCGCGATCCAGTCACACCCCTGCTCGACCGCGAAGCTTAGATCCCGGCGGTCCTTTTCCGTCAGCGCGGGAACCGGCACGACCACGTCCGGCACGTTCACGCCCTTTCGGTTCGATAGCGCGCCGCCTACTTCCACGACCGTATCGATACGGTCTGCGGTCACTGCCTTGACGCGCAGGACCAGCTTGCCATCATCCAGCAGCAGCCGGGTTTCGGGCAGCAACGCCTCATATATCTCCGGGTGGGGCAGGTTCACGCGATCAGCATTGCCTGGGGCCTGGTCCCGATCCAGCACGAACGCAGCGCCCGTTTCCAGCACGGCAAGGCCGCGTTCAAATGTGCCCACGCGCAGCTTGGGTCCCTGAAGGTCACCCAATATGGTGGTCGGGCGGCCAAATTCCTTTTCCAGCGTGCGAATGATTGCAATCCGCGCGGCATGATCCTCATGCGAACCATGGCTCATGTTGATGCGGAAGGCGTCGGCCCCTGCGACGAAGAGCGCCCGGATGATTTCCGGACTGTCGCTCGCGGGGCCGAGGGTCGCCAATATGCGGACCTTGCGCGAACGGGGCGGAAGTCGAGTCATTTTCAAAAAGCTCCTGACCGTCATGAACGCCTCCATTTGCCAAGGCGTCGTTTTCGATTATCCGTTCTGCACGACAGGATGATGTAGATTAGCGAAAGGATCGCCGTGGCCGACAATATGCTCAACGATGCGGTTGCCGCAACCGCCTTCCGCAGGCTGGTGGCGCATTTGCAGCATCGCACCGACGTGCAGAACATCGATTTGATGGGCACAGCAGGCTTTTGCCGCAACTGCCTGGCCGACTGGATCGCAGAGGCGGACGGCACGATGAGCAGGGATGAAGCCCGTGCGATCATCCACGGCATGGCTTTTTCCGAATGGAAACAACGCCATCAGGGCGAAGCCACGCCTGAGCAGATCGCAAAGATGCAGGAGAGTGTGGCGAAGAACGCCGACACGCATTAGAGGCGATCACCAACCGATTCACATTTACCCGGAGACAGACATAATGAGCGAGGGCAACGTCGCCGCCGACCAGCTACGCCTTCTGATCGAACGCATTGAGCGGCTCGAAGAGGAAAAGAAGGGCATCGGCGACGACATCAAGGACGTCTATCTGGAAGCCAAGGCCACCGGATATGACGCAAAGATCATGCGCCAGATCATTCGCCTGCGCAAAATGCCGCAGCACGACCGGCAAGAGATGGAGGCCATCCTCCAGACCTATCTGTCCGCGCTGGGCATGGAATAAACCAGCCCCTTCTCCCTTTGCCCTGAGCTTGTCGAACAGCCTTTCCTTCTGCAAGACAGGCATTCGACAAGCTCAGCAAAGCGCGGGAGACACTGCATGTCCGAGATTATCGTCAGCACCACCAGCCGTCTGGAAGGTCGGCCGGCGAAGGAATATCTGGGCATCGTCACTGGCGAGGTGATCGTGGGGGCCAACCTGTTCCGCGACCTGTTCGCCAGCGTCCGCGATATAGTGGGCGGTCGGTCGGGCGCGTATGAAGATGTCCTCCAGCGCGCCCGCGAACAGGCGATTGGCGAAATGCGGATGCGCGCGGCAACGCTGGGTGCCAATGCGGTGGTGGGCGTGGACCTGGACTATGAAGTGCTGGGTTCCAACGGGTCGATGCTGATGGTGTCCGCTTCGGGGACGGCGATCCTGGTCTAGTTGCGCTTGGCCCGGACCGCCGCTAGAGAGCGCGCTTGGATCACAGATAAAGTTTAGGAGCAGGCCGTGGCCGGCCATAGCAAATTCAAGAACATCATGCATCGCAAGGGCGCTCAGGACAAAAAGCGTTCGTCGATGTTCTCCAAGCTCAGCCGCGAAATCACCGTGGCGGCCAAGATGGGTCTGCCCGACCCTGACATGAACCCGCGCCTGCGGCTGGCGGTCAACGCGGCCAAGGCGCAGTCGATGCCCAAGGATAATATCCAGCGCGCAATCGACAAGGCGTCGAAGGGCGAAGGCGAGAATTACGAAGAGGTGCGCTATGAGGGCTATGGCCCCGGCGGCGTCGCCATCATTGTCGAGGCGCTGACCGACAATCGCAACCGCACCGCCACCAATGTGCGCACCGCCTTTTCCAAAAATGGCGGCAATCTGGGTGCGTCCGGCGCGGTCAGCCACGGTTTCGACCGCATGGGCCTGATCACCTATCCGGCGGGCGCTGGCGATGCCGACGCGATCTTTGAAGCGGCCCTGGAAGCAGGCGCGGAAGATGTGTCGTCGAACGAAGACGAACATGAAATCTGGACCGCCATGGACGCGCTGCACGAAGTCGCCAAGGGGTTGGAATCCAAACTGGGTCCGGCCGACGGCGCGAAACTCGCCTGGAAGCCGCAGACCAGCGTCGACGTCGATGAAAGCAACGCAGCGACGCTGATGAAGCTGGTCGACACGCTGGAAGATGATGACGACGTCCAGACCGTGTGGGGCAATTATGACGTGTCCGACGAGGTCATGGAAAAGCTGGGCTAAAATGCCCGCCCTCCGTCCGTGATCATCCTGGGCCTTGACCCCGGCCTTGGCACAA
The DNA here is from genome assembly GCA_965653535.1 of uncultured Sphingobium sp. GTDB lineage: Bacteria > Pseudomonadota > Alphaproteobacteria > Sphingomonadales > Sphingomonadaceae > Sphingobium. Next base: position 28,668 of record CBFHAG010000019.1, read on the forward strand.
CGGGCTGGGGACTGATCGCGGCGGACGGCAATCGCCTGACCCACATCGCCAACGGCCAGATCAAGACGGACGCGGCGATGGCACTCGCGTCCCGCCTGCTGGCGCTGGACCTGGCGCTGGCCGACCTGATCCTGGAACATCAGCCCAACGGCGCGGCGGTCGAAGAGGTGTTCGTCAATGTGAACCCGCAATCGACGCTAAAGCTGGGCCAGGCGCGCGGCGTCGTCCTGCTCGCCGCGTCCCGTTCCGGCATGGACGTGGGCGAATATGCGGCCCGGCTAGTCAAAAAGTCCGTGGTCGGCGTCGGCAACGCATCAAAGGACCAGGTGCATGCGATGGTCGCTCGCCTGCTCCCCGGTGCGAAGATCGCCGGACCCGACGCATCAGACGCGCTGGCAGTCGCCATCACCCACGCCCACCACCTCGCCAGTGCGCGGCGCATTCCGCAAAAATGATGCGGCTTTTGTCGCGCGCGGCTTAGAGAACTGACCGGTTGCAGACAATCCTCACGCTTTCTCGCGCGAGGCTTTCGCTCCCTTGCGGCGAACGGTTGCCGCTTCAGACTCACCGTTTGCCGCCACGGGACGGACAAGACCTGCGATCTGATCCGTACAGGTGACGAGTAGGTCGGTGCTCTTCGCCAGAAAGTCAGCGACACTCTCCAGTGCCTGCACATCAAACTGCGACCAGAGTTCGAACATGGTCGTCTGGCGCGATTCATATGCGGCTTCGATCGACGCCGTGGCCATCCGGTTGAGCCGGACGTTCGTGCGTCTGCGATCCGCATCGTCCCGCTCGCGAATGATCAGGGCCTTCGCCTCCATCCGGTCGAACAGTGCCGTCACCGATCCCGAAGTCAGTCCCGTAGCCTTAACGAGATCGCCCGCCGAGACGTTCTGACGCAGGAAGATGAGGTCGAGCACTTCTAGGTCGGTCGGATGCAGATCAAAATGCTTGGCCATCGCGGCACTACTGAGCACGCTTTGCGCTCCCATCTGCCGTACCGCGAGTCCTACCTTGCGCAAAAGCGCCGCCTTTACCTCATCCACCATTTAAATCAGCACCTCGTCAAGGCCAAGCCAAGCGCGGCGGCGACCGCCGCCATCGTAATCAGATCCAGCGGTAAACGCAGCTTGCTTCGCGAAACCCAGCGCTGCGCTGCCTCCTCCGATATCGCCTCGGGCTCCATGCTTTCGAACGCAAGCGCCTTGGGAATGAAATCGAAAGCTGACCAAATGCGCATCGCGGCGTGGCTCGCCAACGCGATGAGGAGGAAGGACCTGACCTCCGGCACTGACCAGGCCATCACTAGCGAGGCCACGAGAAGAACTTCGAAGAGCACATGGATCATGATCCAGAAGCGCTTGCGCGAAAGACCGCCGTGGCTTGGCAACACAATGTCAGGCCGACGGGGCCAGACCGCATCGACGACGATGAATTCGTAGAACCCGCCGCCTAGCGTTGACGCGGCAACCAGCGCCGTCAGGCCGATGATCATGTCCATTGCAACCTCCCAATCCAGCAGCCAAACAGGCGCTATTGCAATATATCTTGATTATCAAGATATTTCATTTATCCTGCGCGGTGATTGGGATAGCGGCAACGTCGTGCTCCAGGCCCACGACGCAGGAGAGTGGCGCGGCCCGCCCTCTTACGCGCCTAACCTGCAGGCCGAAGGATGATCAAAAATTGCGGTGCGGACCTATTGGCTCGCGTCATCTGTGGCAGCTTCCAATCGAACGTACGGATCGGCCATGAAAAAGCCCGCCGAAACGCTGTCCGGCGGGCTTCTCATATTTTCAGGAGCGTTGCCGCTTCAGTCAGGCTTTTTTGCGACACTAACCAGCGCGGGGCGCAGCAGGCGGCCCTTGATCGTATAGCCCGCCTGCATTTCCAGCAGGACCGTCCCCGGCTCCGCTTCATCCGACGGCGTTTCCATCATCGCCTGATGCAGATTGGGGTCGAGCGGCTGGCCGACCGACACCAGCTTTTCAATGCCATTGCGTCCAAAGATATTGTCCAGTTCCCGCCCGGTGGCTTCCAGGCCAGCGACCAGCCCCTTGAACTTTTCATCGTCGCGCAGGTCAGCCGGAATAGCCTGGAGCGCACGGCCCAGATTGTCGGCAACCGACAGCATGTCCCGCGCAAATGCGGTCGCGGCATAGGCGCGCGTGTCGGCCAGCTCCTTTTCGAGCCGCCGCCGAACATTCTGCGTTTCGGCATGGGCATAGAGGGCGTCCTGCTTCGCCGCCGCCAGTTCGCCTTCCAACGCGGCGATCCGTTCGGCAGCGGCATCGCCCTCCGGCACCGCATCTTCGGGAAGCTCGTCTACGACTTCGCTATTTTCAATATTCTGTGTTTCTTCAATCATCTCATCAATCTCGACAAGGTCTGCGCGGTGAAGTCCACCATGGGGATCACCCGTGCATAGTTCAAGCGCGTGGGGCCAATCACCCCAACCACGCCGACGACGCGGCCATCGGCCCCTCTATAAGGGGCGGCTATGACCGAAGAACCGGACAGGGAAAAGAGCTTGTTTTCCGAACCGATGAAGATTTTCGTCGCGCTGCCCGCCAGAGCGCTTTCCAGCACGCGCGAAATTTCCTGCTTGCCCTCCAGCTGTTCCAGCAACTGGCGCACCCGTTCCAGGTCGGCGGCGGTGCCGTCATCCAGCAAATGGGCCTGGCCCCGCACGATCAGGACGGGGCGATCATCGGCGTCATGTGACCAGACCGCGATGCCGCGTTCCACCAGTTCCCGCGCCGCGCCGTGGAGCGCGCTACGTTCATTGTCCATCTCCCGCTGCAAAGCGTCGCCAGCGTCGCGCAGGGTCATGCCGCCAAAACGCGCCGACATGAAATTGGCCGCTTCGTTCAACATCATCGGTGTCACGCCCACGGGCAGGTCGAGCACGCGATTTTCAATCGACCCATCCTGCCCGACCAGCACGGCCAGCGCCTGACGCCCGTTGAGGGGGACAAATCCGAACTGACGCAGGATCGGCTCCCGCTTTGGCACCATGACGATGCCCGCGCAGGCGGACAGGCCCGAAAGTGCCGCGGTGGCGGCGGACAGGGCTTCTTCGATGGGGCCGCCTTCGCCGATGCCCGCTTCGATCGCGCGCCGCTCCTCTATCGAAGGTTCGGCTGCCTGCATCATGCCATCGACGAACAGGCGCAGCCCCGTTTCGGTGGGCATCCGCCCCGCAGAAGTGTGCGGCGCGGCGAGCAGGCCCAACTCCTCAAGATCCTGCATGACGTTGCGGATGGATGCGGGCGACAGGCTGAGCGAGGCCAATTTGCTGATCGTACGCGATCCCACCGGCAGGCCCGTGCCAAGATAGCTTTCCACCACCAGCCGGAAGACGTCGCGCGCCCGTTCGTTCAATTCGGTGATCGGAGTGACCGGCATAGGCCCCTATCTAGGCAAGCAAGGGACAGCACTCAAGCCAATGCGCTAACGCGTGGCGGAAGGCTTTACCATGGGTTCGATCTGCAGCATCCGGGGAATGGCCGCGATGGTGGCGCGAAGCTTTCCATAGCTGGCGTCCATGCAGCCGGACTGGAACTCCAGCCGGGTGGGTGGCGCGTCCCCCCTCACCCACTCGATCCGATAGCCAGCCATGTCGGTGGCGAAGCGAACGCAATTTTCGCCATGGCCGATCCGTTTGGCCGTGCCAGCGGGCGGGCGAAACTGATTGAGAGCAGCGCGAAGCCGACGATATTGCGCGGGCGTGACCGTGAAGCGCGTGGGGCCGGGAACGGCGGTGAACCGCTGCGGCTCCAGCAAACCCGACCCATCGGGGGTCACGCTCAGCGTGTAGGCGGGGCAGACGCCGAAGCAGGGGCCAGCAGAAAAACGAATCGTGTCGCCCACGGCAACCGGCTTTTCCAGCTCCGCTTTTCCCGTCGCGCAGCCCGAAAGGAGCGCCGCACAACCCAAAATCATCATCCATCGCAATTGCATGGCTGCTTCCTATCATCTTTCTCGCGGATCGCCACTGGCATGAGGGCACGCCCGGCGCTAAGCCCCCCCGATTGAACGTTTCGGAGTAGAAAATTTATGCGTCCTTCCGGCCGCGCGCCCGACCAGATGCGCGACATCACCATGGAGCCAGGCTTCACCATCCATGCCGAGGGCAGCTGCCTGGTCAGCTTCGGCGACACACGCGTGCTGTGCACCGCCTCGGTCGAGGAAAAGGTGCCCCCCTTCCTGCGTGGTAAGGGTTCGGGATGGGTCACGGCGGAATATGGCATGCTGCCCCGCGCCACGCACACGCGCGGCAGCCGTGAAGCGGCCAAGGGCAAGCAGTCGGGCCGCACGCAGGAAATCCAGCGCCTGATCGGCCGGTCGCTGCGCACCGTCGTTGATATGAAAAAGCTGGGCGAGCGGCAGATTGTCGTGGATTGCGACGTGATCCAGGCCGATGGCGGCACCCGCACGGCGGCGATTTCGGGGAGCTGGGTGGCTTTGCGCATCGCCATCGACAAGCTGATCGCGTCGGGCGCACTGGCCGAAGACCCCATCGTCCAGAAGGTCGCGGCCATCAGCTGCGGCATCTATAACGGCACGCCCGTGCTCGACCTCGACTATGCCGAAGACAGCAACGCGGAAACCGACGCCAACCTGATCCTGACCGGCGACGGCAAGTTCGCCGAAGTGCAGGCGACGGCCGAAGGCGCGGCCTATGATGAGGAAGAGCTGCTGCGCCTGCTGCGCCTCGCTCGCATCGGCTGCTCGCAAATCTTCGCGGCGCAGGACAAGGCCACGGGTCGATAATCGAAAAAATACCCCGTTCGTTTCGCTGGTAGGAAGATGATAGCGCAACTTGCGCGTTTCTCGTCTACGCTCGAAACGAACGGAGTGGGGTAAAGCATGAGCGACGAGTTCGGACAGGAACAGGCAATCCGCAAACTGGGTCCAGGCAAGCTGGTGATAGCGAGCCACAATCCCGGCAAGGTGCGAGAGATTGGCGAATTGCTGGCGCGATTTGGCATCGAAACCGTGTCGGCTGCGGCGCTGGACCTGCCCGAACCGGACGAAACCGGCACCACCTTCATCGCCAACGCCGAATTGAAGGCGATGCAGGCAGCCGATCTGTCCGGCCTGCCCGCGCTGGCCGATGACAGCGGCCTGTGCGTGGAGGCCCTGAACGGCGATCCGGGGATCTTCTCCGCGCGCTGGGCTGGCGAGACCAAGGATTTCGGGCTGGCCATGCAGCTTGTATGGGACGCGATCGAGGCGAAGGGGCCGGACTCTGGCCATGACGCGCACTTCGTCTGCGCGCTCGCCCTGGCCTGGCCCGATGGCCATGTCGAAGTGTTCGAAGGACGCGTTGACGGGACGATCAGCTGGCCGCCGCGCGGGACCAAGGGGTTCGGCTATGACGCCATTTTCCAGCCGAGCGGCCATACGGTCAGCTTTGGCGAAATGGAACCGGAGCAGAAGCATGCGATGAGCCACCGCGCCGACGCCTTTGCCCAGATGGTGGCCGCGGTTTTCTGAACTGATGGGCGATCGTGGTGGCGTCGCCCGCTAACGCTGGCCGCGGGGGCTAAAGCCGTATAAGAACGCCCCCGCCCATGCCCCTGCCCCTGTTATATCCCGCGCCGCCAGCTCCCGAACCGATGGCCCTCGAACCGATGGCCCTATATGTGCATTGGCCATTTTGCGTTTCGAAATGCCCCTATTGCGACTTCAACAGCCATGTCCGGGCGGAGATCGACACTCTGGCCTGGCGCGACGCGCTGCTACGCGATTTGGCCCACGAAGCGACGCTGAATGAAGGGCGTGCACTGGGGTCGATCTTTTTCGGCGGAGGCACGCCGTCGCTGATGCCGCCTGAAATCGTCGCGGCGCTGATCGACGCAGCGACCCGCTACTGGCAGCCGGTGGCGAACATTGAAATCACGCTGGAGGCGAACCCGAGTTCAGTGGAAGCGGCGCGATTCGCCGATATCGCGGCTGCGGGCGTGAATCGCGTATCGCTCGGCCTTCAGTCGCTGGACGACGAGGCGCTTCATTTCCTTGGCCGGGCACATGATGTGCGCGAAGGGCTGGCGGCACTGGATGTAGCGCAGTCGGTGTTCGATCGCGTCAATTTCGACCTCATCTACGCGCGACCGGGGCAGAGCGAAGCGGATTGGGAAAAGGAACTGGCGCGCGGGCTGTCCTTTGGCACTGGCCATCTGTCGCTTTACCAGCTGACGATCGAACCGGGCACGCGGTTCGCGACATTGGTGGCGCAGGGCAAGCTGACGCCGGCGGACCCCGATCACGGTGCAACGCTGTATGAAGTGACGCAGGCCATGACGGAAGCCGCCAGCCTCCCCGCCTATGAGATCAGCAATCACGCCCGGCCCGGACAGGAAAGCCGCCATAACCTGACCTATTGGCGCTATGGCGACTATGCCGGGATCGGACCGGGTGCCCACGGGCGGCGGTCAGGCATCGCCACGCTGCGTCACAAAAAGCCGGAAAACTGGATCGGTGCCGTGGGCCGCAACGGCCATGGCCTGCAGCGCGAGGATCTGTTGGAGCCAACGGACAGGGCGCGCGAGGCGCTGTTGATGGGCCTGCGCCTGGGCGAAGGCGTCAACCTTAGCAGGATCGCGCGGCTGTCAGGGCTGGAGATGAGCGAACTGGTCGATGATGGTGCCGTGACCCGCTTAAGCGCGCTGAACCTGCTGGATCGCGACGGGCAGATGCTGCGAGTGAAGCCTGCAGGGATGCTGTTGCTGGACGCGATCCTGCCGGAAATCGTCGCGATCTGAAGTTAGAGCATAATCCGATCTGGTTGAATCGGATCATGCTCTAATTGTCTTTTGTTTTCTGCCTTTTCCAAGTCGTCAGATGATGCCATCTGACTGGAAAATGCTTTAAGCGGGGAAGCGGGGGACGGCAGGCCGCCCCGCCGTCAGTTGGCGGGCGCGACGCCGCTTTCGGACATCAGCTGCTGAAGCTCCCCTGCTTCATACATTTCCATCATGATGTCGCTGCCGCCGACAAATTCGCCCTTCACATAAAGCTGCGGGATCGTCGGCCAGTCGGAAAAGCCCTTGATCCCTTGGCGGATCAACTGGTCCTGAAGAACATCGACCGTTTCATAGCCCACGCCCAGATGATCGAGAATGGCAATGGCGCGGCTGGAAAAGCCGCATTGCGGGAACAGGGGCGTGCCCTTCATGAACAGCACCACGTCGTTGCTGTTCACGATGTCGGCGATCCGCTGGTTCACGGCGTCGGTCATGGGTCGATCCATTCTTGTCACGCGCCGGTTCAGCCCGGTCGCTCGTAAAATTACAGGCCGTTAATTGGGAACGGCCGTGGTCAGTTGCAAGGCATGGAGCACGCCGCCCATCCGCCCGCCAAGCGCCGAATAGACGGCCCGTTGCTGGGCGACGCGGCTCAAGCCCCGGAAACTTTCCGAAACGACCCGCGCCGCATAATGATCGCCATCACCGGCCAGGTCAGTGATTTCGACCTGCGCATCGGGAATGGCGGCCCGGATCATGTCCGCAATTTCGTCGGCGGCCATCGGCATATCGGATCGGTCCTGTGCTTACTGCGCTTCGATAAACTGGCGACGAGCGGTGACCTGCTGTTCTTCCAGCGCGGCGCGCACGTCGGCTTCGGCGATATCTACTCCAGCCTGGGTCATGTCACCCAGCAGCTTGCGAATCACATCCTCATCGCCCGCTTCTTCAAAATCGGCCTGCACCACCGCCTTTGCATAGGCGTCGGTTTCTTCGGGCGTCAGCCCCATCCGGGCGGCGGCCCATTCGCCCAGCAGCCGGTTGCGCCGCGCCTGGATGCGAAACTGCATCTCCTGGTCATGGGCGAACATGTTTTCGAAGGCTTTTTCACGGTCGTTAAAAGTCGTCATGCCAGCGCCTTGCAGAAATAAGGAAGAAGTTCGTTTGAAATAGGAAGATCGGGACGGTTACGCAACGGCGGGGACGAGCCAGGGGCGAATCCCCGCATCCTTCGCCTCGAACTGGCCGATCGCGTCTGCCTGCCCCAGCGTCAGGCCGATCTCATCGAGACCGCCCAGCAGGCAATGTTTGCGGAAAGGATCAATCTCGAAAGCGAAGCGATCCTGGAACCGAGTGGTCACAGTTTGCTGCTCCAGATCGACGTGGATCGGATCTGTCTTCGCCACGTCCATCAGCCGATCGATCGCCTCCTGCGGCAGCACGACGGTCAATATGCCGTTCTTGAAAGCATTGCCGGAGAAAATGTCGGAGAAGCTAGGCGCAATCACCACCGTGATGCCCAGGTCCGCCAGCGCCCAGGCCGCATGTTCGCGGCTCGACCCGCAGCCGAAATTGTCACCCGCGATCAATATGGGGCTGCCCGCATATTCCGGGGCGTCGAACACATTGCCCGGTTCCTTGCGCAGCACTTCGAACGCGCCCTTGCCAAGGCCCGTTCGCGAAATGGTCTTGAGCCAATGGGCGGGGATGACGATGTCGGTGTCGACGTTCTTCATCCCGAACGGATAGGCCCGCCCTTCAACGACAGTCAGTTTTTCCATCAGTGCGCCTGCTGGGCTTCCGGGCCCGAACCATCTTCCGCCCGCCCAAGGCTTGCTGCCATGGCGGCGCTCGCCAGCGCGCCCAGCGCCAGCAGCCAGAATACCTTCTTCATGCGACCACCTCTCCCCTTTTCTCGTTGAGCAGTTCCCGCACATCGGTCAGATGGCCGGTGATGGCGGCGGCGGCGGCCATGGCAGGCGAAACCAGATGGGTCCGCGATCCAGGCCCCTGCCGACCCATGAAATTGCGGTTGCTGGTGGAGGCGCAGCGTTCGCCGGCGGGCACCTTGTCAGGGTTCATGCCCAGGCAGGCCGAACAGCCCGGCTCCCGCCATTCGAAACCGGCTTCCTTGAACACGCGGTCCAACCCTTCGGCCTCCGCCTGCTGTTTCACCAAGCCAGAACCCGGCACGACCAGCGCCTGTTTGATGCCGCTGGCGACATGCTTGCCCTTCAACAAGGCGGCGGCGGCGCGCAAATCCTCTATCCGGCTGTTGGTACAGCTGCCGATGAAGATATGTTCGACCGCCACATCCTCCATGCGCTGACCTGCGGTCAGGCCCATATAGTCGAGCGACTTCTGCGCGGCGGCACGCTTGGAGGCGTCGGCGAAGCTTTCGGGATCGGGGACGACGCCCGTCACCGGCACGACGTCTTCTGGGCTGGTCCCCCAGGTGACGTTCGGCACGATGTCGGCGGCGTCGATGACGACCGTCTTGTCGAAGGTCGCATTTTCATCGCTATGCAGCGTCTTCCAATAAGCGACGGCAGCGTCCCACGCAGCCCCCTTGGGCGCGAGCGGACGGCCCTGCAGATAGGCGACGGTCTTGTCATCCGGCGCGAACAGGCCAGATCGCGCGCCCGCCTCAATCGACATATTGGCGACGGTCAGGCGACCTTCGATCGACATGTCGCGGAAAACGGAGCCGCGATATTCCATGACATAGCCGGTGCCGCCAGCCGTGCCGATGCGGCCGCAGATCGCCAGCGCAACATCCTTGGCCGTGACGCCAAAGCCCAGTTCGCCCTCGACAACGACTTCCATCGTCTTCGATTGCTTCAACAGCAGCGTTTGGGTGGCGAGCACATGTTCGACTTCCGACGTGCCGATCCCGAACGCCAGCGCGCCCAACGCGCCGTGCGAGCTGGTGTGGCTGTCACCGCAGACCAGCGTCGTCCCCGGCAGGGTAAAGCCCTGTTCCGGGCCGACGACATGAACGATGCCCTGTTCCAGATCCGCGTCGCCAATCAGGCGGACGCCGAATTCCGGGGCGTTGCGTTCCAGCGCCGCAAGCTGCTGCGCGCTTTGTGGGTCGGCAATGGGGATGCGCTGTCCCTGCGCGTCACGGCGCGGCGTGGTCGGCAGGTTGTGATCCGGCACCGCCAGCGTGAGGTCGGGACGGCGCACCTTGCGCCCGGCAAGGCGCAGGCCTTCAAACGCCTGCGGACTCGTCACCTCATGAATAAGATGCCGATCAATATAGATGAGGCAGGTTCCATCCGGGCGGCGTTCAACGACGTGCGCGTCCCAGATCTTCTCGTACAGCGTGCGGGGCTTGGACATAACATCTTCCCCCTAGACCCAGAGCGGGCCGGGCGGAAGGGGGAATGGCGGCAATATTTGCTGTGCCGCCCGATAGTCCGCGCTAGACCGCACGATCATCATGCGTGATGCGCCCTGCGGCACCGACTTCCGCCTCATGACTATCCTCTCGCCAGGTTTCCGAAAGCGCGGCGGCTTCCCATTCACGCATCGCAGGAAGGGCCAGCATATGATCGACCCAGCGTTTCGCCATCGGCCCTACATCCAGCCCATAGGTGCGAACCCGGAAAACGACGGGTGCGTAAAAGGCGTCGGCCGCGGTGAACGCCGATCCGGCCAGAAATGGACCGCCAAAGCTGGAAAGCCCCTCCTCCCACAATTCCCGCAGGCGGGCGACATTGCGGTTGAGTGCGGTGGAAGGCATATGCGGGTCGACCCGCACACCGACATTCATCGGGCAATCGTTGCGCAAAGCGGCAAATCCTGCATGCATTTCCGCGACGGCGCACTGCGCCCAGCCGCGCGCGGCGCCATCCTGCGGCCACACGCCCGCATGGCGATCCGCCAGATAAAGGGCGATGCCCAGCGAATCCCACAGCGTGCGATCGCCGTCGATCAACGCAGGGACCTGCCCCGTGGGCGAAAAATCGCGGAAAATGGCGTGGTTTTCAGCAGCGACGAAGGGTTCGATCCGGTCCTTGAAGGGAATGCCGAGCGCCTTCATCAAGATCCAGGGGCGGAGCGACCAGCTGGAATAATTCCGGTTCGCGGTGATCAGCGTGTAGGCCATGAGTGGCTCTCCCGTCGGGTCTGGCACCTTCAGAATAAGCGTCCAGCGGTCCGGGCGAAAGCGCAAAGCTGCCTTCCATGCGTAAGCGACCGCAATCGGCAAAAAGCCTGCCACCGGATCACTGGAGGCAGGCCTTCTGTCATCGATGCGGGCGATTAGCGCAGACGGCCAAGCCGATGATAAAGGTTGGCGAACTTCACCGATTCCGGCGTGTCCTTCACCTTTTGCAGATAATCGGCCACTGCCGTCTTGAGCAGCGAGAAATCCTCTGTCGAGAAGACCGCGCGGGACCTTGCAGGTTCAGTCATTTCGTCTTCCTTCCTTCGTTTTTCAGGCTGCGAACTGGTTCATCGTGTTGTGCGATCCGCCCGCCTTGAGCGCGGCTTCACCGGCGAAATATTCCTTATGGTCGTCACCCATGTCGCTGCCAGCCATATTCTGGTGCTTCACGCAGGCGATGCCCTGCCGGATTTCCTTGCGCTGGACGCCTTCGACATAGCCGAGCATGCCTGCTTCGCCGAAATATTCGCGAGCCAGATTGTCGGTGCTAAGCGCCGCCGTGTGGTAGGTCGGCAAGGTGATGAGGTGGTGGAAAATGCCAGCGCGCGCTGCCGCATCCTTCTGGAAAGTGCGGATCTTTTCATCAGCCTCCCGCCCCAGATCGGTCGCATCATAATCGGCGCTCATCAACCTGGCGCGATCATAGGCGCTGACGTCCCTGCCCTCTGCCTGCCAAGCATCGAAAACCTGGCAGCGGAAGTTCAGCGTCCAGTTGAAGCTGGGCGAATTATTATAGACCAGCTTGGCATTGGGGATGACCGCACGGATGCGGTCGACCATGCCCGCAATCTGGTCGATATGCGGCTTTTCCGTTTCGATCCACAGCAGGTCCGCGCCATTTTGAAGCGAGGTAATGCAGTCGAGCACAACGCGGTCCTCGCCCGTGCCGGGACGGAACTGGAACAGGTTGGACGGCAGGCGTTTCGGGCGGAACAGCTTGCCGTCGCGCGCCAGCACGACATCACCGCGCAGGCTGGCGACGTCGGCCACCTCCTCGACATCGAGGAAGCTGTTATACTGGTCGGCAAGGTCGCCTTCCTCGCGGCTATAAGCGATCTGCTTGGTAAGGCCCGCCCCCAGCGAATCCGTGCGCGCGACGATGATGCCGTCATCGACCCCCAACTCCAGAAAGGCGTAGCGAACCGCCCGGATCTTCGCCAGAAAGTCCTCATGCGGCACGGTGACCTTTCCGTCCTGGTGACCGCACTGTTTTTCATCCGAAACCTGATTTTCGATCTGGATGCAGCAGGCCCCCGCCTCGATAAATTTCTTGGCGAGCAGATAGGTCGCCTCGGCATTGCCGAAGCCCGCGTCAATGTCCGCGATGATCGGGACGATGTGGCTTTCATACTGGTCGATGGCATTGGCGAGCCGCTGCACCTCGACGTCATTGCCTTCGTCCTGCGCCTTGTCGAATTCGCGGAACATCATGCCCAGTTCGCGAGCGTCCGCCTGGCGAAGGAAGGTGTAAAGCTCCCCGATCAGGTCGGAAACGCTGGTCTTTTCGTGCATCGACTGGTCAGGCAGCGGCCCGAATTCGCTGCGCAGGGCGGCAACCATCCAGCCGGACAAATATAGATAACGGCCCTTGGTCGTGCCGAAATGCTTTTTGATGCTGATCATCTTCTGCTGACCGATGAAACCGTGCCAGCAACCCAGCGACTGAGTATAGTTGGCGGGATCGGCATCATAGGCGGCCATGTCGCGGCGCATGACGGCGGCAGTATGACGCGCAATATCAAGGCCGGTGTGAAAACGGTTCTGCAAGCGCATGCGGGCGACCGGCTCGGCTGCGATGCCCTGCCAATGCCCCTGTTCGCCGATGGTGGCGTCCGCCTTCGCGATTTCCTGTAAATAGCTCATATGTCTCGTCCCTTTGAACTGTATTGAGACCGGCCTAGCCGCGCTTATCGCCCGGCGGCAGAGGGTTCGAGGTTCAATTGTAGAAGTTGACAAACTTCCTGTGTAAAGTTGTAAAGGACTGCACAGGAGCAACAAGACAAAATGGCCAAGGATCGTCCCGTCTATATGGGCCCGCGCTTGCGGCGGTTGCGGCGCGAGCTGGGACTGACGCAGTCCGACATGGCGGCTGACCTCGAAATATCGGCGTCCTACGTTGCCCTGCTGGAGCGGAACCAGCGGCCACTGACCGCCGACATGCTGCTGCGATTGGCCCGCACCTATCGCATGGATATGAGCGAACTGGCGGGCGACGGCGGCGCGGAGCAGACCGCGCGATTGCAGGCGGTGCTAAAGGAAGCGATGTTCGCCGACATCGACCTGCCCACGCTGGCGATGCAGGATGTCGCGGTCAATTATCCCGGCTTTACCGAAGCGCTTTTGCGGCTGCACACCGCCTATCGCGAGGAACAGCTCACGCTGGCCGACCGGGGGACAGGCGGAGTTGACGCAATCGACGCGCCTGATCCAGTCGCGGAAACGCGGCGCTTCATCACGGCACGACGCAACAGCTTCCCGCTGCTGGACGATGCCGGTGAAAGGCTGGCCACCGAAATCGATCAGGCGGGCGGCATGGCCGCATGGCTGAAGGCCCGGCACGGGCTGCGGGTCAGGCGGTTGCCATCGGACGTAATGGCGGGGTCGATGCGTCGGCTAGACCGGCATCGCGACGCGGTCCTGATCGACGACGCACTGGACGAAGCGGGCAGCGGCTTTCAACTGGCGTTGCAAATCGCCTATCTGGACATGCGCGGCAATATCGACGCGCTGCTGAAGGACGGGCAGTTCGTCAGCGACAGCGGACGGCGGCTCGCACGACGGGCGCTTGCCAGCTATGGCGCGGCGGCGATCCGCCTTCCCTATGCTGCCTTTGCCAAGGCGGTGGAAGCGCGACGCTATGATGTCGAAGCGCTCGCGCGCCAGTTCGGGGCGAGTTTCGAACAGGTCGCGCATCGGCTGACCAGCCTGCAAAAGCCGGGGCAGGAACGCATCCCTTTCTTCTTCGTGAGGATCGATCCAGCGGGAAATGTCAGCAAATTGCTCGACGGCGCAGGCTTCCCGTTCGCGCGGCATGGCGGATCATGCCCGCTCTGGTCGGTGCACCAACTGTTCGGTCGCCCGCGTCAGGTGGTGACTCAATGGCTGGAACTGCCGGACGGCCAGCGCTTCTTTTCCATCGCCCGTACGGTGACGGCAGGTGGCGGAGGCTGGGGTGCCCCCCAAGTAGAGCGCGCGGTGGCCCTTCTATGCGCGGCGGAACATGCGCATCGACTTGCCTATGCGCAGGGAGTAGCGCCGTCCGAACCTACGCCGGTGGGTATCACATGCCGCCTGTGCCACCGCAGCCAGTGCCTGGCCCGATCCGCCCCGCCGATCGGACGCGACATGCTGCCCGAAGATTATCGCCGGGGCCACGCTCCATTCGGATTTGCAGACGGCTGACCGCGACAGGTCCGACCTGTCGCCTCCACGCCAGAAATGACTGGCGACCGGCAAGACGGCGCGTCTTGGAATGCAAACGAGCGTTGTCAAGGCGTGATGCATGAATGCCACAGATGTTTGTGCAATGCGGCAAGCTGATGTTTCTGCGCCTTTACTGTCGCGGGTGAATTTCTCTAAAGGGCACGCGTTCGTGGGAAAACGAACTCAGGAGGAGAACCCACCATGAAAAAGCTTATCGCTTCGGCACTGCTGTTCGCCAGCGTCGCCACCCCTGCCATGGCGCAGGATGCCGTTCCCTTTTCGGGTCCCTATGTCGGCGGCGTCGTTGGTCTCGACCATTTCGACTTCACTGCCGATAACCATGACAGCGCCCTGCTTTATGGCGGCGTGATCGGCTATGACATCAACGTCAACGGCGCCGTGTTCGGCCTTGAAGGCGAATATGCCGATTCCGACGCCAAGCTCGGCTCGACCCGTACTGACCGCGACCTGTATGCTGGCGTCCGCGTCGGTGGCGAAATCGTCCCCAACGTGCTGCTGTATGCCAAGGGCGGCTACACCAACGCGCGCCTGGAAGACGCCAACGACTCCGACGACAATGTGAAGCTGGACGGCTACCGTCTGGGCGCAGGCGTCGAAACCACGATCCAGGGCTTCATCGCTCGCGCCGAATATCGTTATTCGAGCTATGAGCGCCTTGCCGGTTCCAAGCCGGAGCGTCATCAGGCCGCTCTGATCCTGGGCTATCGCTTCTGATCGGAAGCCCAGAGCTTTGATTAAGAAGGGGCGTCCTGACGGGCGCCCCTTTTTTATGACTGATCACTCATCGATCAGATCCAGATAGGCGACGACATCATTGTCCGTGGACAGGAACAGGCCGTCCTGAACATCCTGCGGCTGCTGGGCGGCGATGCGCAAGGCTTCGTCCATCGATCCGTAGAACAGCGTCGCCGCCGCACCGCCTTCCTGGGAATCGCTGAGATGATAGAGGCGGACAGTGGCTGAGCCATAGGTGGTGCGCATTGCGCTACCTTCGCGCGGAGCCACCGGGGATGCAAGCGATCCCGCCCGCCGCGCCCACCCTGGCAGAAAGAGCGTACAGGCGGATCAGCCTCCGTTCAGCGGCGATCCGTCAGCTTGATACCGCTCGCCAGGCGGTTGGGGCCAATCCGCACCGCATCATCGGTAAAGTTTGCGACGAAGCTGCTGTTGCGCTGCAAGCCGGGAACGAAGGAAGCACTGTTATTCAGGATCGACAAGCCGCTGCTGTCATGTTCCCGCCCTTCCGGCGCGATAGTGATAAACGCGCTGTGATTGTCCTTGTCCCTGCCCTGCACCATTTCGTTGCGGCTGATTTCGCCGCTGGCACCGTTGGAAAGGTCGATCATATAGTTGGTCAGGCGACCCGCACTGTCATCGAAGCTGTTGCCGGTGAGGGTAACGCGGGCCGATCGGGTTTTCAGATAATGACCGCCATCGCCCTGATCGAAGCGCGAACGGGTCACGGTCAGGCTGCCATAGCGGCCGATATAAATGCCGTGCGCGCAGTCGAGATCACGGTCGCAACGGCCAAGATGCCGGAAGGTGGAGCGGTCGATGGTGACGCTGCCTTGGGGCGCGTCGCCGCTCAATATGCCTTCTTCGCTGTTGCGGAACATGCTGTTGGTGACGGTCAGGTTGCCGCTTTCCAGCCGGATGCCTGCCCCATTGCCGTCGGGAACGCGCAGATTTTGAAAGACGATGCCGTCCACGCTGGTCGACCGGCCACGCAGCACCAGCGCTGCCTTGCCCTCGCACGGCATGCCATCCAGGATGACGGTTCCGGGCGTCCGCGCGCGGAAGGCGACATCGCCCGCTTCCTGCACCGCGCACTGGGCGTAGGTTCCCGACGCGATCAGCACGGTTCCGCGCCCTCCGCCGATTGCCTCGACCGCATCCTTGAGCGAGGCATAGCCCTTGCCGCTTTCCTCCACGGTGAACGGAGTTGGTCGGCCTTGCGCCAGAGCGGTTGCACCGATGGCGGCGAAGACGAGCAGGGTCGTGGACAATATGCGCATGGCTGGCGGCATAGGCCCGCGATCCGGCCCGGCCAATGCGAACTCGTGGTTAACAAAATGCTGTTCCGGGATGGGACAGGTTCAGTGGCGATCATGAAAGCGGAGATGGGCGATATAAGCGCACGGCATTGGGTTGGCGGCGGGGCGCGGGCGCGTTACTCCTGATGCGCGCCATGACCATGCCTGCTTCCCCGCCCCGTCCGATCCTGACCTGCCTGATGGCTGGCGCTGTGGCATTGGGCGCGGCGATGCTGGGTTCATGTTCGCAAAAAGCGAGCGGGCCGGTGATCGTCAGCGTCATCGGCGCGCCTATGGAACTGGCCAGGCCGCTCAATCATCTGCCCGCCCCCGCCGCGAAGCTGATGCTGGAATCGACCGCGCAGGGGCTGGTGGCGTTCGACGCCAGCGGCGACATATTGCCCGCACTGGCGCAGCGCTGGATCGTCGAGGATGACGGCCGCAGCTATATCTTCCGCTTGCGGCGCGCGGTCTGGCGCGATGGCGACAAAGTGACCGCCAGCGACGTGGCGCGGCTGCTGAACGCGCGAATCGATACGCTGCGGCGGCTGGACCCCGAAGGGCCGCTGGACGTGGTGGAAGCGGTGGTGCCGATGACCGGCGAGGTGATCGAGATTCGCCTGACCGCGCCACGCCCTTATTTATTGCAAATGCTGGCCCAGCCGCAGATGGCGATCCTGTCGCGGGAAGGCGGAACCGGGCCATATGCCGCGTCATCATGGGGCAAGGCGCTGTTGCTGAAGCCGGTCGATCCGGCATCCGATGAGGAAGCGGAAGAAGACGCGCCCGCGCCGTGGCGGACCCGCATCCTGCGGGCGGAACGGGCGGAAATGGCCATCATCCGCTTTCGCGAGGGGATGGCGGCGATGGTGCTGGGCGGACGTTTCGCCGACCTGCCGCTGCTGGTGCCCGCAGGCGTCGACAAGGATGCCGTTCGCATCGACCCGGTCCAGGGGCTGTTGGGGCTGGCGGTGACCGGGAGGGGTAAGCTGCTGGACGACGATAATGTGCGGCAGGCGATCAACATGACGATCGATCGCAGCCAGTTGCCCAAATTGTTTCCGCTGGGCGGATGGGCCGTCACCGAACAGATCGTGCCAGCCCAAATGGACCTTCCCACGCCGCCTGCCCGCCCGGTCTGGGCGGATCTTTCGCTGGAGGACAGGCGCGCGCAGGCTCGGGCCGTGATAATGCGCTGGCGCAGCGAAAATGGCGATCCGCCCGTGCTGAAGGTCGCACTGCCCAAAGGGCCAGGCGCAACGGCCTTATTCGCGCTGATCCGCCATAATCTGGAACTGATCGGACTGAGCGCCGAACGGGTGGACCCCAAGGACGAAGCCGACCTGCGGCTGGTGGACGAAGTGGCGGCTTATGACAGCGCCCTATGGTATCTTGGCCGGATCGGGTGCGCGCGCAAAGTACATTGCTCCGCTCAGGCCGATGCGCAGTTGCAGGCGGCGGGCCTGGCGACTAGCGCCGCCGAGCGCATGGCGCGGGTGGCGCAGGCCGAAGCGCTGATGCAGGCGCATAACGGCTATATCGCGCTGGGCGCGCCGGTGCGCTGGTCGCTGGTGACGCGCCGCCTGACGGGCTTCATGCCGTCGCCACGTGCCCGCCACCCATTGAACCACCTGTTCCCCAGCCCCAATTAGGACGGCAGGAGGAACAGCATGGCGTTATCGCAAGACCAGTTCGACCGCATGGTACGCGACCTGCCCGGCTTTGGCCGCGACCCCGCATCTATCCGGCGGCGGATCGAGGCGATGGAGGCGGTGCTGGAGGGGATGTTCGTCATCCCCGGCACGAACCGGCGCGTGGGGCTGGACAGTCTGGTCGGTCTGATCCCGGTGGTGGGTGATCTCGCGACCGCCGCGATGGGCGCGTGGATCGTTTGGGAAGCGCGCAACCTTGGCATGTCGAAATGGCAACTGACGCGCATGGCGGCCAATGTCGGCTTCGATACGATGGTGGGGGCAATTCCTTTCGCGGGGGACGTGTTCGATTTCCTGTTCAAGTCCAACACGAAGAATTTGCGGATCATCCGCAGGCATTTGGACAAGCATCATCCTTCGACGGTGACGATCGAGGGTTAGAATGTGATCTGAATTAGCCTTTACCGTTCGCCCTGAGCCTGTCGAAGGGCTTTACTTCCTTAAAAAGGAAGGGGCTTCGACAAGCTCAGCCCGAATGGAGTTGCGTGATTCAGATAAGAGATCCGAAGCCCTAACCAGCCGGAACCTGCGCATTGGGATCAAGGTCCAGCCTCAACATCGGACGGCGCGTCGGAACGGCGCGGCTTTTGGGCGGCAATATATTGGGTCCGGGCTGAATGCGCAGCCGCACGCCATCCGGTGCGCCGCGCTGACTGCCGGGGCAGCGGGCATAGTCCATGGCGCGATCCATGCAGAGCCTCACCTCGCTCAGCCGACCGTCGCGCGTGGTCCTGATGCGGATCATGTCTGGCCTCAACCCTTTATTGAGGCGAACAAATTCAGCGGCGAGCTGTCCAGCGGTCAGGGTCCTGCGGCGGGTCAACACGGTCATGTTCGGATAGCGGATCGCCTCATAAAAGGCGCGAGCCAGGTTGAAATAGAGTTCGGGTCGCGTCGTCATGCAGCTGCCATGCTTTGCCCATTCATGCTGGAGCAACTGGACAGAGGGGGTCGTGCAGAGGTTCTGGCGGATAACGGCACGGGGCAGAAGCTGGACCGGTCGACAATATTGCGGCCAATCCCGCCCTGCCCCTTCGGGCCAGAGGCCATGCAGCACGAAACCGAACTGGCCATTACGACCACCGCATTGAAAGGCGCTGTCCGGCCCCCGCGCCGTGGCGCAATATTGCGGCGACCAGCTGAGCGCGAGCGTGTAGCCGACGGCAGGCAGCAGTCGGCGTGGCTCGCCGGTGGACGGGTGTTCGAGGCGGGGGCGCGGTGGCTGACTGGGCATGGTGCAATAGGCCGCCTGCGCCAGCACCGGAACCGGGTTGCTCAGGATCATGAGAGCCAGCAGCCATTTAAGGTCTATCCCACGCAAAGGCGATCAGTGCTCCTGCGAAGGCAGGAGCCCAGCCCCGCCCTTTCGGCTGCACTCCTGCACGTCATACTTGATGCCACCAGGAACTGCCTTCACGCAAAGGCAAAGTCCAGGCCGATGTCGGCGGCGGGGGCGGACTGGGTGAGACGGCCGACGCTGATATAGGTGACGCCGGTTTCGGCCTTGGCGCGGATAGTCTGGAGCGTGACGCCGCCTGAGGCTTCGGTGGGCACGCGACCGCCGACCAGGGTGACCGCGCCGCGCAGGGTGGGCGCGTCCATATTGTCGAGCAGCAGGTGGGTGGCTCCGGCGGCGAGCGCGGGTTCGATCTGGTCGACGCGGTCCACCTCCACGATGATGCTTTTGATCCCGGCGGCGGCGGCGTGGCGGACGGCTTCATCGACGGAGCCTGCGACCGCGACATGATTGTCCTTGATCATCGCCGCGTCCCACAGGCCCATGCGGTGATTGGTCGCGCCGCCCTGACGCGTGGCATATTTTTCCAGCACGCGGAGGCCGGGGATCGTCTTGCGCGTATCGAGCAGGGTCGCGCCGGTGCCCATGATCGCGTCGACATAGGCGCGGGTCATCGTTGCGATGCCGGTCAGATGCTGGACGGTGTTCAAGGCGGATCGCTCCGCCGTCAGCATGGCGCGCGCCTTGCCCCGGATGCGCATGATGTCGGTGCCTGGCGCGACGCGGTCGCCGTCTTGGCGGAGCAGCTCAATCTCCACATCCAGGTCGAGCGCGCGGAAGAAGGCGGCGGCGATGGGGAGGCCCGCCAGCGTTACTGCATCGCGGCTGTCCATCACGCCTTCGAAGATCGCGTCGGCGGGGATGACTGCCTCGCTGGTGACGTCGCGGCCGTCAGGGCCGAGGTCTTCGGCGAGGGTGGAGGCGATGAAGGCATCGAGGTCGAAGCCGGGCAAGGTGAAGGTCATGGGGTTCTCGGCATCCATATAAACCCCCGTTCGCCCTGAGCTTGTCGAAGGGCTCTACTTTAAAAAGTAAAGGGCTTCGACAAGCTCAGCCCGAACGGCGATAGGTGTGTTGATCGGTCAGCGGTTACCCACGTCGCCCTTCCCTACCGTGCCGCTGGCGAGTTCCAGCATGCGGTCGAGGCTCTTCTTCGCGGCGAGGCGGAGGCCTTCGTCCATTTCGATGCGGGGCTGGAGGTCGCGGAGCGACAGATAGAGCTTTTCCATCGTGTTGAGCGCCATGTACGGGCAGACGTTGCAGTTGCAGTTGCCGTCAGCGCCGGGTGCGCCGATGAAATTCTTGTCCGGCACCGACTTGCGCATCTGGTGGATGATGTGCGGTTCGGTCGCGACGATCAGCGTGTCGCCGGTCATCGTCTTGGCATATTGTAGGATGCCGCTGGTCGAACCGACATAGTCTGCATGATCGACGATGTAGGGCGGGCATTCGGGATGCGCGGCGATGGGGGCGTCGGGATGCTGCGCCTTGAGCTTCAGCAATTCGGTCTCGCTAAAGGCTTCGTGGACGATGCAGACGCCGGGCCACAGCAGCATGTCCCGGTTGAATTTGCGCTTCAAATAGCCGCCCAGATGCTTGTCGGGGCCGAAGATGATCTTCTGATCGCGGGGGATCTGGCTCAGGATCGTTTCAGCCGACGAGCTGGTGACGATGATGTCGCTAAGCGCCTTCACCTCGGCGGAGCAGTTGATGTAGCTCAAGGCGATATGATCGGGAT
>CBFHAG010000020.1:0-49571 GCA_965653535.1 uncultured Sphingobium sp.
AGGATCGCCATGATCGTAGGGACCGTCAAAGAGATCAAGAATCACGAATATCGCGTGGGCCTGACGCCTGAGAGCGTTTTTGAGCTGACGGCACACGGCCATCGTGTGTTGGTGGAAAGCGGCGCTGGGGAAGGGATCGGCGCGCATGATTCCCTCTACGCCGACGCGGGGGGTGAGATCGTCCCGACGGCGCGGGAGGTGTTCACCACCGCAGAGATGATCGTCAAGGTGAAGGAACCTCAGCCGGAAGAGCGCGCGCTGCTCCGGCCTGGGCAAATTCTCTATACTTATCTGCACCTGGCACCCGACCCCGACCAGACGCGCGACCTTGTTGCATCCGGCGCGATCTGCATTGCCTATGAGACGGTGACCGACGGCAATGGTGGCCTGCCGCTCTTAAAGCCCATGAGCCAGGTCGCGGGGCGCATGGCGATTCAGGCGGGCGCGACCGCGTTGGAAAAGGCGAATGGCGGCCGTGGCGTCCTGTTGGGGGGTGTGCCGGGTGTGCTGCCCGCGAAGGTATGTGTGATTGGCGGCGGCGTGGTTGGTTTCAACGCGGCTCAGATGGCGGCGGGGCTGGGGGCGGACGTCACCATCCTGGATCGCAGCCCGGAGGTGCTGGAACGGCTAGGCATCTATTTCGAGGCACGGGCCAAGACCCGCTTTTCCAATCGCGCGAACCTGGCGGAATGCGTTGCCGACGCGGATCTTGTTGTTGGTGCGGTGCTGATCCCGGGGGCGGCTGCCCCCAAGCTGGTTTCCGCCGAAATGCTCAAGACGATGAAAAAAGGGGCTGTGCTGGTCGATGTGGCGATCGATCAAGGCGGCTGTTTCGAAACCAGCCATCCGACAACCCACGCCGATCCCACTTATGTGGTGGACGGCATCGTCCATTATTGCGTCGCCAACATGCCGGGGGCGGTGGCCCGCACTAGCACCTATGCACTCAATAACGTGACTTTGCCCCATGCTTTGCGCATCGCCGACCTGGGGTGGAAAGAGGCGCTGCGTTCGGACCCGCATTTGCTCGACGGGCTCAATGTGTGGAACGGGCAGATCACCTACCGCGCCGTGGCGGAGGCGCTGGGTCTGGCTTATACGCCTGCGGAACAGTCGATCGCCTGAAGGGCAGCCTCCCGCTGACCGTCAATCCGCGTCGGGATCGCGAAAATTCAGACGGCGCGTGACGGTATAGTCCAGGACGCCGACCAGGAAATAGCTGATCCACTGCTTGATCAGCGTAAGCGGGCCACGTTGAGCCTTGTAACTTTCCAGCGTGACCTGGCGGCTTTCCCTGCCACGGCGATCGATGAAGTTCCGCATCTCTGCCGCCAACGCCTTGTCTTCGATCCGCAGCATGATCTCCAGGTTCAGGAACAGGCTACGCATGTCGAAATTGGCTGACCCCATGAACACGGCGTCATCAATGACGATCAGCTTCATATGCAGTTTACACGATTGATATTCCCAGATCTCGACGCCGCGCTTCAACAGGGGGCCATAGAGCAGCCGGGAAGCGGCCACCGTCGCGCCATTGTCGGATCGTGAGGGCATGATGAGCCTAGCACCGTCGTTTCGCGCCGCCCGGGCGATCCGCTTCAACATGCCGCGGCCCGGCGAAAAATAGGCCGCCACCATGTCCAGCCGCCGGGCATGCTCAAGGTCATGCTTCACCACTTGTGCCCAGGGGCTTAGCCGACGCGTGGGTCCGCCCACCAGCCAGCGGAACGGGTCGTCTGGATCATGATGTGGTGATGGATGCCAGTGCCGGACCATCTGACGCAGGGTGCGAAATCGCTGCCTTTTGGTCGATACCCAGCGCCACAACTGCCCGTACCAGCGTGACATGGCCTGAACTTGCGGCCCATCGATCAGCAGGCCCAGGTCGGCCCAGGCATCGTCGGCGGGAAGGCCGAAATAGCTGTCTTCTATATTGAAGCCGCCGAGCATCAGGCGCCGGTCGTCGGCAATCGTCATCTTCTGATGGTTGCGGATCAGATAGCGGGTGGATCGACGCGCGCCGAAGCGACCGAAATGACCGCCCGCCGCGGTCAGGGGATCGAAGAACGACAAGGGCGTATCGGCCGACCCGAAGGCGTCGATCATCAGCGTCACGGTGACCCCGCGCTGCTGTGCCGCGATCAGCCGATCGAGCACGATTCGACCGCTTTTGTCACCGGCGAAGATGTAATAATAAAGTTTCAGGCTATGCGCTGCCCCGTCGATCAAGTCGATCAGCGCCTGGCGAAGGGCGGGGCCGGTTTCGACGATCGCCAGCCGATTGCCCTGGACCGACAGGCTGATGGCGGCTTCCCCACGCCCGTTTTCGATCCGCCCGTTCGTCGACATGCCCTATTCATGCCCTTATTCGGCGCGGCATGCCAAAGCTTTATGGCCTTTTCGTTGACTCCGGGGATCACCCCTGTTAGGCGCGGCTTTCACGATTTCCATGTTCAGGAGGGCACTTTTGGCCCGCGTTACCGTCGAAGATTGCGTCGATAAGGTTACCAACCGCTTTGATCTCGTTCTACTCGCCGCCCAGCGCGCGCGGGAGATTTCTGGCGGTGCCGAGCTGACCCTGGACCGCGACCGCGATAAGAATCCGGTCGTCGCCCTGCGAGAGATCGCTGAAGAAACCATCCTGCCGGCGGATCTTAATGATTCGCTCGTCGCGTCGCTGCAGAAGGTGCAGATTGATGATGACGATACCCCGGACGAAATCGGATCGATCGCTCAGTCGGCGGAGGCGTTGCGCCTGACCGCTGCTGCGCCGCCGCGTAACCAGAATATCGGTGGCGACTACGACGGCTGATCGCCGGACGGTTTGGAGAGGGAAAGAGGCCCGGCCTGCGCGAGCAGGACCGGGCCTCGACCTTTTTTGAGGCTGCCGGGCGCGGATATGGTTCGACCGGCTTTCGTGTTAGGGGGCGGGCATGGCGAAACTGACCTGTCACTGCGGGCAAATTGAAGTCCAGATCTTCAAGCAACCAGACCATATCAATGAGTGCAACTGCACGCTTTGCAGCAAGACGGGCGCTCGATGGTCCTATTTCCATCCGTCGGACGTGCATGTCAGTGGCGTAACGAGGGGATATTGTCGGCAGGACAAGGATGATCCGGGTGCGGAAATCCACTTCTGTCCCGGTTGCGGTTCGACGACCCACTTCAACTTGACCGCCAGCGCCATATCAAGGTTCGGCAACAGCCTGATGGGCGTCAACATGTGGCTGGCGGATGAAGCCGACCTTGCGGGAATTGATCTGCGCTATCCTGACGGACGGGCCTGGTCGGGCGAAGGCGAGTTTGGCCATGTCCGGGGTTCACGGATCATCGGGCAGAAAGAACCTACGCCTTAATTGTTCAGGCAAAAGTCCCGCAGCGCCCGCGCGTCATGTAGGGCGTTGTGCGGTATGCGGCTGTTGGCCGCCGCACTGAATCCCGCCGCGTTGACGAGTTGCAGCTTCAACCCGTTCAGGTCGACCATCTGCCCCGGCCCTGTCACCAGCAGGGCGCAGAAATGGGCAAGATCTTCCGGCCAGTCGGCGACGATCACCGGTTCGGCGTCGCCCGCCAGATAGTCGGCCAGATGATGCGCCGCTTCCACTCGGTCCAGTTCCATGTCGATACCCGGCGGCACATGGCGAAGATAGGGGATGACGTTGCGTTCGACCCAGCCATGGGCCTGCTCCTGCAGCGGGAGCGATACGTAGAATTCATCGTCGCCAAATTCCGGGACCAGCGCGACGCTGATCAGCGCGCCGGCAAATCCGTTGAATTCAGTGTCGAGGAAATAACGCATCGGGACAATCTGCCTGCAGGGGGTAAGATGGCGAGGTGTGGTCCGGCAGATAGGGGGCGATTGCCGCCAGCGCCAGTGCCGCGAAAATTTGCGCCGCGCGGGCCAAGCTGTCATGCGCGCCGTGACAGGAAGGAAATTCATGCAGCCTCGCGAATTGATCGACACTGCGCCCATTCCCGGCGGCCAGGAATTGAAGCTCTACCGGCGAGGTGGCGACTATATGATCGTGCTCGACCGCAATGAGTTGATGAGCAGCCGCATGAGCGGTTCGGAAAAGGCGCTGGCGGTTTTTACGCTGGACCGATTGAAACATGCCAGCGATCCCCATCTCCTGGTCGGTGGTTATGGCATGGGCTTCACCCTGCGCGCTGCACTTGCCCAGATGGGGCCAGGCGGGCGGATTACGCTGGCCGAACTGGTGCCGCAGATCATCGCCTGGGCGCGCGGCCCGATGGTGGATCTGGCGGCGGGATGCCTGGACGATCCCCGCGTCCGGTTGGTCGAAGGCGATGTCGCCGCAGCCATTGCGTCGGCGTCCGGCAGCTATGACGCGATCCTGCTGGATGTCGACAACGGCCCCGACGGGCTTACGACGCCCAGCAACGACCGGCTTTATTCAGTGACGGGGCTTGCCACAGCCAAGGCTGCGCTGAAATCGGGCGGAATCCTGGCTATATGGTCGGCCGCGCCGGATGTCGCCTTCACCCGCCGCTTGCGCGATGCGGGCTTCCTGGTCGAAGAAGTCGCGGTCAAGGCGCGCGACAATGGCAAGGGCCCACGCCACGTCATCTGGTTCGCGACGAAGCGTTAGGCTGGCTCTTCGGGCAGCGCCCAATCAATTCCGCCGCGCCCTTTGGCCTCCAGAAACGCATTGGCCTGGGAAAAATGACGGCAGCCCAGAAAGCCGTTATGCGCGGAGAGGGGGGACGGATGCGCGGCCTTTAGCACCAGATGTCGCGATGGGTCGACAAAGGCCGCCTTGCGCTGGGCATGTGCGCCCCACAGCAGGAACACTACCGGCTCTTCCTTCTGGTTGACCAGGCGGACTACTGCGTCCGTAAACTGCTCCCAACCCTGTTTCTGGTGAGACGCGGCGCGGCCCATCTCCACCGTCAGCACATTGTTGAGCAGCAGCACCCCCTGCCGTGCCCAATGTTCCAGAAAGCCGTGGCGCGGGGGAGCGATCCCAAGGTCGCTCTTTAGCTCCTTGTAGATATTGCCCAGCGAAGGCGGCGTCCGCACGCCCGGTTGCACGCTGAAGCAAAGTCCATGCGCCTGACCTTCGCCATGATAGGGGTCCTGCCCCAGAATGACGACCTTCACCGCGTCGAGCGGCGTCAGGTCGAGCGCCCGGAAATAGGCGGCTTCAGCGGGAAAGATGCGCTTGCCCTCCGCCTTCTCGCCTTCAAGAAAGCGTTTCAGTCCCTCCATATAGGGCTGCTGAAACTCCTGATTCAGCGGCGCGTGCCAGCTTTCGTCGAGCATGTTCATGGTGACCATGGCGGTGCTGATGAACCGCACGACAAAGACCTGTCAACAGTGGTTGGGCCTTGCCCCGGCCCCGCGAATCGAAGAAGGATATTTCATGCCACGCCTTTCGTCCTTCTCTGCCCTGCTGGCAGGCTTTGGCCTGTTTCTCGCACCGTTACCGTCCGCAGATGCGTTCGGGCCGACGCCCAATGTCGTCCAGCGCACGGCAGAGTCGCGCTTGCTGGCAGAATTTGCGCGTTTCGCTACGTTGACGGACGGCACGGTCGGCATTGCCGTGCGTGACCTGCACAGCGGCCAGTCGATCGGCATCAACAACGACACACTCTTTCCCATGGCCAGCACCTATAAGGTTGCCGTGGCGGGCAAGATTTTCTCGCTCGCCGACGCAGGCGCACTCAGTCTTGACGAGCGGCTGCCGCGCCTGGGCGCGCCGCTGTCGGTGACGACGCTGCTGGAACTCATGCTCACCCGCAGCGACAATGAGGCGACCGATGCGCTGGTCGCGCGGGCGGGTGGGCCACAGGCGGTGAACCGCTGGCTGCAGTCGATCGGCATTCGTGGCCAGCGGGTCGATAGCAATACCGCGCAGTTGCTGGCGCGGGCAAAGGTCGTTGCGGCGAACACCGGCGACGAAGCTGCCATGGAAGCGGCGCTCTCCTCTCGCCAGCGGGACGCTCGCGACCTGCCCAACCTAGCCTTTGCCGCGGATCCGCGCGATACTTCGACCCCGCGTGCGATGAATGACCTGCTTTCCGCGATTAGCCATGGCAGGGCGCTCAAGCCCCATAGCAGCGCGGCATTGATTGCTATCATGGTCCGGTGCAAGACGGGCAAGGCGCGGCTGGCCGGTATGCTGCCCCCCGGCACGATGATCGCGCATAAGACGGGCACTCTCAATGGCCTGGGCAATGACGCGGGCATCATATCTCTGCCGGACGGGCGGATATTTGCCATATCGGTGTTCGTGATGAAAGATCACCGGGGACATGCGCTGCGCGATCGGATCATGGCGGAGGTCGCCCGCGCGGCCTATGACTATTTTCTCTTCGCTCCCGAAAGCCGCACGGCCTGACGCATCCGGCCTATACGCCTGCGTGATTGTCACTAACGTTCGCCTCCGACCGGGAGGTGAGGAGATATGCGCGGGCAGGATTTCAGCGACTTCTGGCCCTATTATCTGCAGGAACATGCACAGCCCGGCACCAGGGCGCTGCATTATGTGGGGACCAGCATCGCCATCACTCTGGTGGGCGCGCTTCCTTTAGTCGGTCGCTGGTGGATGATTCCTGCCGTGCCGCTGGCAGGATATGGCTTTGCCTGGCTGAGCCACAGCCTGATCGAGCGTAACCGGCCGGCAACTTTCCGCCATCCACTCTGGTCGCTGCGCGCGGATTTCCGCATGTGGTATCGGTTCGTCACCTGCCGCATGGGGCGCGAACTCGCCAGCGCGGGCGTGCGCCCCGACGGGTCAGTCGACCCTGCCAAGCGGCGGCGGTTATAGGTCGGAGGGGAGCGGGCGTTCGAGCGTTCTGTAGCATATCCGCACCGACCATTGGCTTGACCGCCCTCGCGGCTCTGCCCACAAGAGCGCGATGGCCCTGACCGCCCGATTTTCATCCTTGCCGGATATTCCCGATCTCGCGAACCGCTGGTGCGCGATGGAGGCGTCATCCGGCGCGTCCTTCTTCCTGGGCTGGACATGGACCGGCAGCTGGCTGGAAAGTTACGGCGTTCGCCCGGAATTGCTGGCGGTGACGGACCAGCAGGGCAGGGACGTTGCCCTTGCACTGGTAGGTCACACCATGATGCCTCGCCTTCTGGGCCGCTGCGCGACGATATCGCTGAACCAATCGGGCGATCCCGTCGCTGACCGACCCTTTGTCGAATATAATGGCTTGCTGGCCGCGACTGGGTGCGAGGAGGTGGCGGCCAACGCTTTCCATGAGGCGCTTGCCAAGCGGGCCGACTGGCGGGGGTTGCGGCTCAGTGGGGTCAGCCCCGCTTCGCCTCTGCTCGATATCAAAGCGCGCCGCTCCGTCCGGCTGGATCGTTCGCCGGTCTATCAGGTCGATCTGGAGGCCGTGCGCGATGCATCAGGCGACTATTTGTCGTTGCTGAGCGCCAACACACGCAGCCAGATTCGCCGTGCCATGAAGGATCATGGTGGGACGCTACCTTCGATCGCGACCGCCTCTACCGCAACCGAAGCCGCCACCTGGATTGAGGAGATGCGCGCGCTCAATGAAGGCCGTCACGCCGACAATGCCTGGGCCGAACCGGCCTTTTGCCGATTCGTTGCGCTGCTCGCCGATAGGGGCCGGGACAGCGGCGAGGTCGAATTGTTGCGCTTCGCCGATGGTGATGGCGTGGTCGGGCTGCTCGTCAATTTTGTCTATCGAGGGCAGGCGATGAATTACCAATCCGCATTTGCCGCGCCGCAGTCGTTGAAGGACAAGCCGGGCCTGCTCTGCCACGCCGCGGCGGTCGCGCATTATGAAGCGCGCGGCCTGTCGCTCTATTCCCTGTTGGCGGGCAAGGACCGTTACAAGCAAAGTCTCGCCACGCGCGAGGAGGCGCTGGAATGGTGGGTGATCGAACGTTTTTCGCCCCGGCTGGAGGCGGAGGCCGTGTTGCGCCACCTGCTCAGGCGTCCAGCTTCCTCATGATACGGTAGGCGATCCGGCTGGCCCGCTGCCTTTCTGGTCGCGCGCCGATCCGTGTCGTGGGCAGCCCCCGCCGCCGCAGCAGCGCGTTAAGGCCATGCAGTTCACCTTCCGCCACGCTGCGTTCGGAACGCCAGGTCACGGATAGGCTGATCGAAACAGCCGGGCCATTTTCGACGAAATGCGGCGCTTTCACCGGAACATGGATGGCGTCGCCCGGCTGCAGGTGGAACGGCGTTCCCAGCTCCCGGAAATCATCCCGCCAATCCAGGTTGCGATGCCCACCGTCGTGGAAAGATTCGCTTTTAGTCGCGGGCACCAGTTCATCGTCTCCGGCAGGGAAGACGGTCATGACTTTCTCCCCCATGATCTGAAGCAGAATATTATGCTCCGGGTCCATGTGGAATGGGGTGACGCTGCCTGGCGAAGACAGGAAGAGAAAAGCCTCCCGGTGCAGCATCGGTCCGGTTTCCCTGGCGACCAGCGGAGCGAGTTCCTCCAGCGCCCTTTCCAGCAGCGCGCCATAAGCAGGGTCGCGCTCGACATTCTTCAGCACCGCCCAGCTGCCGTTGCTTTCGATCGATCGGATCGTTTCGCCCAGCGTCAGTCCATTGGCGGGCGTGTCTTGCGGTCGAATACCCAGTGGTAGCTTGCCCAGATTATATTCGACGCTGGCAGCGGACATGCGTTCCGCCAGATGAGCGAGCGCGTCGATCGTCAGCAGGTCGTGCCCGGTCAGTCCGTGGTGCAGCTTCACCGGATGGGTTGGATAGGCGCGCGCGAATTCTTCTCGCGCAGCATCGGGGAAAGTCGGGGCGGCGGTGACAGGTTTGTAGGCGGTCATGATCGGCCCTTCAGGTACGCCGCCAAGGCTTCGGCACCATTGGCCAGCGCGAAGGCGGCGGCGCGGCCGATCCGCGAAAGGCCGCGTCCGTGCAGAGCTATACGGTATTGAACGATTGTCCGCCGTTCGGCCCACAGGCTGTCGATCATCGGGTGATCGGCAGCGGCGCAGCTGTCCATCCAATCGATAGCCGGATCCTTCTGCACCGCGTGCAGGTTGGCAATCTCTATGAGGACGCCCGGCGAGAACCGTCCCATTTCCTCATCAAAGGCGATCTTGAACGAAAAGGCACCGCTGGCATGGCGAAAATTGGCGAGCATGGCGATCGCCCGACCATCCAGGTCAATGCGCAGCATGTGCAGCCGTCCTGCGTCGAATGCGGCGGCGCAGGACGAACGGAAGAAAGCGGCGTCGCCGGCCCGGCAAGTGAGCGCCGTTCCTTCGCGGCCCTTCCATCCCGACGCTTCCAGCGCCAGGAAATCCGCGCACCAATGGGGCAGGTCGGCACGGCTGGTCAGCAGGTGCTGCTCCACCATGCCGATTTCCGCCAACCTCTTTTGCAGACGGCGGACTTCCTTGCGCTTTTTTGCGCGGACATGGGTTTCCCAATATTGGTCGGCGCCCAGACCTGATCGCAACATTGCGCGCTCATAGCGATGCACTTCGTGCCGACCGCGCCTTTGTTCGACGCACAGCGCCTCCAAGGCTGCGGCATTGGCCCCGGCTGCGTCCAGGCCTTGCAGATAAAGAAAGCCTGAAGCCCAGTGCGCCGCATCCAGCTGAGCCAGAAAACCCCGCCAGGCTGGTATTTCCTGACCTTTGCGGATTAGCGGCGCGCCGAAAAAACAATGTTCGTGCATCCAGTTGCCGACGCATGGGATCGGCAAGCGACCATGCCGGGACGTCACGACGACCGGCAGCAGCCCGATCAATTCTCCGCTGCCATATGATTCGATCAAGCGGATGTCCGGCTGCCCAGTCAGATGGTCCAGCGCCGCGCACAGCATGTCGGGCGCGTAAAAGGCGTTTGCCTCCGCCGCGTCTTGCGCCAGCGACGCCCAGCGCGCGCGTTGCGCCGGTCCATGGGCGCGGCTGTTGATTGAGGCCGGGTGCGAAGCCATATCCATGGTTCTTTCCTTAGGCACCAATGCTTAGGGAAAGACTAAATAGTCTAAATCGGACAGTTGACCGGCGCATTTGGGGGAAAGCCCTTTACATCGGGTGACGGATTGTCTGTGAACGGCCATAACGCCTGACGAAAAGGGGATTTTGACGGTGAACTATTCCGCTCCGGCCCACATGTTGCCTGCTGCATGACCATTCTCGTCACCGGGGCTGCCGGGTTTATCGGCATGGCAGTCGCAGATCGGCTGCTTGCGTCGGGACGGGCGGTGATCGGCATCGACAATATGAATGATTATTATCCGGTTTCGCTGAAGCGCGACCGGATCGTCGCGTTGCAGGAGCGCCATGGCAAGTTGTTCACCTTTGCCGAGGTGGATTTTGCCGACATGGACGCGCTGCATGCGGTGCTGGCAGGGCATAGCGTTGAGGCCATCATTCATCTGGGCGCGCAGGCGGGGGTTCGCTATTCGCTGATCAATCCCCACGCCTATGTTCGTTCGAACTTGGCGGGTCATGTCAACATGCTGGAACTGGCGCGGGAGCGGCGTGTGCGCCATCTCGTCTACGCTTCATCTTCATCGGTCTATGGCGGCAATGACAGCCTGCCTTTCCGGGTGGAGGACCGCACCGACCATCCGGTGTCGCTCTACGCGGCGACCAAGCGGGCCGACGAGCTGATGAGTGAGACCTATGCCCATCTTTTCCGTATTCCCATGACCGGCCTACGGTTCTTCACCGTCTATGGGCCCTGGGGTCGACCGGACATGGCGATGTGGATCTTCACGAAAAAGATTCTCGCGGGCGAGCCGATCCCGGTGTTCAACCATGGCCGGATGCAGCGTGATTTCACTTATATTGATGACATTGTCAGCGGGGTGATCGGCTGTCTTGATCATGCTCCGGTCGATGACGGAGCGGCCAAGGCAGGCGGCAGCCGATCACCCCATCGGCTCTACAATATCGGCAATAATCGTCCCGAAGAGTTGATGCACCTCATCGCGGTGTTGGAGGATGCCTGCGGTCGCAAGGCGAAGACCGATTTTCAGCCGATGCAGCCGGGCGATGTGCCCGCCACCTTTGCCGACATCAGCGCGATTGTCCGTGATATCGGCTTCTCGCCAAAGACGGCGATCGAAGTCGGGGTGCCGCAGTTCGTGTCCTGGTATCGATCCTATCACGGCGAATAGAACATAAAAAATCGTCAATTACGCGCTTCTGGTCGAAAAGTTCCGACCGTTTTCCTTTCACTGATGATTTATCAAATGGTGTGACAGTGGAGACGCGCAATTTTCGCACGCCGTTAACAAATTGAATTGCCATCGCTGTCCGAACGGTCCTATTCCGGCATCGGATGTCGGCATAATGCCGGAACGGTTACGACAAATCAGGTAATGGCGGTGCGCTTCCATGCGACCGCCGCCATGCTCGCCAGCCAGGAGATAACCGGCGGTGAAGCTTGGGGAAAAGGGCCTTTACGTGTCTACAGTATCGAAGATCGTGCCTTTCGGCTCCGGCAGCCGTATCGTTGAAACCGCCCGCCGGACCTTATCGACCGCGTCCCACGGGATCGACGCGCTGGAGGCGCAATTTTCCGATCGGGATTTTGCTGCGATATTCCTCCGTCTCGTCGGCGTGATCATGAATGTCCGGGGCCGCGTCATCGTGACGGGCATGGGTAAGAGCGGCATAGTCGCGCGCAAGCTGACCGCCACCCTGACATCGACCGGTACGCCCGCCATCTTCATGCACCCTGCCGATGCCGGTCACGGTGACCTGGGCATGGTGACTCCTGACGATGTCGTATTGATGCTGTCCTATTCGGGCGAATCGAACGAACTTGGTCCGATCATCCATTATTGCAAGCGGTTCGGCATTCCCCTGCTCGGCCTGACTGCGCGGGGCGAAAGCACGGTAGCGGCGGCATCCGATGTCTGTGTGCTGCTCCCCGCCGTTCGCGAAGCCTGCCCGAATGAACTGGCACCGACGACGTCAACCACGGTCCAGATGGCCTTTGGCGACGCACTGGCTATTGCGCTTATGGAAATGCGGGGCTTTTCGGCGGACGATTTTTACAAGTTCCATCCTAACGGCAGCCTTGGTGCGCAGCTTTTGAAGGTCCGCGAATTGATGGCGCAAGGTGACGGAGTCCCGCGCGTGCGCGAAGATGCGTCATTGCTGGATGCGACGATGGAAATGACGCGTGGGCGGCTTGGCGGCACCGCTGTCCTTAACCAGGACGGGCAACTGATCGGCGCCTTTACGGATGGCGATTTGCGCCGCACCGTGACCGACACGCAGCATCTGACGGAGGCGGTCGGCCTGTATATGACGCCGACGCCGCTGACGGTCGGTTCGGATGACCTTGCATCCGAAGCATTACGGTTGATGCATCTGCATAACATCACCCTCCTCTTTGTCTGTGATGGTGGCCAGTTGGTCGGCGCGATCCACATGCATGACCTGTTGAACGCCGGGGTCGCCTGAGCATCATCGTCGTCATCCCGGCACGCGCGGGATCGTCCCGCCTGCCGCGCAAGCCCCTGCATCTGATCGCGGGGCGGACACTGTTGCATCGTACGATTGCCATGGCCCGCGCCGCGATCGGCGATCTGGCCGATGCGGAGTTGGTGGTTGCGACCGACGACCGCGAGATTGCCGATCACGCAAGGGCCGCCGGATGCGAAGCGGCGATGACCGACAGCGACATTGCCACCGGATCGGGCCGGGCGCTGGCGGCGGCGCTGAAAAGGCCCGCGCCGCCGCATTTCGTCGTCAATCTTCAGGGCGATTCCCCCTTTCAGCCGGAAGGCGCGCTGCGGTCTGTCATCGCGGCGCTGCGATCCGGCGCGCAGGTCGCGACTCCGGTGATCGCCCTCGATTGGGCGGCGCTCGATGCGTTGCGCGAACACAAGGTCCGCTCGCCCTTCAGCGGGACGACGTGCGCCCGCGCTGCCGATGGGCGGGCACTATGGTTTTCCAAGGCTGTGATCCCGGCCATCCGGGGTGAGGAGGCCCTGCGCGTCAGCGAGCCGAAGTCACCGGTCTGGCGGCATGTCGGGCTATATGGCTACACGCTCGAAGCGCTCACGCGCTTTGAGAATGCCTCGCCAACAACGCTGGAAACGGTTGAAGGTCTGGAGCAGCTGCGTCTGCTGGAGCTGGGTATCCCAATTATGACCGTGCCTGTCGAACCGCCGCTGTTCGACAGTTCCGGCATCGATACGCTCGCCGATATCGAACGAGTGGAAGCTCTCATCGCCATCCATGGTGATCCGACGCCCCAGCTGCCATGACCCGGCGAATCTTCATCATTCGCCATGGCAATACGTTTGACAGCAGCGCCGGTGCTCGTCGCATCGGCGCTGCGACCGACATTCGGCTGGTCGAAAGTGGTCGCGCCCAGGCCGACCGTCTGGGAAGCTGGTTCGCCGCCCGGGAACTGCCGATCCGCTGCATTCACAGCAGCCCGCTACAGCGCGCGAGGGAAACGGCCATGCGGATTGCGGCGACCACCCATCATGCGTTCGACGGTACATTGCCGTGGCTCAGTGAGATCGATCATGGTCCCGACGAAGGTCGGCCCGAAGCCGAAGTGCTTGACCGGATCGGAGCGCAGGCTTTGGCGGACTGGGACGAACATGGCATCGTGCCCGAAGGCTGGATCGTGGACGCCCCGGCACGCATCGCCGCCTGGAAAAAATGGTTCGCGATTGAAGACGAGGGGACGGAACTGCTTGTCACCAGCAATGGCGCGGCCCGATTCGCGCTACTTGCATCGGGATTGCAGTTCAAGTCGCTCAAGCTGCGCACCGGCGCATTGGGTGAGCTGGCAGTCGAGAGCGATGGCGAGGTGCGATTGATCCGCTGGGACGAGCGCCCCTAGCGCGTCCCAGCCAGAAGGCACTGGCTTTGGTCATGCGGAGGGCGGTGATGTCCTCGCGCGTTAGCACCTTTCATCCGTGGAAACGCGGCAGTCGTCATCCCCCAGGAGTGATGATTGTTGCCGAAACCGGTTGCGCCGCCGGAAGTGCCGCCGGAACGTCCGCGGACGCGCTAGCCGTCGGAGCCGCTGGTTGCGCCTTCAGGCTTGCCGCAGCGGTCTGGAGCGCCACCGCCGCAGCTTCCAGCGCGGCCACTGCCGACGTGGGGGAGGCTGGCGGGGCAGTTACAGCCACCGACGCCGGGGCAGGCGGGGCGGGCGGCGCTACCGTGTGTACCATGGCAGCCGCAGCCGCCGCTGTTACCGGAGCCGTTACCGCCTCGCAGACCGTTTCTATGCCCATTCGGCTTTCGGAAAAATTCTGCGCCAGCTTCGGTAGTTCCGCATCCCG
Source organism: uncultured Sphingobium sp. (assembly GCA_965653535.1). Classification (GTDB taxonomy): domain Bacteria; phylum Pseudomonadota; class Alphaproteobacteria; order Sphingomonadales; family Sphingomonadaceae; genus Sphingobium. The sequence continues at coordinate 14,254 of CBFHAG010000020.1, forward strand.
CGCGTTTGTCGCCACGGTCAGTAGCGTGTCCATCATCTGGCAATAGCTGGTCGTCTGGGGATTGCCGGAGTGAGTATTGCCCAATTTTGTATTGAATTCTTCATAGGCGCTTAGGCCATCGCTGATACCGTTTGTGCGCATGAAGCGGGCCTTCAGGACATTATTATAGCTGGAAAGCAGCCCAATGTGGCGGTCGGTAAATGCGCTATATTTATCGGCCAGTCCGACATTGAGTGACTTGCACTTCAGGGAACCGAGCATCAGCATGACGTGCAGATCACGGACCTTGGCGGCCTCTACTTCATAAGGTTGCCAACAATTGGCTTCTCCTGCGGCCATGGCCTGGCCAGAAAAAAGCGCAAAAAAACAGCAGGCGGCACTCGCCGCTATTCGTATGTGTGACATGGTGGGCCTCGCAGAATCGAAGGTGACCCCGCAGATTTTCATAGTAGCATTTTGCCCAAAAAATGCCATGATTATTAACTTGACAGTGACATTCTGGGCGCAGTTATTTTCCTCGCTGCGCTGTCGGCGAAGCTACGCTGGAAAAGGGTCAGTTATTCCGCTGGGGAACCGAAAAAGTCCCTGACACGCGTCCGCCTGATCCGCCCGACACGCCCGGTGCGCCGCCGGACGAGCGTCCGTCCACGGTCGATCGGCCACTGGTCAGGTCGATCACCAGCCGCCCGCCCGTCAGCCGACTTGCGCCTTGGGTCAGGCTGACATTGCCGATCATGGTGATCAGCCGTTTGTTGAGGTCGTAGATGGCGACATTGCCGCGCGCTGTTTCGCTGCCTTTGGTGACGACGACATTGCCGGTCGCGTCGATCCGGTCGACTTCCACCCCGCCACCGTTCGATCCGCCGTTCCGGTAAGCGACAGTCATACGCGCTGCGTTGAGCCGCATGCCCGCCTGGGTCACCTCTACATTGCCGGATACCACGACGCGATCCGCGCGATCCTGTACTTCTATCCGGTCGGCGTTGAAGTTGACGGGTGCGTTGCTGTCATGATTTTTCAGCACCTGCGCCTGGACGCTGGGATAGAAAGCGGTCGCCCCGAGTGCGCCAGCCGACAGCAGGATCAGCGATATCTTCATCACTACCGCCCTTTGAGGCCATTTTGTTCGATGCGCAAGCTTGCCCTGCCCTGTAGCGTCACGGTGCGGGCATTGAGGTCGGCTTCCAGATGATCGCCGCTGAACGTCCCGATCGGGATGCGGCCATCGACCCGTCCGGTGCTGCGCATCGTCCGCGTCTTAAGGTCGATCCCCACGTCTCGCGTCGTCAGCCGGTAACCGCCCGCAGCCTGAAACTGCACCGGGCCGTCCACCGCTACCCGTTCACTGTCCATGTCATACCGGCCTTTGCGGGCGTTCAGCAGTGCTGGACCTTCGGACAGCAGCACGCGCGCGGACATGTCATGGAGGTCGACCACAGGTTCGCGAGAGCTTTTCTGCACCGCGGATCCCGCCCGCAATGAAAAGGGCTGCCCCTTGCTGTCCTCACCGCGATAGAGCGCTTCGGTGACGCGCATGCGCTCCTGCGCCACCTCGACCTTGTTCTTGTCGAGTACGAAACTCACCTTGTCGCCGCCGACAAAGGGGGCCGTCGCCAGCAGCGCGGCCAGTACGCCCGCCGCGACGGGGAGCCAGTTTTTAAGCGTCCCGACCAGCCGGTCATGACTACCCATCGGCCGTGCCCAGTGCCGCCGCGCGCTACGTTGCTGTTCTGCCTGGATTGACATGGAGCGCGTACCTTCCTGCCCTTACATATGGGCGAAGATGTCGATCTCCGGCCAGCCCGCCAGGTCCAGTTCGGCCCGGTGGGGGAGGAAATCGAAACAGGCTTGCGCCAGTTCCATTCGCCCTTCGCGGATCAGCCTTTTGTCCAACTCGGCCTTCAACGCATGCAGGTAACGCACGTCCGATGCTGCATATTCCTTTTGCGCGTCGGACAGGGTGGGCGCGCCCCAATCGCTTGACTGCTGCTGCTTGCTGATTTCTTGCCCCAGCATTTCGCGCACCAGTTCTTTCAAACCATGGCGGTCGGTGTAGGTGCGGATCAGGCGGGACGCGATCTTGGTACAATAGACGGGTGCCGCCACCACGCCCAGATAATGTTTGATGGCTGCAATGTCGAAGCGCCCGAAATGATAGAGCTTCAGCCGCGCGGGGTCGGCAAGCACCGCGCGCAGATTGGGCGCAGCATAGTCCCTGCCGGGCATGAAGCGCACCAGATGTTCGTCGCCTTGGCCGTCGCTGATCTGCACGACGCACAGGCGGTCGCGCGGCGTGATAAGGCCCATGGTTTCGGTGTCGACGGCAACGGGGCCGGGGGCGAGGACGCCCTCGGGCAGGTCCCCTTCATGAAAATATACGGTCATCCCACCCCTCTATGGTGAAAGCCGCTGCAACTCAATCGGCGCTTTTGTAGGGTGCCTGGAAAGGCTCATCAGCAGGTCTTGGCGTGAATGCGGCGACAATCAGGCTAAAATCATTCGCGCTGCCCTGAAAAATTGATATAGTGATTCCCTAAAGCCGCATCCTTGCGGTGGATTCTGCATGTCATTTCGCCCGGCATGTTTGTCCGATTTAGTCTTGGGCGAAGCGAAAGTGACCAACAGGGCATGAGTTTTGATAGAGGTCGCCGCGGCGGGCGCGGCAAGGATAAGCGCGACGGTTTCGGCGACGACAATTTTTACGGCGGCGGTGATCGTGGCGGCTTCGGCGGTGGTGATCGCGGCGGCTTTGGCGGCGGCGATCGCTTCGGCGGTGGCGGCGGCGGTGACCGCTTCGGCGGCGGTGGTGGCGGCGGTGGTTTCCGCAGCGGCGGCGGCGGCGGTTTTGGCGGCGGTGGTGGCGGCTTTGGCGGCGGTCGTGGCGGCGGCGGCGGTATGCCTGCCCAGGTCGTTGGTGAAGGCACCGGCGTAGTCAAATTCTTCAACGGACAAAAGGGCTTCGGCTTCGTCGTTCGTGATGATGGTGCGGAAGACGTGTTCGTTCACATCAGCGCTGTTGAGCAGGCTGGCTTGACCGGCCTTGCCGAAGGTCAGCCGCTCGGCTTCACCCTGGTGGATCGCGGTGGCAAGATCTCTGCGACCGACCTAAAGATCGAGGGCGAGCCCCTTCCGGTTGTCGATCGTCCGCGTGAGCCCCGTGAACCCCGCGCCGGCGGCTTCGGCGGCGACCGTGGCGGCTTCGGCGGTGGTGACCGCGGCGGCTTCGGTGGCGGCGATCGCGGTGGTCCGCAGCGCCAGCTGACTGGTGAACGCGCCAGCGGTACGGTCAAGTTCTTCAATGCCATGAAGGGCTTCGGCTTCATCCAGCGTGACGATGGTCAGCCTGACGCATTCGTCCACATCAGCGCCGTAGAGCGCGCAGGCATGTCCGCCCTCAATGAAGGCGACCGCCTGGACTTCGAACTGGAAGTCGATCGTCGCGGCAAGCACGCGGCTGTCAACCTTCAGCCGAAGAGCGACTAAAACGCACCTGCCCGCTTTCGCGGTGAGGATAGAAGGGGTCGCCTGCCCGGCGGCCCCTTTTTATTGCATGGTCCCGATCCACGATCCAGGGTGGCGCGCGTGACTGGGGGAAGGATCAAGGCGCCTGTTGAGTCGGCACGTTTTTCTGCGCCACGACAGGGGCGGGTGGCACGATCTTCACCGTTTCAAACCGATCCTTGCGCCATACGCCGCCGAGTGTCGGCACAATGACTTTAGTCGCAGGGTTGCCTGTTTGCTCCTGGGCGGGATTGCGCTGACGCATGCATTCGCCCGCATTGGCGCGCGGCGATTGGGCGCAGTTCCACAGTGATCTCTGCAGGCCCGTCGCGGCGTTGTGGATATAAGCGAAAGTCATGCCTTCCAACTGCTCGCTGGTCAGGGGCAATCCCCCCGGGGCGCTACCTGCCCGCCATGCCATGATCCGGCATTCGGGCCGCCCCGCGCAAAATTTCTGCGCCATCGTCGGCCAAATGTCGGGCTGGCTGTCGCGGCTCAATTCCACCAGGAAACTTTTTGCACCCGGCGCGATCGTGATCAGCCGCGCGCCCGCCATCATCTGTCCAACGGACTCCGCACCGATGCTTTGTTGTGGCTTGGCTACCAGTGCTGCCACGCCGCCGCCCGGCAGCAGCATCGGCGGCAGGCCAGCGATCAGGACGCCTTCGCCCTGATGCGCTGCCGACAGACGCGCGATGCGTGCGATCACCGGCTCTCCTTCCGCTCTGCTTACACGGAAGGCAGGCGGCGTACCCCACCATCCCCGCCACCGGAAGAACAGGTGCGTGTCGACCGTCGCGATCTTGTCCAGGCTGCTGCTCCAATAGGGCACGACCCAGTCGGTATGATAATGGGTGGCATAGCCGACCGGCTTGAACACCTGGCCAGCGAGCGCCGCCCGCGCGATGTCCCGCGCCCGATTCCAGGCGACCTGCGTGGGTGATCGGGCCAGTGCGCCGTCGCAGGTGAAGGTGAACTGGCACCCGGTCGATCTTTCCTGCCCCTGGAACACCACGCCGCAGACGGTCTTGGGAAAAGCGGGATGGCGCACCCGGTTCAGCACTACCTGGGCGACCGCTCGCTCTCCCACCACATCGTCGCCCGCTTCATATAGTTGCGCCGCCGCCAGACAGTCGATCGCGCGCGCCTGATCAATCGGTGTGCCAGAAAAAACGAAGGGTCGCGCAGCCGGGCTGGGCAGGCGCGAAAAGGGGATGGCGGAATTGAAGGCGCGCGCCTGATCGCGGTCCAGTTCATAAAGCTCAACGGGCTGTACCGCGGGCGGGGGTGCCGCCGCGTGTGTGATGCGGGCTGTCTGGCCCAGCGTTGGGCCGGAAGCGTCGACGGTGGGGCCGCGCGTTTCCCAATGACCGACCGTAGCGGGCACGCCGACGAACAGCATGAACCATAACAGCCACATCAGGGGATGCGGCCGGGACATGGGTGCAGCGTCGATCATGCCCGCTCCAGCGCGGTCCTATTCGGGCAGGAAGTCGGGCACCGACAAATAGCGTTCGCCGGTATCATAGTTGAAGCCCAGAACGCGGCTCCCTGCCGGCAGTTCCTTCAGCTTCTGGGCGATCGCGGCGAGCGTCCCGCCGGACGATATGCCCACCAGTACGCCTTCTTCCCGCGCGGCGCGGCGCGCATATTCCTTGGCATCTGCCGGGTCGACCTGAATAACGCCGTCCAGAAGCTGGGTATGCAGGTTGGCGGGGATGAAGCCCGCGCCGATCCCCTGAATAGGGTGAGGCCCCGGCTGTCCGCCGCTGATCACCGGCGAAAGCGTGGGTTCCACCGCATAGACCTTGAGGCTGGGCCACAGCTTTTTCAGCACCTCAGCGACGCCGGTGATATGGCCGCCCGTGCCGACGCCGGTAATCAGCACGTCGATCGGACTGTCGGCGAAGTCGGTCGCGATTTCCTGCGCCGTCGTGCGGACATGTACATCGATGTTGGCCGCATTTTCAAACTGTTGCGGCATCCAGGAACCGGGCGTCTGCTCGACCAGTTCCAGCGCCCGTTCGATCGCGCCCTTCATCCCCTTTTCCCGAGGCGTCAGGTCGAATGTCGCGCCATAGGCCAGCATCAATCGGCGGCGTTCCACCGACATGCTTTCAGGCATCACAAGGATCAGTTTGTAACCCTTGACCGCCGCGACCATCGCCAGCCCTACACCGGTATTGCCGGACGTCGGCTCTATGATGGTGCCGCCGGGCGTCAGGTCGCCCGATTCTTCGGCTGCTTCGATCATGGAAAGCGCGATGCGATCCTTGATCGATCCGCCCGGATTGGATCGTTCCGACTTGATCCAGACTTCCGTGCCCTGGGGTGTATCGCCGAACAGGCGATTCACGCGGATGTGCGGCGTATTGCCGATGGTTTCGAGAATATTGGCAGCTTTCATGTGGCCTTCTCCTGGCTGAAATCGGCCTCCCTTATGTCGGGTGGGTCGAAGGTACGTGCAAGACGCAGCTCAGGGAAGAGGCGCGCCCATAATAACGTGATGATGATTGCGCCGATCCCCCCGCCGATCACGGCCACCACGGGGCCGACCAGCGCGGCGAGAAAGCCTGACTCGGCCTCTCCCAACTCATTGGATGCGGATATGGTGAGCTGCGACAGGCTGGACACGCGGCCCCGCATGGCGTCGGGCGTGTGAAGCTGGATCAGCGACTGGCGAACATAGACCGACACCATGTCGGCCGCGCCCAGCGTCACCAGCGCGCCAATTCCCACTTCCATTGCGATGGTTGTCGGCAGGAACGCCGTGCAGCCGAACAATATGGTCGCCAGGCCGAAGATGATGACTGCCGCCAGCATCTTTACGCCCACTTCCCTTTGCATCGGGCGGATGGAGAAGAACAGCGCGACCAACCCAGCGCCGATTGCGGGCGAAGCGGCAAGATGTCCCAGCCCCCTCGACCCCACATGCAGTATGTCACGCGCGTAGACGGGCAGCAACGCCGTGGCTCCCGCCAGCAGCACGGCGAACAGGTCGAGCGTCACGCTGGCAAGCACCAGCCGGTTGGACCGCACATATGTAAGGCCGTCCAACATCTGCCGGACAGGGTGGCGGGTCGTGTCTCGGGGCGGTTGGGGAATTGGCCCGATCATCATCATGCCGACCCAGGCCAGGGCGAAAAGCCCCGACGCAGCGGCATAGGCGCCCCATGGTTCGATTGCATAGGCATAGCCACCCAGCGCCGGACCCGCGATCATACCCGTCTGCCATGCCACGCTGGCAATCGCGATAGCGTTCGGCAGCACGTCGCGCGGGATCAGATTGGGTGCGAGCGCCGAATAGGCCGGTCCATTGAAGGCCCGCGTGACGCCGACGATAGCGGCGATGCCAAAGATCAGCGGCAGGCTGATCCAACCTTCATATGTCGCCATCGCCAACAGGCCTGAGGCGGCGATCAGAATGAACAGGGTGATGCGCGAAATATAACGGCGGTCGAAATGATCCGCGACCCATCCGGTCAATGGCGTGAGGAAGAAGAGAGGAAGGAACTGGACAAGGCCGATAAGACCCAGCTGCGCGGCGGCCCCCGACGTGCTCATCGTGCCGCGAGCGATGTTGTAGGCCTGCCACCCCAATATCGTCATCATGGCATATTGCGCGAGGACGGCTGCGAACCGGCTCCACAAATAGGCCCGGAAATTGCCGAAGCGAAGCGGATGGCGCGAATGGGCGAGAGCCGTCATCCGCTTTCCTTAGCCCCTGCTCAGAGCGATAAGCAACGTCATCGGTAGAGAAAGCGAACAGGCTTTCTTTTCAAGGGACAGGCCCTGCTTCGCGCCTGTTTCCGCTTACCTGTCCGGGTCGATCAGGATGCCGCTGACAGACCCGTTGCGCACCGAGCAGACGAATGGTGCGGATTGAAGATCGCGATAGGGACCTACCTCGCCCTCGACTTCCCACCCGGTCGACATGGAGCTGGTCCTTGACCGGCCGATGATCGCTGCGCCCGATCCGGCTTCCTCGCGCGCCTTGGCTGCGCAAGCCGCGCTCGCCCCCTTCGCCGAACTGATATTGCCATATCCTGGAGAGGTATAGGGCTGCCGCTTCGCGTCGCGTTCAGCCTGGCGATCCTTCGAGATGTCACTGATGATCGCGGCGTTCGCGGCGCGGCGCAGGTCGCGGTTGGACTGGGCCGCAGCGGGAATTGTCAGGCCCAGCAGCACTATGGAGCTGGCCATCATTGCCATGCGCATCGATCTTGTCCCCTTGTGACTGACGATAACCTTATTTGAACAGGCCGCCCAATATTCCGCGCACCAGCTTTCCAGCCAGGCCGCCCGATGATCGCCGGGCGGACCCGCCGAACACGGCACGCCCCAGTTCGTTGGCCACTTGCCGTCCCACCGAAGAGGCGGCGGAGCGGGCGGCGGACTGAACGGCCCTGTCCATCGATGAGGGCCGGGCCGCTTCGCGCGCGGTGGCGGCGTCGCGTCGCGCCTGTTCTTTCAGTTCCGCCTCGCGCTGCTTCGCCTCGACCTTGGCCTGAGCGGCGGTGGCCTTTTCGCTTTCCGCCTGCGCCTTGGCGGCTTGCACTGCTGCGGCTGCCGCTTCGCCGCGCGCCGCCAATATCTCCTCGGCCGATTCGCGGTCGATCGCCGCGTCATATTTATCAGCACAGGGAGAGATGGACTGAATGATGGCGCGCTCCTTCGCATCCACCGGCCCAAGCCGCGATCGTGGCGGAGCGATGAGCGTGCGTTGGACGATGCCGGGCGAGCCGTCATCCTGAAGCAGCGAGACTAGCGCTTCGCCTACCTTGAGTTCCGTGATGGCCGTTTCGACATCAAGGTCGGGATTGATTCGGAATGTCTCCGCCGCTGCCTTGATCGCCCGCTGGTCGCGCGGGGTGAAGGCGCGCAGGGCATGCTGAACCCGGTTGCCCAGCTGTCCCGCAACCTCTTCGGGAATGTCGATCGGGTTCTGCGTCACGAAATAGACACCCACACCCTTCGATCGGATCAGCCGCACGACCTGTTCGATCTTGTCGGTCAGCGCCTTGGGCGCGTCGTCGAACAACAGATGCGCCTCATCAAAGAAGAAGACGAGCATCGGCTTGTCCGGGTCGCCCACTTCCGGCAGCGTTTCGAACAGTTCCGAAAGCAGCCAGAGCAGGAATGTGGCGTAAAGCCGGGGGCTTTGCATCAGCTTGTCGGCGGCCAGCACATTCACATAGCCCCGGCCCTGATCGTCCACCTTCAGAAAATCATGGATGTCGAGCGCCGGTTCGCCAAAGAAATGACCGCCTCCCTGGCTATCCAGCTGCAGCAATTGTCGCTGGATGGCGCCGACGCTCGCCTTCGTCACATTGCCATAGCGGGCTGACAGCGTGTCGGCATTTTCCGCGCAATGGACGAGCATCGCCTGAAGATCGCCCAGGTCCAGGAGGAGCAGGCCCTCATCGTCGGCGTATTTGAAGGCGATCGACAACACGCCTTCCTGGGTTTCGTTGAGGCCCATCAGCCGGGACAGTAGTAGCGGCCCCATTTCACTTACGGTGGTGCGGATCGGATGACCTTGCTCCCCGTACAGATCCCAGAAGATGGCGGGATTGTCGGCGTAGCTGTAATTGTCGATGCCGATTTCACGCGCGCGGGCAACCAGTTTGTCAGCGTTTTTGGCGGTCGGCGATCCAGCCATCGCGATGCCAGAAAGGTCGCCTTTCACATCGGCCAGAAATACAGGAACGCCGCGCGCTAAAAAGCTTTCCGCGATGCCCTGCAAGGTTACGGTCTTTCCCGTGCCCGTCGCGCCCGTGATCAGCCCGTGCCGGTTAGCGCGCCGCAGGTTCAGTATCTGCGGGATACCGCCATCTTTTTCCGGTGCGCCAAGGCCGATGAAAATGCCGTCGCTCATGTGCCCATTGCTCCATCGAACGGTTCGAGCCGCGCCTGCCGGTGACGGCCCCCACATTATAGGGAAGCCGATCATCCGGGCAAGCGCGGCTCGCAACGATCCGCTTTGCTTTAAGCCGCCTTATTTGTCGCGCAGGCGTACCGGCAGAAACACGGCGGGCTGACCACGCCGCAGCACCTGCAGCAGGATAGCGGTACGGCCCTGCACCGCGACCTGCTTCACTTGCGCATCCAGATCGGCCTGGCTGGCGACAGGGCGATTGTTCGCGGTGATAACCACGTCGCCCCGGCGCAGGCCCTTGGCACCCGCATCGGTGGAGCTGTCCACGGCCGTGATCACGATGCCGCGCGTTTCGGCGGCAAGGCCAAGCTGGCGCGTGATGCTGGGCGTCAGCGGGATCGCCGAAATGCCGAGCGACTGCTGGCTTGCCTGCGGACCGGACGATGGCGGTTGCTGCTGGCTGAAATCATCGCCCTGCTGCTGGGCAAAGCTGTTCAGTTCATCTTCGGACGGTCGTTCGCCGACGATGGCGGTGACAGTCTGGCGCTGACCATTGCGGAGCAGCACGATTGGCACCCGCGTTCCGATCGGCTGGTTGGCGACGATGGACGACAGATTCTGGTCCGGCGTCACTTCCTGGCCCGATACGCTGACGATCACGTCGCCCGGCTTGATACCGGCACGATCCGCGCCCTTGCCCGGCTCCACGCCCTGCACGAATTCGCCACGATTCTTCGCCAGGCCGAGCGAGTCGGCCATGTCTTCGCCCAAGGGGCTGATCTGGATGCCCAGATAGCCGCGCTTGACGCTCTGCCCCTGGCGCAGGGTCGCCACGATCGGAGCAGCCTGTTCGGAAGGAATGGCGAACCCGATGCCGACATTGCCGCCCGATGGCGACAGGATCTGGCTGTTGATGCCGATCACGTTGCCGCGCATGTCGAACATCGGGCCGCCGCTATTGCCCTGGTTGATCGATGCGTCGGTCTGGATGAACTTGTCGTAGGTGCCGCCCGTGCCGCGATGGACGGCCGAAATGATCCCGGCTGTCACCGTGCCAGACAGGGCGAAGGGATTGCCGATGGCGATGACCCAATCGCCCACGCGCGCCTTGGTACTGTCGCCGAATTTGACGAATGGCATGGGCTTTTTCGCGTCGATTTTCAGCACGGCGATGTCGGTCGCGGGGTCACGGCCCACCAGGCGGGCGCTATATTCCTCGCGATTGGTGAGCGTCACCGTGATGGAATCGACCGAAGCGCTTTCTGCTCCTGCAGAAACGACGTGATTGTTGGTCACGATGTAACCGTCGGCGGAAATGAGGAAGCCTGACCCCAGCGACTGCGCCTGACGGGTCTGCGGCTGTCCGCCAGGAGCGCCGAACAATTCGCCAAAGGGCGTGCCCGCGAACGGGTTCTGCACCTGCACGCGCTGCTTGGTCGAAATGTTGACGACGGCAGGTTGCAGTTTTTCCACCATGTCGGCCAGGCTGGCGGGCGCACCCGCCGGGGCTGCCGCCTGCATGCCTTCATTCTGGGCAGTCTGGGCACCGACGTTGGGGCTGGAGGTTACGGCGACGGCGGTGCCGCCAAGCAGCAGGGCACCGGTGATGGCATAAGCGTAACGCACTCGTGACAGTCCTCTCATGAACTTGCGGAAAGGAAGGCGGGATTCCGCGAAAGTGGGGATGCGCCGCCCTGCCTTAACCCTCATTGAATGACGCTGGTTCCGTAATGATACTAACGGCCCTGAAACTGTTTCAGGAACTCATTGTCGCGCGAGAGAACCATGTTAGTCGATCCTGACCGATCCGTCGCGAACGTGTAGCGATAGGCCTGCATCGCCCGGTAGAAATCGTAGAATTGCGGGTCCTTGCCAAAGCTGTCCGAATAGATGCGGGCGGCGTTGGCATCTGCTTCCGCCCTTATGATCTGGGCCTGCTTGGCTCCCTGCGCACGGATGGTCAGGGCCTCTTGTTCGCGCGCCGTGCGCATCCGGGTGAAAGCGCTTTCCAGCGGCGCGCCATCGGGCAGGTCGGCCCGTTTGATGCGTACATCGACGATCTGCGCCCCATATTGCCGCGCGACCCGGTTCAGCCCCGCCTCGATATTGTCCATCACCTGCCCGCGCTCGGGCGATAGCAGCGCGGCGAAGGGCCGCTTGCCCAGTTCGTTACGCAGCGCCGATCCAAGGATCGGGCGCAGCGCTTCGGACACGCGTTCTTCGTTGCCCGCCGCGATATACATGCGCAGCGGATCGACAATGCGGTAACGGGCGAAAGCGTCAACCTGCAATCGCAGCTGGTCGGTCGACAGCACCTGCTGCCGTTCCATTTCCACCGACAGCACGCGCTTGTCGATCCAGACGATCTGGTCGATGAACGGCCAGCGCAGGATGATGCCGGCACCCGTCTTGCCGAAATCCTCGTTCGGGCGGTAGCGGTTGATGATCTTTTTCGGATCGCCGAAGCGGACGACCACGCCCTGCTTCGTTTCGGGCACGATGGCGATGGTGCTACCGATCAGCAGCAGCAGGGCGATGACCGACAGCGCGAGCGCGATGGGATGACGCAGCAGATTTGGCATCACCGGTTCCCCTCGGCAGGTGCGGCAGGGGCTGAAGCCGCCTGCGCCCGGCGCTTGATTTCGGGCAGCGGCAGGAACGGCGTGACGTTACCGCTTTCGACGATCGTCTTATCGACGTTGGACAGGACGCCCTCCATGGTTTCGTAATACATGCGGCGGCGCGTGACGTCGGGTGACAGGCTGTACTGTTCATAGACCTTGTCGAAGGCAGCAGCTTCGCCCTGCGCCTTTGCCGTCACCTGCTGCGCGGCGGCGCGTGCTTCGTTCAGGTAGGTCTGGGCGGTCTGTTGGGCAGCGGACACGGCCTTGAACGCGTCGTTGACGGCGGTCGGCGGGTCGGCCTGCTTGATGGCGACGCCCTGCACGCGGATGCCCGACCGGTAGCCGTCGAGTATGTCCTGCATACGCTGTTCGACCTGCTGTTCGATCTCGGTCCGCCCCGCACCCAGAGCATCGTCCAGGCTGACGCTGGCGACGACGGACCGCATCGCGCTTTCGGCCACTTCGCGGACAGTGTCATCGGGATCGGACAGCTGGAAAAGGTAAAGTTCCGGGCTGCGGATATTCCAGCGCACCGAATAGGCGAGATCGATGATGTTCTGATCACCAGTCAGCACCAGATTCTCGCTCTCCGCGCTGGCCGAACCGATATCGATGGCGCGGATTTCCTCGACATCGACCGTGGTCACATTTTCCAGCGGAGCGGGCAGGGTCAGGCTGATGCCCGGCGAAATCGTCCGGCTATATTTGCCCAGCAGCGTCACGACGCCGCGTTCCTGCGGGCCGACGCGATGGACGCATGTCAACACCAGCCATAGCAGGATGAAAATCCCGACTGCGGCGGGCCACAGCGTCTTTCCGTTGGGGCGTGGGGGAAGATTGCCGATGCCGCCACCGCCCTGACCAAAGCTGTCGCGGCCCCTGCGCAGCAGTTCCTCGATCGCGGAAGGCCCTTTCGATCCCGACGATCGGCCGGGCTGCGTCCAGGGATTGCGAGGGCCGTCATTTCCCTTGCCTGGGCCGTCGCTCCCATCGGGACCGTCGCCCTTGTTGCCCCAGGGGCCTTGAACCATGGCGCTTCTGATGCCGGGCATCCACCCGAAAATTCTCTTCATACCGTCTCTATAGGAAGGCTGGCGCTTGAAAAACAGTGCCCTTCGCAACGATTATTGCCTAGAGGGCGCTGTGATGACCGATCTTGATAATTTCGCCGCTCGCCTGAAGACGCTGACCGAGGGGCGCGCCAGCACACCGCGCGTCAAGGATGGGGTCATGAGCCTGGCGCTTGACGTGGGCGGCCTTTCCGCCGCGCGACGGGATGCGGTGGCCGACGCGATCCGCGAAGGCGCGCTGCTGGTTCCCGGCGTGAACGATGTGCGTATAGCCATGACCACAGAGCGCAAGAGCATCAGGATCATTGCCGTCGCATCGGGCAAGGGCGGCGTCGGCAAGTCCACTTTGTCGGCGAACCTTGCCGTCGCCTTGAAGCGGCTGGGCTTTGCCGTTGGTATCGTGGATGCGGATATCTACGGACCCTCGCAGGCCAGGTTGATGAACAGCGAGGACAAGAAGCCGCAGGCGCAGGAGAAACGCCTTATTCCGGTGGACAGCCCAGCTGGCATCCCCATGCTGTCGATGGCGCATCTGGTGGAACCGGGCAAGGCGTTGGCATGGCGTGGGCCGATGGCGGGTAATGCTTTGTCGCAGTTGATCGACGCCGACTGGGGCGACACGGAAATATTGATCGTGGACATGCCGCCTGGCACGGGAGACGTTCAATTGTCGATGGTGCAAAAGCACAAGCCTGCGGGCGCAGTCATCGTATCGACGCCGCAGGACCTGGCGCTGATCGACGCCCGCCGCGCCATCAGTCTGTTTGAACAGACGCAGGTGCCGATCATCGGTCTTGTGGAAAATATGGCGGGCTATAGCTGCCCGCATTGTGGTGAAATATCCGACCCGTTCGGCACGGGCGGCGCGGAAGCCGCCGCTGTGCAGTTGGGACTGGCCTTTCTGGGCCGCATTCCCTTGGCGATCGACATTCGGCTGAAATCCGACGCCGGCGATCCCCCTGCCGCAGGCGAAGATGCGTCCGGCCAGGCTTTTCACGCCGTCGCGGATAATGTTGCGCACTGGCTGCGCGGCTGATGCGCGGAGGTTGAGGGAACGGATCAACACCGTGCCGCGTCTTTCCGGCACCGGGTGGAAAGGAACAAGCGCATGCCCCTGAACGAGCCTCAGCAGATCATCGACCTCCTGAATGAAACGCGCACCATCGCGATGGTTGGCCTGTCGGACCGACCCGATCGTCCCAGCTATCGCGTGATGAAGGTGCTTCAGGACCATGGCTATCGTGTGCTGCCGGTCAACCCGCAGATTGCGGGTGAACATGTGCATGGCGAATTCGTCTGGGCACGGTTGGCTGATATCGGCGTGCCCATCGATATGGTCGATATTTTCCGCCGCAGCGACGCCGCCGGAGACGCTGTGGATGAAGCCATCGCAGCGGGCGCGAAGTCGGTGTGGATGCAATTGGGCGTGATCGATGAAGCTGCGGCCGCCCGCGCGGAAGCCGCCGGTTTGAAGGTCGTGATGGACCGTTGCCCGGCAATCGAGATCCCCCGGCTGAATATCGCTCCGATTAGCATGGATTAGTGCTTTTCAGCCGTTCGAACCCTGTCTATCACCATAGCCATGGGGCGCGCACCGCTGAAGCATGCACAGCGTAAAGACCAAGGCAGGGGCATCAATCGACGCGCGCTGCTGGTCGGCGCGGGCGCATCGGCGGGGCTGATGCTGGCATGGGCGATATGGCCCCGCCAATACCGCCCCAACCTCAATGCCGCAGCGGGCGAAACAATCTTCAACGCTTTCCTGAAGATCGACCGGGCAGGGCAGGTTGTCGTTATCGTCCCCCAGACGGAAATGGGGCAGGGCATAACGACATTATTGCCGCAGATATTGGCCGATGAACTGGGCGCTGACTGGCGAACGGTAGCGGTACAGAGTGCGCCGGTCAGTCCGCTTTACGCCAACGACCTGCTGGCGCGGCAATGGTTGGCCAGTGACTGGACAAGGCTGGCGGGCGAAGCGGGCGACTGGGCGATCGATCAATATGCGACGCGTCGGGCATTGATGCTGACCGGCGCTGGCACGTCGGTGCCGATGTTTCACCAAAGCTATCGTGAGGCGGGTGCTGCTGCCCGCGTGTTGCTGTGCCAGGCGGCGGCTGCGCGCTGGGACGTCCCCTGGGAAAATTGCGATATCCAGAACGGCATCATTTCGGATGGGGGGCAGAAGCGGCTGAAGATCGGCGAGGTGGTGGAAGAGGCTGCTGCATTCGACCTGCTGGAAATCCTGCCCTTCCGGCAAAGGGAGGCCGACCGGCTGGCCGGGCAGGACCTGCCGCGCCTGGACACGCCGTCCAAGATTGACGGTAGTCACAATTTCGCCCCTGACATCCGCTTGCCCGACATGGTTTTCGCATCAATCCGGCAAGGCCCGATCGGCGATGCGCTGTTGAAAAGCGTCAATGAAAATGCCGCGCGGGGTGTCACGGGATTTCTGAAGCTGGTCCGCACGGAACGCTGGGTGGCGGCGGTCGCGACCAACTGGTGGGCAGCGAATAAGGCGCTGGATCTTGCCGACCCCGTCTTCGAACTTACGGGTAATCCGGTCAGCAGCGAAGGCGTCGATGCGGCGCTGGAGCAGGCATTTGCTGGATCGTCCGGCCAGCGCCTCTATTCGCGGGGCGATTTGGCTCCCTTGTTCGACAATGCCACCATCATGGCCAGCGAGTTCAGCGTCGATCCGGGCCTGCATCTCGCGCTGGAGCCGATGGGCGCGACGGCACGCGTGACCGATGATGCGGCAGAGGTGTGGACTGCGACGCAAGCGCCCGGCCTGGCCCGCGCGGCGGTTGCTGATGCGCTGGGTATCGCGGACGAGTCCGTAACGCTTTATCCCCTGCACGCAGGCGGCTCCTTCGGGCGCAGAATGGATGTGGAGGTGGGTGCCCAGGCCGCGCTGATCGCGAAGGACGTTGGTCGGCCGGTGCAACTGCTTTGGTCCCGACTGGAAGATGTCATTCAGGATCGCGCGAGCGCCCCGGCCCATGCTCGAATGGCCGCTAAGATCGGCCGCAACGGCGTGATCGAAGGCTGGCTGGCCAAGGTTTCCGCTCCCTGCGCCATGACCCAGACCTGGGATCGGGTGGCGCATCGCAAACTGCCATATGAAGCGGCGCGTGATGCTGCTGACACATCCACCCGCCTTGCCGTCGCGGGCATGGAATTGCCCTATGCGTTGCCCAACTGGGCGGTCGATCATTTTCCCGCCGACCCCGGCCTTCCCGTCGGCTTCGCGCCGGGGAACGCGCATTTGCATGGCGCTTTCTTCACCGAAAGTTTCATTGATGAACTGGCCCATCAGGCGGGGATCGAGCCTATATCTTTCCGCATCCAGATGCTGGGCGGCAACCCCCGTCTGGCGCACTGCTTGACCACCGTTGGTGCGATGGGCGGCTGGCAGGGCGGCATCGAAGGGAGCGGGCAGGGACTTGCCGCGCACCAGATGGACGGCACCTACGCCGCCGTGATGGTGGAAGCGGCGATCAACGGGGGTAAACTCAGCGTTGGGCGGATCATCGCGGCGGTCGATGGTGGGGATCAGGTCAATCCCGACATCGCCCGCCAGCAGGTCGAAAGTGGACTAATCTATGGGCTGGCGCTCGCCATGGGTGCATCGGTCCCCTACGCCAGGGGCATGCCCCGGCGCGCTATCATGGGGCGAATGGACCTGCCGCGCCTTGCCGACATCGGCGAAGTTTCGGTCGAACTGGTGCGCAGCAGCGCGCCACCGACCGAACTTACCGAAATCGGCGCGCCGCTGATCGCGCCCGCGATCGCCAACGCTCTCTTCACAGTCACGGGGCAGCGTTTTCGCAAACTCCCGCTCTTGCCAAGGACATGACGTCGTTCGTGGATAAAATCGGCCTTCTCCTCATCAATCTTGGCACCCCGGACGCGCCCGACGCTGCATCGGTGCGGCGTTATCTGGGCGAATTCCTGTCCGATCGGCGCGTCGTGGAGATCCCCAAACTGTTGTGGCAACCGATATTGCGCGGCCCCATCCTGCTGACCCGGCCCGGCAAGTCCGCGCGCGCCTATCAGTTAGTGTGGATGGAGGGGGGCTCTCCGCTTGCCGTCCATACCCGTGACACCGCTCGCAAATTGCAGGAATTGATGGGCGCGGACGTAATGGTTGATTGGGCGATGCGCTACGGCAACCCCTCAATCGCGACCCGGCTGAAAGCGATGATCGACGCGGGTTGCGGCCGTATCCTGCTCGCGCCACTCTATCCCCAATATTGCGCCGCCACGACCGCGACGGCGTTGGACGCCGCCTATGCCACGCTGGCAGACCTGCGGTTGCAGCCCGCGATCCGCACATTGCCGCCTTATTATGCCGATTCCTTTTATATCGAGGCGCTGCGTGCTTCGGCTAATCGGCAATTGGCGGAATTGGATTTCGTCCCCGATCTCCTGCTCGCCAGTTTTCACGGCATGCCGGAACGCACCCGGCAGCTAGGCGACCCCTATCGTGATCAATGCCTGGCGACGGCAGGGCTGCTCGCTCAGGCAATGGGGCGAGAGGTGCGGGTTACCTTCCAGTCCCGGTTCGGCCGCGCCAAATGGCTTGGCCCGGCGACCGATGACGTCCTGCGGAGCCTGCCCGGCGAAGGCGTGCGGAACGTGGCGGTGCTTACGCCAGGATTTTCCGCCGATTGCCTGGAAACGCTCGAAGAAATCGCCATGCGGGGAAAAGAGGATTTCCTGTCATCGGGCGGTCGCCAATTCGCCCATTTAAGCTGTTTGAACGCTTCACCCGAAGCTATGGTCCTGTATCGCCATCTTATCGATCGCGAACTTGCCGGCTGGCTGGAGAAGTAGATTCTGCCCGTGTTTAACAAGGAGAGGCTGTTATGACCAAAGTTGCTATCGTCACGGGCGGAACACGCGGCATTGGTGAAGCGATCAGTTTAGCCTTGAAAAAAATGGGTTATGTCGTGGCCGCTAATTATGCCGGCAATGATGAAAAGGCGCGCGCCTTCAGCGAACGCACGGGCATCGACAC
Organism: uncultured Sphingobium sp.; assembly: GCA_965653535.1. Taxonomy (GTDB): domain Bacteria; phylum Pseudomonadota; class Alphaproteobacteria; order Sphingomonadales; family Sphingomonadaceae; genus Sphingobium. The sequence continues at coordinate 32,350 of CBFHAG010000020.1, forward strand.
ATTTCGGTGGGATGTGGGCGATCATCGGGCGTGCCTGGACGGCTGCGCGGCGGTGGCCGACCGGCTGGGGTCGGTGGACATAGTGGTGAACAATGCGGGTATCACGCGCGACGGCGTGCTCGCGAAGATGAGCTTCGACGACTGGAACGAGGTTATGCGCATCAACCTTGGCGGCTGTTTCAACATGGCCAAGGCGACGTTCGACGGTATGCGGCAGCGCGGCTGGGGGCGTTTTGTTAATATCGGGTCGGTCAATGGTCAGTCCGGGCAATATGGCCAGGTGAACTATGCCGCGGCTAAATCGGGCATCCATGGCTTTACCAAGGCGCTGGCGCAGGAAGGCGCGAAATACGGGATCACCGTCAACGCCATCGCGCCCGGCTATGTCGATACCGACATGGTGGCCGCTGTCCCCGCGCAGGTCCTGGAAAAGATCGTCGCCAAGATCCCGGTAGGCCGCCTGGGTTATGCCGGAGAGATCGCAAGAGGTGTTGCCTTCCTGTGCAGCGAGGAAGCGGGGTTCGTGACAGGCAGCACCATGTCGATCAATGGTGGCCAGCATATGTATTGACCCTATGACCGCGAATGGAGACTCAGATGGCGCATCGCTGCCGCCTACGTCGCCATTCGCGGCACCGGTTAAGCGCAGCATTACTATTGCGGGTCACCAGACCGCCATCAGTCTGGAGCCTGTTTTCTGGGATGCCCTCCGCGCCCGCGCGGCGCTGGAGGGCTTGCCTGTCAACGCGTTGATTGCCCGGATTGACGTTGCTCGGCTTGCGGCGGCCTGTCCGCCGAACCTGGCAAGCGCGGTGCGATGTTGGCTGTTCGATCTGAAAGAAGATAAGAATAGTTCGCAATAGCGTTGACTCTGCGATCCACTATCAATAGCAGGCCCCTCAAGCCACATCAGAAAGGGGTTTCTGTTCATGTCCATTTCCAAGTCTGCACCTTCATTTTTGGCGCTCAGTTGCGTCGGCGCTCTGGCCTTTGCTTCGACCGCCCATGGTCAGGAAGCTGCCCAAAGCCCCAAGCTGGGCGGCATGACGGTGACCGACACGGCGATCGACGAATCAGAGATCAAGGTCGAGCGGGCGGAATCGCCCAAATATACCCGCCCCCTGCTCGACACGCCGCAGACGATCACCGTGATCAACAAGGAAACGATTCGGCAGCAGAACCTGCTGACCCTGCGTGATGTGCTGTCGACGGTGCCGGGCATTACCTTCGGCGCGGGTGAGGGTGGCTTCGGCTATGGCGATCGTATCATCTTGCGTGGGCAGGACGCCAAGAACGATGTTACCGTCGATGGCGTGCGTTCCGGCGCATTCCTGAACCGCAACGAAGTCTACAATATCGAACAGGTCGAAGTTACCAACGGCGCGAACTCCGTGATGAATGGCGGCGGCTCTGTCGCTGGCACGATCAACCTCGTCACGAAAAAGCCGCTCGCCGAAGATCGTACGGTGATCCAGGCTGGCATCGGCACGGACAATTATTATCGTGCTACGGTCGATTCCAACGTGCTGGTCGGCGAGAATGTCGCCTTCCGTCTGAATGCGGTCTATCATGAAAATGACGTTCCCGGTCGTGATGTCGAAGATTACAAGCGCTGGGGTGTCGCTCCGTCTGTCACTATCGGCGTCGGAACGCCCACCAGCCTGACGCTTCAGTATGAGCATCTGGACGACAAGGCGATGCCGCAATACGGCCTGCGCTATTACGCGCATCTCGGCGGTTTCCTCGATGAATTCGACCGGGAAGCCTATTATGGTTTCGCCAATCTCGATCGTCAGGACAGCAAGACGAACGCGCTGCAAGCCATCTTCTCTCACGACCTCAGCGACAGTGTGAAGCTGCGCAACCTCACCCGCTACGAAGTCATTCGCCAGCATACGGTGACGAGTCAGCCGACCGGCACCTTCTGCCTTGCCAACGGCCTACAGCCGTCCGCATTCCCGACCAACGGCGCGGCGATACCGGCGGGTGCGGCCTGCACCGCCCAATTCCAGGTCAATCCAGCCGGGGCGCAAGGCACGCTCAATATCCCGGCAGGCTATTATCTGCCGACCGGCGGTCGGGCGAACCAGCGTCTTATCCAGAACGAAACCTTGTATAATCAGTTCGACATCTCGGCTGATTTCAACACCGGCGGCATCGAGCATTCGCTGGTCGTCGGCGCGTCGGCGTTGTGGGAAGGGTTCGAGCAGCAGTCGGGTGCCATCAACCGCACCGCAGATGGCTATGATCCCTATGCTGCGCCTTATACCCGGACCACGACTGGCGGCGTGACCACGATTGCGTCCAATCCGCTCTACAATGCGGCGGCGAGCCTTGGCTTCTACCTGCCGCTAGTGAACATCGGTAACCCGGGCCAGGTCGTGCCTGGCGCTGCGGCTCCGGTCGGCACACTGCCTCGCGCTTATGGCAGCAACGATTATGTCGGTCCGGTGAACTTCATTCGTGGCAGTCATAACATTGGTGAGCGCACCGCCTACGCCGTGTACCTGTTCGATACGATGAAGTTTGGTGACATGTTTGAAATCAACGGCGGTGTGCGCTGGGAACATGCCAAGGGTTTCAACCGGACCCAGAGCTATGTCACTACGCCGGGCGCAACGCTGGGCGATGCACTGGCGGCGACCGGTCCGTTCCGCAACGATGATAAGCTGTTTTCCTACCGCGTCGGTGCCGTGTTCAAGCCGACGCCCGACACGACCATTTACATCGCCACCGGCAGTTCTAAAAACCCGTCACAGGCATCGGTCGATGCCAGCTGTGCAGCCAACAACTGTAACCTGAAGCCGGAAACGACCAAAAATTACGAGATCGGCGCGAAGGCCGATCTGTTCGGCAAGCGTCTGCTGGTCAGCGCTTCGCTCTTCCGCAACGATCGTGACAGCATTCGCGTCGCATCGGGCGATCCGACGATTACGGAGCAGCGTTTGGACGGCAAGCAGCGGGTGGAGGGCGTCTCCCTCGGCGCGTCCGGCAACATCACCGACTCCTGGACCCTTTCGGCCAATTACATGTATCTGAGGGCGAAGGTGCGTCAGGGCGGCGGCGACGCCTGCCTCGTTAATCCGGATGCCGCATCGTGCACCGGCGTGGTCCTGACGGGTTCGTTCCTTCAGAACACACCCAAGCATTCGGGTAGCCTTTTCACGACATACCGCCTGCCCTTCGGTCTGGAACTGGGTTATGGCCTGACCTATCAGGGCAGGATCCAGCTTAACAGCCAGACCTTGGGCGCGCCCAACCAGGCTGTCTATTACGCTCCAGCCTACACCATCCATAGGTTCATGGCGAACTACCCGATCACTGACAATCTGTCGGCGCAGGTCAACATCCAGAACTTCACCAACAAGAAATATGTGACGACGATCCGCAATGCGCTGGGCGGGAGCTGGGCACAGCCTGCGCCGACCCGATCGGCGGTGCTGAGTCTGAACTACACCTTCTAAAAGACCTAATCCCCGGCATTCGTCCCATGCCGGGGTGACGGGCGAGCGGCAGTTTCCCTCCTCCTCGGGCTGCCGCTCGCCCAACCTTTTTTGGGCAGGAACATGGCTGGATCAAAAATGCAATTGTATCGCATTATGACTTGCGCCATGAGTCCCGCGATGGCTGCGGCCAGAAAGGGGATCGGTGCATGTTACGTGTAGCGGACAGGCTCATGGATCGGGAAGAAGAGGATGTTCTTCTTTCTTCCCCCGTGTCGCCTATTCCCCGTCCGCCGTCGATCCACACGGCAAGCACGGCCCCGCCGTCGCGCTATGGACAATCGAAATCGCCCAACTGGGTTATTATCGCTCTGATTCTGGCCGTTCATGCCGTGTTGATCACCGCGATCATGCATGTGCGCCATCAGGTCCAGAGGCGCGAAGAGCCGCGCTTGTCGGTCGTCAATCTGACGCCGCCTGCGCCTCCGCCTCCTCAGGAAGCGCCTCCGCCGCCGCCTTCAAAGCCACAGGTGGTGGCACCTGCCCCGGTCATTCGACTCGTCGCCCCGTCGCCGCAAATAGCTACTACGCCCATTCCTCAGCCCGTCACCATCAGCGCGCCGTCGGTGATCGCGCCAGCGCCAACCGTTACCTTCGCGGCCCCATCACCCCCAAGCACCGTGCAGGGCGGCGATCTCAGCGCCCAGATGCTTTCCGGCAAGCCACCCCGATACCCTATTGAAAGCCGTCGCAAGCATGAGCAGGGGACTGTTGTCCTGGCCCTGGCGCTGGGAACCGACGGCACGGTCGAGGCCGTCTCTATTGCGCGCAGCAGTGGCTTTCCCCGTCTGGACGACGCCGCAAGGGATGCCGTTCGAAAATGGCGTTGGCGTCCGATGATCCAGCAGGGTCGGGCGGTCAAGGTCAAGGGCGTGGTCGAGATCCCGTTCGTTCTTCGATCAGAATCTGCGTAAGCGGGGTAAGGCGCTAGCTCCGCATTGAGCTTGATTATTCAAGCATAGCCGCGAGGGCAGGCGTCATATATTCCTGCCCTCCATCATCTTCCCTGCGGATCAGGCGCGCGGCAATGCCATGCCGGGTGGCGAGCGCCATGCCGCTTTCATCGCCCAGCACCGTGATGGCGGTCGCCCAGGCATCGGCTATCATTGCGCTTTCGTGCAGGACCGAAACGGATGCGACATGGTTCGCGATCGGCATGCCGGTGGCAGGATCGATGCTGTGGGACAACAGCCTGTCATCTTCGACCCGGAACCGCCGATAGTCGCCTGACGTAGCGACAGACAGGCCGCAAAGCGCGATCCTGAGCGTGGGCAGGCCAAGGCCGGGCGGTGGTTCAACATCGACCCACCAGGGTTGGCCATCGGGCCTGATGCCATCCCCGCGCAATTCGCCGCCTATCTCGACAAGGAAATGGCGCGCACCCAAATCGCGCAGACGCTGCGCAACGGCGTCTACCGCGAAACCCTTGGCTATGCCGGAAAAGTCCAGAGCCACGTCAGCCGTACGGCGGGCCTGCTGCTCACCAACCTCTATGGCCGTCCAGGGCGAGGCATGATTGGACCGGGATGACGGAGCATAAATGCCCGATGGCCCGAAACCCCAGCTGTCCACCAGTTTGCCGACCGCAGGATCAAACGCGCCCCCGGACAGCTTCGCCATATCGATCCCGGCCCGAAGCACTGTCATCAGGTCTGTGGGCAGGGATACACTTTGGCCGATGCGCGACCGATTGAACCGGCTGATGTCGGACCCGGTCTCCCAATTGCTCATTTGGGCGATGATGCGGGCAAGCACGTCCCTAATCGCGTCCTCGCAACCCGCAGGCGCATCAGCGATACGGGCCGACCAGCTTGTGCCCATAGTCGGCCCGGAAAAGTGTGTGACATGCGCCCGCCGCTGTCGCCCGGTAAAATCATCGGGCGACAGGTCATTGGGGATGACGATGCGGACGCCGGTCAGGGCGCGAGCACTTCCAGCGTCGTTACATAGGATGCACGGCGCTGCGGCGGACCGGCAGGCGCTTGGGGCTTCTGGGCCGCCGAACCGACCGCACCCATGGCTTCGCCGCCTTCACGGCTGCTTCCGGTGCTGGCATTCAGCCAATACATGCCCGGCTGTGGCCAGGTGATCGTCAGTTTGCCGTTCTTGTCGGTGATGAGATCCATCTGACCCAGCGAGTCACGATAGCGGATCCCGCCGGGAATCGCCGTGACCTTCAGGCCAGCGGCAGGCTTGCCATCTAGCAGGAACTGGAAAGTGGCGGCTTCGCCCGATACCAGATCATTGGGATGGGTCATGGGAACCAGCTCGATGCCTGCGCCCGTGGGTTTGAAGATGGTGGCCGTCGGCGCGCCAAGTGTCACGAAGATTTCGTTCCGATTGGATGCTTCCGTCGTCTGCACATTGGTCGCGCCTGCGGGGATGGCCGCGGCCAGATTGTCCTTCGTGGTGCCGCGCGGCAGGCGCTTTTGCTCGCCATTCAGCATGTAGCCGCCCATGATGCCGGTCGAAACGCTGGCGATACGGTAGGTGCCGGGCTGCGTCAGGTGCACGTCGAAGGTCGACCGGTATTTGCCGGTGGCGCTGTTTTCGATCTTGCCTTCCGACCCGTCCGGCTGCGTCACCCTGACATTGTCCGTGCGCATCGCATTATGTTCGAAATAGAACACGTCGTTGGAAACGGCAGCATCCACCGTCACCCAGCTTTCATTGCCCGACAGGGTGGTGGACGACGGCAGCATCCACTGGCGATGCGCCTGTGCTGCGCCTGAAAGAAGAAGCGCGCTGACCGCACCCGCGATAACATGTCTGGCCTTCATGACATTTCCCCTTATTTGCCGAAGGAGACGCTGACCGCGCCCAATTCGCTTTTGCCCTTGGTTCGTACCGTCGCGCCCGGCTTGGGTGGCCAGCTGAACGGCAGGCGCAGCAATTCGCGCCCACCCACTTCACGGGCTGCTTCCACGACCAGAGTGTAATCGCCCGCGCCAAGCCGTCCCAGAGGACCCTTGCCGTTGGTAAAGCCGATCTTTTGTTCGCCCGGTGCGCGGGTCGCACCCGTCACGCCGTCCGCCGGAAAGCTCATTGTCCGGCCTGATACGCGCCACCACTGACGCATATCGCGCAGCCACTTTGTGCCCTCACCCTTCGCCTTGTCCACATCATACCAGACGGACAGGGTGCGCGGTGCCGCGCCCTCCTTTTCCAGCCAGATGGCGACATAGGGCCGGTGATATTCGGCGACCGACAAGCGAGGGATGGTGACGGTGACGTTCATCATTTCGGCCTGCGCCGCGCCTGCACCCGTCGCGGCCGCGCCGATTGCAACGCCGCCCCCCAGGATGAGTTTATAGCCCCTCTGCATGACGTCGTTCCCTTAATGGATGAAGATGATGGCGAGTACCGCCGGAATAGCCAGCCCCGCAGCCACCAAAGGCCAGGTGCTGCGTCGCTTGGCCGCATGAAGTTGGAGCAGCAACAGTCCGGTCAGTGCGAACAGGAAGCAGGCAACGGCGAAAATGTCGATGAACCATTTCCACGCCGTGCCGGTGTTGCGCCCCTTGTGAAGGTCGTTGAGGTAACTGATCCGTCCCCGGCTGGTCGCCTCGCTGGATACAGCGCCGCTGTGCCGGTCGATGGATACCCAGCCGTCACCGCCGGGCCGGGGAAGGGGCAGGTATATCTCATCGCTCGACCATTCCGCCTCCCCCTGACCGCTCAGCCCGATCTCCTTTTCGACCCATGCGGCAACGTCTGACGGTAGCGGCTTCTTGCTGTCCGGCGCATCGTCTGATGCGACTCGATTCAACAATGCGGGCGGCAGGGTTGCCGTCTTTTCGACCGTCTGGGGAGAGCCTTCGACATCGGCGGCATGATTGAGCGTAATGCCGGTGAACGCAAAGAGCAGCAGGCCGATCAGACTGACCGCCGAACTGATCCAGTGCCAGCTGTGCAATTGTTTGAGCCAGAAGGTCTTGTGGCTCTTCTTTTTCTTTGGCTGGGCGCGGACGGGGGCGTGCATGGAGATGGATGCGGTCCTGATGAGAAGTGCGGCCTAGTAACGCGAACGACTCGCAATTGCAAACCGGCTCATGCCGAAATTTGTATCAAAATGTAGGCCGCAGGGACGGAAGGGTGCCGCGTCAGCGTCCCAGCAGCCCGCGTGCCTGCCCCGCGACTTCCGCCAGCATCGCGACATTAGGGAGTGGAGCGGACCGGGCGCGCTGCACAAGTCCGCGAAACTGCGCGACGCGTGCTGCCTTCTCGGTCAGCCAGCGTCCCACATGGGCCGCAATGTCCTTCGTGCTTGCCTGTGCCAGAAAATCCAGCCGCACCTGCTGCATATCGCGCGCCACGCCCGAAATCAGCAGCCGTTCCCATGGATCGGAAGGTGCCATCCGGGCCGCGGTCGATTGCACCCAGTCGATTCCGAGGGCTTCGCCCAAATGGGTGAAGGCGCGGGTAAGGTCGACTTCATCGACTTCAAGACGACGCGCCAATGCCGCAATGCCGACCGCGCCATCCAGTTTGAAGAGGCCGACGGTGCGCCGCACCAGCGCATCGGGGGCACCGCGGCTCAGCAGGTGATCGGTCACTGCGCTGGCGCGGCGGACGGCTTCGCTGGTCAGCAGTTCATCGACCTTGCTCGCCAGCTTGCCCACGCCATTGGCCAGGATCGTGTGACCTTCGCCGGGCAGGGTGCCCGACGGGACGCTACGCAATATGTCGGCAATCTGTGCCCGCATGCCGTTAGCGACTTCGGCGAACAAGCCAAGGCGCGCGCGTTCGGCCATGTCCGCCCCATCTATATCCGCCCACAGGCTGCCGATGTCATACAGCCGCTCGGCAATCAGGAAGGCGTTGCCCAAGTCGGCCAATGAACAGCCTTCCTCCTCCGCCAGTTCGAACGGATGGATCAGCCCCAGCCGGTTGATGACGCGATTGGCAACCTTGGTCGCGATGATTTCCTTGCGCAATGCATGGACGGCGATCGCATCGGCTTCCTTCTTCTGCATCGCCGCCGGGAAGGCTGCGGCCAGTTCACTCGCCATGCTGGGATCAGCGGCAACCCCGCCCTGTTCAATCGCGTCCTGCAGCGTCAGCTTGGCCGTCGACAGCAGCACTGCGAGTTCGGGCCTGGTCATCCCCAGCCCGTCCTGTCCCCGCCGCAACAACTGGTCGTTGGCAGCCAGTCCCTCCACCCGGCGGTCCAGCCGCCCATCTTCCTCGAACGTTTCGATCAGGCGTACATAGCTTGCCAGCTCGGCCGCGCCGCCTGCTTCTGCTATGGACAGGCCCAGCGCTTGCAGGCGATTATCTTCCAGGACGATGTCCGCCACGGCATCCGTCATGCTTTCCAGCAGCTTGTTGCGGGCATCGAAGGACAGGCGACTTTCGGCCATTTCCTTGTTCAACGCTATCTTGATATTGACCTCATTATCCGAACAATCGACGCCCGCGCTATTGTCGATGAAGTCGGTGTTGATCCGACCGCCGCGCAGCGAAAAGGCGATGCGCGCCGCCTGTGTAACACCCAGGTTCGCGCCTTCGCCGATCACCTTGATCCGCAGTTCCTCTGCGTCGATGCGCAGCCGGTCGTTGGCCGGGTCGCCCACATCGACATGGCTTTGCGAAGCCGACTTTACATAAGTGCCGATGCCGCCAAACCACAGCAGGTCATTCGGGCTTTTCAGGATGGCGGCGATCAGGGCCGTCGGCTCCATCGCTGGCTCGGTCACGCCCAGCATCGCTTGCGCCTGCACGCTCAGCGCTATGCTCTTGAGCGCGCGGGGATAGACCCCGCCGCCCTTGGAGATGAGCGACTTGTCATAATCGTCCCAGCTTGACCGCGGCAGTTCGAACAGCCTTGCGCGCTCTTCCCACGACTTCGCCGGGTCCGGGTCCGGGTCCAGGAAGATGTGGCGGTGGTCGAAAGCGGCGACCAACTTGATCGCCTTTGACAGCAGCATACCGTTGCCGAACACGTCGCCCGACATGTCGCCGCATCCGACAACGGTTACCGGCTCGCTCTGCACGTCCACGCCCAGTTCGGCGAAGTGCCGCCGGACGCTGATCCACGCACCGCGCGCTGTTATGCCCATCGCCTTATGGTCATAGCCATGGGAACCGCCGCTGGCGAAAGCGTCTCCCAGCCAGAAATTGCGTTCCAGCGCGATCGCGTTGGCGACATCGCTGAACGTCGCCGTCCCCTTGTCGGCTGCAACGACGAAATATGGATCATTGCCATCATGGATACGGACGTATGGCGGGTGGGTGACTTTTTGGGCGACGATATTATCGGTGACTGACAGCAGCGCGCGGATGAAGATGCGGTAGCTTTCCGTGCCTTCCGCCATCCAGCCTTCGCGGTCGCGCTGCGGATCGGGTAGCTGTTTGGGATAGAATCCGCCCTTCGCCCCTGTTGGCACGATGACGGCGTTCTTGACTCGCTGCGCCTTCATGAGACCCAATATTTCGGTGCGGAAATCGTCCCGCCGGTCGGACCACCGCAGTCCGCCGCGCGCGACCGGACCAGTGCGCAGGTGGATGCCCTCGACGCGAGGCGAATAGACCCAGATTTCACGCCATGGCAGCGGAGCCGGCAGTCCTGGAACCTGGGCGCTGTCCAGCTTGAACGCCAGCGCTTCCTCGGCGGCGTCGCTGAAGAAATTGGTGCGCAGCGTCGCCGTGATGACCGCGCGGAGCAGGCGAAGTACCCGATCCTCGTCAATTGCCTTCACCTTTTCCAGACCCGCGTCGATCGCCGCCTGCGCATCGACGACCCTGTCGGCTCCATCCTTGACGGCAGGGTCGTGCAGCGCTTCGAACAGCGTCACCAGATCATGTGCAACCGCCTGTTCTCGCCGCAACGTATCTGCAAATGTCGCCATGCCATAGGCCATGCCGGTCTGGCGCAAATAGCGGAACAATGCGCGGAACAGGACGACCGCGCGCGGTGCGAGTCCGGCGGTCACGATCAGTTCGTTGAACCGATCGTTTTCCGCGCGACCTTCCAACACCTGGGCGATGGCTTCGGTGACGACCGACGCGCGGGCGATGACCAGTTCCGCATCGCTGCCCGCAGGCAGTTCCAGGACGAATCGCTGGACATGGCCCAGTGCCCCGCCATCCACGGCGGTCGTCATCTCATCGATCACGCGGAACCCGAAATTTTCAAAGGCGGGCACGACTTCGGATAAGGCAATGACGTCATGGCTGTAGAGTTTGAGGCGCAGCCTTTCCGTCTCATCCTCACCATTGCGATAGATGCGGATCGACTTGTCGCCCGGACCTGACAGTCCGTGCAACAGGCGGATGTCGATCGCCGCTTCGGCGGGGCCTGCGCCATTACGATAGGCCAGCGGGAATCCCGGCGCGAAACGTTGTGCCAGGGCCGCGGCGCGGCCGGGCTCCTCCATCTCGGCGAGCGCCTCTTCCACAGCGGGCAGCCAGCCGCGCACCATCTGCTTCAGCTGTCGGTCGAGCGGCAGTTCGTCCGGCACCACGCCGCCATCGCGCAGGTCTAACGTGATACGCAACAGCGCAAGGCCGCTTTCCTCCAGGGCGATCGACCAGCTTAGCACGGGTGCCTTTGCCGCCTGCGACAGCATGTCCTGCACGGCCAGCCGCCGCGCCGTCGTCAGCTCCTCGCGCGGGAGCCAGGCGAAAGCGTAAAGATGCCGCGCCAACGCACTCGTCCCCAGCGCCAGCTTGGGGCGCGGGCGGTCGGTCAACGACATGAAGGTCAGCGCCAACCGTTCCAGCGTATCATGGTCAAAGCCGATCAATATATCGTGCGGCAGGGCGGTCAGCGCATGGGCCAGAACTTTGCCCGCATGGCCTGCGGGATCAAATCCGAACTTGTCCATCAATTCTGACAGGGCGGACCGCAGCAGCGGCACCTTGTCGGGCGTCGCGGCCAGTGCCGCGCTGGTCCACATGCCCGCGTGTATGGACAGCGCCACGACCTGCCTGCCTTCTCGCACCGGGACGATGACCAGATCCAGGAGAACGGGCCGGTGCACCCGTGACACATGGTTCGACTTGATGATCAGCGGGCTTCGCTTGCCCTCCTCGAACCAGGTGAAGGCGGCTTCTCGCGATGCCGCCGCCAGCAAGGGCGTGTCCTGCCGCGCGCATATGCCCAAGGGTGCCTGGGCGGTGCCGTCGCGCAGTCGCAGATCATGCCCGATCTGAGTGAAATGACGTGCCAGGAACCAACGCAGCAGGGCCGCGCCTTCGCCGTCGGCGACGGTGTCAGCATCATGCGTCATCGCCTCACGCATCCTTGGCCAATCGGTGACCGCTGCGCGAACATCGGTCAAAGTCTCGCGCAACTGCTTTTCCAGTTTGCGGCGACCCTTCGCATCGACGCGGTCAGCTTCGATATAAATCATCGATTCCCGGCGCGCGCCCGGTTCATCATCGTTAAGGACGGCGCTCAGCTGGCCCTTGTCGTCCCGCTTCACTGACAGAACGGGATGCAGCAGCCGATAGATGGTGATGTCCAGGGTCGCGAGTGCATTGGCGATGGAATCCACCAGAAACGGCATGTCGTCGTTGATGATGGCAATCCGCATATAGCGCCCAGTCGCGCCTTCTCCCAATGTTTCGACCGCCAGGCCCAGCTGACCGGGCTTGCGAAGCTGGGCCGCGCGTCCCAGAAAATCCGTGGCGGCGGTAGCGACCTGTGGGCTGAAATCCTCGCCCTCGCCTGGGATGGTCCCTTTCGCCAAAGCAGCCTCTAGCGCCTCGAGGATCGACCGGTTTACCTGCTTGGACCTGGAGTCAGCCGATGCCGTCATTCGCAACCTCTTCCCGACGGGACTGGCCCGCTTGTGCTGGAACGGAGAAGATTACGGAAGGTCGCACTGTCTCCTCCAACGGGCGGCAATATGCGTTACCGAAGCCGGACGCTCAACCCGACATGGCAATAAAGTTACCTGCGGCTAGAATAAAGATGCGGCTTGCCCGACTTGATCAGGCCGCTGCCGCCATGATCACCCGCTGGCCAAGGTCGGAACCGTCCGGCAGGACTGCCACGATGGCCAGCGTGCCGTCCGCCTCGCGACGGGTGACCACCACGGCCAGTCCATCGTCGTCGGTGGCGATGGCGACCGGATCGATAGCAGCTGCCGCCTTCATCGCGGCGCGCGCCGTTTCTTTGCGGTCCGGGCGAACGGGGGCATTATTGCGGCGCTGGTTGCGTTCGTCTCGGATCAGCGCCTTCACGCCGCCGTCATAGCGGGCCAGATAGTCGGCGAATGTTCCGACAGCCAGTCCGGTAGCCTTCGCATGGTCCAGCGCGGCAGCATATTCGGTAAGCCTGGTCTTGTCATAGGTAGCGCCAAAGACCAGCTTGACCACCGCCGTCAGGGGGCTGCGTGCCTGGACCTTGATCCCGGCGTCGCTCAATATCTCGGCATAATCGTCCGGCGCGGCCTCAGCCGCCAGGGCGAAGTCATAGGCGAACCCAATGGCGCGATAGAGCGCGGTGTGGCTGCGGTTTTCGCTGGTGCGGGCCTGCTCCACGCCGTCGCGGGCCAGCGCCAGCCAATCGGCCAGAGGCGCATCGGCGGCGGGGCTTTCCATTCCCGTTAGGTCCAGCGTGCCGTCATCATCCTCATCCGCGGCTGGGCCGTCCGCCCAGATCGGCGTCACCGCGCCGGGGGCAGCGGAACTGCGCAGAGCCGCGTCCACTTCACGTCCGATCTCATCGGCGACTTCGTCGCTCGCCAATTCTTTCCAACTGATCACGCCGAAGACGAAATCGATCGTTTCGTCGTCCGATGAAAAGGGCATCAATATGCCCCGATATAATATGTCAGCCCCGCGCTGGTTGACGAAGCCGGCTTCAAATCCGATCGGCGCGGCGTTCGCAATGATCTGGAGATAATGGTCGGTCAGGCGCGACACGAGAGAACGGGGCGGCACATCCTTGATATACTGAATCGATCCCGGAATCGCGCATTCCCGGCGCAACGCCGTGCCCAGATATACGATGGCGGGATTCTCGATCCCGGCGCTGAAATCCAGCAATACGCTGTTCGGACCGAAATCCTCCAGCTCGCCGGGCGATAGATCCTCGATCGATGGCAGTGCCCGGTCCCCCAGCAGCGATGCCCAGTAATTATAGGCACGCACCTGCATCCGCCGCTCATCCGATCCGATGGCCGCAGGGGTTTCGATGGCTGCGTCGCCGACATGATCGAAATCGTCCGGCTCGCTGACGATGTCATGCCCTCGCAGAGTGTCCATGGGGTCGGTCCTTAGCCCAGAATAAGCTTTTCCTGAGAATCGACACTGCCACGGGATGGTAAACATGCCGTGAAGACGGGCGCGCCGCCCCTGACAGCGGCTAATGGGCCGGGAGAAAAGATGGATCAGGCGAATGCATTGCCCGCTTGTCCTGCGCATCATCCGCTGTTATCTGCCCCACCAACGCCGCTTTAGCTCAGTTGGTAGAGCATCGCATTCGTAATGCGGGGGTCACAGGTTCGAGTCCTGTAAGCGGCACCAGTCCCTCAAAGGCAATTCCACAACGCGCCTTCGGCCTGGGATCCGCTTGGGGTTTGGACCGCGTTCCAGCGTGCTGCTGAGAACGCCGCCGCCTATGCAAGAGTAGGGGGCAAACCAGTTCCCTCAGTGATATCGATACGCAGGTCGGTCAGGAAGATCCGGGAGATCTTCCACTCACCGCCTGCCCGGACGTAAGATTCGTGATAGTGGCCATAGGTCACCATCTCCGATATGGCCCCGCCGTCCGGCCAACGCAGCACGTCCATTAGCGCCCATACGCCAGTGGCCGAGTCCGGAGACGTCACGTCGATCTCGGGGGTGTGCGCGTGGTGCACGGTCTCAGCGTGGTCCACGGCATCGCGCGTCCAATCGGCGATCACCTTGGCTCCACCTTCGATCACCTCGCTTCCCTGCTGGCTCATGTCCAGTACCGCATCGTCAGATAAGGTGGCGGCGAAACCGTCCCAATCCTTTGTGTCCATGCACCGCAGGAACCGCGCTTTCAGCTGCTTGATTGATTCGATGGCCATCAGTCGTTCGAGGTCATTCACGTTCAAACCCTCTTGTTTCAGCGTACATGGCTCCGCCTGCCACCGGATCGAAGAAGGTGAGCGGTCCGATCAGAGCATTTTCCAGTCAGATGGCACCATCTGGCGAATCGGATCATGCTCTAATCCTTCCATGCCTTCGAACGAGAAGACCCGCAGGCGTCAGGATCATAGAGATGTCGTCGCTACACAGTTGAAGTCAAGCAACAACTTGATTGGTTTCCTGCGATGCAGCAGCGGCCGCAAAATCTAAAACCGTTTGCGCAGCACATGGAGCCTGCGGGCCGCGGTGCAGCGCAAGGAGGCAGCAGATAGGGGTGCAAACTGGATTTCAAAAACGGCGTGTCTTCGCGTCTACAACCGCCTTAACCGGTGGGCGAAGGGCCGGTGCTGTTTCTAATCAGAAGTTCGTGCGGAAGGGTGATGTGGCTGGCCTCGATCGGGGCACCGCGTAGGATTTCGACCAGCAGTTCGACGGTTCGCTGCCCGATCATGGCTTTGGGTTGGGCGATGGTCGTCAGTCCCGGCTGGAAATAGCGGGACAATGGCAGATCGTCGAACCCGACCACCGATACGTCCGCGGGGCAGGAGAGGCCGGTCGCGCTTATTGCGCTAAGGGCACCCAACGCCATTTCGTCGCTGAAACAGAAGATGGCCGTGACCCCCGCCGTCAACAGGTCGCGCGTATGGTCGAAGGCAGAGCTTGCCGAATAGTCGCCGATGCGCTGCTCCAGATGCTCTCTCAGGCCATGACGCTCGACCGTCTGGACAACGCCAGCGCAACGGTCGCGGCTGATCGGGCTGAGCGGCGGTCCCGTGATGATGCCGATGCGGCGATGCCCCAGGCCGATTAAATGTTCGACAGCGTCGCTGCTGGCTGCGGCATTGTCGATATGGACGCTCGGCACACCAAGTCCGGGGCTGTATTCGCAACCATTGACGATGGGGGCGACAGGCCCTTCACGCGTGAGCAATGGTTTCAGGCTCTCGGGCAAGCGATGGCCCAGGAAGATAAGGCCATCGACCTCGCGCCGCGCGAGCATTTCTGCATATTGATCTTCAAGCAGCGGATCGTGCCGAGTGTCCCCCACCACGACAGCATAGCCTGCACCCCGCGCGGCTTCCTCTGCACCGCGAATGACGCTGGCGAAGAAGGGATTCGAAATATCGGGCACCGTCAGCAGGATTTTCGCCGCGCGCAGGGTCCGCAGCGTTCTCGCAGCGATATTGGGGGTGTAGCCGAGGGACTGAATTGCCTCGAGTACGCGTTCTCGCGTCTTTTCCGCCACGCGGTCGGGATGGCTCAATACCCGTGAAACCGTCGCAGTGGACACGCCGGCCATAGCGGCCACTTCAAGGATCGTGGGCATCGACCATCCATGTAACAGTCCGGCGGCTCTTGTCGATATCTAGTTGGATGTAATCCTTTACATCGATTCTGAACCTGCTAGCGTGAGGTCCAGAACGCAGGGAAGCTGCGCAGAAGGAGGATGAGGGTGTCTATTATCAAAGTGCGTCGAAGAATCTTGCGATGACGGCCTCCAGTGGTCGCGCATGGCTCTACAGCCTGACATTGTCTCCTCCTTGCGCATTCACGGCGAGCGTTGCGGTCTGAATGGGCGCAGGTGGAGCCTGTACGCTATCCTGTGCCGGATTATGGATGGGTTGCGCACCGCGCGTTCATCGAAGCGATGCTATCTGATGCCGAATCGCAATAGAAGTGGACGGAGATGAGCGGGCCGCGAAAGCGCCGGACCGCTCAACGAACTGATCTGGGGCATATTGCTAAGCAGGAGAGAATAGATGAAGCCGTTGATCTGCCTAATCGTGGCTATCGCGCCAGTAGCGGCGATGACGATCGCGGTCGCGCCCAGCGTAGCGCAGAATGTCCGCCCCGCGCCACCAGCTTTCGCAGCCTGCAAAGCATGCCATAGTGTGGTTAAAGGGCAGCGCAGCGGGGTTGGACCTAATCTGAACGGCGTCATGGGACGAAGTGCGGCTGTTCTGCCGGACTTCAAATATTCACCTGCGCTGAAGAATTCTCAGCTCCGGTGGGATGAGAAAAGCCTCGATGCGTTTCTCGCCGCGCCAGCCAAGAAGGTGCCGGGCACGCGCATGGCGATCGGCATGGCGGACCCGGTGAAGCGGGCTGCGATCATCGACTATCTGAAAGCGCAGAAATGAGCTGGCGAGCGCTTTGCCTGCTGCGCAAAGCCGCGAAAGCCTTTGGAGGAGAGGGCAAGTGATTAACCGAAGAACGGCGTTGGCGGGCGTCATCGCCATGTTCGGGGCGGATCTTTTCGCGCCGATCGCACGGGCTGCTGCGCCACAGCGGGGTGTCCAAATCCCGGTCATCAGCGAAGGGCCGCCGAGCATCGCGGTATTTACTCCTGAACAGCGCGCGCTGATGGCGGCGCTGAGCGACCGCGTCATTCCGGTGACTGACACGCCGGGGGCGATCGCGGCAGGCGTACCGGATTATATCGAAAAGCTGCTGAGCGACTGGGCGCTGCCCGAAGAACGAGCGCCGATCCTGGTGGGCCTGGATGCGATCGAGGCGCGCAGCCTTGCCGACTATAAGGTGGCGGCGGCGAAGGCGACGCCCGCTCAGCAGGACGCCCTGCTGACCCTGGCCATGAATGGCGAGCTGCCCGCAGGTGCGGCCTTCTTCAAGGCGTTCCGCGAGCTTGTG
>CBFHAG010000021.1:0-44717 GCA_965653535.1 uncultured Sphingobium sp.
TTCACCTCGCGTGCGCCATGATCTGGCTAAGATGAATGCAGACACAACCTAGAGCGCGCTGCGTTAAATCTGACGCAAGTCGCGCGCTCTAGTTGTTTGTTGTCGCATCGTTTTTTGCGGAAAACCGGCTCCCACTTTTCCGCACGATGCCCTAGCGCACTGCCGGTTCCAGCAGGCGAATGCTGCCGATATCAGCATCAATCTCTGCTCGAACGCCGACCGGCAGGCTGAATTGGTTGGCGATATGGCCGATGGACGCGCCCTGAAAAGCTGGGACGCCTAACGGCTGGAAATGCTGCTGAAGCACTTCCGACAGAGTGTAACCGCCATAGGACGGCTCGCTGGCGGCGCAATTCATGCACTGGCCAAATACCACTCCGGCGACCTTGCCCAGCAGTCCGGCGAGCGACAACTGCGTCAGCATCCGGTCGATCCTGTAGGGTGCTTCCCCCACATCCTCCAGGAACAGGATGGCACCATCCAAATCGGGCAGCCAAGGGGTTCCCACCAGCGCCGCCAGCACGGTCAGGTTGCCGCCCAACAGCCGCCCCGTCGCCTTGCCACCGCGGAAGGTGCGGATGCGTCCGCTGCGCTGGACAAGGCGGTCTTCATGACCAACAGGATTGACCAGTGTCGGAGTCGCGCCGTCAAAGGCGATCGCACGGAAGGCGTCCCATGAAAATCGTGGCCAGCTGCTCGCGGCATTAGGGCCATGGATCGTCGGAAATCCCGCGCGGGCGGCGAAGGCCAGATGAAGCGCGGTAATATCGCTGAAGCCGACCAGCAGCTTGGGATTGGCGCGGATCATCGCGAAATCGAGTAGCGGCAGGATGCGCGCACAGCCCCATCCTCCCCGCACGGCGAAGACGGCGCGAACGTCGGGATCGGCGAACATCGCGTTGACGTCTGCGGCGCGGTCAGCATCCGTTCCCGCCAGATAGCCCCGGCGTTCGGCCAGGTGCTTTCCCAGCCTGGGCTTGAGACCCATCGCAACGATGGTTTCCTTGACCAGGTCCAGGTCGAACAGGTCATCGGTGAAGCCCGCAGGCTCGATCAGGCCAACCGTGTCGCCGGGACGCAACCGGGGCGGTTTGCCTACCGATGCGGGCGCAGGGGCCTTTGCAGCGACCAGCGCGCCGCACGTCGCCGCCAGCATCATGCGCCGGTCCAACCCAATCGCCCCTGTCAAAGTCGCCCCGGTCAAAATGACCGCCCGTCCTTGTGGCTATAAGTTCCTGCCGTCCATCTAAGGTCGATGTCGGGATAATGCGCATCGCCCATCGGCACACGGCCGAACGCCAGCAACGCACAGTCCGCTTCGCTTTCGTTTACCAGATGATGCCCATCTGGATGGCCTTTGGGAAAGGCGGCCATGTCTCCGGCTTGCAGCAGCACTCGGCCATCTTCCTCGACCAGCACCGCTTCGCCGCTCAGCATGACGACGAACTCGTCCTCATCCTCATGCCAGTGGCGCTGCGACGAAGCAGCTCCGGGTTTCAGCACGACGTGGCTGACACCGAAATCGGCAAGCCCCGCCGCCGGGCCAAGTCGCCGCACCCAGCGGCCCGCGACCGCTACGGCGAACTGCGCCGGATAGCCGGTGCGATTGGTCTGCTCCATGGCTGCTAGATCGATCTTGGGCATGATCTTTCCCTTCCGCTGGCAAAGGCGCTAGGCTTTCGCTAACGCAGCGCCATGATCATGACTAGCACCAATGCCGACGTGGTGAACATAGCGAGCAAGCTGATAGCCTGCCCATCGGTGACGCCCGCACGAGGCGAAGTGTTCGCCGTGATGGAATCGCTGCTTTTGCCGCTGGGTTTTACCGTCGACCGCTTCGTGACGGGCGAAGCACCCGACGGCCCGGTGGAAAATCTGGTCGCCTGGCGCACGACCGGCGCGGGACCGCATTTCGCTTTTGCAGGGCATCTGGACGTCGTGCCGCCGGGCAATGGCTGGACCAGCGACCCATTCACGCCCGACATTCGCGGTGAATTGCTGCATGGTCGGGGGGCGGTGGATATGAAAGGGTCGATCGCGGCCTTCGTCGCCGCGCTCGCCGATATTCCCGGCGACTTGTCCGGCACCATCAGCCTGATCATCACCGGCGACGAGGAAGGGCCTGCGGTCTACGGCACGCTCGCCCTGATGGAACGGATGGCCGCCCATGGCCTGCGGCCCGACCTTTGCCTGGTAGGCGAACCCACATCATCCCAGCGGTTGGGAGACATCATCAAGATCGGCCGACGTGGGTCAGTCAATATGTGGATCAAGGTCGATGGCGTTCAGGGCCATGTCGCCTATCCACATCTGGCCGACAATCCCATTCCCCGGCTGGTCCGCATATTGTCGACGATCGAGGGCGAGGTGCTGGACACAGGCACGGACTGGTTCCAGCCGAGCAACATCGAGATCACGGACCTTGAGGTGGGCAACCCCGCGACCAATGTGATTCCCGCCGCCACCCATGCGCGCATCTCTATCCGTTTCAACGATCAGCACAGCGGCGCAAGCCTGATCGATCGCATCACCGCGATTGCTTCAGCCGAAGGCGGCGTCGTGACCGCGAAGATCAGCGGCGAGCCATTCCTGACGCAGCCGGGCGTGCTTTCGGATTTGGTCGCGGGCGCGATCCGCGATGTGACGGGCGTCGAAGCGGAGCTTTCAACGACGGGCGGGACATCGGATGCCCGTTTCCTTTCGCGGCTGTGCCCGGTGGTGGAGTTCGGCCTTAACAATGGAACGATGCACAAGCTGGACGAAGCCGTCGCGATCGAGGACCTCAAGGACCTGACCCGCATCTATGCGCTGGTCGTGCGCCGCGCGTTGGGCAACTAGACCGCCTGACGCTGCAACCGCCGGTGGGGCGCGAAGCGGGAGAGGTAATCCTCCTCTCCAGTGGGGTGCGCGACATGATAGCCCTGGAACAGGGTGCAGCCGATGACGCGCAGCATTTCCATCTGCGCTTTGGTTTCGACGCCTTCTACCACCACCTCCAGGCCCAGCCCCTGGATCAGGCCCACGACCGCGCTGCAGATGGTGCGCGCCTCAGCGGAAATCACGATGTCGCGCACCAGGCTGCGATCAATCTTCACCCGGTCGACGGGCAGTTCCTTGAGGCGGGAAAGGTTGGAATAGCCCGTGCCGAAATCGTCGATGGCGATCCGCACGCCGTCGTTCCGCAGCGCACTTAGTTGCTCCAGCACGCGGGCATCCATCTCCATCGCCAGCGATTCGCTGATTTCCAGTTCCAGCATGGATGCGGGCGTGCGGTGCGTCGCCATTGCGTGACGCAGGCGCAGGAAGAAGTCGCCCTGCGACAGTTCGCGCGATGAGATATTGACGGCGATGCGTTGCCCCACATCAGCCTGCGACCAGCGGGCGGCGGTTTCGCACACGCGGCTCATCACCCAGTCGCCGAGCGCGACGATCGCGCCGCTCTCCTCCGCAACAGGCACGAAGAAACCCGGCATGACGAGGTCGCGTTCCGGGTGCGCCCAACGGATCAGGGCTTCGGCAGTGACAATCCGACCGCTGCCTATTTCGATCTGCGGCTGAAACTCCAGCAGAAACTCGTCGCGTTGCAGCGCCAATAGCATGTCGCGCTCCAGCTCAGCACGATCCGCTGCTTCCAACGCAAGTTCGGAAGTGAACATTTCGGCCCGACCGCGTCCCTGATGCTTGGCATGATACATGGCGATGTCGGCGGACCGCAGCAGCGCCGACAATGTGTCTCCATGGTCAGGGTAGCAGGCGATGCCGATCGACGCGCCCAGATCGACATGCTGGCTGCCCAGGTCAAACCGTTCGCCAAGCGCGAACTGGATAGCGCGGGCAATTCGCGCCGCGCCGCCGTGGCCGGGTATGTTGGGGAAGAACATGGTGAATTCGTCACCCGCCAGTCGCCCGAGAACCGGGTCGCTCATCCCGGCACTGACCTGCGCCATCACCACTTCGCGCAGTCGTCCCGCGACGCGTGCGAGCAACTGGTCGCCCGCGGCGTGGCCCAGTGTGTCGTTGACGCCCTTGAACCCGTCCAGGTCGATGAAGAACAGCGCGCCGTGCACATCTTCGGCGCTTTCCGCCAGCAACCGTTCTACCTGGCGGCAAAAGCTGGCGCGATTGGCAAGGCCTGTCACCTGGTCGAACAGCGCCAGCGTCTGGACATGGTCTAGATTGGTGCGCACCTGGCTGAACAGGCTTTCCATCGCCACGGCGAGATCAGGCAGCTCGGCATTGATGTCAGGGGGCACAGGCGAATGCAGGTCGCCATGCGCCGCC
Organism: uncultured Sphingobium sp.; assembly: GCA_965653535.1. Taxonomy (GTDB): domain Bacteria; phylum Pseudomonadota; class Alphaproteobacteria; order Sphingomonadales; family Sphingomonadaceae; genus Sphingobium. The sequence goes on from CBFHAG010000021.1 coordinate 4,282, forward strand.
GCGATCAACCGTTCAGACGCGCTGTCGATGGCGGCGGCAGTGGTCGCGACATTCCGGCGCGCCGCGGCCCAGCTCATCGTCCCGCACAGGATCGCGACGATCAGCAAACGGCCAATGCCCACGACATCTGTCGCCTGTTGCTGTCCAAGCACGAGCGAGAGGATGAACACCAGCGCCCCCGCGGCGCAGGCGAAAGCGGTGGCGCGGCTTTTTAATGTCACGCCTTCCATGCCTCTCCTGCCAACCCATGACGCCCGGTGGGTCGCCTAAGAAGCCGATATGACGGACGCTGGTTAAAAAAAGGTCAGTACACAGACGGATAGCTGCTATTTTTTACGGCGCAGTATGACGTAGATCGCCCCTTCGCCGCCGTGACGGGGGTGGGCGAGCCGGACGCTGGCAATCCTGTCGGCATAGCTACTGGTTTCCAGCCAATGGCCAATCTCTCCGCGGATCGCGCCGCGACGCGGATCACCGCCGGAACCACCGGATTTGGGCGGCTTCCCAGTGACAACAAGTATGATGCGCGCGTCCCGCGCTAAAGCCATCGCAAGTGCCTGGTTCAACCGAGCATGCGCTGCCGACAGGCTATGGCCATGAAGATCGATGGTCATGTCGGGCGTCAATGTGCCGCCCCGAATCCGTCGCTCCCAGCTCGCATCGAGTACCTTGGCAGGGGTGCGGGGCGGATCAGGGCGCAACGGCGCGGGCGGCTGCCCCTTCCCCTTCAATCGGGCGGGCGCGCCCAACGCCGGTAGCGGCAACGAAGGCTCTTCAGGCAGGCGTGCGCCAGGCCGTATGGGACGCACAGAACGGGCAAGCGCGTTCCACAGCGCCTGTTCGTCCGACGAAAGATGTCGCCGCGCCATGGCAGGTAACCTTTACTGACGAGCCAGACGCGCCGCTGATCCGACCGGCAGCAGAATGAGCGCGCTGCCCCGTGCGGACATGCCGCCCGCAATGCCGCGCGCGCGGCTGCCCGCGCCCCAGAAGCTGTCGAACCGGTTGGCACCCTTGATTGCGCCGCCTGTATCCTGCGCGATCCAGATGCCGTTGGGTTCCCCGCGATCAAGCGACAGCAGCACGGGCGCGCCCAGCGGCACATATTTGGGATCGGCGGCGACACTGGCCTCGGCCGTCACGGGCACGCCCATCGCCCCCAGCGGACCGGACCCAGTCAATTCGCGGAAGAATACGAAGCTTTTATTTTCATCCATGATCGCCGCGCCCTCTGCGGGATGGGCGCGCAGATATTGCATGATATCCTGCATCGACCCCGCCTGGATGAGGCCGCGATCCTTCATCAACTTGCCGATGCCGACATAATCGCGGCCATTCTGCCCATCATAGCCGATGCGCATTACGTCGCCATTGGGCAGCAGCAGCCTGCCGCTGCCCTGCACCTGCAGGAAGAAAAACTCGACCGGGTCGGCCGCCCAGGCAAGCTCCAGCCCTCGGCCCGCCAGCGCACCCGACACGATCTGCGACCGTTCATCGAAGGGGACAAAATTACTGCCCTGCACCTTGCCGCGAATGGTCTTGCCCTTCAGGCTGTCGCTGAACAGCCCCAGATTGACATCGACCAGATCAGGCGGACGACGGTAAATGGGCACGTCATATCCCGCCTGCCGTGTGCGCGATCCGGCAATTTCCGGCTCATAATAGCCCGTGACGAACGCGGCACCGTCGCCAACCTGCACCGCTTCGAAATAGCGTGAGAAAAATTCACTGGCGCTTGTTTCCGGCCAGCTTGACGCGGCAGCGCAGGCGTTATTCCAGTCGGACCCGCGCGTCAGGCCGCTTTGATCGGTGCGACGCATGAGCGACGGACAGGAAATGCGAAACGCCTGCAACGCCTTGCGCGACCGTTCGCCTGACGGAATCAGGTCGGCGATGGCGGGACCCGACGCAACGCCCGCACTCGTGGCCGTTCCGAGGGCAGCAGCTGGGCTGGCGGGGGGCGTAACCGGTAACGGCGGTCGGGGTGTCGCGGGGACTGGGCGTATCGCGCCTCCAGCAGCCGTCCCACCCTGGACGGGCCGGGACGGAGCCGGGCCGCTGGCTCCCGGCGGGATCACGCCGCCCGCGCACGCGGACAGCAGCAATGCAGCCAACAGCCCGCCCCCCGACTGGCGCAGCGTCATGCTGCCTCGTCGGTCTCGCTGAGCTTCCAGTTCGGATCGGTGCTGCGCAGGTCGCGCGTGAAGGTCCAGATGTCGTTGGTGCTGACCGCGTCGGTCAGCGATCCAGCGACGACATTGCCATCCTTGTCGCGCGTGACGGCGGCAATGTCCGCTTCAAACCGCAGGGACACTTCGGCAATGCTGCCGTTGACGCTGGCATCGACGATCTGCGCCTTCTCAATGCGAACAACCCGGTTGTCGAGGACATGGCCCGCATCTGCACGCGCGGCGATCGCCTCTTCGAAAGATGCAAGCACATCGGCGTCGCACAGCCATTCCAGTTCCTGACGGTCACCCCGCCAGAAGGCTTCGAGCACCATCCGATATGCACTGCGCGCACCTTCAACAAATTGCGGAACATCGAAGCTCCGATCTGCTGCGATCAGAGCACGCACGCCGCCTTCGCCCCCTGGGGCAATGAAGGCATCGGACAGCCGGGTCGAATCACCGGGCATATCGGTCACGGGCCGGGGTTGCAGCACCGCCACTTTGGCGCGGTCTTCTGCAGTCCGCAGCGCTGGCTCCTGCTCATGGCCCGTCCGCTTGCCCAGAACGGAGTAAAGCCGCAACGCCAGGAAGCCGGCGATCAGCGCGAGGATAACAATCACATACACGGGGCAAGGCACCCTTTGACTAGCGCGAAAAACAGTAACGCAGCCAACATAGGCATGTTTCCCTTCATATTCAAATGCCGCTTCCGCCTGCCGCCATTGCCCTGCCCGGCTGCCCCTGCTAGACGCACGCCCCATCAAGCGGGGGGTGCACGATGCCCGTCGTCAACAGGGATCATCAGGAAGCGCGCACATGGCCGACGAAGCCGATACCATCCAGACCACCAGCACGGGCAATGGCGCCGACAACGGCCCGCAGATCGCGCTCATCAGCCAGTATATCAAGGACCTGTCGTTCGAAAATCCGAACGCGCCCGCAGTCTATCAGTGGCAGGATCAGCCGCAGATCGACGTGCAGTTCAACATCGGCGCGGACAAGGTCGGCGAAGAAGTGGTTGAGGTATCGCTGAAGATCGATGTCAAGGCGACCGCGCCGCAAGGCACCGCCTTTGCTGTCGAACTGGTCTATGCCGCCATCTTCGGTATGCGCAACGTGCCTGAGGATCAGGTTCAGCCTTTCGTTCTGGCGGAAGCTCCGCGTCTGCTCTTCCCCTTTGCGCGCCGCGTGCTGGCAGACGCCGTCCGCGACGGCGGCTTCCCGCCGCTGCTACTCGACCCCATCGACTTCGGGACGCTGTATATGCAGCAGGCGCAGGCGATGATCCAAACCGCGGGCGAACCGGCAGGCAACGCCTGAGGCTGAAAATGACTTCCGTTTCCGTTCGCCCTGAGATCGTCGAAGGGCTGCTCTATTCTTCAGGAAAGAACAGGGCTTCGACAGGCTCAGCCCGAACGGGGGGAGAGATGGTGGGATGAAGCTCGTCCGCGCCTTTGGCTCGGTCGGTGGGCTGACACTCGCCAGCCGTGTTCTCGCGTTGGTGCGAGACTCCCTCGCGGCCCGTTATGTGGGCGCGGGCTTTGCATCGGACGCCTTCAACGGCGTCGCTTTTCGACTGCCCAATATGTTTCGCGCCCTGTTCGCAGAGGGTGCCTTTTCCGCTGCCTTTATCCCCATGTTCAACCGCAAGGCGGCGGGACCGGATGGCGTCAGTGCAGGCTATCATTTCGCCGAGCGCGCGCTGGTCGTTCTGCTGCCGGTGCTGATCCTGTTCACAATCGCGCTCATCGTCGCGGCATGGCCGATCACATGGCTGCTTTCCGGCGGCTTTTCGCGGCAGAATCCGACACCGGACCAGTTCGCCTTCGCCGTCGCCCTGTCGCGCATCACCCTGCCCTATCTGGCGCTCATCAGCCTGGCGTCCCTGCTGGGTGGCATATTGAATTCAATCGATAAATTCTGGGCAAACGCCGCCGCGCCCATCCTGCTCAACGTCGCGATGATCGCGGGCCTGTGGTTCTTCCACGGCGCGGACGAATATGAAACCGCGCGAGTGCAGGCCATATCGGTCACCATAGGCGGCGCGCTCCAACTGCTCTGGCTGATATGGGCCTGCCGCAGCGCTGGCGTTTCCCTGCGGATCAGGCGACCGCGCCTTGACGGCGACGTACGTGAATTGTTGCGCCTGATCGTGCCCGCAGCGGCAGGCGCGGGCGCGCAGCAGATCAACCTGCTCGTTTCCACGGCGCTATCGGGCTGGCTGCTGGCGTCCGGTTCCATCACCTATATCTATTATGCGGACCGGCTGAACCAGCTGCCCCTGGGGCTGATCGGCATCGGGTTGGGAACCATCCTTTTGCCCACCATATCCCGCCTGCTGTCGACAGGTCAGGAACAGGTGGCGATGGACACGCAAAATCGCGGCATCGAATTGGCCCTTTTCCTGACGCTGCCCGCTACCGTCGCCTTCATGACCGTGGCCGAACCGATCGTGCGCGGCTTGTTCCAATATGGCCTCTTCACCGCCGAGGATGCGGAACGGTGCGGATGGGCGCTGTCCGCTTTCTCGATCGGCCTGCCCTCCTATGTGCTCGTAAAGGTGCTGACGCCCGGCTATTATGCGCGCGGCGATACCCGGACGCCGGTACGCTATGCGATGCTGTCGATCCTCATCAACATCATCGGGAATTTCGCGCTGATCCCGTTGGTGGGCCATGTCGGGCCGCCTTTGGCGACCGCTCTGTCCTCCACCGTCAACGTCACCATGTTGTATGCGACCCTGGTCAAACGCGGGCATTTTGCAGCGGACGCGCAACTGCGCCGCCGCTTGCCCCGCCTGGCACTGGCGGCCATCGCCATGGGCGGCGTACTGTTTGCGGGCGAAGGCCTGCTGGAGCCATGGCTGAGCGGCGCGATGGCCACGCGTTATGCCGCGCTGGCCCTGCTTGTCGGCGCGGGTGTCTCGCTTTACGGGGTAGCCTGTTTCCTGACGGGCGCTTATCGCGTGTCCGACCTCAAGGCGCTAATCCGCCGACGAGGGGCCACCAGCAACATGAAGAACGGATAGAATATGCGCGTCCTTTCCGGCATCCAGCCGACCGGCAATCTGCACCTGGGCAATTATCTGGGCGCGATCCGCAACTGGGTGCGGATGCAGGATGAGATGGACGCGGCAAGCCAGTGCTTTTTCTTCCTTGCCGACATGCACAGCATCACTGTGCATGAGGCGCGTGAGCAGCGCATCCGCAACGTGCGCGACATGGCTGCGGCGCTGGTCGCGGCGGGAATCGACCCCGAACGGTCCGTCCTGTTCAACCAGGCGCGCGTTCCGGCCCATGCGGAGCTATGCTGGCTGCTCAATGGCACCGCGCGCATCGGCTGGCTCAACCGCATGACCCAGTTCAAGGACAAGGTGGGCAAGGACCGCGAAGGTGCCTCCATCGGCCTGTTCGTCTACCCCGTGCTCCAGGCCGCTGACATCCTCGCCTACAACGCCACCCATGTGCCGGTGGGCGAAGATCAGAAGCAGCATCTGGAGCTGGCGCGCGACATCGCTGCCAAGTTCAACACCGATTTCGGCGTCGACCTTTTCACCCTGCCCGACCCGATCATTCCAAAGGAGTCGGCGCGCATTATGTCATTGCGCGACGGCACCGCGAAAATGTCCAAATCGGACCCGTCGGATATGAGCCGCATCAACCTGACGGATGACGATGATGCCATCATGCAGAAGGTGAAGAAGGCAAAGACCGACCCCGAACCGCTGCCCGAAAACGCCGAAGGTCTGACCGGTCGCCCGGAAGCCAATAATCTGGTCGGCATATACGCCACGCTGGCGGGCAAGAGCATGGACGCTGTGTGTGCGGAATTTGCCGGCAAGGGCTTTGGCGCGTTCAAGCCTGCTATGGGCGAATTGCTGGTCGAAACGCTGCGCCCTATCCGCACACGCTTTATACAGTTGCGGACCGACGACGCCGCGCTGGACGCCATTCTGGAAAAGGGCGCGGCCAAGGCAAGGGCCGCCGCCGAACCGACCTTGCGCGCGGCCTATGATGCGATGGGTCTGATGCGCTGATCAGCCCTGCTGCCCACCTGCCTTAGACAAAGAGCCGGGCATGAACTGCGTCCATTTGCCCCTTTGAAGCGTTCAAATGATGTTCAGTTGCGTTCTGCTACTACGGAGCGCAATAGTGATGTCGTAGGCCTCCGCCTGATACAGGACGCGAATTTATGACCCGTTTCAACAAGATCGGCTTAATCGCGGCGCCCGCTCTGGCGCTCATGACCCTTTCGGGTTGCGCAACTTCCTTCAAGGCGGACGTTGCGCGGTTCCAGCAGCTGCCCGCCCCCGCCGGACAAAGTTTCACCATCGTTGCAGACGACCCCGGCCTGGCTGGCGGCCTCGAATTTGCTCAATATGCCGGTCTGGTCGGGCAGCGGCTCAGCCAGACCGGCTATGTGGCCGCGAGCAATCCCGCTCGGGCTGACCTGATCGTGCGCGTCGCTTATGGCGTCGACAATGGGCGCGAGAGGGTGCGCTCGACCAATTTCGGGGCTGACCCCTTTTATTATGGAGGCTGGGGCTGGCGCGGCCGCTGGGGACGGCCCTGGGGTTACGGCTTCTATGACCCCTGGCTTTTTGGCCCCGGATATACCGACGTCAGCAGCTACACCGTTTATACCAGCGATCTGAGCATGAAGATCGATCGCGCGGCTGACAATCGACGTCTGTTCGAGGGTAGGGCCACGGCCCAATCGCTGTCGAACCGACTGACCTATCTGGTGCCGAACCTGGTCGATGCCATGTTTACCGGCTTCCCCGGTCAGAATGGGGAACAGGTAAAGATAACGCTGCCACCCGAAAAGCGGGGCTGATAAATGAGCGCCCGGCGACCCTGCATCGCCGGGCGTTTGCACAGTTCAGGGCATGCGCCGGGCGCTGATGATTTTGACCGGCGGTTCCAGCATCTGCCCCTTCATCACGCCTTCCCCCGCTGTTGGGGATTTCGGTCCGGTCACTATCTTGCGAACGACATCCATGCCTTCGACCACGTGGGCAAAGACGGCAAAGCCCTGATTGTCGCCCGACGCCTGCGGATTCGTATCCATGCCGGGCATCCGGCCCAGCACGATGAAGAAGTCGCCAGTTGCGCTGCCGGGTGCATAGCGCGCCATGGACAGTGCGCCATCATCATGAGTGAGGCCGGTCTGCGTAGTCGGCTCATGCGCGATCGGCGGCAGGATTCGCGCCGGATCATTCTGCGTCCCGCCCTGTACAAAGCCATAGTCGGCCGACCCGACCGCCCGATAGAAAAGCGTGCCGTCGAACCGCTTTCGATCGACATAATGCAGGAAGTTAGCGGCAGTGACCGTTGCCTTGGCGGTGTGGACCGCCACGACGATCCGCCCCGCCGTCGTATCCAAGGCCACGCGCACATCGGAAGGCGATGCAGCGGAGGTCGATTGCGCCAACCCCGGCGCAATACACAGGACCACCGCGAGCAACAGGGCAAGATGTCGGATCATGCGTTGCGCAATCATCCTCATTCCGCTGCCGCCAAAAGATCAGCTCTCCAGCTGACGCTGTAGCGCGCGAATGTCGGCATCCATATCAGGGCTTGTCTGCCGCAGCCCTTCGATCGTCTTGACGGCGTGGATGACCGTGCTGTGATCACGACCGCCGAAGATCCTGCCGATCTCCGGCAAGGAACGCGGAGTCATTTTCTTGGCGAGGTACATGGCCACCTGACGCGGGCGAGCGACGGCGCGGGCGCGGCGCTTGGACCGCATCTCGGCAGCGTCGATCTTGTAATGGGCGGCACAGACTTTCTGGATTTCATCGACAGTGATGCGGCGCGCATTGGCACGCACGGCATCGGCCAACATGCCCTGGGCAAATTCGAGGTCGATGGATCGGCCAGTCAGCTGACCATAAGCGATCAGCTTGTTGAAGGCACCTTCCAGTTCGCGGACGTTGGAACGGATCGAGCGGGCGAGGAAGTCGATGACGGCGTCGGGGACCGGCGGATCGCCCGCTATCGCCCGCTTCGCTTCCAATATGGCGAGGCGCAGGTCGAGACCCGCAGGACGGATATCGGCGACCAGGCCGCCCGCCAGGCGCGACAGGATGCGCGGGTCGATCGAGTCGAGCAGCTGCGGAGCGCGGTCTGCGGTCACGACGATTCGAGCACCCGAATCGATAAGGTCGTTGATCGTGTGGAGAAATTCCTCCTGCGTCGAACCCTTGCCCGCGATGAATTGAATATCGTCGATCAACAACAAACGGGCAGCGCGCAGCCGCGCCTTGAAGGTCATGGTGTCATTGGCGCGCATCGCGTTCACAAATTCCATCATGAACCGTTCTGCCGACATGTAGAGCACCGGAGCTGCCGGGGAGTGAGCGGAGAACGCCTTGGCAATCGCGTGTAACAGGTGGGTCTTGCCCTGCCCGGTGCCGCCATGGATGAACAATGGGCTATATCGGGGCTGCGCTTCGCCAGCCATCGCCTGCGCCGCCGAACAGGCAAGCTGATTGGTTTCGCCTGTCACGAAATCTTCGAACCGATGACGCGGCTGGAAATTGCAGGCGGCAGGCCCGTCATGCGCCTCCACCTCAGGCGCGTCGGACACGTCTGGCACGGGAGCCATTTCCAAAAGGCGCGGACCCACGGCATTGGGCGCGCGCCGCAGGCGTACTTCGCGGACCCCTACCCCGGCAGAGCGCCAGGCCATGCAAAGCCGGTCGCCGAAATGGCCCGACACGAAATTGGCGGTGAAATCGGAAGTGAACAACAGATCCAGCGTCTGCGAGTCGGGGCAATATTCACCCAGGCGGGCCGCCTTCAGCCACTGGTCGAACATGCGCGCGCCAATGTCGCGGCGCAGACCAGTGCGAATGGCGTCCCAGGCCGTCGCGAGACGCGCATGATCCTGCGCATCCTGAACAGGCAAAGTTGCTGTCACCGCCGCGATATCCTTCATAAACAGCCGACCCCCATCAACTGTGCCCCCGAATGGAGCTTTAAGACACAGTGAGCCGTCTGGAAAAGCAGCGCCCTTCCAACACACTCGTGCCGACTAACCGTATAACGACCGCCAAATCGATTCGTGGGCGGCCAGAGGGTGGAAAATAGACAGGCATTATCCGCCTTATCAAGGGCGGCGCAGGTCAAAAATGTGAAATAAAGCCGTTGACTCGGCAAACCCGCAGAAATGCGTCGAAATTGAAAAAATACTTCATTTTCAATATCTTAATTCGAACACCTGCGGACAGATAACGCTCGAATCGCGGGAATCCGGCCATGCCGGACGTGCGGCCAATGTACCGATATGTGACGGCTTCATGAAAAAGGCCCGCCCCGCATATGCGGGACGGGCCTTCATGATCTGACGCTATGTTAGATGCAGTTCAGGCGAGCGCGCCGACGCGCTTCGTCAGGCGACCGAACTTGCGGGCCGCAGTGTTCTTGTGAACCACGCCACGAGCCACGCCGCGCGCCAGTTCAGGCTGCACCGACTGAAGCGCCGTGGCCGCAGCCGCCTTGTCACCAGCGGCGAGGGCGGCTTCCACCTTCTTCACCAGGGTGCGGATCCGGCTGATGCGGGCGCCATTGATTTCGGCGCGGCGGGCGTTGCGGCGGATGCGCTTCTTGGCTTGCGGCGTATTGGCCATTTACAGTCCTCGGTCTCGTCAAATCTCGGAAAGTGGGCCAGCCGGATTCACCTGCCAGCCCCGTGAAGGTGCGCCCCTTACAGGGGATCGCTATCATCGTCAACCGGCAGCGCCGCGCTACCTCTGGCATTCGGGACAGTAGAATGTCGATCGTCCACCGTCGATCCGACGCCGGATCGTGCCTCCGCACGCACAATTTTCTCCCTCGCGCCCATAGACGCGCCACTGTTTGGAGAAATAGCCCAGCTCACCATCAGGCCGCGCATAGTCGCGCAAGGTCGATCCACCCGCTGCGATGGCCGCCGTCAGCACCTCCCGAATCGCATCCACCAGCAGGACGAGGCGCGCGCGGCTGATTCGTCCGGCGGGGCGCGTGGGCGCTATGCCCGCCATGTTGAGCGCCTCGCACACATAGATATTGCCCAGACCCGCCACAACGCGCTGGTCAAGCAGCGCGGCCTTGATCGACGCCGTCTTGCCATCGAGCGCGCGCGCCAGAGCGCTGGCGGAAAAGTCCGGCCCCAGCGGCTCAGGCCCCATGCGCGTAAACGGGGCATAGGCATGCCACGCGTCGCTGCGCACAAGGTCCAGCGATCCGAAGCGTCGCGGATCGTTGAGCGACAACAGCAGCCCGCCGTCTGTTTCGATCAATAGATGGTCATGCGCGCCAATGTCTGCCGGGGCGATTCGCCAGCGACCCGACATGCCCAGGTGAAAGATCATCATGTCGCCGCGATCGGTTTCGACGAGTCCATATTTCGCACGCCGGAACAAGGCGGTCACCCTAGCCCCTGTCAGCCGCTGGCGCAGGTCGACCGGTATCGGGAAACGCAGGTCGGCGCGCCGGGGTTCGACGCGCGTCAGCACCTTGCCTTCCAGAACGGCGCGCAGGCCAGCGACGGTGGTTTCAACTTCAGGCAGCTCAGGCATGACATCCCTCTAGGCGTTCGACGCGCGGGAGAGAAGCGGGCCATGAAAAGGCGGCTGGCATGGTGGCCAATCTGTGGCTAGAGCGTGCTACCATGAACGAGACCGCATCCTTTGGCTATCGCGACGTCGATGCTACTGAAAAACAGGGGATGGTTCGCGCCGTCTTTTCCAATGTCGCGTCCAAATATGACCTGATGAACGATGCCATGTCGGTCGGCGCGCACCGTCTGTGGAAGGACCAGTTCGTGGCCCGGGTGAAGCCGCGCCGGGACGAGGCCATATTGGACATGGCGGGCGGCACGGGCGACATCGCCTTTCGGCTGGCACGGCATGGTGCGCAGATTACCGTGTCGGACATCAATCCCGAAATGCTGGCCGTCGGAGTGGAGCGCGCGCGCAAGAAGGGGCTGGAAGGCCTTGTCTGGTCGCAGCAGAATGCTGAGGAATTAAGCTTCCCGGATCGCAGCTTCGACGCCTACACCATCGCCTTCGGCATCCGAAACGTCACCCATATCGACAAGGCGCTGCGGGAAGCGCACCGGGTGCTGAAATATGGCGGGCGCTTCTTCTGCCTGGAGTTTTCCACCACCACCTGGCCGGGCTTCGCCGATGTCTACGATGCCTATTCACATCGGCTGGTGCCCAAGCTCGGCAAGCTGCTGGCCGACGATGAGGACAGCTATCGTTATCTGATCGAATCGATCCGCAGGTTTCCGCCGATGCCGGAATTTGAAAAGATGATCCGCGCGGCCGGCTTTGTGCAGACCAAGGTGGAGCCGATCCTGGGCGGGATGGTCGCGATCCACAGCGGCTGGAAGATCTAAGCGGCCGTGCCTTCCCATGTGACGCATATCTGGCGGCTGCTGAAATGGGGCCGCACGCTGGCCCGCCATGGCGCGCTGCGCGGGATCGAACGTGATCCCCTGACCCCCTCGCCAGTGCGGCGGCTGGTGAAACTGGCGCGGATCGGCGCGCGCGTTCCCCGCCAGCCACGCTATGCCGACGCCTTCCAGGCGATCGGTCCCGCAGCGATCAAGCTGGGCCAGACGCTGGCGACGCGCCCCGACCTGGTGGGTGAAGAGGCTGCCAACGACCTGCTGCGCTTGCAGGATGCACTGCCGCCGGTCCCCTTCCCGACGATAAGGGCGCAGATCGAACAGAGTTTCGGACGGCCGCTTGAAGCGCTTTACACCAGCATCGACGAACAGCCGGTGGGCGCGGCGTCTATCGCGCAGGTCCACCGCGCGGTGACGACCGACGGGCGTGAAGTCGCGGTGAAGGTGATCCGTCCCAGCGTGACCGATCAGTTCAACCGCGATATCCAGACCTATGAATGGGCCGCTGCCCATGCCGAAATGCTGGGCGGCGAAATCGCGCGGCTGCGTCCACGGCTGGTCATCGCCAATATGAAGCGCTGGACCGCGCGCGAACTGGACCTGAGGCGTGAGGCGGCGTCGGCGTCAGAGCTAGCCGAAGCGATGCAAGCGATGCCGGGCTATCGCGTGCCGCAGATCGACTGGGATCGCACGACTGGCAAGGTCATGACGATGGAGTGGATCGACGGGGTCAAGATTTCCGATCGTGACGCCCTGATCGCTGCCGGTCATGACGTGAAGGACCTTGCAGCCCGACTGGTCAACGCCTTCCTGCGGCAGGCGATTGCCGAAGGTTTCTTCCATGCGGACATGCATCAGGGCAACCTGTTCGTCACCGCCAACAACGACATCGTCGCCATCGATTTCGGCATCATGGGGCGGATCGACCGGCGCGCGCGGATGTGGCTGGCGGAAATCCTCTACGGCCTCATCACCGGAAACTATAAGCGCGTGGCGGAAATCCATTTCGAGGCGCAATATGTGCCCGGCCACCATAATGTGGATGAGTTCGCCACCGCCCTTCGCGCCGTGGGCGAACCTATGCGCGGGAAGCCGGTGCGCGAACTGTCGGTGGGCGGGATGCTGGACGGACTGTTCGCCATCACCCGCGATTTCGACATGCAGACCCAGCCGCATCTGCTGCTGCTCCAGAAGACGATGGTCATGGTAGAAGGCGTGGCAACCGCGCTCGACCCCGACATCAACCTGTGGGAAACGAGCGGCCCCTATGTGAAGGAATGGCTGCGTTCCGAACTTGGCCCGGAGGCGAAGGCGGCTGACGCCCTGATCGAAAATTGGCGCACGCTCCAGCGCCTGCCCGGCCTGGTGCGGCGGATCGAGGAAGCCTTTCCTGAAAAGGGCGGTGCGCCGCCGCCGCCGCCGCTGACCGAAGTCAGGCTGATCCGCGTCGGCGGGGGCTGGCGCTATGCCGCGGTCGCGGGCCTGGCAGCAGTGGCTGGAGCGCTGACGACAGCGCTGCTACATCTTCAGCTATGACTCAGGCTCGCATCCTTCTGATCGTGTCCGGCGGCATCGCGGCATACAAGTCGCTGGAATTGGTCCGGCTGCTGAAGAAGCGCGGATTCGCCGTACGTGCGGTGCTGACGGACAGCGCGAGCCGGTTCGTGACGCCATTGTCGATGGGCGTGCTGACCGAAGATCATGTCTATGGCGACATGTTCGACCTCAAGGAAGAACGCGAGATCGGGCATATCCAACTGTCGCGACAGGCCGATCTGGTGGTGGTTGCGCCTGCGACCGCGAATATCCTGGCGAAGATGGCGGCGGGCATCGCCGATGATCTTGCCACCACGCTGCTGCTTGCAACCGACAAGCCGGTACTGGCCGTGCCCGCGATGAACGTGCGGATGTGGGATCATGCCGCCACGCAACGAAACCTTGCCCAGCTACGCGCCGATGGCGTCCACATCATAGAGCCGGACGAGGGTGAAATGGCGTGCGGTGAGTTTGGCAAGGGCCGGCTGCCCGAACCCGAAGCGATCGCGGCGGAGATTGAACGCCTGCTGTCCATCAGGGCTGAGGCTGCGGGAAGCCATCCCTTGCAAGGACGGCACCTGCTCATCACCGCCGGGCCGACGCATGAGCCGATCGACCCGGTGCGCTACATCGCCAATCGCTCGTCCGGGAAGCAGGGCTTCGCAATCGCCGCGGCGGCTGCCCGGGCCGGTGCGCGCGTGACTTTGGTAGCGGGTCCGGTGCACTTGCCCACGCCCCCCGGAGTCGACCGCGTGGACGTCGAAACCGCACGCGAGATGCTGGCAGCCGTTGAAACGGCGCTGCCCGCTGATGCCGCGATCATGGTGGCGGCAGTCGCAGACTGGCGCACCGCCGACGCGCCCAATCAGAAATTGAAGAAGGACGGATTGGGCAAGCCCGCGCCGCTTGCCCTGGTCGAAAACCCCGACATTCTTGCAACGCTGGGCCGCCATGCACAGCGCCCGGCCCTGCTGGTCGGTTTCGCTGCCGAGACGGACAAGCTGACCGAACATGCGCAAGCCAAGCTGCAACGCAAGGGCGCGGACTGGATCGTCGCCAATGATGTTTCCGGCCCACCCGGATCGAGTGTGATGGGCGGCGACAGCAACAGCGTCCACATCGTCACCGCTGCTGGCGTCGAAAGCTGGGATCATCTGCCCAAGGACGCCGTCGCCACCCGCATCATCGAAAAGGTCGCTCATGCCCTCGCATCTTGCCCCGATTGAAATCCGCCTGAAGCGCCTACCCCATGGCGATGGCCTGCCCATGCCGAGCTATGCGACGGCACATGCGGCGGGGATGGATGTGGTGTCGGCCGAAGATGTGACATTGCAGCCCGGTGGACGCCATGCGGTCGCGACCGGCTTCGCCATGGCCATCCCGGTCGGCTATGAAGTGCAGGTTCGCCCCCGCTCCGGCCTAGCGCTGAAACATGGCATCAGCCTGCCCAATACACCAGGCACCATCGACGCGGACTATCGCGGCGAGTTGAAAGTCATCCTCATCAATCTGGGTGACACACCCTTCGTTATCGCGCGCGGCGACCGGATCGCGCAACTGGTCGCTGCGCCGGTTCAGATGGCCCACTTCACCGAGGTGGAGGAACTGGACGCGACCATCCGAGGTTCGGGTGGTTTCGGATCGACCGGACTCAGTTCATCATGACCCCATCCGCACCCGTCCTGTCCGACGAGCAGCTGGAACGCTATGCGCGCCATATCGTGCTCAAGGAAATTGGCGGAGCGGGACAGGCGCGGCTACTCTCTGCAGATGTCGCGGTGATCGGCGCGGGCGGGATCGGCAGCCCGGCGATCCTCTATCTGGCAGCGGCGGGCGTCGGCACGATCCGGGTGATCGATGACGATCATGTCGCGCTGTCCAACCTGCAACGTCAGATATTGTTCGGCACGACAGACATCGGCGCTTCCAAAGCTGAATGCGCGATGGCGGCGGTGGCGCGGATCAACCCGGACGTAAAGCTAATTCCCATCAACGCGCGGATCGACGCGGAAAACGCGGCGCTGATGCTGCGCGAGGCTGACGTGGTGCTGGATGGCTGCGACAGCTTCGCGACGCGGCTGGCAGTGGCGGACACAGCGCGGCGCCTCCGCATTCCACTCGTGTCGGCAGCGGTAGGTCCGTTCGAAGGGCAATTGGCCACCTATCGCGGATGGGAAGAGGGCCAGCCCTGCTATCGCTGTCTGGTCGGCAACCCTGAAGACGCACCGGAACGCAATTGCGCGGAAATCGGTGTGATCGGCGCGCTGACGGGCATGATGGGCAGCATGGCGGCATTGGAGGTCATCCGTGCGCTTGTGCCATTTGGCGCGAGCATGGCAGGCAAGTTGATGATCGCCGACCTTCTGTCCATGCGATTCCGCACAGTCAGCATCGCCAAGGACCCCGCCTGTCCGGGCTGCGCCGCCATATTATGCGCGACCTGAGGATCATCGTCACGACTGCGGATGCCGAACGGCTGCGGGGCGCGCTGGTTCTGGCTTGCACACAGGTGGCTTTGGGCGGCCGGGCGAGCATCTTCCTGCAACTTGACGCGGTGGGCCTGCTGCAGCCATCTGCGCAGGTGTTGCGGGACGAGGCGCATCGCGCGGCAGGATTGCCGACGCTGGCGGCGCTGGTGAAAGAAGCCATTGCCCTGGGAGTCGCGCTGACCGCCTGCCAAAGCGGATTGGCGCTGTGTCACCTGTCTGCGGACGAGTTGCCGGACGGCATAGACGTTGGCGGACCCGTCTCTTTCCTGCAAGCCACGCAAGATCAGGCGCGCCTTCTGGTCGCCTGATCCGCGCCTTCCTGACTGCCGGGCGAAAGCCCTTCTATTGACAGCAAGGGCTGCCCATTTATGGGGAAAGCGCGGAATTTTGCGCCGCTCCACCTCAGTTACAGAAAGACTGCCCCTTGTCCGCCATGCTCAAGATCACCCTGCCCGACGGTTCCGTGCGTGAAGTCACGCCCGGCACTACCCCGGCGGACATTGCGGCGGCGATCGGGCCGGGCCTGGCAAAGGCCGCCATCGCCGCGCGAGTCGATGGCGAACTGCGCGACATCATGCGGCCGCTGGAACAGGACGCGCAACTGGCGCTGGTGACGTCAAGGGATGAGGCCGACGCGCTGGAACTGGCGCGGCACGACTTCGCGCATATATTGGCCGAGGCGGTGCAGGCGCTGTTTCCGGGGACGCAAATCACATTCGGGCCTTCGACCGACGATGGCTTTTATTATGATTTCGCGCCGAAGGATCGGCCCTTCACCGAAGAGGACCTGCCCGCCATCGAGGCAAAGATGCGGGAGATCATCGCCGCCGACAAACCGCTTCAGCGCGAAGTATGGCAGCGGGAAGACCTGATCGCACGCTGGCGCGCCGAAGGGGAAACGTTCAAGGCCGAATGGGCCGCCGAGCTGCCGGAGGGGGAGGAACTGACGGTTTACCGTTCAGGCGGCGATTGGCTGGACATGTGCCGGGGGCCGCATTTGGCCTCCACGGGGAAGCTCGATCCAGCGGCGTTCAAACTGACGCGCGTATCGGGCGCTTACTGGCGCGGCGACCAGAAGAACGCCATGCTGTCCCGCATCTACGGCACCGGCTGGCTCAACAAGAAGCAGTTGGCAGAACATCTGACGCGGCTGGAAGAAGCGGGCAAGCGCGACCATCGCAAGCTGGGTGCGGACATGGACCTGTTCCACCTCCAGCAGGAAGCGCATGGGTCGGTCTTCTGGCATCCCAAGGGCTATTTGATCTGGCGCGAACTGGAAGCCTATATGCGCCGCGCCATCGACGCGGCGGGCTATCGCGAGGTCAAGACGCCGCAGGTGATGGACGCGCGCCAGTGGGAGCAGTCCGGCCATTGGGGCAAATATCGCGAAAATATGTTCGTCATCCCCGACGAAGTGCCGAATGCACAGGATGAAGGTCCGCTGGTGTCGGATGACGCCAATTGGATGGCGCTCAAGCCCATGAACTGCCCGGCGCATGTCCTGATCTTCCGTCAGGGTATCAAAAGCTATCGCGACCTGCCCTTGCGCTTCTACGAAAATGGCTGCTGCCATCGCAATGAACCGCATGGTGCGCTGCACGGGCTGATGCGGGTGCGCCAGTTCACGCAGGACGATGCGCATATCTTTTGCCGCGAAGATCAGATCGTCGACGAAGTGCGGGCTTTCTGCGCGCTCGCCGACCGCATCTACAATGATTTCGGCTTCACCTATTCGATCAAGCTGGCCCTGCGCCCGGACAAGCGTTTCGGCAGCGACGAGATGTGGGACAAGGCCGAAAACGAACTGCGCGACGCCGTGGCCGCGGCTGGCCTCAACACGCCGGAATATGGTTGGGAAGAGCTGCCGGGCGAAGGCGCATTCTACGCGCCCAAGCTGGAATGGCATCTGACCGACGCCATCGGGCGGACATGGCAGGTCGGCACCATCCAGTCAGACCGTGTTCTGCCGGAGCGACTCGACGCGTCCTACGTGGCGGAAGATGGCGAGCGGCACCGACCGGTTATGCTCCATCGCGCAATCTTCGGGTCCTATGAACGCTTCATCGGCATATTGATCGAACATTATGCGGGCAAATTTCCGCTGTGGCTGGCCCCGGTCCAGGCCGTTGTCGCGACCATCGTGTCCGATGCCGACAGCTATGCGCAACAGGTCGTGGAGAAGCTGAGGGCCGCCGGAATCCGGGTCGAAGTCGATCTGCGCAATGAAAAGATCAACTATAAGGTGCGAGAGCATAGCCTGGCAAAAGTGCCCAATTTGCTGGTCGTCGGTCGCCGCGAAGCGGACGAAGGCACGGTGGCCCTGCGTGAACTGGGCAAGGAAGGACAGAGCGTCTTTTCGGTCGAGGATGTGATCGACCGCCTTGCAAAAGAAAGCCAGGCCCCCGATATGCGCTGAGGCAGCAATGCCACATGGGGCCGGTAATAGCGCGAGAGCGGGCTTGCCGCCCCTTTCGGCTTTGCGCTAAAGGCCGCCAGAGCCGTTTTCGTGAATCACCATAGGAGAAGCCGCTATACGTCCCCCAATGATGCGCCGTCCACTGGCGCCGCCGCCGAAGTCCGGTCCCCGTTACAATGAGTTTATCACCGTGCCCAAGGTGCGCGTGATCGACGACGAAGGCGAAAATCTGGGCGTGATGTTTACGCAGGAAGCCATGGAGCGCGCTTACGAGATCGGGCTGGACCTGGTCGAAGTGTCGCCGACCGCCGATCCGCCGGTCTGCAAGTTTCTGGACATCGGCAAATTCAAGTACGAGGCCCAGAAAAAGGCGAATATCGCCCGCAAGACCCAGAAGACGCAGGAACTCAAAGAGATCAAGATGCGTCCGAACATCGACGATCATGACTATGATACGAAGATGAAGAAGGTCCATGATTTCATCGGCGACGGCGACAAGGTGAAGATCACCCTGCGCTTCCGTGGCCGTGAATTGTCGCACCAGCAGCTCGGCATGCAACTGCTCCAGCGCGTGGCGGAAAATGTGGGCGAGATCGCCAAGGTCGAAGCCTATCCGCGTATGGAAGGCCGCCAGATGCTGATGGTACTGGCACCAAAATAAGCGATCGTCACAACTGACGCGTTCAACGGGCGGGGTCTGGCGACAGGCTCCGCCCGCTTGCGTTTGTGCGCTCTTTACGGATGCTGAAGGTTGCGGGATAGTCGCGGCAACCGGGCGGATCACCAGCGGGAGCGGTATCATGGGCGAGGATGTGTGCCAGGGCGATCCTGTGGATATCTTCATGTGGCGGCGCATGAACGATCGGCTCACCACGTCCGGCCAGCCCAGCGAAGCCCAGATCGCAGCTGTAAAGGCGCTAGGCGTCACCCATGTCATAAACCTGGGCCTGCACAGCCATGAAAAGGCCCTGCTTGACGAAGCGGGAACGGTCAGCGCGCTGGCAATGGCCTACATCCACATTCCCGTCGCGTTCGATTCACCTGCGGAGGCGGACTTTTCCCAGTTCGTTGCGACCATGCACGATCTTGAAGGCGATTCGGTCCACATCCATTGCATCGCCAACTTCCGCGTGTCGGCGTTCCTCTATCGTTATCAGCGCGACGTCCTGAAAATTGCCGAACCGGACGCCCGCCGCCAAATGGAAGACATCTGGCGGCCGGGTGGCGTATGGGCTCGCTTTATCGGGGATGAGCAACGGTCGGAATTGCCGCACCAATATGCAGGGCGCGATTACTGACACCCTCTCCACTCAGCTGGCGGGCTTTATTCGATACAGGTCAGGAAACATCGCCTTGAACGCGGCGAGTTTCGGGGCGTCCCAGCGCTGAATATAGGGGTGGCGGGGATTTCGGGTCATGAAATCCTGATGGTAGGCGTCTGCCGCCTGAAAGTCGGTAAAGCGTTCGACGCGGGTGACGATGGGGTCGCGCCACAGCTTTGCCCTGCCTAATTGGGCCAGATAGCCACGCGCCGCCTTGTCCTGTCCCGTATTCAGCGGGAATAGCGCGCTGCGATAATGGGTGCCGCGATCGGGGCCTTGATAATTGAGCGTGGTAGGATCGGCGATTACTGAAAAAAAGACACGCAGCAGAGTGCCATAGCTCACTTGGGCAGGATCATAGGTCACGCGCACGGCTTCGGCGAAACCCGTATCGCCCTTGCTGACCTGCCCGTAATTCACTTTGCGTCCCTTGGGTCCGCCAGCGAAGCCGGATACGACCGAATGAACGCCCTTCACATGCGAAAATACGCCTTCCACGCCCCAGAAACAGCCACCTGCAAAAATGGCCGTTTCGCGCGCCTGCCGCGATGAGGCATCGACGGTGGCCACAGGGGCAAGCACCGGTCGTTCGGCGCGCAGAGGGGATGCGACCGAAAGGGCCGCAAATATGGCAAGAGCTATGCCGTCAAAGCGCCGCATCGGAAGAGCTAGGCGTTGTTGGCGAGACGTCACCGGATGCGGCCATGGCCGGGCGGACCAAGGCAGGCTCCTCGCTGGGCTGGAGCGCAAACATGCCCACGGTGCCGACCACAAATCCGCCGAAAAAACGGAGGAAAAGGTCAGATTTCAAGAATGCCACCATGGCCTTCTCCCTTCGATCCTGGCCCACGGAAAGGGCGATGATTTAGCAGCGGTCAGCTTAGCCACGGGTTAACAACCGGGGGCGTTTACCAGTTTCAGATTGAAACGCGATATAGGCCACGCTCCCTGTTGTGCAAGAGGGCGAACCCGAAAATCCGTTTCTTGTTGCATGAAGGGGCAGAGCGGCGATGCGCGCCCAACCCTCCCCTCCCCACCGGCCTGTGGCTGGCCCCCACCCCCATCGTCAGACAGGGAGGATCGCGTTACTTCAGCGCGGCGCAGGCTTCCTGAATGCGCGTGCAGGCCTTTGCCAGCACTTCTTCCGACGTCGCATAGCTGATGCGGAAGGCAGGCGAGAGGCCGAAGGCCGCGCCATGAACGGCGGCGACCTTCGCGTCGTCCAGGAAATAACCGATCAGTGCTTCGTCGCTGTCGATCAGCTGACCTTTCGGCGTCGTCTTGCCAATGACGCCGCTTGCGTCGGGATAGACGTAGAAGGCACCTTCAGGCGTGGGGCAGTTAAGGCCGGGGGCATCGTTCAGCATGGAAACCACCAGGTCACGGCGCTTCTGGAAAGCGGCATTACGTCCGACCAGGAAATCCTGCTCTCCGGTCAGCGCGGCGACGGCGGCGGCCTGGCTGATCGAGCAGGGATTGCTGGTCGATTGCGACTGCAGCTTGCCCATCGCCTTGATCATCCATTCGGGGCCACCGGCAAAACCGATACGCCAGCCAGTCATGGAAAAAGCCTTCGAACAGCCGTTCACGGTCAGGGTGCGATCATACAGATCCGGGCACACCTGCGCGATCGTGGCGAACGGCGTGGGCGCGTACCAGACATGTTCGTACATGTCGTCGGTCATCACCAGCACATGCCGGTGCCGCAGCAGCACCTCGCCCAGTTCCTTGAGTTCGCTCGCCGAATAGGCAGCGCCCGAGGGATTGGAGGGCGAGTTCAGGATGACCCACTTTGTCTTCGCGCTGATTGCGGCCTCAAGCTGTGCTGCCGTGATCTTGTAGCCCTGGCTCGCGGGTGCCTCGATGAAGACCGGCGTGCCACCAGCAAAGTTCACGATATCGGGATAGCTGACCCAATAAGGCGCGGGGATGATGACTTCGTCGCCAGCGTCCACCGTCGCGACAAGCGCGTTGAAGAGCGTATGCTTGCCGCCGGAATTCACGCTGATCTGGCCGCGCTTGTAGGTGAGGCCGTTGTCGCGCTTGAACTTGAAAGCGACCGCGTCCTTCAGTTCGGCGGTGCCGTCCACGTCGGTATAGCGGGTCAGGTTTTTGCGGATGGCCGCGATGCCAGCCTCTTTCACGAAATCGGGGGTATCGAAATCCGGTTCGCCCGCCGACAGGCCAATCACGTCCACGCCTTCGGCTTTAAGGGCATTCACGCGCGCGCTCATCGCCAAAGTGGCGGAGGGCTGGATGCGACCGAGGGCAGCGGAAGTCTGGCTCATCGTAACACTCTCTCTGAAATATCCTCATGCCCGCGCAAAGCGGACGCGAGGCTCCTTAAAGCGGTATGATGGAAGGGGCAACCGCCAGTAGGCTATTTGACGAGCGAGGCCGCCACCATCCCGCGTGCGGCGTTGCCGATGAAGAAGCCGTCGCTCAGGTCTTGCGGTCGCAGGTCGCCTTCCACCGCTTCGCCCATCTCTATCAGGCTGCGGCGCAATACGCCCGGCAGGAGGCCGCGCGACAATGGTGGCGTCACCAGCTTGTCGCCACGCTCGACAAAGATGGTGGAGAAGCAGCCTTCGGTCAGGAAACCTTCGGAATCGGTCATCAGCACTTCATAGGTGCCGCCACGGTTCAACATGTCACGATAGAGCGAGCGGTCGGTCGTCTTGTGCAGCAGGCGCGGATCGTTGGCGGCGGCATTCCGGGGAACCAGCGCCACCTGCATGATCGCCTGCGGCCAGGTGCGATGTTCCCGCACCTCGATCGCCGTCGACCCGCGCCGCGATACGAGCAACCGCAGGCGGCTGCGCTCACGCAGGCGGAAGGTTGCGGCTTGCAGTTCGTTGCGGACATCGTGCCGGTCGAAGGCGAAGTCCAGCGCGGTCGCACTGCCCCCCAACCGTTCCAGATGCAGTTCCAGCAACCTGATGCCTTCGACCGGGTCGAAAGCCATGGTTTCCAGCAGGTCGAACCGTCCGTCAGCCACCGACATCGAAACTATTCAAGCCCCCTGTAGCCCAAAATCAAGCCCCCGCCAGAAAGCGCCCCTTGGCCAGGCATTCCGCCCATTCCGACGCTGCGCTGGAATCTGCGACGATCCCCGAACCCAGCCCCAAAAGCCCCTCTGTGCTTCCTTCTTCGACGCAAATCGTGCGGATGGCAACATTGAAGGCGGCGTCCCCATCGGGATCAATCCACCCGATGGCTCCGGTATAGACGCCGCGTGGGAAAGGTTCGACCTCGCCGATGATCTCCATCGCCCTGACCTTGGGCGCGCCGGTGATCGATCCGCATGGAAAGAGCACCCGAAGCACGTCCACAGGCGACAGACCGGGGAGAAGCCGGGCGCGGATCGTCGATACCATCTGGTGAACGGTGGGATAGCTTTCAACATGGAAAAGGTCCGGGACCGTTACCGTTCCGGCACGCGACACGCGGGACAAGTCATTGCGCAGGAGATCAACGATCATCAGATTTTCGGCGCGTTGCTTTGGGTCGGATTCCAGTTCGTGCGCCAGCATCGCATCGTGTCGGGCATCCGCGCTGCGGACAGCGGTCCCCTTCATCGGGCGTGCCGTCAACTGACCGCGAACGCAGGTGAAGAAAAGTTCGGGCGAGAAGGACAGAATGTCATGACTGCCCGTGCGGATCATGCCGCCATAGCCCGCACGCTGGCGCGGCCTGACAGCGGCATAGAGCGCCATGAGGTCGCCATGAAAGCGCGTGACGCAGGGAAAGGTCAGGTTCGCCTGGTAGATATCGCCCGCCCGGATATACTCCTGCACCCTGTCGAATGCCGCGTAATAGGCGGCTTCCTGGACCAAAGGCCGCAGCGGTTCGATCCGCACGCCAGCCGGATCGGGCAGCAGCCCTGGCACTGCTTCGGGCTGGATGAACCTCAAACCGTCAAACAGGCCGAACCACAGCAGCGGGGCCGATCCTGGCCGGACCTGATGCCGCCGGGCCAGCGGAACCAGCCGCTCTTCCAGCGCCAACCCCGCCTCGTAGCTCATATAACCCGCGGCGTGGAGGCCAGCCTCCGCCGCTTCCGCGATGCGGTCGAGCGCGGGCTGCACGTCCTCCAGCCGGTGGGCGACGACGATCGAAACAGGGTCGCGGTACAGCCGGGCGGGGGCCGCGTTACGCTCCCGCGCATCGTCGAACAGGACAAAGGCTTCGGTGGGACCCGGCAGGCGCATCGTGGCGTCTTAACAGCCTTTCGCGCGGGCGGAAGAGCGGCGCGGCGATTATCGTCGCGGTTGCATCACTGCTGACAGTGGATCATAGACGCGACGCATGAGCGATACGCCCCAGCCCAGCGATCTCGACCGCCCCCTGCGTCCCGCATTGGCCCTGGCGTTGCGGGGTCGCTGCCCCGCGTGCGGCGAGGGCCGGATGTTCAAAAGCTTCCTGAAACCATCCCCTTCCTGCGCACATTGCGGCGCAAGTTGGGACCTGTCCCGCGCGGATGACTTCCCGGCCTATATCGTCATCTTGCTGCTTGGCCACATATTGGTGCCGCTGATGATCGAAGTGAACAGGGCCTTTGCCATTCCGTTAGGGGTGCAGGCCGCTTTGTGGCCCTGCCTGGCGGTGATCCTGGCCCTGCTCATGATTCAGCCTGCCAAGGCCATGGTTATTGCTTTCCAATGGTCGCGGCGGATGGACGGCTTCGCCTGAAGCCATCCAACTCAGCCCGGCTGACGCAGGAAATTCCGCTCCATCGCCTCTCGCAGCGTTTCATCGATCACGCGGCGGCCTTCAGCGCCATGGGTGACGACCGTCGTATCGCAGGTTGCGACGCACACGCCCTTCTGGAACGCGGCCGAACTGACCGTCCAGCTGGTACGGCCGATATAACCGATGCCGCAATGCACTTCGAACGGATAGGGGAAGTGTGATTCTTCCACGAAGTTGAGCGACACGGCCGCGACCAGCCAGCGCACGCCCTGTTCCTGCGGATGGCGGCCAAGATGATGATGGAAACGGATGCGCGCCGTTTCGAATATGCCGGATATCGCCACATTGTTGATGTGACCCATCGTGTCGACATCCTGAAAGCGCGTATCGAGCGTGGTGATGAAGCTGTACGCTTCCGGGGTCAGACGCCAAGCTTCTGGTTTGGCCATGTCCTGTTTTCCAATACGCTATTTTTTATGTGTCTTAGCCTTTGCAGGCACGGATTCAATGAGCCGGGGAAAATTGGCCTCACTGCGACCTTTTTGACACAGCCGATATGGTGGAAGGCAGGTTGGTCAACGCAGCGTTTCCACTGGCGACCATGGACTTTGGCTGTGACGCCCCATAGCTTCGCGCCTTTCCCATGGCCGGAGATTCCATGCGCCGCTACAGCCTGATCGCTATCTTCCTGCATTGGATGATAGCCGCCCTGCTCGCCTTCCAGATCAGCGTCGGATGGGCGCTGGAAGATCTCGGCGCGCGGGGGTTTTCCCTTTACCAGCTGCATAAATCGGTGGGGATCAGCATTCTGGTCCTGACATTGGTCCGCCTGGCCGTGCGCTTCTGGAAACCAAGGCCCGCTCCGGTGGAAGGCGGCTGGCAAGGCGCGCTGGCCAGCGCCGTGCATGGCGGCCTTTACCTGTTCATGCTGGGCGCGCCACTCACGGGATGGGCGCTGGTTTCTACGGCGCGGGTCAAGGTGCCCACCTTGCTGTTCGGTGTCATTCCGCTCCCCCATCTTCCCCTGCCCGCCGACGCACATCAATGGGCGGAGGGCGGACATGGGCTGCTGGCGTGGTTCGGCATCGTCCTTTTCCTGCTGCATGTTGCGGGAGCAATTCGGCATCATATGATGCTGCGCGACGGACTGATCTGGCGGATGATGCCCGCGCGATCGCCCGTGCTGCTGTTTGCTCTGCCCGGAGTGGTCTTGGCGGGGCTGTTGCTGGGCAAGGCGATCCTGCCGGAGCCGGTTTCAGATGCCGCTCGTCCGCAAATCGCTGCACCCGCGATGGAGAAGGAAATCGCCCCGCCCTCGCCCTCTGAGGCCAGCGTAGCCAATTCAGTCGAAGCTGCGGTCGCGCCTGACAATGCAACGGCGCAGGTGGAAGAAACAGCCGCACCGCCGCCCGCATGGACGGTGCAGCCGGGCGGGCGCATCGGATTTTCGGTCGACAACAGCGGCGAAACCATCAGCGGGGGGTTTTCCCGCTGGACCGCAAAGATCGTAATGGACCCCGATCACCCCGAAAGCACCGTTATCCGCGTAGAGATCGACCTTGCCAGCGCAAGCGTTGGCGACGCCTATCAGGACGGCATGCTGGCGGGTGACGAATTTTTCGGTGTCACTGCCCATCCCAAGGCCATCTTCACGGCGAAGGGAGCGGAAAGGACTGGGCGGAACAGCTATCGCGCGGCGGGCACGCTCACCTTGAAGGGTGTCAGCCGCCCACAATCCATCCGCTTCACCCTTTCCGGGACGGGCGATAGCCGCAAGGTCGCAGGATCGGCCAGCATAGCCCGCCTGCCCTTTGGCGTGGGCAACGGCGAAAGCAGCGCCGGCCTGACGCCGCGCGTGGCAGTCAACTTTCAGTTCGATGCGCGCGCGCAGTGACATTATCTGCGCATGGATTTGCGGCACGACTTCTGCCAAACCGCTAGCATGAACCACAAGCCGCAGAACGTCCGTATTGAAGATGGTGTGTTTCTGGGCTTCGTGCTGATCGTTTCGATCGCGTTCGCTCTGGTGATCGAGCCATTTTTCGCGGCGATCCTGTGGGGGGTGATCGCTGCGATCCTCTTCTCGCCTTTCAACCAGAACCTGCTGGAAAAAATGCCCGGCCACCCCAACAGCGCAGCCGGGCTGACGCTGTTGCTGATCATTTCCGTGGTGATCCTGCCGGCCATCATCCTGGGGGTGGCGCTGGTACAGGAAGCGACGCTGTTCTACGGTCGGATTGAGTCAGGCGAAATCAACATCGCCCGCGTTTTCGCCCAGTTCCAGGCCCGGCTTCCCGATTGGGCTTCGGCCTTCCTCGCACGGCTAGGCATCACCAATTTTGCCGCCGTGCGCGAAATGTTGAGCGCAGGCATCGCCACCAGTTTCCGCGCGGTAGCGGCGCAACTATTTCAGATCGGCCAGAGCGCGTTCAGCTTCTTCGTGGCGCTCAGCGTTACGCTCTACCTCACCTTCTTCCTGCTGCGCGACGGACCGTCGCTGGCAGCTCGGCTTGATCGCGCCGCGCCGCTCCGCTTGACCCACAGGCGTGCACTCATGCAGCAATTCGTCGTCGTCACCCGAGCAACCATCAAGGGCAGCATCGTCGTCGCCATCGTCCAGGGCTTGATCGGCGGCACCGTCTTCTGGGCGCTGGGAATACCGGCTCCCTTGCTTTGGGGCGTGTTGATGGGCTGTTTCTCGCTGATCCCGGCGGTCGGCACGGGGCTGGTGTGGGTGCCGGTCGCGCTCTACCTGCTGGCGACCGGAGCGGTCATCAAGGGTGTGATATTGATCGCTTGCGGCGTGTTCGTGATCGGCCTTGTCGACAATCTGCTGCGGCCGATCCTGGTCGGGCGCGACACACGCCTTCCCGACTATGTCGTGCTGATTTCCACACTGGGAGGGATAGAGATGTTCGGCGTCAACGGCATCGTCATCGGGCCGGTGATAGCAGCCCTGTTCATCGCGACCTGGAACATCGTGACGCGAATGCGGACGGGTGACGGGATCGAAGGGCCGCTGACGACCGAGGCCGTGATGGGGCAACAGGGTCCCCAAGCCCCGCCGCTCAAGCCATGAGCCGTGGGACTTGGGGATAGACGCTCTGGCTAGTGCGCCTCCAGGGCGGCGCTTGCCTCCATCCAGCCTTCCTCAATCGCTCCCAGCTTTTTGTCGACGGTTGCGCGTTTCACCATGAGATCGGTCATCGTCATTTTCGCTTCGGTGCCCGAAGCGGCTTTGGGGTCGAATAGAGCCTGGTCGATCCGGCTGCGTTCGGCGGCCAGGGTCGCCATTTCCTTTTCCGCCTTGCTGACCGCAGCCTTCAGGGCTTTCTGCTTTTCGCGCCATTCCGCCGCATTGCGCTTTTCCGCCTTCCGGTCGGTCTTGGGCGCGTCGCCGCCCCCGCCGTTGCCGTCAGCCTTGCGCAGCACGATGCTGGTATAATCTTCCAAGCTACCCGCAAATTCCTGCGCCGTTCCGCCATCGACCAGCACCAGCCGGTCGGCCACCAGTTCGATCATGTGACGGTCGTGGCTGACGATCACCACCGCGCCCGAATAGTCGTTCAGCGCATGGACCAGCGCCTCCCGGCTATCGACGTCCAGATGGTTGGTCGGCTCGTCCAGGATCAGGAGGTGCGGTGCATCGCGGGTGATCAACGCCAGCGCCAGACGCGCCCGCTCGCCCCCCGAAAGGCTGCCGACCTTTTGCGTCGCGCGTTCACCGGAAAAGCCGAACCGGCCCAGTTGCGCGCGCACCGCGCCGGGGGTCGCCCCCTTCATGACCTGCATCATATGGTCCAGCGGGGTGTCGTCGATATCCAGCTCTTCGACCTGATATTGGGTGAAATAGCCGACATTCATCTTGGACGAACTGGCCATCGCTCCTTCCATCGGCGCGAGTTGGGCGGCGATCAGTCGGGCAAGCGTCGTCTTGCCATTACCGTTGCGGCCCAGAAGCGCCAGCCGGTCATCGGGGTCGATCCGCAGGTTCACGCGCTTCAACACGGGCGTGTCGCCATAGCCGACCGACGCCATGTCCATGGTGATGAGCGGCGGGCGCAATTCGGGCGGGCTGGGGAAAGCGAAAGCAAGGCTGGGATCTTCGATCGCGGCGGCAATCGGCTGCATCCTGGCCAGCGCCTTGGCGCGGGACTGGGCCTGTTTCGCGGTGGACGCGCGCGCCGAGTTGCGGGCGACATAGTCCTGCAACTTTTCCCGCTCCGCCTGCTGCCTGGCGCGGGCGGATTCCAGCTGGGCCAGCCGTTCGGCGCGCTGCCGTTCGAACGCGTCATAGCCGCCGGGGTAAAGGGTGATCTTCCCCCCTTCCAGATGCAGGATATAATCGACGACATTGTTGAGCAGGTCACGTTCGTGGCTGATCACGACCACCGTGCCACGATAGGCCTTCAGGAAATTTTCCAGCCACAGCGTCGCTTCCAGGTCGAGATGGTTGGAAGGCTCGTCAAGCAGCAGCAGGTCGGGTTCGGAAAAGAGCAGCGCGGCGAGCGCGACCCGCATCTTCCAACCACCCGAATAGCTGTCGAGCGGTCGCCCCTGCATTTCCTCGTCAAAGCCCAGACCCACCAGAATACGCGCCGCACGCGCGGGCGCGGTATAGGCGTCGATAGCGTTCAACCGCTCATAAATATGGCCCAGCCGATCCGGGTCTTCGGTATGTTCCGATTCGGCCAGCAGGATCGTGCGCTCTTCATCGGCAGCCAGCACGGTGTCGAACGGAGTGGCGGTGCCGGAGGGCGCTTCCTGCGCAATATAGCCCAGCCGCGTGTCGCGCGGCATGTCGCAACTGCCTTCATCGGGGTCGAGCTGGCCGATCATCACCTTCATCAGCGTCGATTTGCCCGCGCCGTTGCGGCCGATCAGCCCGACGCGGCTGCGCGGCGGCAGCGCGGCGCCAGCGCGATCTAGAATAGTGCGGCCACCCAGGCGCACGGTGATGTCTTTCAGATTCAGCATGCGGGCCCCTTAGCAGGAGATCAGCGCGGGGTCAGCCCTTTGCTGCACGTGCGGCATAACCGCTCAACCGGTGGCGAACAGCTTGGTCCCGACGACGCCGACGACGGTCAGTGCCATGAAACCGACTTGAACCGGCGTCACCCTGTCGCCGAACAATATCACCCCGCCAATGATGACGCCCACGGCACCAAGTCCCGTCCACACCGCATAGGCCGTGCCAGCGGGCAGACCCCGCATCGCCAGCGCCAGCAGGCCCATGTTGAGGAAGCTGAGGCTGATCGGCACCGCCGACGCCTGCCACGTCGCGATCGTGGCGGCCCATTTCAAACTGAGCGCCCAGCAGATTTCGGAAACCACGGCAATGCCAAGGACGAGCCACGCCATATCAGCGTTCCTTTTTCAGGCGGGCTCGAAAAAGGGATGCGCAAGCCGGAAACCCGAAAGAGGCGGCGCATCCGCAAGGCTGGTGGACAGGGTTGGGTTCGAACCAACGTAGGGGAAACCCCGGCAGATTTACAGTCTGCTGCCTTTAACCACTCGGCCACCTGTCCAGTGCCCTGACGCGATGAACAAAGAAGATGTCACCGCGCTGGAGGCGCGCTCAATGGCGAAAGGAGGCTTGCCTGTCAATGGTCCGATGTGAAAAGAGCGGTCCATGAAAAAAGGACATCGAACCTCCAAGCCCAAAGGCAACTTCCCCCGCTTTTACGGTCGCCATGCCGTGATTGCGGCGCTTGCCAATCCCAACCGCACCGTTCGCAAGATCTGGGGCACGCGTGAGGCGCTGAATGCGCTGGACCTGCCGCCGGTGCTGCCCATCGTCTATGCCGATGTCGCTGATCTGGGCCGCATGGTGCCATCCGATGCGCCGCACCAGGGAATTGTGGCAGAAGTGGAGCCGCTGGACGACGTTTGGCTGGGAGATGCGTTGGAGGCAGGGCAGGACGACCGTCGCCCGGTGCTGGTGCTCGATCAGGTGACCGATCCCCACAATGTCGGGGCGATATTGCGGTCGGCCGCAGCATTCGACGCGCTATGCATCGTGACGCAGGACCGGCATGCGCCGCCCGAATCGGGGGTACTCGCTCGCGCGGCGTCCGGCGCGCTGGAAATAATGCCATGGGTACGTGTCGTGAACCTGGCCCGCGCGCTGGATGAAATCGCAGAGGCTGGCTATTGGCGCATCGGACTGGATGGGGAGGCGGACACGACACTGGGCGAAGCGATCGGCGAATCGCGCGTGGCGCTGGTGCTTGGGGCGGAGGGCGAAGGGCTGCGTCATAACAGCATGGCCCATTGCGATATATTGGCGAAATTGCCGATCAGCCCGCGCATGGAGAGCCTAAACGTATCCAACGCAGCAGCCATCGCACTTTATGCGACGGCCAGCCGATAGAACCGCTTTCCCTGCCCGTAAGTGATTCCCCCTGCTTCGAAAACATTCTAACGACTATAAGCTGGTCCTGGCAGCGCCGCGGGCGATTGGCGCGCGATGCCGCCAGGACCCACGAAGATGGGGGTTTTCAATGGCCGTTCTTTTCCGCTCCCTGAGCGCGATGGCTGCTCTTCTGGCGCTTTCCGCCTGCCTGGTGACACCGGGCAAGTTTGAATCGACGCTGGATATCCGGGCCGACCGCCAGTTCAGCTTCACCTACAAGGGTGAGATATTGGCGTCCGACATGAAGGGACTGGAGTCCTCCCCTGCCGCCCCGGCAGAAGAAACAGAGCCACGGACAAAGGACAGCGCGTACCATAAGGCTGCGCTTCAGGGTGGGCAGGAAGAACGGTTCGACACCGGCAATGCGCGCAGCGACGAAGCGCAAATGCGGGGGATCGCCGCCGCCCTTTCAAAGGAAAAGGGCTTTCGTTCGGTACGCTATATGGGCCGTAACCGTTTTGAGATCGACTATGCCATCAGCGGTCGGCTGACGCACAGCTTCCTGTTTCCGTTCAACAGCGACGCGAAGATCATTCTGCCGTTTGTTGCCGTCGAACTGCGCGGCGACGACCGGGTGCGCGTGAAGGCACCGGGCTATTCCAGCAATTTCGACCAGAGCGCGCCACCCATGGCACAAGGAGGATCGGGCAACGATGCGGCAAAAGCATTGGACGGCGTCTTTACCCTGACCACCGACGCAGAGATCATCAGCCAGAATCAGGAAGATGGCGCACAGACAACGGCTCAAGGAAAACAGATAGTGTGGAAGATCACACCATTGACTACCGAAGCGCCCACGGCGACGCTACGCGCCAGCCGCTAGAGCATTTTCCAAGCAGATGAACTCAGCTGCTGACTCGGAAAATGCGGAAACAAAAGATAATTGGAGCATGATCCGATCGGGTATGATCGGATCATGCTCTAGACGCCTTTACGGCCTATCAGTCTTCCGGCGCGATGGTGACGCGAAGGCCGTCCAGATCTTCGTTCAGCGTGAGCTGGCAGGACAGGCGGCTGGTTTCGTTCCGGTGATCGGAGCTGTCCAGCAGGTCGTTTTCATCCTCGCCGAGTTCCGGCAGCTTGCCAGCGAATGCGGGATCGACATAGACGTGGCATGTCGCGCAGGAACAGCAACCACCGCAAAGCGCCAGCAGCTCGTCAAAGCCGTTGTCGCGAATGACCTCCATCACGGATAGGCCAGCGTCGCCCTCGACGGCCTGTTCTTCACCTGATCGGTTGACCACAATCAGCTTGGGCATGTACTCAAATCCCCTAAAACTTCCTCGCCGCTCATAGGCTGGGTCGCCAATAAATCAAGAGCGGGAAGGCCAGTGCGATGGTGACGACAGCAGAAAGATTGCGCGAAAGCCTGGATGCAATCGCGGCGCTTGAGCCCGGTTTTGCAGCAGCGATCGGGCGCGTTGGCTATCCCCCACCCCGAATGCGGGAGCCGGGCTATGAAACATTGCTGCGCACCATCGTCGGGCAACAGGTCAGCGTCGCCGCAGCCGCCGCCGTCTGGCGCAAGCTGGAAGCGGAGCTGGGCGAAGGCTGCGCGCCGGGCATCCTGCTGGAACGCGATTTCGATGCGCTGCGAAGCTGTGGCCTGTCACGGCAGAAGCAGGGCTATGCCCGCAGCCTTGCGGAAATGGTGACCAGCGGCGCTATCGACCTTCACGCCCTACCCGAAGATGACGAACAGGCGATCGAGCTGCTGACGCGTATCAAGGGCATCGGGCGCTGGTCGGCGGAAATCTACCTGCTCTTTGCCGAAGGACGGCCCGACATCTGGCCTGCGGGCGACCTGGCGGTGCAGATCGAGGTCGGTCGCATTCTGGGCCTTCCCGATCGGCCAAGCGAACGCCAGACCCGCGAAGTCGCGGAACGATGGCGTCCTCATCGCGGCGCCGCCGCCATCCTGGCCTGGCATCATTATAACACGGAGGTTCTTTAGCCATGCCCCTGCCCCATGCACGCTACATCGTCCTTGAACATGAGGGCGAGTGGAAGATCAATCTGGACAACCGCTATTATGGCCCCTTCGCCACCCGGCAGGCCGCCGTCGAAAGCGCGACCGGGACGGCTCGCAAGGCTGGCGAGGACGGTTATCCTGCCAGCGTGCTGCTGATGCAGGGAACAAAGTTCGAGACGCTGTGGACCACCGAAGTCGATCAGGCGCGGTAGCGGCGGAAACGGGTCGGGCGATCGTGATTGCACGATCGGGAACCAGACCCGTTTTTGCGCATTTAATGCCTCCGGGGTCCTCTGGCAAAGATATGAACAAAACAGTCCTGATCATCGAAGACGAAATTTTCGTCGCATTGGAAATCGAACAGATCGTTGAAGATGCCGGTTTCAAGGTGGGTGCGATTGCGGCCGACCGTGAGGCAGCGCTGGCCGCAGCCGCGGATTGCGACATCGCTCTGGTCGACCTGAACCTGCGGGATGGTCCAACCGGCCCCGGCATCGGCATGGAGCTGGCAGGCCAGTTCGGCATCCGGGTCATCTACATCACCGCCAATCCCGCACAGATCGGCGCCGCGGCGGAAGCCGCGCTGGGCGTCATCGCCAAGCCCTTCCGCGCGGATAGCATCACCGCGACGCTGCAACTCATCGCCGATGATAATGCTGAACTGGAAGCCGCACAGATCGCAGGCTTTACGCCTTTCCGGCCACAGCCCGGCTCATGGAACGGAACGGGATTCGCAGCCTGATCATCAACCCTTCCGGTCGCCAGTCTCGAACTATATTTCCACCCAATTGGCGTTCAACGCTCAGTTGCATCAAGCGACTGCCAAAACCTTCAGCGCTTGCAGGCGTGACATTCGGGCCGCCTTCTTCGAGCCAATCGATTCGGATGTCGCCTTCTTCTCGTTCGACTATGATGTGAACGCTGCCCTCCGGCACCGACAACGCGCCATATTTCGCGGCATTGGTGGCAAGCTCATGGAAAAGCAGCGCGAGTGGGGTCGCCGATCGGTCGTCAATTGCAGGGTCTTCGCCCGAAAAGACGATGCGGCTGCCGTTCGGATTCTGATAAGGCGCGAAAATCTGCTCCAATATACCGCGCAGTCCATTTTGCAGTGCGTTGGCTCCGCCTTCATTGCCATGCGGGCGCACAAAGTCATGGGCGCGACCTAGCGCCATGATCCGGTCGCGCAGGTCATCGGCAACCTCACGGATTTCCGGATGAGTGCGCGCCGACAGGCCGATCAGCCCGGAAATCACCGAAAAGATATTCTTGATGCGGTGGGACAGTTCATGCGCGATGATCTCCCGCTCTTCCAGCATCAACCTTTGTTCGTGGATTTCGGTACAAGTGCCGATCCATCGCGTGATCCGGCCTTCCGCATCCCGGATCGGCAGGGCGCGTCCCAGCGTCCAGCGATATTCGCCGCTGTGGTGCCTCAACCGATATTCGATATCATAGGGCTCGCCTGTTTCAAGCGAGTGGCGCCAGCATGCCCAGGCCCGTTCACGGTCATCAACATGAAACATGTCATTCCAGCGGTCACCGTCAGTCGATCCATCCGGCACTCCGGTATATTCGTACCAGCGGGCGTTATAATAGTCATGATAGCCGTCCGCCAGCGTGGACCAAACCATCTGCGGCATCGTATCGGCCAAGGTTCGAAACAGCCGGTCGCTTTGCGCCACGACTTCAGCGTCCTTGACCTGGCGGGCAATGACATCCTGATCGCGCCTGCGCCCTTCCAGTTCAACCATCACATGGCGCGCCAACAGCGCCAGTCCCTGACGCTGAAGCGGGGTCAGGTCCTGACGTGGCCGATCATCGATGACACACAAGGCACCCAACGGCACGCCTTCGCTGCCCACCAACGGTGCGCCAGCATAAAAACGGATGAAGGGCGGCCCCGTGACCAGCGCATTATGCCGAAAGCGCGGGTCCTGAGTAGCGTCGGACACTACGAAGATTGCGTCATCCAGCATCGCATGAGCGCAAAAGGATAGGTCGCGCGATGTTTCTTCGGCGTCCAGGCCGGTGCGTGACAGGAAACGTTGCCGCTCATCTTCCACGATGCTGACGAGGGCGATCGACGAACCGCAGAGGGCCGCGGCGAAATCCGCAATTTCATCCAGCGCAATAAAGCCACCAGCGTCCAGATCGTAGCGCGACAGCAGCGCGGCGCGATCCGTCTCCAGCCCACGGCCGTCAGCCATCGCTGACCCGTTCGATGTCCGCGCCCACCGCCGACAGCTTTTCCTCCAGCCGCTCATAGCCACGGTCAAGGTGATAGACGCGGTTTACCTGGGTTTCCCCTTCCGCCGCCAGACCGGCCAGGATCAAACTCATAGACGCGCGCAAATCGGTCGCCATCACCGGCGCACCGACCAGCCGATCGACGCCCCGAACCACAGCGGTACGGCCGTTGACGCCAATGTCGGCACCCATGCGGGTCAGTTCTGGAACGTGCATGTAGCGGTTTTCGAAGATGGTTTCCGTCAGCACGGACGCGCCATCGGCCTTGGTCAGCATTGCCATGAACTGCGCCTGCATGTCCGTCGGGAAAGCCGGAAAGGGCGCGGTGGACAAAGTCAGGGGCTTCAGCTTGCCGTCGGACGACACAATGATGCCACCCTTCGTTTCCTGCACATCGACACCCGCGTCGCGAAGCGCGGCCAGAATCGCGTGCATGTCGTCGGCATTCGCACCCGCCAGTTCCAGCGATCCGCCGGTGATCGCCGCCGCGCAGGCATAGCTGCCCGCTTCAATACGATCGGGCATGACGCTGTAGGTGGCACCGTGCAGCCGGTCGCGCCCATATATGGTCAGCTTGTCGCTGCCGATCCCTTCAATATCCGCGCCCATCGCGACGAGCAGCCTGCACAGATCGACGATTTCCGGTTCACGCGCCGCATTTTCCAGTATGCAGGTGCCCTTCGCCAGCACCGCCGCCATCAGCGCATTCTCCGTCGCGCCGACCGACACGACCGGGAAAGTGAACATTCCGCCCGGCAGCCCGCCATCCGGCGCGCTCGCGCGGACATAGCCGGCGCTGATCTCAATCACCGCGCCAAAGGCTTCCAGCGCCTTCAAGTGGAGGTCGATCGGCCGGTTGCCGATGGCGCAGCCACCCGGCAGCGACACGCGCGCTTCGCCAGCGCGGGCCAGCAGCGGCCCCAGCACCAGGATCGACGCGCGCATCTTGCGCACGATGTCATAGGGCGCTTCCGTCGAAGTCACCCGGCCCGCGCGCAGCGTCATGACGCGCCCGAAATCCTCTGGCCGCGCGCCTTCGATCATCGTCGACACGCCCAACTGGTTCAGCAGATGGCCAAAGCTGTCCACGTCGGCGAGACGGGGCAGGTTGCGCAGCGTTACCGGCTCGTCCGTCAGCAAGGCGCAAGGCAGCAGGGTCAGCGCAGCGTTCTTTGCGCCGGAGATGGGAAGGCGGCCGTTGAGCGGGTTGCAGCCGCGAATATGAATACGATCCATCGCCTGGGTTCTTAACGTTAATTGCGTCGCGCGCAAGGCGCGACACGCTCGCGAGGCGATGGATCGCGCCCTTGCCACAAGCCTTGCAAACATTTGTACGATCCTGCGCGCGATATTGATCGAGTTTAGTGCACGCGCCGCGAATGCAGCCAAAAGGCAAGTCGGGGCGTTCTGCCATCGTAACGACAATATTGAGAAAAAGATGTTTGGAGTGGCAACAAGTTGCTTCGCGGACAGGGTGCCAATCAGGCGAGCAGTTCCACGTCCCAATAAAGCCAGTCATGCCAGCTTTCATGAAGATAGTTGGGCGGGAAGGCGCGGCCATGTTCCTGCAACTGCCAATTGGTCGGACGGATCGGCGTGACATGCAGCCGCATCGCCGCTTCCCTCGGCGTGCGCCCGCCCTTCCTCAAATTGCATGGGGAGCAGGCGGTCGCGACATTTTCCCAGGTCGTGCGGCCACCCGCCCGGCGCGGGATGACATGGTCGAACGTCAGGTCATGGCCCGAACCACAATATTGACAGGCGAACCGGTCTCGCAGGAACAGGTTGAAACGAGTGAAGGCAGGATGCTCCGACGGGCGCACATATTGTTTGAGCGCGATGACGGACGGGATTTTCATCTGCAGGCTGGGACTATGGACTTCCCGCTCATAGCTGGAAACGATGTCCACCCGTTCCAGAAAGACCGCCTTGATCGCAGTTTGCCAGGGCCACAGGCTCAGCGGATAATAGCTTAGAGGCGTATAATCCGCGTTCAAAACCAGCGCCGGGCAGTTTTCCGGGTGCCGTATCAGGTCGGGATGGTACATAAGAACCCTCTATCCCCTTGCCGACGCCCTGATTAACCAGAAACGTGACGGGAGCATGACAGCATTAACGACCCCGATCCGTCAAGGCCAAGTGTGATACCACCGTTAACGCCACAGCATATGGTAACGCGCTTTGCGCCCAGCCCGACCGGTCGGCTGCATGTCGGGCACGGCTGGTCGGCGCTGCTGGCAATGGCGATGGCGCGCGAAAATGGCGGCTCGTTCCGCCTTCGGATCGAAGACATTGATGGAACCCGCAGCCGCCCCGAACATGTCGATGGCATCATCCGCGACCTGCAATGGCTGGGGGTCGAATGGGACGGAGAGATCGTCTTTCAATCCACTCGGCTCGACCTTTATGAAACAGCGCTGGATCGGTTGCGCGGCATGGATCTGCTCTATCCATGCTTTTGCACCCGTGCGGACATCGCCGCCAGCACAAGCGCGCCGCACGGACCAGCAGGGCCGATCTATCCCGGAACCTGTCGCGCCATCCCCACAACCGAACGCGCCCGCCGGACCGCCGCCGGACAAGCACATGCCTGGCGCATCGACATGGCAGCCGCTGTGGATAAAGCAGGTGGATTACAGTGGAATGCCCTCTCCTTCCCTCCAGCCGCCACCGCTCTAATCAGCAGGATGGACGCTGATCCGCTGGCGGCGGGCGACGTCGTTCTAGCCCGCAAGGATGCACCCGCCTCCTACCACCTGTCCTGCACGCTGGATGATGCGGCCATGGGGATCACCCACGTCCTGCGGGGCGAAGACCTGCACGCCGCGACCGACGTCCATCGTCTGATCCAGGCTCTGCTCGGCCTTCCATCCCCCATCTACTGCCACCATCCGTTGCTCGTGGGAGCGGAGGGGAAAAGGCTGGCGAAGCGGGACGGGTCGATCGCGCTGGCGGACCTGCGCACACAGGGCGTGGACCCCCGCCAGCTTGCGCAGGATTTGCAGGCGGCGCGCTTTCCGGTTGGCATTTCGCTGGCCAGCGCCTAGTTTCAGCGGATGAATACAATCCTCGTCATCGCCCTCATCCTCGCCATGGGCGCGACCCTTTTCGCGCTGGTCCGGGGGATCATCGCCTTCCTTCAGGCCACCAAGGAAGAACTGAACTCGCCGGAAGGCGGACCCAGCCGTTCCAGCCTGAAGCAGAACAAGATGATGATGAACCGCATCCTGTTCCAGGCGGCCGCCGTTATCATCGTCGCCATCCTGCTCCTCATAAAGGGCAATGGTTGACCCTGAACCCTGTTAAGGCGCGCGCGGCATGGTGAAGCTCAACAAGATTTACACTCGCACGGGCGATGCGGGCACGACGGGCCTTGTCGACGGATCACGCCTGCCCAAACATGCGCCGCGCATGCAGGCCGTGGGCGATGTGGATGAGGCGAACAGCGCGATCGGCCTTGCCGTGCTGGCGATTGGCGATGCGTCCGAAGGCGGGTGGCTGACCACCATCCAGAATGATCTTTTCGACCTGGGCGCGGACCTCGCCACCCCCATCCCGGACGGCGATGATGAGCCCTGGGCGCTCCGCATCGTCGCTTCGCAGGTCAAGCGGCTGGAAGACCAGATAGACACCATGAATGCGCAGCTTGCGCCGCTCGACAGCTTCATCCTGCCCGGTGGATCGCCCGCGGCGGCGGCGGTTCACCTTGCCCGCGCCATCACGCGCCGCGCCGAACGCAGCGCCACCGCAGCAGCGACAGAAACTGCCCTTAATCCGCAGGCGCTGGCCTATCTCAATCGGCTGTCCGACCTGCTGTTCGTGCTGGCCCGCCGATTGAACGGCAACGGCGCGGCCGATGTCAAATGGGTGCCCGGCGCGTCCCGCTGACTGCTCGTTGCTCTAGGCGGACACGCGGCTGCCGACTGAAGTGGAATGGGCAAACGGTGCGGACGCCCTATTCTCCGCGATCCTAGCCCAAACTGCCCGAATGAACCGTTACTTCACCACATCGGCGGTGAAGACTTTGATCCATTGCCGCGCGCCACGGCATTCCCCCATCGCGCTTGCTTGTGCCAGGCGGAATTGCGTTCCGTCCCATATATAGGATTCGCTGCCGCCGCAGTCGCCCAATCCACGCCCCTTTGCATAGCTTTCCAGGGTCGTAGTGTCCGCCAGCCATGCCGCGTTGACCAGCATCGGATGGGTGGCGGCTTCGCTCCATCCCGGTGGATAGTCGAAGCTTGCGAAGCGGAAGGTCCGCCGACCGGCGATGCCGCTGGCGATCACGGGCACCGAAGTGAAATTATAGGCGCCTGCCCCGCATGGCGTCAGGACCAGAGACTCGGTCTTGGACAGGCGATGAAGTTCCGGCGGCGAAGCATCGCGCATCTCATCAGTGCAGCCGGTTAGTCGGCCCAAGGCGGACCGTTCCTCACGCCACAGTGGCTGCGGGGCTGGGCCTGGGGGGATGTCTGCTCGACGGATAACGATCGGCGGAGGCGCTGACCGCACAACGCTGCGAGCCAGCGGTCCCATTGCCACCAGAGCGGCACGGGTCCCAGCCGTACCCTGGCGCGCATCCATATAGCGCAGCGCCGCCGCCGCGCCCGCCAGTGACGGTTGCCCAACCAGCTTCGCGCCAACTCGCACGTCCATCCGGCTGCCCCGGGCGATAGCCATGGCCAGCGTCGCCGCTTGAGCGCCTTGCAGCTTCGCCTCACCTTCTTCGCTGATTGCGGTGGCGACCTTCCGGTCGTCGATGACCAGTCCAAGCTGTTCCCGGCCCTTGCCGTCCCGGCTGATCCAGATTTCCGGCTCGCTCGATCCGCCCGGCTCCCGCACGATGCCCACCGTGACCGGATCATCGGGCCAGCTGCCGCCTTCGGGCATCAAAGACATAGCTTCGCATCGCCCGCGATTGTCGCAGCCGATGGTCCAGTCCTTGTAGGTTTCGAGTGATCCGGGTCTTGGCACTCCGGCAAAAGCCGGAGCCAGACCAATGATCGCCGACAGCATAGCTGTCAGCGTGAATATGCGTTTCGCCCCCATGCCTTAACCATAACCCAATTTACGCCTGGGGTGTAGTGGCATCATTGCGCAGGCAAAATGATCCGTAGCCTGCACAAAAAAGAGCCCGATCCGGGTGGATCAGGCTCCTCTTTGTCGGTCTGAAATCAGGCCGCCTTGGCGCGCGACATGCGCTTACGCTCGTTCGGATCGAGGTAACGCTTGCGCAGGCGAATATTCTTGGGCGTGACTTCGACCATTTCATCGTCGTCGATATAGGCGATCGCCTGTTCCAGCGTCAGCTTGCGCGGCGGGCTGAGGCGAACGGCGTCGTCCTTGCCGCTGGCGCGGAAGTTGGTCAGCGCCTTCGACTTCATCGGGTTGACTTCAAGGTCTTCGGGCTTGGCATTTTCGCCGATGATCATGCCTTCGTAGAGCGCTTCGCCCACGCCGACCATCAGGATGCCGCGCTCTTCCAACGGGCCCAGAGCATAGGCATTGGCCTCGCCCGAACCGTTGGAGATCAGCACGCCATTCTTGCGGCCCTCGATCTTGCCCTTGTGGGGGCCGTATTTCTCGAACAGGCGGTTCATGATGCCGGTGCCGCGCGTGTCGGACAGGAATTCGCCATGATAGCCGATCAGGCCGCGCGACGGCGCCGAGAAGGTGATACGGGTCTTGCCGCCGCCGGACGGACGCATGTCGGTCATCTCGGCCTTGCGGATGTTCATCTTGTCGACGACCGTGCCGGAAAATTCATCGTCCAC
>CBFHAG010000022.1:0-42452 GCA_965653535.1 uncultured Sphingobium sp.
TCCTTGAACGAGCCTAAACTCTCAAGTGGCCGGCACAAAGCCGTTACAAGTCCACGGCTTGTCTCGAAGAAGTCGAGCCGCCCGAGCGCCGGAAACTCATCGAGCATCATCAGCAGGCGATGACGGCGGTTGCCAGTCTCTCCCCCGCCGCCCGGGGCGTGAAGCTCTTCGGTCAGGCGACGGCCGATCTGGTTGAGGATCAGGCGAACGAGCGGCTTGGTGCGGCTGATGTCGGACGGCGGTACCACCAGGTAGAGGGACACCGGATGCCGCGCCTCGACGAGGTCGGCGATCCGCCAGTCGGATGCCGCGGTCACTGCCGCAACGGTAGGGTCGCGATAAAGGCCGAGGAACGACATGGCCGTCGACAGCACGCCGGAACGCTCGTTTTCGCTCTTGTTGAGCAGCTCGCGTGCCGCCGAGGCAACGACCGGATGAACAAGCGGGGCATCCGCCGTGCCGACATGGTTGGTGGCCATCATCCGGCGGAGGGTCGCTGCGAAGCTGCGCTGCGGATCGGAGAGGAATGTGGCGACCCGGGCGAGAGTCTTCTCCTCTTCCGCATAGAGGACATGGAGGATCGCGCCGATCAGCAGGGCATGGCTGGTCTTCTCCCAGTGATTGCGGCGCTCCAGGGCACCTTCCGGATCGACAAGGATGTCTGCGATGTTCTGGACGTCGCGGACTTCGTTTATGCCGCGCCGCACCTCCAGCAACGGATTGTAGCGCGCCGAGCGGACATCAGTCGGATTGAACAGCAGGCAGTGCGAGAAGCGCGAGCGCCAGCCGGCGGTCAGCTGCCAGTTCTCGCCCTTGATGTCATGGACGACCGTGGAGCCTGTCCAGGAGAGCAGCGTCGGCACGACGAGGCCGACGCCCTTGCCCGACCGGGTTGGTGCAAAAGCCATGACGTGCTCGGGACCATCGTGGCGGAGGTCGTGGCGTCCGACGCGGCCGATGGCGACGCCGTCATCGACGAGAAGGCCGGCATCCCTGATATCCTTGTGCGTTGCCCAGCGCGCCGAGCCATAGGTGGTGACGTTACCCGGCTGGCGAGCGCGCCAGACCGATCCGAAAATTGCGGCCGCGCAGCCCATGAGGCCGCCTGTAGCCGCGATCCCGCCCGCTTCGTCGAAGATGACCGGCGCATAGGCATCGAACGAGAACCACCATCGGAAGATCGACCAGGGATGACAGACCGGTGTACCAAGCAGGATGAACCAGGGGGAGCCGAGCTCAGGCTGGTAAGCAAGCTTCGCCGCCGCATATTGGGTGGCCGTCCAGATGCCCAGCATCATGATCGCGAGCACGGCAAGAATCTGGCCGATGAGCAGCTTGGTCGGGGTCATGCGGGTCTCCGGCCGCCACTGACTTGTTCAATCGCGGGCCGAACCAAGCATCGGTCATATGAAGGCGGAGCATCAGATATCCGCCGGTGCCGCCGGATGCGTTTCTGGGGCACAGAAGGCAACCGGACAACCGCCCGTCATCGGCGACGGCGTGTCATCGATGATTGGCCAAAAGCTTCGCTGGCGGAGATTCCTTATTT
This sequence comes from uncultured Sphingobium sp., assembly GCA_965653535.1. Taxonomy (GTDB): domain Bacteria; phylum Pseudomonadota; class Alphaproteobacteria; order Sphingomonadales; family Sphingomonadaceae; genus Sphingobium. The sequence continues at coordinate 1,550 of CBFHAG010000022.1, forward strand.
TTCTGCGCATTGACTAGCCAATGGCGAAACACTTGACTATGGGCTAATGCGAATCGATTGCATTAATGCAATCCAGCTTGTGCTCAGGGGGTGCAAATGACTTCACGTAAATTCGTCGCGGGCTTTATGGCTTCGTGCGCTTGGGCAGGTCTGATGGCCGGATCAGCAGCCTTGGCTGCGGAGGGCGGCTCATCTGCTGATGCCGTGGCGGAACGTGCGAACAGCGCGGACAGCAGCGAGTCCATTGTCGTCACGGGCATCCGCCTCGTCGATACCTCGATCAGCGCGACCAAGAGCAACACGCCGCTTGTGGAGACGCCGCAGTCCATCTCCGTCGTCGACCTGGAGGACCTGCGGGCTCGCAGTGTTTTGTCGCTGGGCGACGCGCTGACCTACACGGCAGGCGTCTTCGCCAACACCAAGGGCGTGACTTATGGCGGTGATGCCTTGTCCATCCGTGGTTTTGGCAATGACGGCACCACCGGCGCCGCGCCTAACACCTATATCGACGGACTGCGGCTGGGTGGCACGGGGTATGTCAGCGGCGGCTTCGATCCTTATCTCTACGACCGGATCGAAATCGTCAAAGGCCCTGCGTCCGTGCTGTTCGGCCAGTCGGTGCCCGGCGGCCTGGTCAACATGGTGAGCAAGCGGCCAAAGGACGAGTTCGGCGGCGAGCTGCTGCTTCGCATTGGTTCTTTCGATCGCAAGCAAGTGGGTATCGATGTGACGGGACCGCTCAGCGCATCGGGCGACGTGACGGCGCGGATCGCCGGCACATGGTTCGAGACGGAGGACATCTATCCCTTCTCCCACCGCAACCGCGCACTGATCGCGCCGTCCCTCACCTGGAAGATCGGGGAAGACACCAGCCTGACGGTCCTGACCCACTATCAGGAGGATGATTTTGACGGGTCCACGCTGAATTGGTTGCCTACCATCGGCACGGTCATCGACAATCCCAACGGCACCATCTCGCGCGAGCTTTTCACCGGCGATCCCAATTATCAGCGCTGGGATCGGGAGACGGCCTCGGCGGGCTATCAGTTCGAGCATCGTTTCAGCGATCTGCTGACCTTCCGCCAGAATCTACGCTATACCCACACCAAGCTGGATAACCGGAACATCTACATCAACCGGCTGCTGGCGGATCGGCGCACGGCGTCACGGCAGGTTTTCGGCCTGAAGGAATATGCCGACGACCTGACGATCGACAATCATGCCGCCTTCACCTTTGCGACCGGAGCGGTGTCGCACAAACTGCTGGTCGGTCTGGACTGGCAGAGGATGAAGAACGGGACCGATCGCGAGGTGATCCTGAACGGCCCCACGCTCGACGTCTTCGCGCCCGTCTATTTCCAGACGATCGGGCCCCGCAATTTCTTCCGAAAGCAGGACTATAATCCGGAACAGACCGGTCTCTATGCGCAGGACCAGATTTCACTGGGCGGTTGGCGCCTGCTGGTGGGCGTGCGGCAGGACTGGGCCTCGTCCAAGACCTATGACTATCCGACCGATCGCACGCTCAAGACCGATAGCAAGGCGCTGACGACGCGGGTCGGGCTGCTCTACAAGTTCGAGAATGGGCTGGCGCCCTATGCCAGCTTCTCCGAAAGCTTCGTTCCGCAATATGGCACCGACGCGCGAGGCGACACTTTCGATCCCGAACGGGGACGCCAGTATGAGTTGGGCGTGAAATACCAGCCGGGCGATGGCAAAAGCATGATTACCGCGTCGCTGTTCGACCTGCGCCGCCGGAACTATGTGACGCCCGATCCGGATAATATCGGATTCGGAAAGCAGACGGGCGAGGTGCGGATGCGCGGCCTAGAACTGGAAGCCAATGTCGACCTGACGACCGGGTTCAGCGCGGTGGCCGCCTACACACTGCTCGATTCCCGTGTCACCAGCAGCAGCGATATAGTGTCGGGCATCAATCCGGTGACGCTCGCGGTGGAAGCACGGCGGCAACAGGGCCTGCGCCTCATGGCCGTGCCGCGCCACAATGCGTCGCTCTGGCTCAACTATGCCAGCCCGGCAGGCGTGATCATCGGCGCCGGTGCCCGCCATTCCAGCTTCACCTATGGCGATGCGGCGAACCTTTCGCGCGTGCCCGCCTTCACCCTGTTCGATGCCTCGCTGCGCACCGATCTGGGCAAATGGGTGCCGTCGCTCAACGGGCTGGAGCTATCGGCAAAGGTGAACAATCTCTTCGACAAGACCTATGTGTCGTCCTGCGCCGGCATCGACCGTTGCTATTATGGGCAGGCGCGCAACGGCACCATCGACCTGGCATGGCGCTGGTGAAGCAGCGGCCCCCCCGCCGGAGGGCGGTGCTAAACCGCATCGCCGCCGGGCTGGGCGGCGGCTATGCCGTGGCCGCGCTGGCCGCGTCCGGGCTGGCGGCCCTACTGCCGGGGTCGGCCGTCGAGGCGGCGGTGACGGCGCATCTGCTGGCCTATCTGCTGTTAGTGCTGGTGGCTCTTGCCGTGTTCGTGCCGCGCCGGGGGGCGACCGCCTGGGCGATCGTGCTGCTGCCCTGCGCGGCCTTCGTGCTGGCCGGATGGCTGGGAAGCAGAGGGTGAAGGACGGTTTTCGCCAGACCATGGCGCTTGCGCACAGTTGGGCGGGGCTGTTCCCCGGCTGGCTTCTCTATGCGGTGTTTCTCACCGGATCGCTGACCTATTATCGGCAGGAAATCAGCCAATGGATGCGCCCGGAATTGAGCGGTGCGGCGGTTGATCCACAAGCAGCTCTCCATGCTGTCGAACGCCTGCGTCAGGTCGGCGCCGATGCCCGGCTGTGGCGCATCGACCTGCCCAATGCGCGCAACCCCGTGACAGAGATTCTCTGGAAGGCAACGGAGGGCGGTTTCAGGTCCGAGCAACTCGACCCGCGTACCGGAGAAGGTCTGCGCACGCGGGAGACGATGGGCGGCGATTTCCTCTTCTATTTTCACTTCGACCTGAATGCGCCCGGACGGATCGGACGCTGGCTGATAAGTTTTGCCGCGGTTGCCATGCTGGTGGCGATCATCAGCGGCGTCATCACACACCGGCGCATCTTCGCGGATTTCTTCACTTTTCGTCCACGTAAGGGACAGCGCAGCTGGCTGGACGCGCACAATGTCGCGGGTGTGGTGGCGCTGCCCTTCTACCTGATGATCAGCTTCACCGGTCTGGTGACGCTGACGAGCATGTTCATGCCCTGGGCGATCCAGCGCGCCTATCATGGCGACATGGCCGCTTATGCCCGCGATCTGGCGGGGCGGGGAATAGCGGCCGCCACGCCGCAAGCTCCACCAACGGATCGTCCGGCGCTTTCGGGCGAGACGATCGACCATATCGTCACCCGAGCCGAAGGCCTCTGGCGTGGAGAGGGCGCGGGCCGCATCCTGGTGGACGATCCGGCCTCCGGCCACGCCACGATCACGGTAGAGCGGCGGGATTCCGACAGCATATCCTATGATCTGCCATGGCTGCGCTTCAGCGCCGATGGCCGGTTGATCGCACGCCATGATGGCGGCGGGCCGGCGGTGACGACGCAGGGCTGGCTTTATGGACTGCATCTGGCTCGCTTCTCCGGCGCGGGCCTGCGCTTCCTGTTCTTCCTGTCTGGTCTGCTCGGCACGGCGATGATGGCGACGGGACTGATCCTGTGGGTGATAAAGCGGCGGTCGAAGCACCTCGCCTCGGCCCGACCGACGGCGGCGGAGCGCACCAATGTTGCTGTGATCGCTGGCCTGCCGATCGCCATTGCGTCCCTGCTGCTGACCAACCGGCTGTTGCCCATCGGCCTGCCGGGACGCATGGGGTGGGAGGCGTCTGCCTTTTTCCTGGCGTGGTTCGCGGCGCTCGTAAATGCCTTGTGGATGGCTCCCCGGCAGGCGTGGATATGGCAGGGACGATGCCTTGGGCTGCTGTGCCTCGCTGCGCCCATTTCGCAAATGGTCGTGCCGGGCAGTGGGCTGTTCGTGTGGATCGGCAGCGGCGACATGGTGCGTGCGTCGGTCGATCTGGCCCTCCTTGCGACCGGACTTCTGGCGCTGGGCGTGACGACCCCAATGAAGGCGTGGCGGAGTGTGGCGACGGTATGACCGCCCTGTTCGCGCTTGTCGGCATGCTATGCCTGTGCCTGTCCATGACGCGGCACCAGCGCGATGTGCTGCGCCACTCGTTGTCGCCGACGCAGTCGCACGGTTTGCGGGGCTTGGGCTGGGCAATGCTCCTTCTGTCCTTTGACGTGGCGCTGCCGGACGGGGCGCTTGCCATCCTGCAATGGATGGGCGAGTTCAGCTTTGCCGCATTGGTGGCTGTAGCGATGTGCGCCCTCGCGCCGTTTTGGCGATAGGGGGCGTTCGCTAGTAGTACCTGATTCCAACGGCAGCTTAGGCCGCTTCACACCAGGGACAAGTTAGTTACCGCCAGCATCACGGCAACCTCGTCAGCATTCCTTCGCGATGGAAGCCTGACTATATAATCGCGCAGGCTCGCGCTTGATCTTTGGCGCAGGAAACAAAACGGACTCCGGCGCCTCTCCTGCAAGTGCTCCGTCCCACAATCCTTCCTCAGCTGCCATTGTCAGATAGCATTATGGCACATCCTTGAGGGCTGCACGCGTCTTTGCATAGAGATCTGCCGCTTCCACGCCGTGGCCACCATGTGGATTGGTGGCTATCGGCTGGATCACCTCAAACGCCTCCGCATACCGTTGGCGCGCCATCAGACTCCTCGCTGCATCGACGCCGATGTCGCCTACCAGGGGAGCCAGTTCATGGGCCATCTTGAGTTGAGTGATAGTCCGATCGTCCATGCTTCCGGCCGGCGTGGTTTGCGCCAGTCGATACAGTGCCGTGTAATAGAACGGATCGATTTCGACCGCACGGGCGAACCAAGGTCTTGCGGCGGCATAGCGCTCCGCGCGGACGGCCGGATCCTTGCGTCCCGTATAGAAATCAGCCGTCCCCCGCAGATATAGCAATTCCGCATCGCGCGGGGACGCATCGAGAAGCTTTTCGATAATGGCCACGCCCTTGGCCCGGTCCCCAGAATTGATTTCCGCCCGCCCCAGAACACGCAATGCATAAGGATCGTTGGGAAATCGAGCTGCCGTCTGGCGGGCGATAGTCAATATTTCTTGCTCGCGCTCCGGACGGGGGATGCCCAGCATCATGGCGGCATAGGGAAGGATTAATGTATCTGCGGTCTCCGGCAGGACGGTCATGGTAATAGGCGGTGCATCGATAGCCGGACGGGTCATGACGCCATAGGCGATGGAGCCAGTCATATAATGGCGCAACTGTTCGTCGAAAGCTGAATGGTCCATGCCGAATGCGGATCGAAAAGCTTCATCTTCCGCAGTGCCGCGATGCAAGGCGCTGAGATAACGGCTCAACGCCTCCCTGCGCTCTTCTTTCGCGAAGAGATAATGTACGATGAGCCAGCTTTCCGCGTAGAATTGACCCATTTCATCCTTGGACATCGGCGCGCCCTTTGGTGAGAAGATGCGTCCGACGGGCAGCCATGTGCCTTTCAAAAGGGTGAGGGCGCGGCCGGGATTATAGCGTCCGATCTCGATCCGGTCGTCGCGGATCCGCGCGGTCATCAGATACTCGGCGAAGCCCTCGCTATACCAGCGGGGGTACCAGGCCGGATAATAGCGGTTCATGAAATGATGGGTATATTCGTGGAGTAATATTTGCTGTCCGCTCAGCATGGCGTCTTTCGCGCGGATCGCCACCGCAGCCGTGCCACCGACCCTGGCCATATAGAAACCCGCAGCGCTTGGAGGAACATCCGCCACCTGCTGCATCTTGGCCGGGCTATCGACGAGGTAGACCTTAAGCGGACTGCGTGAAGGGGGCGCATCGGTTCCCGTCAACGTACGGAGGAGGCGATCATAATCTTCCAGCAGAATGATCGATTCTCGGAGCGCCTTCTCGCTGCCTTCGCTGTATAAGATGAAATTGGCGGACCGTGCTTCCATCCAGCGCGCCGATGCGGGAGAGGCGGTTCCAAGGAACACGGATGCGGCCATGGCCATTAGGCGAATCTTCATGATCAAAGTCTTCGCTGATTTGCAAATGATCCTCAACAGCATTTCTGAGGAAAGGCGCCGTTTTTGAGCGACTTCGAAAGTGCAGGCTATTCCGCCTCATATGGAAACAGGAGAGCGATGGGGACGAGGAATTCGATCCTTCGGGTCCATCGGAGCTTCCAAACGCGGAAACGGGCGGCGCATCAAAGCGTCGGCTTTCCCTTCGAACGAATTCCCTCGCGACTTTCGACGCACCACGCTTCAGATTAGTGTGTGGCGCGTTTGATGGCCGTGGCAATATGCGCCCTTGTTTCGTCCCGGCGAAGGCGGGCGGGCAGAAGGTAGCGCCGCCCGCCTTCCACCTATTCCTCTCCGATCGCCAGCAGCCTTTCGACCAGCGCCGCAAGAATGGCCTCCGCTTCCTCCCGCCCGAAGAAGGCCCGCCGATATTCAATGTGGACGCTCAGCGTGTCACGCGGCACCACGATGACGGTGAGCGGATAGCTGGTGCCGCCCCGGTTGCCGACATCAGAGAAGGAAAGGTCGCCGCGAACCTCGTGCCACAGCGCCTCGTCCACCGGATAATTTTCGAACACCATCAGCGTGTCGAACGGGGCTGCCGGGGCGTCGGTCCAGCTCTGGACTGCCGTAGGGGGGGCGTGCTCATGCTGGCGCATGGCGATATTGTTGGCAAGGATGCCGCGCAGCCACTCGCCCTTGCCTGCGTCCGTTTCAAGCGCTGGAGCGGCATCGCAGACCAGCGGCAGCGTGCCCACCATCAGGTCTATGATGTCCTCGACGCCGGGCAAGTCCACCGTGCGCCCCGATCCGGTCACGCCGAAGGCGATTCGGTCGTTGCCGGTCCGGTCCGCGATCACTTGCGCCAGCGCCGCCTGCACCAGCGTGTTGAGCGTCACCTTGTGCCGGGCGGCAACAGTGCGTAGGGCCTGCACCTGTCCGGCGGGGATGACATGATCGACCGCATCCGCGCTCGGGTTGTCGCTCACGCGTTCGGCGCCATGAAGCAGGCACGGGCGGGAAAGGCTGGCCAAGCGTTCGCGCCAGAAGGTTTCGTGGGGGGCGTCATCTTCCTGATTGCGCCATCTGGCTAGCTGACGCGGGCCGCCGCCCGCTGGCGGCAGGGTTTCGCCATCGTGGATGCGAAGCAGTTCGCCCAGCACGCGGGACATGCTCCATCCGTCGAGCAACGCGTGATGCCATGTCCAGAGGAAGCGCCATTCGTCCTCGCCCATGCGCAGCAGCGTCAAACGACTGAGGGGCGAGCCGTCGTTGAGCATGAAGCCGCGCGCATAATCCGCGTCGCGCAGCGCGATCCACGCCTCCCCAGCATCCGAACGACGATAGTCCAGTCGCACGACCGGATCGCGCACGCCCCTGGCTATGACAAGGAGCGGATCGCCCGCATCGCGCCAGCCGATGGAGGCGCGCAATATGTCATGCCGTGCGCAGAGCGCGGTCCAGGTGGCGCTCATGCGGTCTGGATCCATGCCCCTGATGCTGGCCCAAACCTGCACCCGATAGGCGGTGGATGATGGTTCCGCCGCGCTGTGGCAGAGCATCGATTTCTGGAGCGGCGATGGCGGCAGGATGTCCAATATGTCCGGTGCAGGCAGAGGCAGCGCGTCGATGCCCTGCTGGTTCAAACCGGCGAGCGGGAAGTCGGACGGATTGGCCTGACCCGGCGCGACCGACAGGCAATGCTCGACCAGCGAGTGCAGCGTCGTTTCATAGTCTTCCATCAGCCGGGCGATGGTCGCGGCATCGAACTGGCGTCGGCTATAGCGGGCATGGAGGACCAGCCTGCCGTCCTGGACCTGCCCATCGATGGAGATCGCAGCGCCGAGCGGGGCATTCCCCTCCATGCCAATACCACAGTCCTCCGGCGCGGGTCGCCAGTCACCGGCAATGACATTGTCGAACTGGCCGAGATAGTTGAACGACAGGGACGGCGGCCCATTCTCCGGCGGAAGCTCCTCGGAAGCCGGCACCAGGTGGCGCAGCACACCGTACCCGATGCCGCCGTCGGGAACCGCCGCCAGTGTTTCCTTCACGTCGCGCACAGCATCCGCCCAGTGGTCGTGCCGCGCGGCAACGCGGACCGGATAGACGCTGGTGAACCAGCCGGTCGTTCGGCTGAGATCGACATCGGGAAACAGGCTGTCCTCGCGTCCATGTCCTTCCAGATGGACGGTGATCGCGGGCAGAGGCCATATCCGCGTCACCGTGCGGCCGAGCGCGGCGAGCAGCAATATGTCGATCCGCGTGCGATAGGCCGCAGGCGCCTGTGTCAGCAAAGACTGGGTCGTTGCGGCGCCGATCGTCAGGGACCGCGTGTCGGCATCTCCCCTGATCGCGATGATGCCGCCGTGATCCGTTGGTATCGTCGGGGCGTCCAACATGGTGCGCCAGAAGGTCCTCTGGTCGGCGAACCTGTCCGTTGCCTGCGCCTGAAGGCTAGCCCAGCGGCCGAATGACGTGGTCGCCGGTTCCGGCACGACGCGCTGGCACAGGCCCGTCAGCATCCCGCGCAGATCATCCAGCACGATCCGCCAGGAAACGCCATCGACGACCAGATGATGCGCCACGAGGAAAAGGCGCTGGCTGCCATCGGGCAGCGCGATCAATCGGGCGCGCATCAGTGGGCCATGCACGATGTCGAGGCCGTCCTGCGCCTCATCGCACAGCCGGGTTACATCCGCGGGTGTGTCGGCCGCACATTCGTCACAGACAATGTCAGCCGCCGGGGCATATTCCTGCCGCCATTGGCTGTCGGCCGCAGTTAAGAAGCGCAGCCGGAAACCGGCATGGGTCTGGCCGATCATCGCCATCGCGTCGTGCACCGTGGCGAGTGTGACCGGCCCCCTGCCCTTTAGCAGGATCGACTGGTTCCAGCGATTACGGTTGGCCAGTGGCAGAGTGAAGAACCAGCTTTGTATCGGGGTCAGGGGCAACGGCCCGTCCGGCAGGCGTTCGGCCTTGCGCGGCTGTTCTTCCACCGGCTGCGATACGCGGGCGAGCGCCTCAACGGTATGGCCCTCCAGAAGCTGCTTGGGCGTGATGCGGTATCCGGCGGTTCGGGCGCGTGCGACGATCTGAAGCGCGAGGATGGAATCCCCGCCGATCTCGAAGAAATTGTCGGTGACCCCGATGGCGTTGACGCCCAGCGTGGCGCGCCAGATGTCCAGCAACGCGGCTTCGGCCGGCGTGCGCGGTTCGACGCCGGTCGATCCGCTCGACCAGTCGGGTGCAGGCAGCGCCGCCCGGTCGATCTTGCCATTGCGCGTGACGGGTAGCATGTGGAGGACGATCAGCCGTGCCGGAACCATATGCGGCGGCAGGATGCATTCCAGTTCAGCCACCAGCCGTACGGGGTCGAGCGTCCGGCCCGCATGAGGGGCGACATAGCCCACCAGCCTGACCGTGCCGTCGCGCTCGTCTGTCACCGCAGCTGCGTCCCTGACGCCGCTGAGTGCCGCGAGGTGCGCCTCCACCTCGCCCAGCTCGATGCGAAAGCCGCGTACCTTGACCTGATGGTCGCGGCGGCCGATAAATTCCACCTCGCCATCCGCGCGCCAACGGGCAAGGTCGCCGGTGCGGTACATGCGGGCGCCAGGTGCACCGAAGGGATCCGGTAGGAAGCGGTCCGCCGTCTGCCCCGGTGCACCGGCATAGCCCCGCGCCAGGCCGCCGCCGCCTATCCACAGCTCGCCCGCGACGCCGGGCGGCACGGGGTTAAGATCGCCATCGAGGATATGCGCCAGCCGATCGCCCACCGGTCGGCCGATCGGCACCATCGGGCTGTCCGGCAGATGTGTGCCATCCCCCTTCCAAACCATTGGCGTCACCACCGTTTCGGTGGGGCCATAGCCGTTGATCGCATGGCCGGGCCGCAGCACCCGGAACAGGCTTTCCAGCCCGGCTCGCGGCATGGCCTCGCCCCCGAAGGAATAGAGTTGCACGGCGGGCGGCTCGATGCCCTGATCTTCCGCCCAAGAGGTCAGTTGCTGGAGGTAGCGGGGCGGGAAGCCCGCATGGGTCGCGCCCTGTCCCGCGATGGTGGCGAGCGTTTTCTCCGGGCTCCACAGCTCCTCGTCGCGCAGGATGATGGCGCCGCCGTGGGTTAGCGCGGTCATCCACCGCTCATGCGCGCCGTCGAATGTGAAGGAGATGAAGTGCAGTTCCCGGCTGTCCTCCCCCATGTTGTACAGGAGGCCGGTCGCGCGGCAGTGGGCGGCCAGCGGTCCGTGCTCCACCATCACCCCCTTGGGCTCGCCTGTCGAACCGGAGGTGTGGATGATATAGGCAAGGCTGGAGGGGTGGGGGACATCGCCGGGCGTTTCTTCGACGCCATCGGAATCGGCTCCCGCGTCCGGCAAGAGCAGGGGAATGCCGTCCAGCCCCTCGCGCGCGACAAGCATCGCCAACCCTGCCTTCTGCGCGATCGCGCTGCGCCGGGCGCTCGGATCCTTGGGGTCGAGCGGCACGAATGCGGCGCCGCTTTGCATCACCGCCAGAAGGGCGACGATCAGGTCGAACGATCGCTCGATCGACACGCCGACGCGCGTTTCGGGGCCTGCGCCCATGTTGCGCAAGCGGCGTGCTAGTGCGTTCGCGCGCCGATCCAGCATGCCGCGTGTCATGACGGCATCGCCCATGATGACGGCTGGCGCGTCCGGCTTCTCGCCTGCAAGCCGGGCGAGCGTCACGGGCACGGGCATGGGCGCCGGCTCTCCATATTCGAAGCCGCGTCCCCATACCGGCAGCGCCTCGGCCTCATCGGCGGTGCGGATGTCGATGCGGTCCAGGGACTCGTTCGGCCGCGACGCGACCTGCCGCAGGATGAGGCACCAGCGATCGAGCAGCCGGTCGATGCTGGCTGCGTCATGGACGGCCGCGCGATAGGCGATGCGCGCGGTGATGGTGCCATCGGCATGGTCCGCAGTGGCCAGCGCAAGGTCGAACTTGGCAGCAGAGATTGGTTGCTCGACGGGCGTCATGACAAGGTCGGGCAGATTGATCGCACCCAGCCGCTGTTCGGGCACATGGTCGAACATCATGGAGAATAAAGGTGCACCGTTGCGCCCAACGCGCAGGCTGTCCTCGACCTGGTCCCAGCCGATGTCCCGATGGTCGAGCGCGCTGGCGACGGTCGCGGCGATGTCGTCGACAAGGGCGGCGAAGGTGAGGCGGCCACTCAGCCGATGCCGGATCGCCAGCGTGTTTACGAAGCATCCGATCAGCCGCTCCGCTTCCGCGCCTCGCCGATTGTCGGCGGGAATACCGATGACGATGTCCGGCTGGTTGCACAGGCGGGAACATAGCAGGAAGAAGGACGCCAGCATGACCGGGAACAGCGTCTGCCCGCGTTCCGCCGCCAGCGCCCGTAATGCGTCGCCCAGTTCGGCAGGCAGACGGAGACTCCGCTCGCCACCCGCATCGCCGGGTGCAGCAGCGTCGGCAACCGTTGTGTGCAGCGACAGAGGCGGCGGCGCATCGGCTAAGCGGGTGCGCCAATAGTCCAGCTGCCGGTCGGCCTCGCCAGCGTCGAGCCAGGCTGACCGCCACGCCCCCACGTCGGTATATTGGACTGGCAGCGGTGGCAGGTCCGGCGCGCGACCTTGCAGGGCGGCGCGATAGCCTTCCTCCAATTCGGCCATCAGGATCGGAATGGAGCCTCCGTCCGCCGCTATATGATGCACGGCCAGTAGCAGCATGTGCCGATCCTCGCCCATGCGGAGCAGGCAGGCCCGGATCGGCGGCGCGGCCGTCAGGTCGAAGGGCAGGCCGCTCCATTCGACGGCGCGTCGCTCCGTTTCGCCGTTGATGGCGTCGGGCGACAGGTCGGTCAGGTCGATTATCGGCTGGATCAGGCGGGTGGCCGGGACGGTATGCGCCCGCACTTCGCCATCATCGTCCTCTATATAGCATGTGCGCAGCACAGCGTGACGGTCCATGATCGTTTCCAGCGCGTCCTCCAGCGCAGCTATGTTCAGCCGACCGGCAAGCAGGAATCGGCCCGGCATGATGTAGGCGGGTGATTCCGGGTCGATGCGGGTCGCGCGCCAGATCTGTCGCTGAGCGCCCGAAAGGGCGTGGACAGCGCCCGCATCGTCGCGGGGTGGAATCGGCAAGCGCGCGAAGGGGATGCCGCGTTGTTCCAGCGCCGTCAGGAAGGCGCGCTGCTTGTCTCGCGGCAGCGATGCAAAGCCACGTGCGATGTCGAGGAGGGGGGCTGTCTGCGAAGCCATTGGGAGTTCCTGCAAGCGAAAGGGAGGGCGGCTCAGGCGGCGGTGACAAGGTTTTGGGCGGAGGCACCCTCGCCATAAAGCCGTTCCGCCAGCGTGGCGGCGCTTGGATGATCGAAGATCAAGCTCGGGGGGACGGCAATTTCCAGCCGTTTCCGCAGCCGCGCCGCCAGCTTGATGACGATGAGCGAATGCGCGCCCAGGTCGAATATATTGTCGCTACGGCCGATACCGTTCCGGCTGAGCAACTGCTCAACCAGTTCGACGATGAGCGCCTCGAGCGGGTCGCTGCTGCTGCAGTCTGGTGGCGGCGCGGCATGGGTTGTGGGCAGGGCCAGCCGATCGACCTTCCCGTTCGCCAGGCGGGGCAGTTCCGGGAGGGGGATGATGCCAGACGGCACTGCGGCGTCGGACAGACGCTCCCTGAGGCTGCTGATCACTGCCTTGGGATCGATGATGGCACCGCCGCGCGCAACGATGCACGCGACCAGTTGCCGCGCGTCATCTTCGCCGTGAATTATCGCCGCCGCCTGCGCGATGCCCGGCACGTCGAGCAGCGCGGCCTCAACTTCCGCCAGTTCGATGCGGAAGCCTCTTATCTTCACCTGATCGTCGCGCCGTCCGGCCAGCGTCAGCGAGCCGTCGGCGTTGAGGCGGGCAAGGTCGCCGGTGCGATAGAGCCGCTCGCCGGGCCTTTCTGGATCTTCGAGGAATGCCGGATGTTCCGGTTGACCGAGATAGCCACCAGCGACCTGCGGGCCGCCAATCAGGACTTCGCCGATTTCCCCGGTGGGCGTCATTGCGAAGGCCGCATCGCGCAGCAGGATGCGGCATCCCGGCAGCGGCCGGTCGAGGGGCAGCATGTCGGGACAAGGACCTTCGGCCGGCACGCTATGGATCATCACTCCAACGGTCGTCTCGGTTGGGCCATAATGGTTGAAGATGCGCGTGCCGGGCGAAATGGCCCTGATCGTCTCGACCAGCCGGCGGGGCAGCGGTTCGCCGCCCAGCACGACCGTGCCGGGCAGGCAGGGTGCGGCCGTTTCGGCAAGGGCGGCCAGATGCGACGGCGTGATCTTGATGAAGTCGATCGCGCGACCGGCGATGAAGCGGGCGAAAGTGTCGCCATCGGCCATGTCTTCGGCGTCGGCGACCACGATCGTGCCCCCTGCCGCAAGCGCGCCGAACAGGCTGGTATGGCCAAGGTCCGCCGCGACGGTGGATGTCAGCGCGAAGCGACCGCAGCGCTCGAGCTCAAGCGCGTCATGGGCGGCCGCGACATAGCTTGCCAGTTGCCTGTGTCCGATCACCACGCCTTTGGGTATGCCGGTCGATCCCGAGGTGAACAATATATAGGCCACGTCGGTCATCGCGGGCGAAGGCCGATCGCGCGATGGAGCCGGTGCGGTCTGCCGCAGGAGGTCCGTGACGGTGCGGTCGTCCCAGGCGAGGGTGGGCGCGGCCTGCTCCAGCACCGCCGCCCTGCGCGCCTCCGGCCAGTCGGGATCGACGGGCACGAAGGCAGCACCGGCCCTCAATGTCGCAAGAAGGGCGATTACAAGCTGCGCGGAGCGGGGCATGACCAGTGCGATGCGATCGCCGGTTCCGATGCCCGCTCCCGCGAGATGGTCCGCCAGCAGGCGCGTGTCCGCGTCCAGATCGCGGTAGGTCCACACGTTGCCGCCTTCTTCCAGTGCCGCCGAAAGGGGGCGATCGGCCGCCCAGCGGGCCAGAAGATCCGGCACGGGCGAGACAGCCTGAAGGGTTGCGGGACGGGCAAGGGCCGCGTGGAGGCTTTCCTCCTGCGCGCTCAGGATCGGCTGGGTGGAGATGGGGGACGTGCCATGATCGGGCAGGTCACGGGACAGTTGTGCCTTCATGCGACTTTCTCCTGCGATGCGTGGGCAATGTCGGAGCGGCTGACCAGCCCGGCCATGGCGACGAACACCCGGCGGCTCCCCTCGAAAGGATCGCGGGCATGGGCGGTCAGCATATTGTCGAGCATCAGCATGTCGCCGCGTTGCCATGGAAAGCGCACGGCGCAGTCCTCATAGGCTTGCCCGATCAGCGCCATGGTCTCGTCGGCAATGGCCTCCCCGTCGCCGAACAGGACGTTGCGAGGGAAACGGTCGATGCCGACGATATCGAGCAGGTCGGACCGTATTTCCGGGTCCAGGCAATGGGGATGGTGCAGTTGCACCTGATTGAAAAAGACCCGCTCGCCGGTGGTGGGATGGCGGATCACGGCCGGGGCGGCGAGGCGGGTTTGCGGCGTTTCTTCGTCCAGCCAGTAGCACTCCATTCCGTCGTGCGCGCACCGTGCATTGACCTCTTCGCGGTCGTTGGTGCGGAAAAAATCGCGCCAGCCCACATCCAGATGGGGTGTGAAGGTGCGGACATAGAGCAGGCCGCGCCGTTCGAACTCGTCCACCAGCGCCCGCGGCAGGCGGCGCAGCATGGCCCTGCAGTCCACGATCGGCGTGCAGCCACCCGACGTCGCCACCTCCTGCGCGAAGAACCACTGTTTGCGCGGCCATTGGCTGAGATGAGAGCTTTCATTGTGAAAGAAGATCATCTCCTGTTCGGGATAGGGCGTTGAATTATAGAGGCCCTCCGCCTCCTTGCTACGTGGCAGGTCGCCATAGGCACCGTAGAGCCCCGCCGGTTCCATCGCCTCGGCAAAGGCGCGGAAGGCAGGCGCGTCCGGCAGGTCGAAGCCCCTGAACAGCAGAGCGCCACGATCCCGCAACAGCTCTTCGATCAGCCCGATATTGGCCCTTGCCCAGTCGGACGGCGCCATGCCGGATGCGGCGGGTTGCAAGACGGCAGGCATGGGACATCCGGGCGCCAGAACGCTTTGATGGACGCTGATCGGTGCGGATGCATCGGTCGCATTCCCGTCCAGAGTGGTGAACTTGAATGCCGGCGCGCTGGGCGTGGGGGCAACTGCCAGTGCGGTCAGCGCGGTCTGGTCAGGATCGGTCACGGCTTTCTCCATCAGGGCGATCCAGCGCTCATGCAGGCGACGGATGGTCGCGCTGTCGTACAGCGCGGAGGCGAATACCCAGTCGGCTTTCATCGGCCGGGCAGGCGATCCGTCCTTCGCGGGACGGGCGGGTTCGATGAACAGGGCAATGTCGAACTTCGAATGGCGATCGGCCGCGGGCAGTTGCCGGATCGTGCAATCGTCGAGGTGCAGCGCGCCGTCGGGTATGTTCTGAAGCACCAGCAGATGCTGGACGAGCGGGTTGCGGGACCGGTCCTGCCTGGCTCCCACCGCCTGCACGATCCTGTCGAACGGCAGCTGCTCATGCGCGAAGGTGTCGAGCGCCTCCTGGCGCACCCTTTCGAGGCGCGCATTGAAGCTGTCACCATCACCCGCGCGCGATCGTATGGGCACGACATTGACGAAGAAGCCGATCAGCTCCTCCAGCTCCGGCGCCGGACGGCCCGCCACATCGGTGCCGATCACCAGATCGTCTGCCCCGCTTTCCTGATGCAGGAGAGTAAGGAACAAGGTCAGCAGTGCCATGAAGCATGTCGCCCCCCGCGCGCTTGCCCATTGCTCGAGGGCGGTCGCCAGATGGTCAGGCACATCGAACTGGAGCGAATCCCCGGCGGTGGAGGCTATTGGAGGGTAGGGACGGTCTGTCGGCAGAGCCAGCGTGGTCGGCGCACCCTGCAGCCGGTCGCGCCAGAATATTTGCTCTGCTTCCAGTCGTTCGCTGGAGAGAGCTGCCTGCTGCCAGGCGGCATAATCGGCATATTGAATGGCGAGCGGACGCCATTGCGGGCTGTGCCCGGCTCGCACGGCGCGATAGGCGGCCGCGAGGTCGCGGGCGAAGACGCCCACGGACCAGCCGTCGGCTATGATGTGGTGCATGGCGATCGGCATGTGCCACAGTTGCTCGTCCAGCCGGATCAGCTCGGCACGGACCAGCGGACCGCTGGCCAGGTCGAACGGCCGGGCAGCATGGTCCGCGGCAATGCCCTCCGCCTGTCGCATGCGCTCCGCTTGCCGCAGCCCGGAAAGATCATGCAACGGCATGTCCAGCACCAATGTAGGCGCGATGACTGCGACGGGATCGCCTTCGTCATCGTCGGGATAGGCTGTCCGCAATATCTCATGCCGCGAGAGAACCAAGTTGAGGGCGGCGCGCAACGCGCCCGGATCGATCGGTCCCGCGATCTCGAAGGACGCGGCCATGGCATAGGCACCGCTCGCGTTGCCCAGCCTGTCCACCAGCCATAGCCGCTGCTGGATCGGCGCGAGCGGCATGACGGCGGTGCGCGGAACCGAAACCAGCAACGGCGTACCGTCATCCTGCTTTTCCGACGCGTCGAGGAAGGCGGCCAATGTGCGGAGGCGCGGCCTGTCAAAGATCGCGCACAACGGCAGATCGCTCCATCCGTCCCGCCGGAGCCGTGACGCGAGCCGGGCGGCGGCGAGCGAATGGCCTCCCGACGCAAAGAAGTCGGCCGAGCGATCGGTCACCCCGGTTCCCAACAGCTCTGCCCAGTGGCGAGCGAGATAGCGCTCCGTCGGCGTCGCGAGTGGATCGCCGCCATGCGGCGTCTCGGCCGCCGCAGGCGCGGGCAGCGCCCTGCGGTCCAGCTTTCCGTTGGCGTTCAGCGGCCATTCGGTCACACTGATCCAGAGGTCGGGGACCATATAGGGCGGCAACAGCGCGGCGAGATAAGTGGTCAGCTTGTCAGTGAGCGCATCGTGCCCGCTCACCTCGTCCTTGCGGGCGGGTTGCCACCAGACCGCAAGCCGGTCCTGATGGGCCATGACCACCGCCCGCGCCACGGCGTCATGCCGCTCAAGCCAGGTTTCGATCTCGCCGGCCTCGATCCGATGGCCACGCACCTTGATCTGGAAGTCGCGCCGGCCGCCCCATTCCAGCACGCCCTGTGCTGTCCAGCGGGCCAGATCGCCGGTGCGGTAGCGCCGCGATCCCGGTGGACCGTTCGGGTCTGGGACAAAGGCGGCGGCAGTCGTTCGCGGATCGCCCGCATATCCCCGGCCCACTCCGACGCCACCGACCACAATCTCGCCAGTAACCCCCACGGGCACGGGGCGCAGGCCATCATCAACCACGCGTAGCACTGCCCCCGAGGTGGGACGGCCGATCGGAACAGGTTGTGCAATTTCGCCTGCGTGATGGATGGGATGGAAGGCGACATCGTCGGCGCACTCGGCAGGACCATAGGCGTTCATCAGCCGTCCGCCGGGGAAGGCGGCGAACCAGCGCTGTGCATCGCCCGGTGAAAGCGCCTCGCCGGTCGGCAGCGTCCAGCGCATGCGGGAGAGCGGCCGGGCGGCAGCGCTGGTCGATGGATCGACCGTTTCGCAAAGTGCGCGCATCAGCGAAGGGACAGGTTCGAAGATCGTCGCCCCGCTGCGATCGAGCGTCTCGATCAGCAGGTCGGGATCGCGGACCGTCTGGTCGGATATGATCTGGGTGCACGCGCCGACCAGCGGGCCGGCCAGCGTCTGCCACACCGAAATGTCGAAGCAGGACGGTGCCGTCTGTGCGATGACATCGTCGGGGCCGAGGCCGAGCGGTTCGACCTTCGCCAGCATGTTGTTCAGCATCCCGTCGCGGGTGATCATCGCGCCCTTCGGCTCGCCCGTGGAGCCGGAAGTGAAGAGGATGTAAGCTAGCTGATCGCCACGCGAGGGCCGGTCAATGACAGCGTCGCTGGCCTGTCCGACAGGCATGAGATCTGCAAAAGTCGTAGCGGCGCCGGTGAATGCAATGCCCTCATCGCGGACCACCAGCGGATTGCCCGCACGGGCCAGAGCCCTGTCCCACCGCGCCTGCGGATGGCTGGGGTCGAGCGGCATCCAGCCGCATCCCGCGCGCAGCACGGCCACTATCAGGCAATAGAGGTCGAGCCCCCGCGGCAGTAGCAGCGCAACCGGCTCATCCCGCTGGGCCCCCGCCCCGAGCAGACCGCGTGCGAGCGCAGCCGACCGGCGCCACAGCTCGCCATAGCTGATTGCCGCATCGCCGTGGCGCACCGCGATCCGGTCAGGATGCGCAGCGACGTTTGCCGCCACGCGTGCCACCCAATCCGGCTGGAGGGCGTAAGGCGCAGCATTGCTGGCCCAGCGGTCGAGCAGAGCGCGTTCCGCCGCTCCTGTCGTCGTGAGGGTATCGAGGGTGGCTGCCCCGTCGCTCGCCATTGCCAGCAAGGCTGCCCGGAACCCCTGCGCCAGGCGCTCGAGCGAAGCGCGGTCCCATCCCCGCGCATCGATGGAGATACCCAGCGCATCGCCGGGAAAGACCTCCACGGTCAGGCCATAATGGGTGCGTTCCACATTGTCGCGCTGCCGCAGGGTCAGGCTGCCGATGCGGCGCTGCCGCCCTTCCAGCCCGGGCAGGTTCTGGAATACCAGCAGCGTGTCGAACTGGGTAGCTTGCGGGGCGATGCGTCCGATCTCGACCAAAGGCATATGCTCATGGTCGCGCATGGCGGCGCTGTCGGACTGTATCGCCGTCAGGAAATCGCGCAAGCACGGCGCCGGGGCGCCCGCTTTGCCTGCGAGCCTGACGCGTAGCGGCAGGGTGGTGATGAACAGGCCGATCATGTCGTCTGCTCCGGCGAGATCCGCCGGCCGGCCCGCAGAGGTGACGCCGAAGATGACGTCGCCCCGCCCCGTGTGTGTCGCGAGGGTCAGCGCCCATGCAGCCTGCGCAAGGGTGTTGAGCGTGACCCGGTGGCGTTGCGCCGCCTCTACCAGCCGCGCCGTCTCCTCCCGATCCAGCGCGATTGCCTGGGTCAGGGTCGCATCTTCGTCGGCGACGGGCGCTGGGATAGCGAGTCCGGCATCGTCCAGGCCGTCCAATGCCTGCTCCCAATAGGCCCGGGAAGCATCGCGGTCCTGCCGCGCCAACCAGGCCAGATGGTCGCGGAACGGACGACGCTCGACCAGCACGGGCGGGGAGGATTCCAGAAGGGCGCGATATCGTTCCAGCATCTCGTCCAGCAGCAGGATCGAGCACCAACCGTCCACGACCAGGTGATGGCGGGTCCAGACCAGTGTCCACCGGCTTTCGTCCGTGCGGATCAGGATCAGCCGGGTGAGCGGCGGTGTGTCGAGGTCGAAGGCTGCGGCGCGGTCGTCACGCAGCAACTGGCCGAGAGCCGCTTGCCGTTCCGTCTCGTCATATCCGCGCCAGTCGAGCGAGCGGACGGCGCCTGCGCGTAGTGCGTCAGGCGTGACGGGTCGTACCGTCTGGATTGCCGCGTCCCGCCCTTCCCACAAGAAACCGGTGCGCATGATGGCGTGCGCTGCGATGGTATCGCACCATGCCGATATGAAATGCACTTCGTCGAACGGGCCGTCAGCGTCGAGCACCAGCTGGTTGACATAGGAACCGCTATCGGGACGCAGCAGGCTGTGAAACAGCAGGCCTTCCTGAAGCGGGGTAAGCGGATAGGCGTCCTCGATGCCCGCCGCGCCGAGCGCCGCAACATCTGCGTCGGACAGTTTTGCCAGCGCGAAGGGAGCCAGCTCCGGGGCATTTCCCATTCGATCCCGTGTCGTTGCCTGCGCCTCCTGAGGCAATTCGGCGGCAATCGCGCGCAGCGTCCGCTGGTCGAAAAAGAGGCGGGGCGTTAGCGCGATGCCGGCCGGGCGCGCCTTTGCGATGATCTGGAGCGCGAGGATGGAGTCGCCGCCGATTGCGAAGAAATCATCGTCCGGCCCTACGGCGACGATGCCCAGTGTCTCGCACCACAGCGCCCCGATGCGTGCCTCCAATGGAGACAGATTGGCGGTATCGGCAGATTGTGTGACGGGCAACGCAGGGTCTGGCAGCGCCCGCCGGTCGACCTTGCCGTTGGACAGGCGCGGCAGCGCGTCGAGTGCTATCAGATAGCTGGGCACCATCGCGTCCGGCAGGTCTGCCGCCATGGCAGAGAGCAGCGTCGCGGTGTCCACCGTCGCTGGCGTGACAAAGCCCAGCAGGCGCAGCGGCCCGGAGCTGTCCGGCCCGGCTGGGCGCGCTAGTATGATCGCTTCCCTGACGCCCGATTGGCGTCGCAGCCAGGCTTCCGTTTCACCCGGTTCGACGCGATAGCCCCTGATCTTGACCTGATCGTCGGCGCGGCCGAGGAACAGCAGCCGTCCGTCCGATAGCATCCGCACGCGATCGCCCGTCCTGTATAGACGGCTACCGTCGGTGGCTGCGGGATCGGGGATGAACCGGTCGGCCGTGGCGGCTGGATTGCGCATATAGCGTTGCGCGACTCCTCGCCCGCCGACCAGCAGTTCGCCCGCCACGCCCACAGGAACGGGGTTCAGGTGGCGATCGACGACCATCACATGATTGCCGGGCAAGGGGCGACCGAGCGGATGCGGACCTGCTTCTCCCGCGACAATTTCTCCGGCCAGGCATCCGACGGTTGTTTCGGTGGGGCCGTAATGGTTGAGGATGCGGCAGTCGGGCGCCAATCGGGCGACATCCGCGATCAGCGTCTCTCCCGGCGCTTCCCCGCCCAGCACCAGCCACTGGCGGGGGAGAAGGCGCACAGGGTCGGGCACCGCCAGCAGGGCGGCCAGATGGGACGGCACGATCTTCAATATATCGACGGGATGTTTGCCTAGATGATCGGCCAGTGCCGCAGGGTCGTCCGCCAGCCCGTCATCGATCAGATGCAGCGTCCCCCGCCCCAGCAACGCGCCGAACCAGCTTGTGAAGCCGAGGTCCGCGGCCGGTGAGGCCAAGGTCGCAAATCGGCTTTCCTCGGCCGGTCGCAGAACATCAAGCACGCCAGTGACATAATGGGCAAGATTGCCGTGGGTGACGCGCACTGCCTTGGGCCTGCCGGTGGAGCCGGAGGTGTAGATGACATAGGCGCCGTCGTCCGTCTGAACCCGTGGTAACCGCGCCTGCGGGTTGGTGTTCGCGCCGTCGTTCATGGCGAACCAGGCCGCCCCCTCCAGCCCCTCTGGCGGGGTGGCCCCTTCGCCAATAACCGCCAGGGCTCCCGAATCGGCGATCAGCATCGCCTTGCGCGCCGCCGGTTGCGCCGGGTCGAGGCAGAGGAAGGCGCGGCCTGCCTTCCATACCGCCACCATGGCGACGGCCATGGCGGCACCGCGCGGCAGATGTAGGGCGACGACATCGCCCGTCGTTCCGTTTCCTTCGGCCAGGCGGTGTGCAAGGCGGATCGCCCGTGTGTTCAGCTCCTTGTAGGACAGGGTCTGAGAACGATCCTGCACCGCGATGCGATCGGGATAGTCGGCAGCGCCCCGCTCGAACAGGGCGAGCGCGGTGTCGGGGCTTCCCCCGGCGGCGGATGGCGTCGCTATCAGCGTAACGGCCGAGGGATCCGGTGAGAGCGTACTGATCGGCGCGTCCGGCGTTTCGATCAGCTGGGCCAGCGCATGCAACAGGCCATCGCGCATCCGGGCTGCCGTCTGGGGCGAGAAGCATCGGGGGTCGTGCCGCCACTGGCCGACGAGCCGGTCGCCATGATCGACCCAGCGCAGGTTGATCTCATGCGCTGCCCCGCGCTGATTGGCGAACATCTCCATTTCGAGCGGCATGGCGCGCCGGATCGCATCGCGTCCGCCCACCGGCACAAGCGTCGTCATATGGCGCAGCTGCAGCCGGTCCTCACTTGCGAGCGCCAGCACGCGGGCCGTTGGCAGCTGCCGATGGCGTAGCATCGCCATCAGGTTGCGATGGGCTCCTCGCGCCAGTTCCGTTCCCGTGGGATCGCCGCTAAAGTCGGCGATCCAGGGCAGGACGTTTATCGTGTAACCGACAAGGTCGGCATCGCTCCGGCGATTACGCCCCGATATAGGTGTGCCAATGACGAACCTGTCCTGTCCGCTCCAACGGTGGAGGAACAGCTGGTAGCCGGCGGTCAGCAGCGACAGCGGACTGACGCCGACCTTCTTAGCCAAGTCATGGATGCGGGTGCTGAGTTCGGGGCCGAGCGGAAGGTCGATTTCCTCCCCCATGCCGATCGTCGCACCGGGTACCGGATCGTCGAACAGCCGGGGCGGACCGCCCGCTTGGGCCAGATGCGTGCGCCAGAATCCCTCCAGCCTCTTCTGGTCGAGCGTGCGATCCGCATCGCGTTGCCGCTCCAGCCAGCGCCAGAAGTCGCCGGGCGAGTGCGGCACCGGCGATACGCCCTCGCGCAACTTCTCCGCCAGCGAGAAGGCGCGCTCGCACAACAGTTCGACTGACGCGAAATCCCCCGCGATATGGTGGACGACTGTAGCGAAATAGACTGCGCCGTCCTCTACGAGGATACGTACACGGCAGCTAAGCCCCGCTTCCAGCACAAACGGCGTGTCGATGGCCGCCTCGAACCAGCGTATTCGGTCTGCATCGTCCGATGGCGCCCTGTCCGTGATCGTGATATCTGGCGTGAAGCTGGGATCGCGGACCATGTGGACGGTGCCCGCATCATCCTCTCGATAGGCCGTGTGCAGCGCTTCTCGCTCGGAAATGGCGATGCGGAATGCTTCAGCCAGAATGTCCGGGTCCACACCATCGACCAGACGCCCACCCAGCACCATATTATAGCTGGGATCCTGCGGCGCCAGCCGATAGGCGGCCCACAGCGTCTGTTGCGCCTCCCCGATCGCCATGCTGGCCCGTTCCAGCGTCCCAGCAGAATGTGCGTCATGCAGAACGCTTCCCCGCGTCAGATCGTTCATGTCCATGTCCTTTTTGGGAAAGTGGTTGCTCAGCAATCGAGGAGCGCGGACCGCATCGGGTCCGCCATTGCGACGACGATCCGTCGATCGCCCGAAAATGGAGCGCGGCCGTGCGCGGTCAGCATGTTGTCGAGCATTAATATGTCGCCCGCGCGCCAGGGAAAGGAGCGGGTGCATTCGTCCAGCACCTCGCGCACATGACGCATGGCCGGTTCGGGAATTTCCGTTCCATCGCCGAAGTGGACATGGCGGGGCAGGGCGTCCACGCTGCCGACGATGGAGAGCAGTGTCTCGCGCACGCTGGCGGGCAGGTTGGACGGATGGAACAGGTGCGCCTGGTTGAACCAGACCCGGTCGCCTGTCGCCGGATGCTGCGCCACGGCTTGGCAGGTTTGTCGGGTGCGCAATTCCTCCTCGCCCAGCCATTCGCAGCTGATGCGGTTGGCCGCGCAATATCGCTCTACCTCGTCGCGATCCCCGGTGGCGAAGGCTTGCTGCCACGACAGGTCCAGCCCGTTGCCGTAGTTGCGCGTGTAGGTGAGACCCTTTGCCGCGAACTCCTCGCGCACCGCCGGGTCGAGTCGTTCGTGGATGCGACGGCTGTCCGCGATCGGGGTCGCGCCCCCCTGTTCGGGAGGGACTACGCAATGGAACCAGATCCGCTGCGGCCAGGTGAGCGTATAGGATTGCTCATTGTGCAGCGGAATTGTCTGGTGCGCCGGATATTCGGTTGAAGTGTAGACGCCCTCTCCCACGGATTTTCGCGGAGTGGATGCGAAGTCATATCCGATTAGCGGGGATCCGAACGAGGCGGCGAAGGTTCGGAACAAGTCTTCATCAGGCGGCGCGCAGTCTCGAAACAGAAGGGCGCCCGCGCTGGGCAGCAGCGAGGCAGCGAGATCGTGCGCCCGCGCCCACAATGCACGCCATTCCAACGATGAAAGGGGCTGTCCGGAGCGCTGCGTGACTTGCAATGCAGCGGCATCTGCGTTGAAAATCGGTGCGATCTCAAGATGATGGTCGGTGCGCCCAATGGTGAGGCTCATTCCAAGGCTCCGTACTTTTGGTGAGGCCAAACTGACTCATTCGATAATGAGAGTCACTATCATTTTTATTGACGACCTGTTTTTTTCTCGCCAGGTTCAGCTCAACAGCGAGCCGATGGATCGGCGTAACATACGATAATGTCGCGTAAATCGGCGTTTCGACCGACAGTCGCTTAAACGATATTGAGTCGCACTAGCTTTTAAAAGTCCAGTCCAAATGTTCAGGAGCTATCCATATGAGTTGGGATGACCCGCACGCACGATTTGTCGTGGTTGTGAACCATGAGGAACAATATTCGATCTGGCCCGACCATCGTGATTTGCCTGATGGCTGGCGAGATGCAGGGTTTCGGGGCGTGCGCGAGGAGTGTCTTGCGCATGTGGAACAGGTCTGGACCGACATGCGCCCGCTCAGCCTGCGGCGTGCGCTGGAGTCTGACGCCGCCTGACGCCCTATCTGCGCATCAACGACCATGTTTGACAGGGAGGTAGCGATGAACATCGCGCTAAGACCGTTCGGGCTGGACGATTTTCGTCGCCAGGCACCGATCCATTTGCGGGCCGATCCCATATTGCAGCGACAGGAGCAGCGCGAATCCAGCGCCCGTTCCTATCCCCGCCGCATCCCCTTGGTGTTGAGCGAGGCAGGCGGCGTCTATGTTCGCGACACGGCCGGTCAGCTCTATATCGATTGTCTGGCCGGTGCTGGCACGCTGGCGCTGGGGCACAATCACCCGGTCGTGATCGCCGCCCTGCACGATGCGATCGCGTCCGGCGTTCCGCTCCACACGCTGGACCTATCGACAAGGCTGAAAGACGAATTTGTGGACGCGCTGTTCGCCAGCCTGCCGCCCGCCATGCGGCGAGGACGGATCCAGTTTTGCGGGCCGTCCGGTGCGGATGCGATCGAAGCGGCCCTGAAGCTGGTGCGAACCGCCACGAAACGGCGTGTCGTCATTGGCTTTTCAGGCGCCTATCACGGCATGACGGCCGGAGCGTTGCCGCTGATGGGGAATCTCGCCGTGCGTGAGCCGCTGGGTGGCGCGACGGGCGACGCGCATATCATGCCCTTTCCCTATGACTATCGCTGCCCCTTTGGGCTTGGTGGGCAGAGTGCGATCGACGCGCATCTTCGCCTGTTGGAACAGGTCCTGACCGATCCTGAATCCGGCGTGCCGGCTCCGGCTGCCGTGCTGCTGGAAGTGGTGCAGGGCGAAGGCGGGGTAGTGCCTGCACCGACGCGCTGGCTTCAGGGCGTGCGCCGCCTGACCCGCGATGCCGGTATACCGCTTGTGATCGACGAGATACAGACGGGCGTGGGCCGCACCGGGAGCTTCTTTGCATTCGAGCAGGCCGGGATAGAACCGGACGTGCTGGTGCTCTCGAAGGCAATCGGCGGCGGCCTTCCCATGGCCGTGGTCATTTATCGGGACGAGCTGGATCGCTGGGCACCCGGCGCCCATGCCGGCACCTTTCGCGGCAACCAGCTGGCGATGGCCGCTGGACTGGCGACGGTGAAGCATGTCCTCGAAGAATCGCTGCATCTTCATGCGGAACGGATGGGCGCCCGGCTTCGTGTCCATCTGCAGGAGATTCAGCAAGACTTTCCCGCAATCGGGGACGTTCGTGGCCGGGGCCTGATGATCGGCGTGGAGATGGTCAGCGAAGCGAGCGCTTGCGACGGATCGATCCCCCCGCCGGGTGATGGCGTGATGGCGCGAGCGGTGCAGCGCGCTTGTCTCGAACAGGGCCTCATTATCGAAGTCGGTGGGCGGCATGGCGCGGTGCTTCGCTTCCTCTGTCCGCTGATCGTCACTGCGAAGGAAGTCGATGAGATCGCCCACCGGTTCCGCGCTGCCATGGCGAAGGCCTGCGCAACCCATGTGCGTGAAGCCGCGGAGTAAAGCCATGAACAATTCGGATCAGGACATCGCGCCCGGTGCCGCTCCCCTGTCCTTTGCACAGGAACGGCTTTGGCTGCTGCAACGGCTGGCCCCTGCTGACCCCAGCTATAACCTGACGCGGGCATTCCGATTGCGGGGCGCTCTGGACAGGAATGCGCTGCAAAGCGCCCTGACCGCGCTCGCCTGGCGCCACGACCTGTTGCGCAGCTACTTCCCCGCGACCGAAGACGGCACGCCCTGCCAGAAACTGCTCGATCGTCCCGCCATCCGCCTGCAGCATGAAACGGTCGCAGGCGGCAGGGACAGGGAGGCGGCACTCGCCGCGCTTATCGACGCGGAAGCAGCACGGCCGTTCGACCTGACGACTGTACCGCCCTATCGCGCGACGCTGGTTGAGTGTCCGGCGGACGAGGCGGTGATGCTCCTGTCCATGCATCATATGGTGTCCGACGGCCCGTCCAACGCGGTTCTGGTTCGTGACTTGCTCAGCGCCTATCAGGCTGCCTGCGCCGACCCTCTACGGGATGCGGCCACGCTGCTGTCGCCGGCGAGCATCCAATATGCCGACTTCGCCCGTGCCCAACGCGATGCCCATCGTGCAGGTCATCTGGCGCAGGCGATTACGAGCGCCGCCGGCCGGCTGGACCGGGATGTCGAGGGCGAGCGCGGACCAATAGCTGCGCTTGATATGCCCGTTGACCGCCCTCGCCGCGTCGATGCGCAGTCCATGGGCGACCGGCTCGATTTCGTCTTGCCTGCCCAATTGGCCACAGAGGTGCTGCGCCTCGCCCGGAGTGAGGGATGCACGCCTTTCATCATCATCCTCGCCGCATGGGCGATCCTGCTCGCGCGCTGGTCCGGGCAGGTCGATTTCGGGATCGGCGTTCCCAATGCGGGCCGCGCTGACGAGGCGTTGGAGGATGTCGTCGGCTTCTTCGTGGAGACGGAGGTCTATCGCATACGCCTGCGCCCCGGGATGAGCGCACGCGATCTGGTCGCCGCCCTCCGGGCCGATGCGCGCGCCATGCTCGACGACGGGCCGGTCCCGTTCGACCGCCTGCTCGAACAGCTGCCCGCGACGCAGCGGGACGATGGCCGGACACCCCTGTTCCAGACACTGGTCAATGTTCAGATGGACACCGCGGCGACCCTGCGCCTGCCCGGCCTGGCGGTAGAGGCGATCCCGGTCGCGGAGCATAGCGCGAAGTTCGATCTGACCCTGGATATCGCCTATTCGCCGGCCGGGGTGCGTTGTTCCATCGAATATGCGGCACATCTGTTCGACCGCGAGACAATAGCGGCCATTGCCGCGCATTTTGAAGCGCTGCTTGCCGCGATCGCTGCTGATCCGGCGAGGCCGTGGGACCAGCTCAATTTGTGGACTGAGGCGGGGCGGCGTGCTGCGCTCGCCTGCGGAACTGGCCCGACCACCGCGATCGGTCCTGCGCATGACATGATCGTCCGCTTCGAGAGCATGGCCGCGCGCCAGCCTGAAGCTATGGCGGCGATCTGCGGCGACGAAACCATCAGCTATGCCGTGCTGGATGCCCGCGCGAACCGGCTGGCCCGGGCGCTGCGCAGCCAGGGTGTCGGGGCGGAGACGCTGGCGGGGGTCGCCCTGCCGCGCGGGATCGACATGCTTGTCGCCTTGTTGGCCATCGGCAAGGCGGGTGGCGCCTATCTGCCGCTCGATCCGGCCCAGCCGCGCGCGCGAACCGACCTGATCCGCGAACGGGCAAAACCGCTGCTGGTGATCGACGGGCCGGTGGATGATCTGCTGACGGCGGAGCCGGATGCTGCCGCGCCCGAACCGATGGCGGCGCCCCATCCCCGGCAGCTTGCCTATATTCTCTACACTTCCGGCTCGACAGGGGTGCCCAAGGGGGTCGGGATCGACCGCCGCGCGCTCGCCAATTTTCTCGAAGCGATGCGGCCGTTCGCGCCGATGGGACCGGGCGACCGGCTGCTGGCCGTCACGACCCTTGGCTTCGACATTGCCGGACTGGAGCTGTTCCTGCCCCTGGTGTCGGGAGCAACTGTCGTCATCGCGCCGCAGGACGCTGTTGGCGATCCACTCGCCCTCGCTGGGCTCCTTCAAAGGCATGAAGTCACCTTGATGCAAGCGACACCCGCCAGCTGGCGGCTGCTGGTCGACGGCACGGATGCGCGCTGGCCGGGCCTGCGTGCCCTGTGCGGCGGCGAGGCGCTGGGTACTTCGCTTGCGCAGCGCCTGCTGGAGCGGGGCGTTGACCTGGTCAACGTCTATGGCCCGACCGAAACGACGATCTGGTCTTCGGCGCTGCGGCTAGAGGGCCGGGCAGGCGACGGCTCTACCGTGCCCCTCGGCCACCCCATCGCCAATACCCGCCTGCACATCCTCGACGCCCATATGGAGCCCGTGCCGGCTGGCGCCATAGGCGAGCTGTGGATCGGCGGCGATGGACTGGCGCGCGGCTATGCCGACGCGCCGGGTCTGACGGCGGCGGCTTTCATCCCCGATCCCTTTGCCGGTCCGGGTGCTGGTGCGCGTTTGTACCGGACGGGCGATCGCGTCCGCCGTAGGTCGGATGGGACGATCGAGTTCCTTGGACGGCGCGATCACCAGCTCAAGATACGCGGCTTTCGTGTTGAACCGGCCGAGATCGAAGCCGTGCTTGAACGGCATCCGGCGGTCTCGCAGGCCGTGGTCGTGGCACGGGCGGACAGCGATGGGGACGTCACTCTCGCGGCCTATCTTCTGCTGGCGGCGGGGCAGACGGTCGCTCAGGCGGACCTGAGTGCCCACGTTTCGGCATACCTGCCATGCTATATGGTGCCTGCCGACTGGGCGGTGCTCGACAGCCTGCCGCTGAACGCCAGCGGGAAGGTCGATCGCGCCGCGCTGCCTGACGTCGTTTCGGATGCGACGGCGCAATCGGGTGGGGTCGGCCCGGCAGGCGAGACGGAGGCGCGGCTGCTCACCCTGTGGAGCGACGTGCTCGACCGGAGCGGTTTCGGAGTCACCGACAATTTCTTCGGTCTGGGCGGCCATTCGCTGCGGCTTGCCCGGTTGCAGACGCGTATCCGCGCCGCCTTCGGCCACGAACTGCCCCTGCCCGAACTGTTCCGCGCGCCGACCGTGCGGCAGATGGCGGCGCTGATCGATGCCCGGCAGCCCGTGGACGCTGCGGGCGACCTGGCTTTCATGACAAACCTGCTGGAGACGCTATGAGCCTGCTCCTGTCCCTTCTCCGCCGCTTCCAGTGGCGCATCCCCCTTGCGATGCTGCTGGGAGCGGGGGGCGCGATCTCCGGCCTTGCGCTGGTCGCCACGATCAGCGCGCTGGTCACTGGCGTCCTGCCCTTCGACGAGCCGCGCATGGGGATCATGGCGGCGCTGCTCGCATCGGTATTCCTGTGCGGCTATTTTTCGCAGGCGATCCTGACCGCGCTCGGTCACCGCGTCGTTGCCGACATGCGGGCCGAGACGGTCAAGCGGATCATGGATACCGACCTTGAACGGCTGGAGGCGGTTGGCGCCCCGGCGTTATATGCCACGCTGACGAAGGACATCGTTGCCGTCGGGCAGGCGTTCAACCGGATTCCGCTGCTATTTGCCAACGCGATCATGCTGCTGGGTGGCTTCTGCTATCTTGCATGGCTGTCCCTTCCACTATTCGCGTTCAGCGCGGGCCTGATCGGGCTGGCTGTCGCCATTGCCTATCGCTGGGTCCTGAAGATGCGCGGCCTGATGATGGAGGTGCGCGCGACCGACGACCGCCTCATGGCGGCTTATCGCGGCGCGGTCGAAGGCCGGTACGAACTGGCGCTGAACGGATGGCGCCGGCAGATTTTCCACCACGAGGATGTCGTCGCCGCCGCTGACCATGCGCGGATCACCGAAACCAGCGCCGACCGCTATTGGGCGCTCAGCCTCAGCTGGACCGCGCTGGTCGTACTGGGCGTGATGGCGGGCATCTTCGTTGCGGGGACGATGCTGGGCCTGCCGTCCTCCCGCATCGGCACGTTCGTGCTCGTGCTGATGTTCCTGCGCATGCCGCTCAACGATCTGGTCGGCACCCTGCCGATGCTGCTGTCGGGCAATGTTGCGCTGGCACGGGTGGAGGCGCTGCGGCTGGAACGCCATCGCAGCGATTATCATGCGCCCGCCGATGTGACTGTCCTGCCTGTGGCCGCCAGCGCGCCGCTGATCGAACTGACGGAAGTGGTCTTTCAGCATCCGTCTGCCAATGGCGATCCCGGTTTCCGGCTCGGGCCTGTCGATCTGGCGATCGGCCGGGGCGAGATCATCTTCATCGTCGGCGGCAATGGGAGCGGCAAGTCGACATTGATGTCGATGGTAGCTGGCCTGCGCGCGCCAACCAGCGGCGAGGTGCGGCTGGCGGGGCATGCGTTGACTGATGCCGACCGTTCCGCCCTGCGTGAACAGATCAGCGCCGTATTTTCCACGCCATTCCTGTTTGAACGGCTGGTCGGCCCGGCTGGCCAGCTTGACCAAGGTCTGGCCCGCGCCTTTCTCCAGCGCCTTCGGCTGGAGGACAAGGTCGGGATAGAGAATGGCCGCCTGTCCGACATTCGCCTCTCGCAAGGCCAGCGCAAGCGGCTCGCCTTATTAAGTGCCGCGGTGGAGCAGCGGCCGATCCTGCTGCTCGATGAATGGGCGGCGGATCAGGACCCGATATTCCGTCGCTTCTTCTATGAGGAGCTGCTGCCGGAACTGCGCGCTGAAGGCCGGACGATCATCGCGGTCAGCCATGACGACCGCTTCTTCCATGTCGCCGATCGCGTCCTCCAGTGCGAGGCGGGGGCGTTGTCCCCATGGCGCGGCGAGGATTTATCCTACCGCATCGGCGCCACGGCCTGACGCTGACACCCAATTTTTCGGAAAGTCCACCCGATGAACGAAGACATTCTACTGATCGATCATGAAGCCGATCCTGTTGGTACGCCCGCCGCGGCGGGCCACAGCCTCCCATTGCCGCGTTGGAACGGCGACATGCTCATACTGTCGTCCGGCGACGGGCCGAGCCAGCGCTGGCGGCTCGCCGAACGCAGCGGGGAGGCGGTGCTCGCTCTCGAACAGGAGATTGGCCGGGGCGCGGCGGACCGGCTTCACGCCATCGCGGCCTTCGCCGCCGGATTGGCTGCGGCAGGTGAACCGGCGCATCTCGCTGTTGACCTCACTGCACCCTTGCGCAACCGCTTCCACCGCGACGGCGTGCTGCGACCGGACGAGGCGGGGACATGGCGCGTCGATGCTTCTGCCCTGTATCAGCTGCCCGACCTGTGGCTGTGCACCGCAGACGAAGGATATGGCGTTTTCCCCGCCAGCTATACTGTCACGGACGGGTGCCATCATCCGCGCCGCCCCTCCGCGAAGCCAGGCATCCTCTATGCGCGTCACATCCCCTGGCTCGACCAGACCCTGTCCTTCCGCCTGCTCGACGTCGACCGCGACCTTGCCCTGTTCCATCGGTGGCAGAATGATCCCCGCGTCGCCGAGTTCTGGCTGGAAGCAGGGGATCTCGACCATCATCGCCGCTATCTCGACGCGCAGCTTGCTGATCCGCACACGATGCCGCTCATCGCCAGCCTGGATGGCCGGCCCTTCGGCTATTTCGAGGTCTATTGGGCCAAGGAGAACCGTATCGGACCGCATTGCGACGCGGACGATTATGATCGCGGCTGGCACGTTCTGATCGGCGAGGCGGACATTCGCGGGCGCGACTACATCACCGCCTGGATGCCCTCGATCGTCCACTATATCTTCCTGTCCGATCCCAGGACGCGGCGTGTCGTCGGGGAACCGGCGGCCAACCACCAGCAGCAGATCCGCAATCTCGACCGGGGCGGCTTCGCCAAGGTCCGCGAGTTCGACTTTTCCCACAAGCGCGCCCTGCTCGTCAGCCTCTCTCGCGCACGCTTCTTCGCTGAACGGCTCTGGGTCCCCCGGACCTGACCCTCACCTCATGCCCAGAATGACAGAAGGACCCAGTATGACCGCCATCACAACCTCCTTCGACAAATCCGCGCCGCTGGATTGCGTCGGTATCGGCTTTGGCCCCTCCAACCTCGCTCTCGCCATCGCCATGCGGGAAGGGAACAGCCAACTGGCCTGCCACTTCCTTGAAAAACGCGAACAGTTCATCTGGCATCCCGACATGCTGCTGGATGGAGCGCGCATGCAGATTTCATTCCTGAAGGATCTCGTGTCCCTGCGCGATCCGACGAGTCCATTCAGTTTCCTGAACTATCTGCATATCCATGGTCGGTTCCAGGACTTCATCAATACCCGGACCTTCTATCCCAGCCGACATGAGTTCAATGACTATATGCGCTGGGCGGCCAAGCATTTCGCGGACGACTGTTCCTATGGTCAGCAGGTCGTCGCGATTGAACCAGAATGGCAACATGGCCGCGTGCAGCACGTTCGCGTGCATGCGCGGGACGGACAGGGACGGGAACGGCATTGGTTGACGCGCAACGTTGTTATCTCGACCGGGGGGCAGGCCTGCGTGCCGGATGCATTTGCCGGGCTGGGGGATGTCCCTGCCGTCATTCATTCGAGCCGTTATCTTGCGGCGGCGGAACGCCTTGGCTCGGCCGAACGCGTCGCCGTCATCGGTTTTGGACAGAGCGCGGCGGAAATATTCCTCGACCTGCACGTGCGGGGTGTGGCCGTGGACTTCATCGCGCGCGCCTCCACATTGCGGCCGGCTGACAGCAGCCCCTTCGTCAATGAGATATTCAACGCCGAATATACCGATTACTTTTATGGACGTCCGGCCGAGGAACGGCGCCGATTGGTCGGCGACTTCGCCAGCACCAACTATTCGGTCGTGGACCCCGATCTCATCGAGCGGATCTTCGATACTTTTTACCAGCAGCGTGTCACGGGTGCGGAACGGCATCGGCTGGTTTCGCGTCACGAGATCTGCGCCGTGCGGTTGCGCAATCAAAGTGGCGTCGAGCTTGACCTGCACAACATGGATGACGGCTCGAACATTACGCGAGGCTATGACGCCGTCGTCCTCGCCACCGGCTATCGGCACGTGGCGCCCGCAGCCTTCCTTGACCCGATGGTATCCTGCCTGGAATCGATCGAGCCGGGCCGCAACTATCGCCTGCCGACGACCAGTCTCTGCGACGCCGGCATATATCTGCAAGGCTGCTGCGAGGCCACGCATGGCCTGAGCGATGGGCTGCTGTCGGTTCTGCCCCGCCGGGCCAGCGAAATCGTGCAGTCGCTCAATTGCAGTCGCGGGCAGGAAAGCGCACCTGCCATGGCCTATGCAGTCGGCTAGCGCTGGTCGGTCGCCGCCGGAGCCGGTAACCATCTTCCTGTTCGCCTTCGCCGACTGGCATTTTCTTCAGGACAGCCTGAGCGTGTGCCTTTCGCGCGAGGAACAGGAGAAGGTGGGCACCCTCCACTTCCCGCAAGATAGGGTGCGGCAGCGCCTCTCCTTCGCCTTGGCGCGGCAGGTACTGGCGGATCGACTGGGCTGCGCGCCCGAAGCCGTACCCTTGCGACGGAGCGATCGTGGTCGGCCTTGGGTGCCGGGCGCCGACTGCGATTTCAACGTCAGCCACAGCGCTGCCCTTCTTGCGATCGCGCTGGGATCCCAGGGCATCGGTGTCGATGTCGAACCGGCAGAGCCGTTGGACGACGCCATGTCCATCGCCCAGTTGTTCCTTAAAGATGCCCATCTCGACCAATTGCGCCGCCTGCCCGCCAAACGCCGCGACCAGCACATCCGCCGACTGTGGACGGAATGCGAGGCGTTCCTCAAAGGCATGGGTCGAGGCATCGACGATGATCTGGCCCGGCTCGAGCGCCATACTGTTTCGCCCCGCCTGACGCTCATGTCGCATGGCTCGGCATCGGACGTCTGGTGCGTTCACTATCTCGGTATTCAGCGCGGACATCATCTGTCGATTGCAACGCCGCATCAGGGGACGGGAAATACCCATTCGTTGCCGCGCATCCGGATCGAGCGGCCGTCGCATCGCCACGACTGTCCTATGCCGAAGTTGACGGTTTCGATGTGCTGACATGGATAGTTGACGTTGGCTCGGCAATGCAATCGCTTCGGAATCGGCAGTTCCCTGCATATGACGGAGGGCATATTGTCGGCGCTGGCGAAATCAGCCAGCCCACCGGACCTGGCACTTCTCATGACCGATATAACGCGCGAACTGGGCTTCCGTCACTATGCGCTCATTCATCATATGGATCTGCGCGGATCGCCCGGCCATCGGGTCAAGCTTCTCGACTATCCCAAGGCTGTCGAGGAGCGCATTATTGATAACGGCACATGGCGGCGCGATCCGGTCATCCGCGCCTGCCGGTGACGAAATCTGCGCCGCGGGGAGGGAGATTTTTGTCAACGGCGACGGGTTGCAGTACGCCGGGAAACCGATGCTGCCGGTCGCCGGATGCCGTGGTGGAGAGGCTGCACGGTCCTTCGCGGACGGCAGCTTTTCCTGCTGATGGACAGCTCTTCATCGTTCGACGGCCGCTATTTCGGGCCGACCGACGGCGACGACGTCATCGGAAAGGCGAGACTCCTGTGGCGCCGTTGAAGCATGCCGCCATCCTGCTCGCCCTCGGCCTTGCGACGCCCGCCCACGCAGAATCGGTCGCGACCTGGCAGCCCTATATCCGCGAGGCATCGCTGCGGTTCGGCGTTCACAGCGCCTGGATCGAGCGGGTCATGCGCGCTGAGAGCGGGGGGCAGACCCGCTGGAATGGCCGACCGATCCGTTCATCCGCCGGCGCGATCGGGCTCATGCAGCTCATGCCCGCAACCTGGGCCGAGATGCGCGCCCATCTCGGGCTCGGCAGCAATCCCGACGAGTCCAGCGACAATATTCTCGCCGGCACATTCTACCTGCGGCTGATGTACGACCGGTTCGGATATCCCGGCCTCTTCGCGACCTACAATGCCGGGCCAGGGCGCTATGCCGAACATCTTGCGGGCCGGGGGCCGCTGCCAGGGGAGACCATCGGCTATCTCGCAAGCGGCGTCGGATCAGATCATCGCGACGTTGGTGGCGGGACTGGAACGAGCTTCTGATTGCCAAATTTCGGCTGTAGATCGCGCTCGAAAATTTTTCGACGCATCTGACGCGTGGGATCGGCCATCTGGTGGCCGCGCAACCACTTTTCCGCCCAAGCGCCGAAGGTCTCGGCATCCCTGACGCGGGCCTTATCTCTAGCCTTCTCCTTCGCTGGCGATTTCCCCGCCGCGATCATCTTCTTCGCCTCACCCAACGGTTCACGGGCTCCCGCTAGGGTAATGCCGCTAACACCGTAGCGGCCAAAGGTGACAGTCTCCTGTCTGCCGTGGATCACGTAATTGTAGCGAAACGAGATCGACCCGGCGGATGTGACAGCCACATAGAGGCCGTCGCGGTCATTCACCTTGTAGAGCTTGTCCTTGGGCTTGAGGTTCCGCAGCTTGGTATCGGTCAGCATGGCTCGCGCGATTCTCCATTTCAAATACCATGCTCAAAACCTCCACCATTTACGCCATAAATAATATATATATCAGTAAGTTACAGATATAAAATAGCATGACCACCCCTCTGGAGACCGCATGGTATTAAGTCTCCGGCATGGCATCGGGTTAGCCAATGCCATGCACCATGCCATAAAAAATTGATGCTTGGCGATGCATAATTTTGCCAAGCCATGCCAGACGCACAAACAGAAAAGCCCGCATTTCTGCGGGCTTAAGTGGTTATTTGTGCCAGCACATGCCAGACGCCCCATCATTCCCACTCGATCGTGCCAGGCGGCTTGGATGTATAGTCGTAGACCACGCGGTTGATGCCCTTGACCTCATTGATGATCCGTGTCGCCACGCGGCTCAGGAAGGCAGCGTCGAAGGGGTAGATGTCCGCCGTCATGCCATCGGTCGAAGTAACCGCCCGCAGCGCGCAAACGCTGTCATAGGTGCGATGGTCGCCCATCACACCGACGGTGCGCACCGGCAGCAGCACGGCGAATGCCTGCCAGATCGCGTCGTACAGCCCGGCGTTGCGGATTTCCTCCAGATAGACGGCGTCGGCCTTGCGCAATATGTCGCAACGCTCCTTGTTGACCTCGCCCGGAATGCGGATGGCCAAGCCCGGTCCAGGGAAGGGGTGGCGGCCGACGAAGACGTCCGGCAGGCCCAGTTCCCGGCCCAGTTCGCGCACCTCGTCCTTGAACAGTTCGCGCAGCGGCTCGACCAGCTTCATGTTCATCCGCTCAGGCAGGCCGCCGACATTGTGATGGCTCTTGATCGTGACCGAAGGCCCGCCGGTGAAGCTCACGCTTTCGATCACATCGGGATAAAGCGTGCCCTGCGCCAGGAAGGCCGCGCCGCCGACCTTCTTGGCTTCATCCTCGAACACATCGATGAAGGTCTTGCCGATGAACTTGCGCTTGGCTTCAGGGTCAGTAACGCCCTCCAGCCCCTTCATGAACAGCGTTTCGGCGTTCACATGGACCAGCGGGATATTGTAGCTGCCCCGGAACAGCGAGACGACCTGCTCGGCCTCGCCGCTGCGCATCAGGCCATGGTCTACGAACACGCAGGTGAGCTGGTCGCCGATCGCCTCATGGATGAGCACCGCGGCTACCGCACTGTCGACGCCGCCCGACAGGCCGCAAATCACCTTGCCGTCGCCGACCTGCTCGCGGATTTCGGCGATCTTGGTCGCGCGGAACTCGGCCATCGTCCAATCGCCCTTCAGAC
This sequence comes from uncultured Sphingobium sp., assembly GCA_965653535.1. Classification (GTDB taxonomy): domain Bacteria; phylum Pseudomonadota; class Alphaproteobacteria; order Sphingomonadales; family Sphingomonadaceae; genus Sphingobium. The sequence goes on from CBFHAG010000022.1 coordinate 38,239, forward strand.
CGCAGACATGGCGGGCGAAATTGGCGATCAGCTTCCCACCGTCGGGTGTGTGCACGACCTCCGGGTGGAATTGCGTGGCGTAGAAGCGCTTTTCTTCGTTGGCGGTCATAGCGAAGGGCGCGCCCTCACTCACCGCCACGACTTCGAAACCGGGTGCGAGCTGCGTCACCTTGTCGCCATGGCTCATCCACACCTGATGCCGCTCGCCCTCGGCCCACAGGCCGTCGAACAGCGCGCAACGCTTCTTGATTTCGATGAAGGCGCGGCCAAACTCGCCGCTTTCCCCGCCTTCGACATTGCCGCCCATCTGCTGCATCATCGTCTGCTGGCCATAGCAGATGCCCAGGATCGGGATGCCCGCGTCAAAGAAGCTCTGCGGCACGCGCGGGCTGTTTTCCCACATCACCGACGAAGGCCCGCCCGACAGGATGATGCCCTTGGGCTTCATCCGCTTGAACGCCTCGTCCGCGCTGTTGAAGGGGGCGATTTCGGAATAGACGCCCGCCTCGCGCACGCGGCGCGCGATCAGCTGCGTCACCTGGCTGCCGAAATCCACGATAAGGATGGAATCCTGAAGGGGCAGCGTCATCGAATCGCCTTTATAAGCCGGAGAGAATGGAATGTGGCGCGGTTAGTGCGTGGCACCGCCCTTGTCCAGCAAAGGCGCATCCTGGCGTCGCCCGGTTGTCCATCCCAGCACCGCCCCGGCTGCCAGCACCGCTGCCGCCATCAGGAAAGTGCTGCCGATGAAGGGCAGCACCGGGTTTTCACCCACCGATGCTGAATAGACCGCGCCAAAGAATAGGGGCGACATGATCCCCGCGACCGACCCGACGCTATTGTTCGCACCCTGCAACTGGCCTTGTTCGGATTCCGACACGCGCCTGGTCATCAACGATTGGATGGTCGGCATGGCAAGGCCCCAAAGTGCGCTTGGAAGCATCGCCCCGACGAACAGCCAGCCATTTGGCGCAAGGCCCATCGCGGCGAGGCCGATGGCACCGAAGGTCAGGCCGATCACCATCGTCTGACGGTCGCCCAGCCGCTTTACCACCGGGCCGACGAGCATGCCTTGCACGCACATGTCCATCGCGCCGACCAACGCCAGCACCGCGCCTACCTGTCCCGGCCCCCAGCCATAGCGCTCACCGGCATAGAGAACGAAAACGGCGGAAAATAGGTGATGTCCGAAATGCAGCAGGAAGTTCACGCCTGCCAGGCCTAGCAGTTCGGGGTGAGACCGCAGCAGCCTCAGCGCGCCGAATGGATTGGCCCGCCGCCAGGAAAACGCCATGCGCTTGGCCGGATCCAGCGATTCCGGCAGCACAAAAATGCCGTAGAGAAACGCCGTTCCGGACAGTGCGGCCGCGACCCAGAAGGGCGCGCGCAGAGAAATTTCGCCCAGAACCCCGCCCAGCAACGGTCCTGCGACAAATCCACCGCTGAACGCTGCCCCGATCAATCCATAGCCGCGCGACCGTTTTTCGGGCGGGGTGACGTCGGCCATATAGGCAAAGGTCGATGTGAAGCTGGATGATGTGATCCCACCCAATATTCGTCCGACGGCCAGCCACCACAGGCTGGGTGCGAGCGCCATCAGCAGAAAATCGAGCGCAAGCCCCGCGATCGAGATCAGGATCACCGGTCGCCGCCCGAAACGGTCGGACAGGGACCCGATCACGGGCGAACATATGAATTGCATCGCCGCCCACATCGCCACGAACAGGCCGTTCCATAAACCCGTCGCGCTGTTCGATCCCGCCAGTTCCTCAATCAACTGAGGCAGGACCGGAATGATGATGCCCATCGACATGACGTCGAGCAACGCCGTCACCAGGATGAAGGCCATTGCGGCTGGACGGTGGGGGGAGGGCGAAGGGGGCATGCGGCAGAACTCCTGATCGCGTCGCCGCCTAGAGCATTTTGCCGGTGGGGGGAAATGGTGGATTGAACCAGAGCGTCGAGGGAAAGGGATTTTCGCCTGTCGCAATGGGCAGGCAGTCAAAAAAAAGGCTGCGATTCCGGGGAACTGCAGCCTTTCCTGTAATATATTGCGCCTTTGGAAAAAGGCGGCTCAGCCGATCAGGCGGCTTCCAGCTCGTCCGCATCCGTGGTCTGAACGGGGCCGGAATCCTTGCCCTTGGCGTCGACGTCGCGGTCGACCAGTTCGATGATCGCGATCGGTGCGGCGTCCGATGCGCGGAAACCGGCCTTGATCACGCGGGTGTAGCCACCGTTGCGGCCAGCATAGCGCTCGGCCAGGACTTCGAACAGCTTGGTCAGCTGCGTGTCGTCCTGCAGGCGGGCGTGGGCCAGACGGCGGTTCGACAGGCCACCCTTCTTGGCGAGGGTGATCAGCTTTTCGACGTAGGGACGCAGTTCCTTCGCCTTGGGCGTGGTGGTCAGGATCTGCTCATGCTTGATGAGCGAGGCGGCGAGGTTGCGGAGCAGCGAGTTACGATGCCCGGAGGCGCGCTGCAGCTTACGATGACCAACCTTATGACGCATGTCTTCTTCCTTCGTTCGCTAAGGGCCCGTGTGAGGTAGCCCAGATCCGGCGGCAATTAGGGGCGCCGCCATGCCCCTGCCTAAAAAACAGGCGAAGTTCACACCGTCCCTGGAGTAAAAATCCCAAGGGTCCGGTGCCCCTCTCTCCAGCTTGCGCGGGAGAGAGGGCGGGGATCAGCCCAGCAGCTCTTGTTCGAGCTTCTTGGCCATTTCCTCGATATTTTCCGGCGGCCAGCCGGGGATGTCCATGCCAAGGCGCAGGCCCATGGACGACAGCACTTCCTTGATTTCGTTCAGCGACTTGCGACCGAAATTGGGGGTGCGCAGCATCTCGGCTTCGGTCTTCTGGACCAGGTCGCCGATATAGATGATGTTGTCGTTCTTGAGGCAGTTGGCCGAACGGACCGACAGTTCCAGCTCGTCCACCTTCTTGAGAAGGTAGCGGTTGATCTGGTTGGTGTCGCTTTCGCCTTCAGCAGCGGCCGAAGCGGCAGTACCTGCGGCCGGAGCGGCGACGGGCAATGCATCTTCGAAGTGGACGAACAGCTGCAACTGGTCCTGCAGGATGCGGGCAGCAAAGGCCACCGCGTCTTCCGGCGTGACGGTGCCGTCGGTTTCGATGGTCAGCGACAGCTTATCATAGTCCAGTTCCTGGCCGACGCGGGTATTGTCGACCTTGTAGGCAACCTGACGGACCGGCGAGTAAAGCGCGTCGATCGGAATGAGGCCGATCGGAGCGTCGGCCGGACGGTTGGCAACGGCGGGGACATAGCCCTTGCCGATGTCAGCGGTCAGTTCCATGTTCAACGTTGCACCCTGGTCAAGGTGGCAGATCACCAGGTCGGGGTTCATCACTTCGATGTCGCCCACGGTGGTGATGTCGCCGGCCTTCACTTCGCCGGGGCCGGTGGCGCTCAGCTGCAAACGCTTGGGCCCATCGCCTTCCATCTTCAGCGCGACCTGCTTGATGTTGAGGACGATGTCCGTCACATCTTCACGCACGCCGGCCAGCGACGAGAATTCGTGGAGCACGTTCTCGATCTTGATCGAGGTGACCGCCGCGCCCTGGAGCGAGGACAGAAGAACCCGACGCAGCGCGTTGCCGAGCGTCAGGCCAAAGCCGCGCTCCAGCGGCTCGGCAACGAACGTTGCCTTGCGCTTGCCGTCGCCCGAAACCTTGATCTCAAGGCTGTTGGGCTTCTTCAATTCCTGCCAGTTCTTCATGTTGACAGTCATGTATTTCCCCTGGGGATGAGGCCGAAACGCTTAAATCCTGGACCCAGACAGGACGTTCGGCCGATGCAAATGGGTGAACGGGCGGCGCGTCCGCCGCCCGCCAACAAGCCTCGCGTCGAATTAGACGCGGCGGCGCTTTGAAGGACGGACGCCGTTGTGCGGAATGGGCGTCACGTCGCGAATCGAGGTAATGTGAAAGCCGACGGCCTGCAGTGCGCGCAGTGCCGATTCACGGCCCGAACCAGGGCCCTTCACTTCGACTTCCAGGGTACGCACGCCATGATCGGCGGCCTTGCGGCCAGCGTCTTCAGCGCAGACCTGTGCGGCGTAAGGGGTCGACTTGCGGCTGCCCTTGAAGCCCATCATACCGGCTGAGGACCAGCTGATCGCATTGCCCTGGGCGTCGGTGATGGTCACCATCGTGTTGTTGAAGCTGGCGTTGACGTGCGCGACGCCGGCCGAGATGTTCT
>CBFHAG010000023.1:0-40733 GCA_965653535.1 uncultured Sphingobium sp.
TCCTGCTGGTGTCCGGCCTGTCCGGCGCGGGCAAGACGACCGCGCTCAAGACGCTGGAGGATATGGGCTGGGAAGTGGTGGACAACCTACCCTTGCTGTTGCTGGAACGATTGCTCGATACCCCGGTCCCCGCCGGGCATGAAGAACTGGACGACCGGCCACTCGCCATCGGCATCGACGCGCGCACGCGCGGGTTCAATGCCAACGCCATCGTTCAGCGAATCAAGGCGCTGCGGTCCCGGCACGGCCATGATATCGAAACGCTCTTCCTGGACTGTTCGGACATGGAACTGGAGCGCCGCTTTGCGGAAACGCGCCGCCGCCATCCGCTCGCATCCGACCGGCCAGCAGCGCACGGGCTTGCCCGCGAACGGGAACTGACCGACCCAATCCGCCGCTGGGCCACCCATGTCATCGACACGACCAGCCTCAGCAGCAACGGGTTGCAGCAGGAAATCCGCAACCGTTTTTCCCGCGAAGGCCTGTCCGCCCCGGTCCTGACGATCCTGTCCTTCGGCTTTTCGCGCGGCGTGCCGCTCAATGCGGACCTGATGTTCGACATGCGCTTCCTGCGCAATCCGCATTGGGACGACGAATTGCGGCCCCGGACCGGGCTGGACCCGGAAGTGTCGGCCTATATCGCGGAAGATCCGGCCTATGAAGAATCGGTCCGCCGTATCGAGGAACTGCTGGCGATGCTGCTGCCGCGCTATGCGGATAGCGGAAAAACCTATGTCACCATCGCCTTCGGCTGCACCGGCGGACGGCACCGTTCGGTGCATGTTGCCGAACGCGTCGCCAAATACTTGCAACAGGCGGGCTTTTCGCCCACGGTCTCGCACCGCAATATGGAATCAGCGCCCCAGGATGCTCTGGAGAAGCGCCGACCGGGAGGCCCGAAAGCTCAATCATGAAACAGGTGGGCCGCGTAAGTAGATGATTGGACTTGTACTCGTCACCCATGGAGAGCTGGCGACGGAATTCGTCGTCGCAATGGAACATGTGGTCGGCCCGCAGCAGCAGATCGCGACCATCTGTATCGGCCCGGAAGATGACATGGAAGTGCGCCGCGCCGACATCGCGGCAGCGGTTGAGCGCGTGAACGATGGCGCGGGCGTCATCCTGCTCACCGACCTGTTCGGCGGCACGCCATCCAACCTTGCCATATCGCTGCTGAAGGCGGGCGAAATCGAGGTGATCGCGGGCATCAACCTGCCCATGCTCATCCGCCTGGAAAGCGCGCGCAAGGTCATGGACGTGCGCCAGGCCGTCGCGGCTGCGCGCGAGGCGGGCCAGAAATATATCAGCGTCGCATCGGAATTGTTGGGCAGCACTACATGAGCGAAATCAGCAGGGAAGTCCTGATCAGCAACAAGCGAGGCCTTCATGCTCGCGCCAGCGCCAAATTCGTCACCCTCGCCAGCGGCCTGCCCGCCCAGATCACCGTTCGCAAGGACGGCAGTGAAGTGACCGGCACATCGATCATGGGCCTGATGATGCTGGGCGCGGCGCTCGGCGATTCCATCGTCATCAGCGCAGCCGGTCCCGATGCGGAAGATTCGCTGGGCAAGCTGGTGACTCTGGTCGAACAGAAATTCGGCGAAGAATAGCTCTTCCTCGCTCCGTCGCGGCCCGATAGAGAGGCCGCCTCGTCCCCAGGAGGAATACAGGCGCAGTGGCACGCGAGATCACCGGATTTTCCAACCCGCTGGTGAAGCGTGTCCGATCCTTGCGCGAAAAGAAATTCCGCAAGGCTGAAGGACTCTTCCTCGCCGAAGGACTCCGCATCCTCACCGAAGCGCGCGAGGAAGGCGTGCTGCCCGAAATGCTGTTCCATGCCGGATCGACTCATCCTCTCGCCACTGATCTGATCGCGGCGATGGAGGCGGCAGGCGGCGACGTCATCGAAACCACGCCGGACATTCTCTCCAAAATCTCCGGCAAGGATAATGCACAGGCGGTGGTAGGCGTCTATCGCGACCGGCTGACCCCGCTGGCGAAGCTCGACCGGACGACGGCCGATATCTGGATCGTCGCCCAGTCGCTACGCGATCCCGGCAACCTTGGCACCATATTGCGCACCGGCGACGCGGTCGGCGCCGGGGGGCTGATCCTGATCGACGATTGCGTGGACCCCTTTTCCGTCGAATCGGTGCGCGCCAGCATGGGCGCGCTCTTCACCCAGTCCATCACCCAGGCGCGCTGGGGTGAATTCATGCACTGGCTGCGCGAAGGGCCGGGCGAACTGATCGGCACCAGCCTGAACGCCGCACAGGATTATCAGGAGCCGCGCTATGCCAGCCCATCCTTCCTTCTGGTCGGCAATGAGGCACAGGGACTGCCCGAATCCTATGAGGCGGAATGCGACCAACTCGTGAAGATGCCGATGCTGGGCAAGGCCGACAGCCTCAATGCCGCCGTCGCCTGCGCGGTAATGGCCTATGAATTGCTGAACCAGAAACGATCGAAGAAGAGCTAGACATGGCAAGGGGCGGGGAAGACATGGCTGCGGACGGAATCGGCGCAATGCTGCGCCACAAGCGGGTGCTGGCGGCCAGCCTGATCGGCACGGCGGTCGAATTCTACGATTTCTATATCTACGCAACCGCAGCCAGCCTGGTATTCGGCCCGCTCTTCTTCCCAGCGTCCTCACCATCGGCCCAGTTGATGGCAGCCTATGGCAGCCTCGCCCTCGCCTTCCTCGCGCGGCCATTGGGCGCGGCGGTATTCGGACATTATGGCGACCGCATCGGACGCAAGGCGACGCTGGTGACCTCGCTCATGCTGATGGGCGCATCCACGCTCGCCATCGGTTTCCTGCCGACTTACCAGATGATCGGCTGGTGGGCACCGCTGATCCTGTGCATCCTGCGCTTCGGCCAAGGCTTTGGCCTGGGCGGCGAATGGGGCGGCGCGGCGCTGCTGGCGGTGGAAAACGCCCCGCCCGGATGGCGCGCCCGCTTCGGCATGTTCCCGCAACTTGGCGCGCCGGTCGGCTTCATCGCCGCCAACGGCCTGTTCCTGATCCTGGGCATGTTCCTCACCGACGAAGATTTCTTCGCCTGGGGCTGGCGCCTCCCCTTCCTGGGCAGCGCGGTGCTGGTGTTCCTCGGCCTTTGGGTCCGCCTGAAGCTTACCGAAACGCCCGAATTCGCCGCAGCACAGGCTGAAGCGCCGCCGCCCGCGTTGCCGCTCGCCACATTGATGTCGCAACATCTGGGTGCAGCGGTCGCAGGCACCTTCGCAGTCGTGGCCTGCTTCGCCGTCTATTATATCGCAACGGCCTTCGCGCTCGGCTACGGAACCACGACGCTGAAGATCGATCGCGAAGTCTTCCTGGCGATTCAGCTCGGCGCGATCATGTTCATGGCGCTCAGCATCGTCATCGCCGGCTGGTGGGCGGACAAGACCACCCCCACTCGCGTGCTCGTCGCAGGCTGTATCGGCACGGTGCTCATGGGCATCATCTTCGGCCCCGCAATGGGCACCGGGCAGCTACTTCCGATCTTCCTGATCCTCAGCCTCGCGCTGTTCCTGATGGGCTTCGTCTATGGCCCGCTGGGAGCTTATCTCCCCCACCTTTTCCCGGTCCAGCTGCGCTACACCGGCGCATCCTTCTCCTTCAACCTCGGCGGCATCATTGGCGGCGCACTTGCTCCCATAGTCGCCACATGGCTGATCCAGGTGCAGGGCGTAGGCTTGGTCGGCCTGTACATGTCCGCCGCTGCGGCGATCAGCCTGATCGGGCTGTGGTTCACCAGCCGCCAGGGGCATTAAGGTCGGACGCTGCGCCATTCCCTCGGCATTTCCATTCAACTCGCGCAAAAGGTGAGCGCCTCGATCTTGTTACCATCGGGGTCGCGAACGAAGGCTGCGTAATAATGCGCGTCATAGTCCGGCCGTAATCCCGGCGCTCCTTCACTTTTCCCACCATGGCGCAGCGCGGTGTGGAAGAATGAATCGACAGCGGCGCGCTTTTCGACCTCGAACGCGATGTGCGTCCCGTTACCCACAGATGCAGGTGCCCCGTCCGTGGGTTTGTTGAGGCTGAACACAGTGATGCCGGCACCATAGCCCACGGCATCCTCCACGTCTAAGGTGCGGTGCAGACCCAGTTCCGCCATTACGGGATCGTAAAAGGCGCGAGCGCGATCAAGGTCGCGGCTTCCGAGCGAGACATGATGCAGCATGCACCAAAATCTCCCCGCTGGCGAAAAGGTTCCCGCCTGCTCCCGGACCGATGTCGATGCGGCAGGAGACAGCTGTAACAAGAAACAGGCGGCGCTCCGAGGGAACGCCGCCTGCAATCTTTCGCTAGCCGTCAGACCGCGAGGAAGATCAATCCTCGGTGCGGACGTCGCGGCGCTCGGCGATGCGAGCGCGCTTGCCGGTGCGGCCACGCAGATAATAGAGCTTCGCACGACGCACGACGCCACGACGGACGACAGTGATCGAATCGAGGTTCGGCGAATAAAGCGGGAAGACGCGCTCGACACCCTCACCGAACGAAATCTTGCGCACGGTGAAGTTGCTGCCCATGCCCTTGTTCGAGCGGGCGATGCACACGCCTTCATAATTCTGGACGCGGCTACGTTCGCCTTCGATCACCTTCACGCCGACGCGCAGCGTGTCGCCGGGGCGGAAATCCGGAATATCCTTGGCGAGAGCCGCAATGTTTTCGGCCTCGATCTGCTGGATCAAGTTCATAACTCAAGTCCTACTTTTCGCGTTGCGCACCAGAGGGCGGCTGGTCCCGAACGCCGATATGACGTTCCCAAAGGTCCGGCCGCCTTAGCCGTGTGTCATCTTCCGCCCGTTGTTTCCGCCAGGCGGCGATTTTCGCATGATCCCCCGATCGCAACACTTCAGGGATCGCGCGCCCTTCCCACAGAGCGGGCCGGGTATAGTGCGGATATTCGAGAAGGCCGCTTTCGAAGCTCTCTTCATCCCCACTGGAAGCCGCGCCCATTACTCCGGGAAGCAGCCGAATGCAAGCGTCCAGCAGCATCAGCGCGCCCATCTCGCCACCCGACAGGATAATGTCGCCCATGCTGATCTGCTCTACGGCGCGCGCCTCGAAAATCCGCTCGTCAAAGCCCTCAAAGCGCCCGCACAGAATCGTCGCCCCCGGCCCCGCCGCCAACGCCCGCACCCGCCCCTGCGTGATCGGCGCGCCGCGTGGGGTCATCGCAATCACGGGCAGGTCCGGGCGCTTTTCCAGCGCATGGTCGATAGCCAGCCCAAGGATATCGGCGCGCAGCACCATCCCCGCACCACCGCCCGCAGGCGTATCATCGACCGTCCGATGCTTGTCTGTGGCAAAATCGCGAATATGGATGGGATCGCAGGCCCATTTCCCGTCGGCCATCGCTCGCCCCGCCAGCGATACGCCCAGCGGCCCCGGAAACATTTCCGGGTACAGCGTCAATATCTGCGCTGCGAAGCTCATGCCCGGCGCGCCTTGAGCCAGGCACCGGCCACGCCACCCAGCAGCGCCACCGCTCCGCCCGTCATCAGCGCAATGCCGATCGCCCGCAGCAGATCAGCAAAGGGCCGCTCCGGGTCCATCACGGCGGGCCAGAGGAACAGCATGGGAAGAGGAATAACCAGCATCATCGCCGCGCCGATCTTCAACCGGCGCGACCACGCCATGCTGAACAGCCGCCAACCTGCAGCGACCATCAGCAGCAGATAGAGGGCGGCGACAATTTTCGGCATGGACCCTCGGGATACGTGCTCCTGCGAAGGCAGGAGCCCAGTTGAAACGGCAAAGCTGGGCTCCTGCCTTCGCGGGAGCACGACAGCTCTAACCCGCGACCGGCTATCAGATCGCGAACGCCGCCTCAATTACGGCTTTCTCATCCGCGATCGTCACTGCATGCATCGGCGCCATGAATCGTTTGCCGTTAGCGCGCTCGACCTCGACAATATCGCCCGCGCCGAAATTCTCGACGGCCACGATATTGCCCAGCCCTTCGCCATCGCTGGAAAAGCAGGGCAGACCAACCAGATCGGTATGATAATATTCGCCCTCCTCCAACGGAGGCAGGGCAGAGCGGGCAACTGTCAATTCCGTGCCACGCAGGGCTTCCGCTTGGCTACGGTCACCAATCTCGGCAAAGCGCGCGACCGCTCCGTTAGAGCCGGGGCGCATCGACTGCAAAGTCAGTATGCGCCCCGCCGTATCGAAGCTCTTGTAGGATTTGAGAGCATCCACTCCCGCCCCGAAGAGCTTCAGACGGACCTCGCCCGCCACCCCATGCGCGCCGATGATGACGGCGAGAGTAACGGGCTTGTCCGTCATTGGCTTTTAACCTTCAGCCTGCTCTTCAGCAGCAGCTTCGGGCGCAGCGGCTTCGGGTGCAGCTTCCTCGGCAGCCGGCTCTTCGACAGCAGCCGGAGCAGCAGCGGCTTCAGCGGCAGCAGCCTTCGCGGCCTCGGCGGCTTCGGCAGCTTCAGCGGCCTTGGTAGCGCGATCTTCGGCGCGATCCTTGGCCTTCTGGCCCGGCTCAGCCTTGTTCGGGTTGTTGCGGGCAGGGCGTTCCTTCACGCCTGCGGCGTCCAGGAAGCGGGCCACGCGGTCGGTCGGCTGGGCACCGGCGGCAATCCAGTGCTTCGCGCGCTCTGCGTCCAGAATGACGCGGTTTTCGTCGCCCTTGGGCAGGACGGGGTTGTAGCTGCCGATGCGCTCGATGAACTTGCCGTCACGCGGCGCGCGGCTGTCGGCCACGACGATGCGATAATAGGGGCGCTTCTTGGAACCACCGCGCGAAAGACGAATGGACGTTGCCATGTTGGTATTGACCTTTCTACTCTAATATAATCTGTTGAAATTGCTTATTTCTTCATGAAATTCTGAAAACCGGGCGGCAAATTCGGCATGTTGCCTCCGCCCAGACCACCCAATCCACCAAGGTCCGGCGCACCGCCAACGTTCCCCATCAGCTTGTCCATGCCACCGCCGGTGAACATCTTGGCCAGCCCTTTCAGGCCACCCATCTTGCGGATCTTCTTCATCGCGCTTTCCATCTCCTGATGCATTTTCAGGAGCTTGTTGACTTCCTGCACAGTCCTGCCCGCACCCTTGGCGATACGGATCTTGCGCTTGGCGTTGATCAGGGCGGGCCGCTCTCGCTCCTTGGGCGTCATCGACCCGATCATCGCGTCGAGATGGATCAGAGTCTTGTCGTTGGCACCGCTGTTCGCCATCGCCGCCTGCGCCTTCTTGAGGCCGGGCAGCATGCCCGCCAACGCGCCCAGACCGCCCATGCGGCGCATCTGGTTCAACTGCGACCGCAGGTCGTTCATGTCGAACTGACCCTTGGCCATTTTCTTGGCCAGCTTGTCAGCTTCCTCAGCGTCGATGCTCTCGGCGGCCTTTTCGACCAGCGACACGACATCGCCCATACCAAGTATACGCTGGGCCACGCGCTGCGGATGGAACGGTTCGATCGCGTCCAGCTTTTCGCCGGTGCCCGCAAACTTGATCGGGCGCCCCGTGACCGCGCGCATCGACAGCGCCGCACCACCGCGCGCGTCGCCGTCCATACGGGTCAGCACCACGCCGGTCAGCGGCACCTGCGCCGTAAAGCTGGTCGCGACATTCACCGCGTCCTGACCGGTCAGCGAATCGACCACCAGCAGGATTTCCGCCGGGTTGGAAACTTCGGCGACCGCCTTCATCTCGTCCATCAGCGCCTGATCGACGTGCAAGCGGCCTGCCGTGTCGAGCATGACCACGTCAAAGCCCTGCAGCTTCGCCGCCTGCAACGCGCGCTTGGCGATTTCGACCGGCTGCTGGCCCGGCACGATCGGCAGGGTCGCCACATCGGTCTGGGTGCCCAGCACCGCCAACTGCTCCTGCGCGGCCGGGCGCTGGACGTCGAGCGACGCCATCAGCACCTTCTTGCGCTCTTTTTCCTTCAGGCGCTTGGCGATCTTGGCGGTTGAGGTCGTCTTGCCCGACCCCTGCAGGCCGACCATCATGATGACGGCGGGTGGAGAAACGTCGATCAAGAGGTCGGACGTTTCCGAACCCAACACCGCCGTCAGCGCGTCGCTGACGATCTTCACGACCTGCTGGCCCGGCGTCACCGATCGCAGGACATTATGGCCGACAGCCTGCTCGGTCACATCATCGACGAACTTGCGAACCACCGGAAGCGCGACGTCCGCTTCCAGCAGAGCGATTCGCACCTCGCGCATCGCGGCGCGGACATCGTCCTCCGTCAGCGCACCGCGCCCACGCAGCTTGTCGAATACCCCGCTCAGACGATCGCTTAGCGAATCGAACATCATCACCTCATTTGGGCCGAAAGACCCGGAAAACCTTGCCACCCCGCCAAACGACGAAATCGCCGGCGGGCGAAACATCGCCGGCCAGCGTCCATCCGGTGCCCCATTTGAGCGCCATGGATTTGTCAGGATCTCAGACGGCGAACCGCCTGATTGCGATGTGGCCCTTAGCGGAACGGGGTGGAGGATGCAATGGTCCGGCTCGCCCTTACCCTAGTTCGTCACGCCGGATCCAGTCCGGGGTGACGCGAGAGAAAGACCGCGCCCCTCTCCCCCACAACATCTGGCCTTTTCCCCCCACACCCCTTACATGCGCGCCATCATGGGTCGATTTTCCAAAATGCACGGGCTGGGCAATGACTTCGTCGTGATCGACGCGCGCGAGGGCGCAGTCGATATAACCCCAACCCGCGCCCAGGCCATAGCAGACCGCCACGCCGGTATAGGATGCGACCAGCTGATTCTCATCGGCCAGTCCGATCGCGCGGACGTATCCATGCGCATCTTCAACAGCGATGGCAGCGAAGTCGAAGCCTGCGGCAACGCCACCCGCTGCGTCCCCCTGTTCGTCGGCCGCGACGTCCTGATCGAAACCAAGGCGGGCCTGCTGGACGCCAGGGCGGTCGATGGCGGTGCCAGCGTCGACATGGGCGAACCCCGGCTGGAATGGGACGCCATCCCCCTCGCCTACGCCATGGACACGCTGACCATGCCGGTCAGCTGGGAAGACCTCCCCGCGCCCGCCGCAGTCAATGTCGGCAACCCGCACGTCATCTTCTTCTGCGACGATATGAACGGTGTGAACTTCGATCGTTTGGGCCCGCTGATAGAGACCGATCCGCTCTTCCCCGCCCGCGTCAACGTCAACTTTGCGCAGATCATCGGCGACAATCATATCCGCCTGATCGTGTGGGAACGCGGAGCTGGTCTCACCCGCGCCTGCGGCACCGGAGCCTGTGCCACGGCGGTAGCAGCGGTGCGGCGCAAGCTTGTGGACGGGCCGACCACGGTATCCCTGCCCGGCGGCGACCTCGTAATCGACTGGCAACCCGGCGGCCACATAATGATGACCGGCCCCGCCACCCATGTCTTCGATGGCGAGGCTGACTGGGCGCGCTTCTGACATGAGCGGGCCGCAGATCATCACCCTGGGCTGCCGCCTCAACATCGCGGAGAGCGAGGCGATCCGCGAGATGGCAGGCGGTCAGGACGATCTAGTCGTCGTCAACAGCTGCGCAGTGACAGCTGAGGCGGTGCGCCAGACCCGCCAAGCCATCCGCCGCGCCCGGCGCGAACGGCCAGAAGCGAGGATCATGGTCACGGGCTGCGCAGCACAGACCGAGCCGGAAACCTTCGCAGAAATGGCGGAGGTGGACTTAATCATCGGCAACCGAGAAAAACTCGACCCCACCCACTACCCGTCATCCCAGCGGAAGCTGGGATCTCAGGCGACAGGGCACGGCGTCGGGCATGAGACCCCAGCTTCCGCTGGGGTGACGAACTGGGCGGGAGGAGCAGAAAAAGTCCAAGTCTCCGACATTATGGCGGTCCGCGACACAGCGCCGCACATGGCCAGCGCCTTCGCCGAACATGCCCGCGCCTTCCTGGAAGTGCAGAACGGCTGCGACCATCGCTGCACCTTCTGCATCATCCCCTACGGTCGCGGAAACAGCCGCTCCGTCCCCGCAGGTGCCGTCATCGACAAGGCGCGCGAGCTTGTGGACGCAGGCTATCAGGAAATCGTGCTGACCGGCGTGGACGTCACTAGCTACGGCCCCGACCTCCCCGGATCGCCCTCGCTCGGCCTGCTGGTCGAACGCATATTGAAGGCCGTGCCAACCCTCCCCCGCCTGCGCCTCTCCTCCATCGACAGCGTAGAGATTGACGAGCGGCTCTTCGACCTCATCGCCCATGAGCCACGGATGATGCCGCACCTCCATTTGTCGCTCCAGGCAGGCGACGACATGATCCTCAAGCGCATGAAGCGCCGCCACAGTCGAGCCGACGCCATTCGCATCGTGGAACGCCTGAAGGCCGCTCGCCCCGCCATCAGCATAGGCGCGGACATCATCGCCGGTTTCCCGACCGAGGATGACGTGATGTTCGAAAACAGCCTCAAGCTTGTCGAAGAATGCGCCGTCGTCCACGGCCATATCTTCCCCTACTCGCCGCGCGCAGACACCCCCGCCGCGCGGATGCCGCAGGTCGATCGCGCCACGATCAAGGCCCGCGCCGCTCGCCTCCGCTCGGCCTGCGAAGCACAGCGGCAAACCTGGCTGCAAAGCCTCATCGGTAGCACTCAATCCGTGCTGGTCGAGCGCAACGGCCTCACCGGCCACGCGGAAAATTTCTCCCCGGTTCGCTTCGAAACGCCCCGACCGCCCTCCTCCATCACATGCGCGACCATCACGGGCCTTGAGAATGGCGTGCTGATCGCGCAAGAGGCTCGGCAATGACTGAACCCGGCACCAGCTGGCGCGACCGCCTCTTCGGCGGCCTGAAGCGCACATCCGACAAGCTCGGCGAAAACCTCACCGGCCTTTTCACCAAGGCAGCGCTGGACGACCAGACGTTGGACGAGATCGAGGAAGCGCTGATCGTCAGCGACCTCGGCCCCGCCATGGCCGCTCGGGTCCGCGACCGCCTGTCCGAAGGCCGCTACAATCGCGAACTAACGGAAGACTATCTGCGTGAGATCATCGCGGAAGAGATCGAGAAGGTCCTAGCCCCCGTAGCCCGTCCGCTGGAAATCGAAGCCTTTCCCCGGCCACAGGTGATCCTGGTCATCGGCGTGAACGGATCAGGCAAAACCACGACGATCGCAAAGCTCGCCAACCTGCTGCTCGAACAGGATTATGGCGTGATGCTGGCGGCAGGCGACACCTTCCGCGCCGCCGCGATCGGCCAGCTCAAGATCTGGGCCGATCGTCTCGGCATCCCCATCATCGCGGGCAAGGAAGGCGGCGACGCGGCAGGCATCGTCTTCGATGCGGTCAAGCAGGCCACCGCAACCGGCATAGACGTGCTGATCGTCGACACCGCTGGCCGCTTGCAGAACAAGACCGAACTGATGGACGAACTGTCCAAAATCCGCCGTGTGCTGGGCCGGTTGAACCCGGCGGCACCGCATGACGTTGTGCTGGTGCTGGATGCCACCACGGGACAAAATGCGTTGAACCAGATTGAGGTCTTCAAGGAAGTCGCGCAGGTGACCGGCCTTGTCATGACGAAACTGGACGGCACAGCGCGCGGCGGCGTCCTCGTCGCGGCGGCGGAAAAATACCGCCTCCCCATCCACGCGATCGGCGTGGGCGAAAAGATAGAAGACCTGCGCCCCTTCGACGCTGGGGACATGGCGCGGGCAATTGCGGGAACAGCCTATGCGCGGTGACCGACACCATTTTACATTAGCCGCCCGGTATTTCTGCGAAGGCAGGAATCCAGCCCCACCGTCCGAACTGGGTTCCTCCCTTCGCAGGAACACGGAGCCGCAGAAAAATGCCTGACACCAAACCAGCCCATGGCGGCAATCTCAGCCTCGCGCTCGATTTCGGGCCGCTGCTCGTCTTCTTCCTGACCTATAAGGGCGCTGGCTGGTTCTGGGGGGCGGGCAACCCGATCACCGCGATGAGCATTGGCACCGCCGCCTTCATGGCCGCGATCATCATCGCCGTCATCATCTCAAAAGTGAAGCTGGGCCGCGTATCGCCGATGCTGTGGCTATCCGCGATGCTGATTCTGTTCTTCGGCGGGCTCACCATTTATTTTCAGGACCAGAGCTTCATTCAGATCAAGCCAACCATCATTTACAGCTTTTTCGCGCTGATGCTGTTCGGCGGCCTCCTGCGGGGCAAGGCGCTGCTCAAATATCTGCTGCAAGCCGCCTATGACGGGCTGACCGATGAAGGCTGGCGCAAGCTGTCGCGCAACTGGGGCATCTTCTTCGCGGCCATGGCGGTCGCCAACGAAGTGATGCGTCAATCAATGAGCTTCGACTCCTGGCTGGCGATCAAGGTCTGGGGCGTCACCATCGTGTCGCTGCTCTTCGCACTGGCCAATATCCCGATGCTGATGCGACACGGGCTTACACTGGGCAATAATCTAGACAGCGAAGACATCGGCGAAACCACCCCGCCGCAGGGCTGATGTTCGTTTAGCGGCTTTCCTCTGGAAGATTGAAGAAGCTCGTGCTCCTGCGAAGGCAGGAGCCCAGTTGAACTCAGGGACTAGGCTCCTGCCTTCGCAGGAGCACGCCATCATTCCTACTCGAAGGCAAGACGAGGCCGACTTCTCGCCAGCCCCGCCCCGCACCCTATTTTCAACCGCCGTTAAAGTTGATCATGCAATATAGCATCGGCAGCGACAGCAACGTGTTCATGCGTGAAAAGATCATCGCGGTGGTAGCCGCCTTGGCCTTCGCCGCATCTTCAGCGGGAACAATGCCCAGCGCTTTCTTCTGGTTCGGCCAGATGATGAACCACACGTTGAACGCCATCACCAGCGCCAGCCACATACCGATGCCGATCAGCACGAAACCGGGCTTCAGCGTCAATGCTTCCACCAGATAGGCGCTGCGCCAGGCGATGATCGCACCGGTCAACACGGTTAGCGCCGCACCCCAGCGAAAGAAGAACAGGGCCGAAGGCGCAATGAACTTCGACACGCCGGGTTTCAGTTCCGCCGGCACCTTGGGCATGGTCGGGATCTGGACGAAGTTGAAATAATAAAGAAGGCCGATCCAGACGACACCAAAGAACAGATGAAGCCAGCGCAGGATCGCTTGTTCAGGAATCGTATTTGCAGGCACCGCGAAAATCACCGCGAGCGCCAGTACCAGCCCTGCGGCAAGCACCAGATGCAGATTACCAAAGAATTTTGCCATTGGTTCGTCCCCTATTATCCAGCCGCTGCTAACGAGCGGCCTGACCGATGATTCTAAGTCATCGTTACGCTGCTGTCACATGGATAATTCCGCAACCTTAAACGAAAATATCCTGTTTTCCGCAGTGCAATAAGGCTGCTACGGGCGGGGACCCTTCCGGCTGCATACCCGTTATGCGGCCATCCATCATAAAAACCGAGGAGTTTTCGACATGGCCTTTGTGCTGCCTAATCTGCCGTATCCCAAGGATGCCTTTGGCGACATTCTTTCGGTCGAAACATTCGATTATCATCATGGCAAGCATCACAACGCCTATGTCGTGAAGGCCAATGAACTGGTTGCCGCCGATCCGGCCCTACAGGGCAAGTCGCTGGTCGAACTGATCAAGAGCAGCAAGGGCGGGCTGTTCAATCAAGTCGGGCAAATCTGGAACCACACATTCTACTGGCTGTCCCTGTCGCCGGAAAAGAAGCAGCCGTCTGGCAAGCTTCTCGACCTCATCAACGAAGGTTTCGGATCGGTCGATGCGCTGCTCGACAAACTGAAGGCCGAAGCTGTCGGCCACTTCGCCAGCGGCTGGGCCGCGCTGATCCTGAAGGACGGCAAGCTGGAAGTGACCAGCTATCACGATGCAGACACGCCGGTCGCCCATGGCCACACGCCGCTGCTGATCCTCGATGTGTGGGAACATGCCTATTATATTGACTATCGCAACCTGCGCCCCAACTATGCCGAACGCCTGCTGAAGGAAGCGATCGACTGGGATTTCGTCGCGCTGAACCTTGACGGCGAAGGCGCCAGCCGCGCCGACCAGCCGGGCTAAATTCAAAGTGCCGTCCGCCGCTCCCGAACGGGCGGCGGACGCCCACGCTGGGTCCTTTCATCTGCGGAACAGATTATTAACGAGGCTGCGAGATAAGCGTCCAAGGTGATGCAACGGACGCGACCTTATGAATCTTGACCAGCTACAAAGGCAGCATGAAGCGATCGAGACGCTCGCGGCCCAGTTCCTGTCAGTGATCGCCGATGATCGCCTTGCTCGTCCCCTGGGCACACTGCGCTGGCAGCTCGCACGGGAGTTGATGGCCCATCTCGCGCTGGAGGACCGGATTTTCTATCCGTCCATGCAACGCCAGCCTCACGCCCTGCTGCGCGACACTGCGGCACGGCTACAGGTCGAAATGGCACCGCTTGCCGCATCCTTTTCCAGCTATATGTCGCGATGGAGCGATGATCGCATCACGCGCGAATGGCGCGATTTCTGCCGCGAAAGCCGACAGATGATCGATGCCATCCTCAACCGGATGCACACGGAAGAAAAGCTGCTGGTTCCGCTGCTCACCGAAGCCGGGATCGAACCGCCGCTGAAACGCGCTAGCTGATCCCGTCCTGCCCCTGAAGGAGGCCTAGCGTCTCCGCCAGTTCACCCATATCGGCACCTCGGCGCACCAGCAGCCAGTCGCGCGCCTGTGCTCCATTGACCACCGTCACCGCGCTCTTGGGGCAGACGCCCAGGCAATTTACTTCGACGATGCCCACCGCAGCCTTGCGCCCCTTTTTCAGCGCAAGATGCTTGCGCAACGCCTTGGCCAGCCGTTCATGGCCATCGGGGCCAAAGCCACCATCCAGTTTCTTTGAGCATTTGCGGCAGACGAGCACCGCCTTCTGCCAGTTCGACTGGACATGATCTTTCAATCCACGGTTTCCCGCGGTTTCCACGTCCGCCGCTCTTCCGCCGACCGCAGCACTTCATAGGCGGCCTGGATCGTCTGAAAGCGGACGGCGGCATCCGCGTCGCCCGGCTTCACGTCAGGATGATTTTCCTTGGCCAGGCGTCGCCAGCTCTTCTTCACCGCTTCGAAATCGGCGTCGTCCTCCAGATCCAGCGCCTTGAGCGCATGGAGTTCGTCACGCGACCGGCTACCGTCACCGGGGCCGCCCCAACCATGATAGGCGCTGTGCTGGTAACCGCCCGCATCGCGGCGCTCTGTTCGCTCGCGCTGTTCCCGCTCTTCCTTGTCCAGCCCCTGAAAATAGTCCCAGTTGCGGTTATATTCGCCAGCATGATCGGAACAGAAATACCAGCGTTCGGGGCTGTTGGGCGATTTGGGTGCGGGACAATCGCCCGGCCTGTCACAACCATGGCGGTCGCACAGGCGCACCTGTTGCGCTTCGCGCGAAGCACCATAGCTGCGCCAGCGGGGAAAGCCCCAGTCATTAGATCGGCTGCTTCGTGCCATCGGTCCAAATTAGTTAAGCCGAAGGCAGAACGCCACCCCGGCGGTTGATGAAAAAACCGCTTTCTTATCCTCCCCCCGCTTCGCGCAGGGAGGTTCTTAAATGCCAGAGGGCCTGTAAGCCGGGTTCTGTCCACCCCGTTGCCGGGGATGGGCGGCCATTCCTCTAGGGGACGGATTGCTCCGCCCCTCAAGCAACCAACCCGGGCGGTCTCAGCCGAAACAGGCCTAGCAGTGCAATCCTTGCGAACTGCCTGCGCGCCGCCCCTATTCGGTCTTGCTCCCGGTGGGGTTTACCGTGCCGCCTTCCGTTGCCGGAGACGCGGTGCGCTCTTACCGCACCCTTTCAATTTCGCTGCGCCGAAGCGTTAGCGACCTGCTTTCTGTTGCACTGTCCCTTGGATCACTCCAGCCGGCCGTTAGCCGGCACCGTCATTTCGTGGAGCCCGGACTTTCCTCGCCGTGGAAGTTACCCGCCACGCCGCGGCCGCCTGGCCCTCTGGCAGGACGCGCTATACACGCGCCGATGCCATCCGTCATCCCTACTTATTCATCGCCTCTGGGCTTGGGCAGCAAAAGGGCGAGCAGGATGGCCCGGCATTCGCCATCGATGATCCCGTCGATCAGTTCGGGGCGGAAGCGCCGCTGGAAAGCGACCACTGCCGCTTCGGACTCGGCGATGTCATAACCAAAGCGTTCCAGCGCCAGCATGAAGCCGCCGTCGCTCCAGTGCGGGTCCATCAGGTTCTTCGTCGGGCGCGGCAGGGCCAGGCGCAGCCGGGCCAGTTGCCCCCAGGGGAAAAGCTCGCCTGGGTCCTGCTTGCGGGCCGGGGCGATGTCGCTGTGCCCGACGATGTTGCCACGCGTGATCCCGTGCCGCTGGATGATATCATGCATCAGCGGGATCAACGATCCTATCTGTACCTCGGGAAACGACCGATAGCCCCATTCATGGCCTGGATTGACAATCTCGATCCCGATGCTGGCGGAATTGATATCATCGATGCCGCGCCAATATGAGCGGCCGGCATGCCAGGCGCGCTTGGCTTCATCCACCATGCGGACGATCTGACCCTCTTCGGTCACGACATAATGGGCTGAAACCTTTGATTCCGGGCTGACGAGCCAATTGATCGCGCTCGCTGCGTCGGGCATCCCGGTATAATGCAGCACCAGCATGGACACCGGCAGGCTGCGCTCGTCAAAATTCGGTGACGGCGTGTCGATCATTGGAATGTCGGTCATCGCCAGAAACCTGTCACCACTCATATCTTCCGATCGCCCGGATGCGGTCGACCGCATTGGCTGACCATGGCGAAGAGCGGGCGAGTGATCAAGCAATCCTGTTTCGCACATGCGAAAGATAGGCGGTCCCGTGCTTATCCGGCCCGACGAGTGGCTTCTTCCGCCGGGTCGGTCATGACCGGCTTTCGTCCATAGCTTCCCCTGAATTCGGGATGCGGCGTGAAATCATCACTGTGGCCGATCACCGTTTCACCCGCGCCCAGCAGGAGCACGGATTGCGGATGGCTGTGCCGGGCCAACAGACGCAACACATCCTGCCGCCGCTCCGGCGTGAAATACAGCAGCACGTTGCGGCAGAGCAAAAGGTCATATTCGCCCGACGGCGCGCGGGGCTCGAACAGATTATCGGTCCTGAACTCGATCATCCGCTGCAATTCTGGGCTGGCATGCCAATCATCGCCGACCGGTTCGAACCACTTGATCAGGTCCCCGACGGAAAGCCCGCGCTGCACGTCCATTTGCGTGAACATGCCCGATCGCGCCCGGTCGATGGCGGCGGTGGATATGTCGGTCGCCAATATCTCGATATGCCAACCGCGCCACCGCGCCATGTCATTGCGAAATTGGATCGCGAGCGAATAGGCTTCCTGTCCGGTCGAACATCCCGCGCTCCATATGCGCAGCACCCGGTCCTTCCGGTTCGCGTGGATGGATGGCAATATCTGGCGGTTAAGCATGTCGAATATCTGCAGGTCGCGGAAAAAACTGCTTTCGTTGTTGAGCAGCGCATTGATCACCGCATCCTCAAGGCCGCTGTCCCGATTGGCCAGCAGCTTCGCGGCCAGTTCATCGACGTCGGAAACGCCATAGGCGCGCATTACCGGTTTAAGAGCTGTTTCCATCCGCCATGCGCGGCTTTCGGACAATATCTGTCCAGTGCGCGACGCCAGCAGAGCGGAAAAGATGCGAGCGCCGCCCTGCGGAGACGATTCATACGAAGGCATCAATGTATCAACCCTTTGCTCTTTCCGCGCCGCGCCACAAAATCCATGATGGACCTTGGCTCCAGCAGTGCACAACTCAGCCCCGCGCTTGCCACGGATCCTGGCATCCCCCACACGACGCTGCTCACTTCATTCTGCGCGATGATCCATCCGCCAGCCGCCACGATATTGCGGGCGCCCGCCGTTCCATCCCGTCCCATGCCGGTCAGGACGATGCCTGCCGCCCCCTCGCCATAGGCTTCCGCCATGCTGGCGAACATCGGATCAACCCCCGGCAGATAGCCTCCAACCGTGCGCTCCGGGTTCAGACCAATTATGACACGGTCGGGCAGCACCCGCCGCACCTGCAGACTGGCGTTTCCGGGCGCGACATAGATGATGTCGGGCACGACGGTCTCGCCCTGTTCAGCGGTCTTGACGCGCAGGGGCGTCATCCGCCCCATCTGCTGCGTCAAATAGGATGTGAAGCTGGCCGGCAGATGTTGAGTCACCAGTATCGGCACGCCCAGCGGCGCGGACATGCCCGCGAACAACTGGCCCAGCGCATGGATTCCCCCGGTCGACGCGCCGATGCCAAGGCAGGCGATTGGTGCCCGCGCCGGGTTTCGCGCAACGGAGGCCTGCGCCCTCATTCCAGCCGGCGCCGGAACATCGTCGCCCGCCAGACGGGACAGGCGATCGATCAGCATCTGGGGGAACTGCTCACCATAGCTGCCGCTGCCCGGCTTGGCGCAGATGTCGCTCGCACCCAGCGCCAATGCCTCCATCGCCGCTGCGCTGCCTTCATCGCAATTGCCCGACAATATCACGACCTTGCCGCGCGGATTGGCGCGCAATATCGCGGGCAAAGCCGCCAGCCCGCTTTGCCCCGGCAGTTCGATGTCCAGCAGCACCAGATCAACCTGCTCCCCGGCCAGATAACCCAGGGCATGTTCGGCGCTATTGGTCTTGTGCACGACCTGAAATGTCGGGTCGCCATTCAATATGCGTTCGATCACCGTCCGCACGACCACGGAATCGTCGACCACCATCACCCGGATCGTGCTGGATTCGCTACTATGGACCATGGTCTGCGTGACGACGGACATCAATTGACTTTCAGGCGGGGGACGAAGGATAAGCGGATTGGCTTGTCAGATCACTCCGACGATCGACAGCTTGCTTTCCAACGTTTCGCGGTCAAACGGCTTCATGACATATTCGTCCGCGCCCGCTTCGACTGCCGCCTTGATATGACTGATGCCATTTTCGGTGGTGCAGAATATGATCTTGGGCCGCGCGGTAAGCTTAGCGGTCGCCAGCGCCTGAAGGAATTCCATCCCGCTCATCACCGGCATGTTCCAGTCGAGCAGCACGACATCCGGGGCCGCCGCTTCGCACTGGATCAGGGCATCCTGTCCATCCACCGCTTCGGTGACCGACAGGTCCAGCGATTCCAATATGTGCCGCGCGACTTTACGGATGACCTTGGAATCATCAACTACCAGGCAGTTTTTCATGAGCGTCCCTTTTTGAATTTCTGCAACCCGTCCGACGGGCTTAACCGGCAAAGCCGATTAATTGGTAAACACGCACGGATTCAAAGCATTTCAAGCCGCCTGCGCCAGCGACCCAGTTTCTATAAAGCTGGCGAGGGATACGAGGAGATATGGCTGATCCTCATGCTCCACGATCGCGCGGGCATAAGGTCCCCAGGCGGGATCGAGCTGACCGCGCAAGGGCAGGCCCCCGTCAGGCACCTGGCAGATGTCGTGAACAGCATCGACCATCAGGCCATAGCTGTGCCCGCTAATATCCGCGATGATGGCGTATCCGCGCTTTTCAACGAATGTGGCCGTCCCCCGGATGAGCGCTGGCACGTCGATAATGGTCAACACCCGACTCCGTAAAGCGGACAGGCCCGCCACATGCGCCGCCATCCCCGGCACCGGCGAAACGTCGGCAAGCCGCACGACGGCTTCTACCTCGTGCGCATCCACCGCAACCCTGGTGCCCGCTAGCGTCGCAAGAAGATAAAGCTGATCCATGACTGCTCCTTCAGCGCCCGACGCCGGCGATAGCCGCCATCAACGCGTCCTGGTCATAACGGTAGATGCTGCCGTCCTGCGGACCCGATGGCCGTGGCGACGCCCGCAGGTGAACAACCCGGCAGCCCAGAATTTCGGCAGCCTGCGACAGGTCTGGCCCGGAACTCAGCACGACATCCAACGGGTCGACCGGCTCGCCAGCCGACAAGCCCAGAACCACGTCATGTCCGGCCTGCCGAAGCAAGGGTGCCAATATCTCACGGGTCCATCCGTCATCGCCATCCGCCAGGACACAACGACCCCGCGCCTGCTCATGAATCGGCCCTCCGGGCAAAGCAGCGAACAGGGCAAAGGGGTTGATGACTTCCAGATGCTCTCCGTCGATCACGGACACGCCGCTTAGCACGCCGTGCATGGCTACCATGTCGGGGACCAACGGCATGTCGATGATGTCCAGCACCGCAGCGACGGGGTAGCAGGCCTCGCGCGCGCCATCCCGGATGCGCAGCGCGGACACCGTCGCAGCGTCAAAACGGTGGACGCCATTGACCACCGGCACCAGCCCGCCGTCCAGCCGGACGAAAGCCTGCGTGCCTGACCGCCCGAACGATGCTGTGTCGACATCCTCGACCCGCTCAACCACCGACAGCTGGATCAGCCTGCGCTCACCGGAAAGTTCCTCGAACCGCAGCGCCGGAATCATCTCCACCGCCGCAGCGTTCATCTCGTCTTCTTCCAGGTGACGCTGGGCGCAATCGTCAGCAATGTTCGGCAGGTCCGCCGCATTGGCAAGGCCCGCCGCATCCAGCAGCAGCATCGGCTTGCCATTGTCGGGCAGCGTCATGCCCGCATATACGCCGCTCGCCATAATCAGCGGGGATGCGGGACGTATAACCAGTTCCTCATGATTATCGACCGCCGCCACGCCCATGGCAAAGGGAACGCCCGTACCGGATCGCACCACCATGATGGTCCGAGGACCGCTTTGTGGCAGCTTCTCCATTCCCAGCACATCTTCCAGATCAACCATGGAATGGCGCACCGATCGAATCGTCGCGATCTTCGCGCCGCCTACTTCGGCGATCCGCAACATCGCGTTGGTATCGTGCAATATCTCGACCACCGCCGCACGCGGCATGGCAAAATGCAGACCGCCCGCGCGGACGATCAGGCCGGGGATGATCGTCAGCGTCAAAGGCACGCGCAATATGATGCGCAATCCCCTGCCAGGCTGATTATCCAGCGATATGACCCCGCCAATCCGCTCCACATTGGCCCGGACCACGTCCATCCCCACGCCTCGGCCCGAAATTGCCGTTATCTGTTGTGCCGTGGACAGGCCGGGATGAAAAATCAGCTCCAGCTTTTCCGCTTCGCTCATGCGGTTCGCCGCATCCCGCGTCAGCGTTTCGGCGAGGACCGCCTTTTCCACCAGCCGCTGCGTGTTGATGCCCTGACCGTCGTCGCTGACCTCGATCACGATCTGGTTGCCCGACTGGCGGGCCTCCAGCTTCAGCGTGCCGACTTCAGGCTTGCCTAGAGCGCGCCGACGCTCAGGCGTTTCGATGCCATGGTCGATGCTGTTGCGGACAATGTGGGTCAGCGGATCGACCACCATCTCCACCATCTCGCGGTCCATTTCGACATCGCCGCCTTCCAGCGTCAGGTCGATGCGCTTGCCCAATTCCCGTCCCAGATCACGGACCATGCGCGGGATCGCGGTGAACAGGCGATCGACGCGCTGCATCCGTGTCTTCGATATGGCGTCGCGCATGTCGGCGACGCAGGTGGACAGCCGCTCGAAGGCGCTTTCCAGTTCGGGATCGCCTGACCGTTCCCGCAACTGGCGGGACAGTTCATTGCGCGCCAGCACCATGTCGGACACGCCGTTCATCAACTGGTCGATCAACGACAGCGGCAGGCGAATGGTCCGGGGCACCGCTTGAGTTCCACCCTGGCGAACGCGCTGTTCCGGCGCGGGAGCCTCCACCACGTCCGTTTCCGGCGCGCTATTGCCGGGTGCATCCGCAGACAGGGCGCCGATCAGCAGGTCGTCATTCTCATCAGGCAGTGCCGCGCCGATCGCAACGGCTTCGGCCAGTTCGCCGATCCGGTCCATGACGCCCAGCACGGCGCTGACCGTCGCGGGATCGGGATTGCGCTGGCCACTGCGCAGGTCCGATAAAACATCTTCGGCCGCATGGCTCAACCGCTCAAAGCGCGGCAGGTTAAGGAAGCCGCAGCTTCCCTTGACCGTGTGGAAAAAGCGGAAAATGGCGTCCAGCCGGTCGCGATCACTGGGATCAGCTTCCCAGGCGACCACCTCACTGGCGAGCGCCTCCAGCGTTTCCTGCGTCTCGGCAATAAATTCCTGAAGTAGATCGTCCATTTTCACGTCCCACGGATCCGCGATGGCACCATGGGACAGCGTGGTTAAATCGCCGTTAAAGCGATGATGTTCGGCATGAAAAAGGGCGCCGCAACCTTCGTCACGGCACCCATTCGGCTTAGTTTCAGGAGCGAAACTTAGCGGTTTTCGACGGCATCGGCAGCGGCTTCACCCGCGCCACGTGTCGCTTCGGCCTTGTTTTCCAGCGAATCCGCGGCGTTTTCAGCAGCGTTTTCAGCGTTACCAGCCAGGTTGTCGGCCATGGCTTCCATGTTCGCTGCCTGGTTGTCGAGTGCGTCCGCCTGATTCTCGTAAGCGTTCTCGACCTGATTTTCCTGCTTCGAATCGCACGCTGCGAGTGCGACCAAACTGGCGAGGCCCAGAACTGAGACGATGGTTTTCACGGCGTATTCTCCTGTTGCGCCCCCTGGGGCTGACGTCATTCGGCAAGGATCCGGGCCGCGCGTGCAGCCTTGGGACCCTGACGCCGATCAACTGGTCGCGAGAAGGTTGGTTCCCGTCGCACAACTCCTTTCGTCGCAGAAACGATATTATTTTTTCAGCGAATCCCGGATTTCCCGCAACAACATGATGTCTTCGGGCGTAGCGACAGGTGCCTCTTCAGGCTTTGGCATCAACCTGTTAACCGTCCGCACCAGCATGAAAATGATGAAGGCAAGGATCAGGAAATTGACCAGCACGGTCAGAAACTCGCCCCATCCCAGCATGGCAATGCCAGCGTTCTTCAGATCGGCGTAGCTTTGCGGATTGCCACCGAACCCCGCCGGAATTTCGCCCAGCCGGATGAAGTAGCGCGAGAAATCTGCGCCTCCCAGCAAATAGCCGACCACCGGCATGATCAAATCATCCGTCAACGACTTGGTGATGGTGGCAAAAGCGCCGCCGATGATGACGCCGACGGCCAGGTCGATCACATTGCCGCGATTGATGAACGTCTTGAATTCCGTGATCAGCCCCATGGTGAACCCCTTGTCCTGATTGCGATAATGGCAGAATGGGCCGTTGCGCCTGCGCCGACAACCACCTATTTCCGGGGACGCAACAAAAGCTGAGGATGTTCCATGACGATCCCGCGCCGACTTTCCTACGCTCTTCTGGCCATCATGGGCGCGCTCGCCCTGTCTGCCTGCGGCATCAACAGCGTGCCCACGGCGGAGGAAGCCGCGAAAGCAAAATGGGCCGACGTGCAGGCGCAATATCAGCGCCGCGCCAACCTCATCGGCAATCTGGTGGCAACGGTGAAGGCCGCGGGCAAGCAGGAGCAGGACACGCTCGTCCGCGTGACCGAAGCGCGCGCCAAGGCGACATCGGTCCAGGTCAGCGCCGATGACCTGTCTGATCCTGCGAAAGTTCAGCAGTTCCAACAGGCGCAGGCGCAACTGTCGCAGGGCCTGGGACGTCTGCTCGCATCGGTGGAGGCCTATCCCGATCTCAAGGCCAATCAGAACTTCCTCGACCTCCAGTCCCAACTGGAAGGCACCGAAAACCGCATCGCGGTGGCGATCCGCGACTATAATGAAACCGTGCGCGCCTATAATACGCGCATCCGCACCTTCCCCGACGCGATCGGGGCCAAGATCATACACGGCGCAAAGCCGATGACGCCGTTTCAGGCGACGACACCCGGTGCCGAAGAAGCGCCCAAGGTCGATTTCGGCGGCTAAATCATGTTGCGTCGGCTGCTCCTGATCCTCCTGCTGCTGGCCTTCGCGCCAGCGGCTCAGGGGCAAGTTTTCCCCAAGCTGACCGGGCGAGTGGTCGATGACGCGGCACTGCTGTCTCCACAACAGGAACAGGCGCTGACCGACAGGCTGGCCGCGCTGGAACAGCAGAGCGGGCGGCAATTGGTGGTCGCAACGATCCCCGACCTGCAAGGCAATGACATTTCCGACTATGCATTTCGCCTAGGCCGGACATGGCAGATCGGCAGCAAGGATCGCGACGACGGCACGTTGCTGCTGGTCGCGCCCAAGGAACGCAAGGTGTGGATCGCAACCGGCTACGGCGTCGAAGGCGTGGTCACGGACGCACTGGCGGCGCGCATCTATCGCAACGCCATCATTCCGCGCTTCAAGGCAGGCGATTTCCCCGGCGGGATAGAGGCGGGCGTCAACGAACTGGCAACCCTGCTGTCCCTCCCCCCTGATGAAGCCAAGGCACGCGCCGCCGCTGCCGAAGCCGAAGACCGGCAGCGCGACAAATCCGGCGGGGGCGCGTTCATGGCCATATTCTGGATATTCATCCTGATCGTCATCTTTGGCGGGATGATATCGGGCCGGGGCAAGCGCGGACAACGTTACAGGGGCGGATCAGCGCCCATCATTCTCTGGGGACCGTCCGACTTTGGCGGCCATGGCGGCGGATCGAGTTGGGGCGGTGGCGGCTGGGGCGGCGGTGGTGGCTTTTCGGGCGGAGGCGGCAGCTTCGGCGGCGGCGGCGCGGGGGGCAGCTGGTGACGCCGGTTCTTTTCAGCGAAGCCGATCATGATCGCATCACCGCTGCCGTCGCGGCGGCGGAACGCGGCACGGATGGCGAAATCGTCACGATCGTCGCGCGCCGGTCGGACGCCTATCATGACGCGGGGCTGCACTGGGCCATCGGCGCGGTGTTCCTGGCCCTGTCCCTCATCGCCGCGTTCCCCGCTCATTTCCGGGCGCTCTGCGCAACATTGCTGCAAAGCTGGGATCATGATCTGGAAGACTGGAAGCTGCTGACCCTGCTGCTCGGTCTGCTCATCCTCAAATTCCTGGTCGTGCGCTATGCTCTGGCCTGGATGCCGCTGCGCATGGCGCTGACGCCGCGCGCGACCAAGACGCGCCGGGTCCATCGACGGGCGATCACCCTTTTCCGCGCCGTGGCGCAGGGGCGCACGCGCGGGCGAACCGGCGTGCTCATCTACCTGTCGCTGGACGAACATCGCGCCGAAATCATCGCCGATGCGCCCATCAATGAAAAGGTCACGCCCGATGTGTGGGGCGACGCCATGGCCGCCCTGATCGAAGGGGTGCGGGCAGATCGCGCGACCGACGGCATGATCGAAGCCGTAAAGCGCGTCGGCGTGGTTCTGGGCCAGCATTTCCCCCATCTGGACGACAATCCCAACGAACTGCCCGACAGGTTGATCGAGCTATGAGCGAACAGGACATGGCGGCTCGCGAAGAGGTCATGTGGACCGGTCGCTTCATCAGCGCGAAGCGGCGCGGACGTTGGGAATATGTCGGCCGCGCCCGTGGCATCCGCGCCGCCGTCATATTGGCGATTGACGAGGATGATGATGGCCGCCGCCATGTCCTGCTGGTGGACCAGTTCCGCGTCCCCCTGGGCCGTCGCTGCATCGAATTGCCCGCCGGTCTGGTCGGCGACCAGGACGAGGGCGAAGATGCAGCGCTGGCGGCCACCCGTGAGCTGGAGGAGGAAACCGGCTACCGCCCCACCCGCATGGAACCGATGGGCGAATTTTTCAGCTCGCCCGGCATGGTTTCCGAAAGTTTCTGCCTCTACCGCGCGCACGGCCTGCAAAAGACAGGCCAAGGCGGCGGTGTCGATGGCGAGGATATTCGCGTCCACCGCGTCCCGCTCGACACGCTGGGCCAGCAGGTCGAAACATGGCGCGGCGAAGGGTTCGCGATTGACGTAAAGCTGCTCCTGCTGCTGGGCGGCGCGTTCACGGCGTAACCCCCTGCCCTCCTCCAGCGACCCTGTACCAGACAGCGACCCGGTCCAGCGCCAGCGTCAGCACCAACTTGCCCGCCCGGCTCGGCCAGCCCAGCGCCCTTTCCGCCGCCACCAATCCTTCCCCGGCGCAGGCGACCCGCCACAATATGTCACTCAGGCCCGGCCCCGCCGCTGCGATTGCCGCATGGAAGCGGTCGCGGGCAGAAATCTGCCGCAACGTCGGATCGGCTGGACGCCCCGCTCCCTTCCGACCGCTCTGGGTTGGCGCGGGGTCCCACCGCATCGTCACTTGCGGGGCCATGCCCGCCTTTTCCCAATCCGCGCGCAGCAACTCCCCGGCGCGAAAATGGCGTTCGTTCAAATGACCCCGCGCATACAGCCAAACGAGCGGCGATTCGCCGATATTCACCGCGACACGCTGTTGCTGACCCGCCGGGTCCTCGATGATCTGTTCCACAAATTGCGTCCGCATCCGCGCCTCCTTGCCATCTCAGGGCTGGAGGGCTTGCCACAGGCGCCGCTTTGTAGGAAAGAGATAAAAACCAAATAGGTAAAGTTTCAGGAATAGTCATGATCACCCGCATCCGTGAAGTCCGCAAGTCCAAGGGACTGACCCTTGAACAGGTCGGACTCCTCTGCCAGCCGCCTACCACGGCCCAGACGATTGGCCGCCTCGAAACCGGGACGCGAACCGTATCGGTCAACTGGCTGAACCGCATCGCCAAGGCGCTGGGCGTCGCATCTTCCGAACTTGTCGCGCTGCCCGGACAAAGCGTGGTGCCCGTCGCCGCGCTGCTGGGGCCGGATGGCGCGCGCGCACCCACCCGATCGCTGTCCTTCCCCCCGCCGGTTCCAGCGGATGCCATGATCGGCGTGCAGGTGGCGGCCAGCATCGGGGATTATCGCAGCGGCGATGAAATCTGGTGCCGCCGCATCGGTCCCGACGATTTTGCCAGCGCGCTTAATCGCGACATATTGCTGCCACGTCACGCAGGCCGCTTCCTGTTCGGCAGGCTGATCGGCCGCGAAGGCGACCGGCTGCACATCCTGCCGCTGGGCAGCGGCAGCCGTCAGCAGGTGATCACCGATCCCCCTTGGGGAGCCGTAGCGGTGCAACTGGTCAGACAATTATAGCCAAAAGGCCAGTTCGTCCCTAACCCTCGATTAACTGTGGCATGGTATGGGGAACCCATGACTCTGAACGTCCTTACGCTTTCGACCCTGTTTCCCGACATCAGCCGCCCGAATTTCGGCGTCTTCGTGGAACGGCAGGCGCGCGAACTGGCTGGCAGGCCCGATGTGGAGGTGACAGTCGTCGCTCCCATCGGCATTCCCATCTGGCCGTTCAGCCTTGGCGAAAGCTACGCCGCCTTATGGTCGCTGCCACGCAAGGAAAGGTGGCAGGACCTGACCGTCTATCGCCCGGTTTTCCGCACCATTCCAAAAATCGGTGCCCGCATGAATGTCGGCAATATGACCCGCGCCATCCTGCCGCTGGTCCGACGATTGCACGAACAAAAGCCTTTCGACGTTATCGACGCCAGCTTCTTCTTCCCTGACGGGCCAGTGGCGCAGCGGCTGTCACGGGCACTCGGCATCCCCTATTCGGTGAAGGCGCGCGGCGCGGACATCCATTATTGGGGCGCGCGCCGTGACACCCGCAAGCTGGTCCTGCGCGCCGCGGAAGGCGCGTCGGGCCTGTTGGCGGTATCGAACGCAATGCGTCGGTCGATGGTCAAGATGGGCATGGATGCGGACAAGATCCGCATCCATTATACCGGCGTCGATCTCGATCGTTTTGAAATAGCGGATCGTGCAGCGGCAAAGGACGTGCTCGGCTTTGAAGGGCCGGTCGTCCTGTGCGTCGGCGCGCTGATCCCGCGCAAGGGGCAGGAACTGCTGGTGCAGGCCCTCCCCCGCCTGCCCGGCGTCACGCTTCTGTTCGTTGGCCAGGGCCAATATCGCCGCGCGCTGGAAAAACAGGCCGAAGATCTGGGGGTTGACCGCCGCATCGGCTTCCTCGGCTCCGTGCCGCATGACCGGCTGCCCCGCATCTATGCCGCCGCCGACGTGATGGCCCTGCCTTCATCATCCGAAGGGCTGGCCAACGCCTGGGTGGAAGCGCTCGCCTGCGGCACGCCGATCGTCATCAGTGATGTGGGTGGCGCGCGCGAACTGCTCGACCGTCCCGAAGCGGGCCAGATCGTGGATCGCGACCCTGAAGCCATCGCCGCTGCCATCGGCACCATATTATATAATCCACCGGAACGCGAAGCCGTGCGCGACACAGCACTGCGCTTCACATGGACCGCCAATGGCGACACGCTGCTGCACCATCTGCGGGGCATAGCGCGCCAGGGCTAATTATCTTGGAGGGCAGCGGGGCCGATGCAATCGTATCAAGCCAATATCAGCCCGATATCAACCGCGCCCTGCCGCTCTTTGTAGGAAAACGGCCATCGTCGAAGGGGATTTCGCCCCAGCGCCATGGCGTCAACTCGTCATAAGCGGGGTTGGAAATGGGGCCATGCCGCCTCAGGTTCAACAGCCTCTCGCCTCCATTCTGATAGGCCGTCAGCCGCGCATATTCGCGATATATTTCTGCGGGCCGCTCATAGTGAAAGGCGTCACCCCACCCCATCGCCTGCCCGATCCGCGTCAAGCTCCACCAATCAGGCTTCGCTTCTCCGGGCAGTGGAAATATCCGCCGCTGCCGACTGATCAGCCGGTCAGCCCCGGTCAAAGTGCCATCCTTTTCAGCCCAGACCGGGGACGGCAGAGCGATCATCTGCTGGGCGGCGATGTCCGGGTCCATCCACGGGGTCGACGCCATCTTGAACGGCACCTTGTCTAACACGGCGCGCAACGGATGAGCTGAAGGCGGCATGCCGCCCAGCATCCACAGCGCCTTGATCCGTCCCATCTCGATCGCATCGATCAATTCGACGCCATACAGACCCGGACACGTCGCAATCGCCCGCGCGCCCCAGAAACGAGCCGTCCGTTCCAGCGCGGGCACGGAAAAATCCATATGCGCCGCCAGTTCGCCGCTGAAGCATCCCGCTTCGCGCCCACCCATGGCATTGGGCGCGGCGGGCAGCGGCATGGGTGTCGCGCCGATCCGGCCGATCCATCCCATCGCCAGATGCAGGTTCAGGACCGCACGGGACAATGGCGGCCCGCTTGCCTGCCCGGAATCGCGCCCATGCAATGTCACGACCCCGCGCGTCGAACTCATCATGTCATAGAAGGCGCGCAAATCCACCGGGGCCACGCCACAGCGCCGCGCCACCGACCAGAGGTCGTGGCCCGACCTCAATGCCTCCCAAAAGCCGGGCGGCACGTCCACGCTCCGCGCCATGAAATCCGCGTCCAGCGCACCAACATCATGGCAGTGTAGCAACAGACCGTTCAGCAACGCCGCCTCGGTTCCGGGCGTAACGGAAAGGACAAGGTCCAGATCCTGCCTTTCTCCCACCTCGCCCGACGTCAGCAGGACCAGACGGACCGACCGCTCCTCCCGCATGGCCTGAATCCGGTCCATCAACACGGGGTGCCGGTCACCCGTTGCCGTCCCGACCATCAGGATCAGGTCGGCGGCATCCATATCCTCATATGTCCCCGGCACGACATCTTCGCCCAGACCGGAGCGATAAGCCCCCTCGACATCGTCGCTCCGCCAGGCTGCATCGATATGGGCGGACCCGACAAAGCCCTTCATCAGCTTGTTGGCGACGTAATAGTCTTCGGTCAGCAAATTGCCGGGAACATACATTGCGACACTGTCCGGCCCGTGCCGCGCCAGCGCGCTGGTCAGCCCGCGTGCCGCCTGAGCGATGGCGCGGTCCCAACCGATGCGGCGATGGCCCATCATCGGGTGCAGCAAACGCCCCTCCAGCGCCACCATATCCCGGATTGCATCGCTTTTCGCGCATAGCTGCCCGCTATTGGCGGGGTGTACGGCGTCACCCGTGAAGCTCAGGTCACGCCCCTCACCCGTCACGGCGCGAATGCCGCAGCCGATCGGACATTGGCCGCAAAGCGTTCGAACGATCGCCACGGGCGGAAATCAGATCATCGGGCCAGCCCCCGCCGCACGGGCGCGGGCGGCAGCGGGTTCGGCAACATCATTTCTGGCAGGCCACGATTGCGTCTATCACCGACAGCGTTTCCTGTGGATCGCGCACACGGACGGTATCCAACCCCAATTGCTTGGCGGGATAATCATTGCCGCCGGGGAAAATGGCGTCGCCGATGAACAGCATGGCGTCCAACGCGATGCCGCTCGCGTCCCGCAATTTCTTGAGGCCATAGGCCTTATCCACACCCTCGCGCGTGATGTCGATCGACGTCGCGCCGCCCATGTTGATGGACAGGCCCGGCAGCCGCTGCCGCAGGTCCGCCTGGATCACACGCCGCTTGGCGAAATCAGGGTCCCACATTTCCTTGGCATGGATGGGAGCCTGCTGCCCCAGCGCCGAAAAGGTGATCTGGCTGCCCCGATCCTCGATCCGGTCGCCCCATGTTTCTTGCGGAACAAAGCCGGTCGCCTCCAACGATGCGTCAAAGGCGGTGAAAATCTGCTGTTTCTGCGCATCGTCGAACAGTTCGGCATAGACGGGCGACCATGTTCCGTCCCTGTGCGTGAACAGCTTGGTGCCGGTGGTCGGCATCAACCACAGGCGGGACAGGTCCGCATGAGCGGGCAGGCGGCTCGCCACCTGCTTGTCGAATTGCGGCCAGTCGCCGCCGGAAATGACCGCGACATGCGCCACGCGCAGCAGGCCGGCAATCGCCTCGCCCATCGCGTCACCCATCGGCTGCTTGCTTTCAGCCAGCGTTCCATCAAGATCGAACGCGATCAGTTCCTTCATCCGACAAGCTCCTGGAGATGTTGAAAAAGGGCGTCGCTGCCCCTGCGCGGCCGCTACCATTAAATTAGCCGTCGGCAAATCCCGCAAAACCGAATAAATCGGCCCCGTCCGCCTATCGGAAAAGCGGCAGGCGGCTTTATCCAAGGGAAACGCGCGGCGCATGGCCTGTCAACCGAACGATCAATGGGTACTGCTCGGCAAGGGCAAAAGCTCGCAAGTGTTCAGGATAGCGGACGGCCAAATCGTCAAAATCTTTCACGCCGCAGTTTCCGAAGACATGATCCAGCGGGAAATGGCGGCGGCGGCCCTTGCGGCATCGCATCATCTGCCCACCGCCGCTCCGTCCAGCCGGACCAGCGTTGATGGCCTGCCCGCGCTGATCTACCCGGAAATCAGCGGCCCGTCGCTGGCGGCCACGATCCGCAAAAAGCCCTACAGGGCGTCGGCGCTGCTGGGCCAGATGGCCCACCTGCTCGCCGCCATTCACAACCACCCCGCATCAGGGCTGCGCAACGTCAATTCCGTGCTCGAAACCGACATCAACCATGGCCCGGCACCCGCCAGCCTGAAGGAAGCCGCCTGCCATTATCTGGGGCAGCTACCGCAATCGGACCATCTGCTGCATGGCGATTTTCACATCGACAATATCATCATCCGCGATGGACAGCCGGTCATTCTCGACTGGGCAAAAGCAGCAGCGGGCGATCCGGCCGCCGACATGGTCCGGGCCGAAATGCTGATGCGCTTTGGCGAAGGCCCTTCCGATCCTATCACGGCGCTCTGGCGTGATTGGGCAGCGGCACGCCTCAGCCGCGCCTATCGGAAACGCAGCGGCATGACCGCCGAACGCCTGTCGCTCTGGCGCCCCGTCGTCGCCCTCGCCTGGCTCCGCGCCCGCCCCTCCGTCCGGGACCGGGCCTTCCACGACTATCTCAACCGCGCTTTGGTCAAGGCGCAGCTTCCGCCCTTCACCCCGTAACTTCGAGCCGTGAGGCCGCGCCGCGACTGCCCGGCTTTGACCTATGCGTCCCGCCCCCGACACAAAGCCGCTGAACCGCGTTATTCACCAGCATATCCAGCCCTTGCTCGCTCAACAGCCCGCCCCGGATCAGGCAACGGTCGATCAGGACTCGCCGGAATGCCGAATACAGCTCTTCGTCAGGCGCACCGGGATCCAGCCAGAATTCATCCAATGTGCCTTTATAGACGACACCCGGCACCTTGTAGACGGCATGGCCCAGCACCAGCACTGGCTTACCGCGATTGAGCGCCAGCGTGCCCACGGTGCTGTTCACCGTCACCACCCCCAGCGACTTGCCTACGACCTGCGCAATATCCCAGTCGGCCAGATAGAATATACGGTCGCTCACCCCATAGCGCGCCGCCAGCCGCCGCGTCAGCCTTTCCCAGCCGACCAGCCCTGAATCGAGCGGATGACGCTTCACCAGCAGCGACGTGCCCGGCGGCGCATGGCGCGCAAAGCTTTTGACGACGAAGCGCAACGCCGCCCGCATGTTGCCAAAGGGCGAATGGACCCGGATCTGATAATCCGAATCCAGCTGTAGCGGCAGGGTGAAATAGGGCTTGTCCCTGACCTTTGCCCATTCGGCCACCGACGCCTGCCGGTCGCCCTTGCGCGACATCAGCTTCTTGAACCAACCCGCTGCTTCAATCGCGAAATTCTGAGGCCGATGCGTCCGGTAGAAGGGAAAGGCAGGCCGCATCACCGCTGAGGCCAGGCCGTTGCGCGCGGTGTTCACGGCCCGCTGGCGAAAAGTGGACGGGATTTCCGGCTCCTTCCCGCCTTCTTCCGGGGGCAGGTTGCGCGCCTGATCCATATACCATTGCGGGTCGAGCGGCAGCGTCGAATTGCCGTTCACCCCATCTTCCTGCAACGTCATGAAATCGGGGCGGATATAGCCTTCCTCGACAACATGGACGCGCAGCCCCCGCAACCGCGCCATCTTGTGCGCGGACGCATGATAGGGCCTGCAATCGCCATAGAGGATCAGGTCGGTTACATCATGGTGGACGATGAAATCATCGAAAAACAGCGGCCAGTTGCGAAAAGTCCCCCGATAATCGGTCGCCTCTCCCGGCCAGTCGACCTTGTCGCCGCCATTGATGTTGATGCGCAGCGCGCCATGCCCTCGCGCCCGCAATGCATCGGCCAGCCTCGCGAAAAAAGGACCGTGGGGCCCTTGGAGAAACAGGAAGGTCTTGGCAGGTGCGTCAGCCATGGAAACGCTCAGCGGACAATGTCATGAATCTTTGAATTTTCCCCTGCATCATCCGCAACCGGATCAGCCATGATATGGGTGGTGTCGATCCGCCCGCCATCCGCTCCACCATGATTTCAGGACCGCAGGGCAACCGGGTGACTGGGTCCAGATAATATGGATAGAGAATGAGGGCCGCGCCGACAAGCTGGTCGATCGACAATTGGCGACCCCTACGGCCATTGGGCTGGGCTAAATCACGTGTCAGCCCCCACCCTGCATAAAATGGCATGCCATGCACCGTGACCGGCCGATCGCGCAACAGCGCCTCGAACCCGGTGAGGGATGACAGCACATGCACCTCGTCCACCGCCTGGACCAGAGCCATCAACGGCGCGCCAGTATCGACAATGTCCGCAAACCTTAGCACGGTCGCGTCATTCAGATGCCCGCGCCGCAATCCCGCCTGAACGTCGGGATGTGGGCGATAGAGGATATAGGCATCCGGCTCCACTTGTCGCACCCTCTCCAACAGCGCTAGATTCCCCGCCACCCCCGCGCCGCCCTGCTGAACCGACAGGTCATCCTCCACCTGACCCACCACCAGCACGGTCCTTCGTCCTGCGGGGAGGTCGGGCATCCCGCCCGCTTCCAGCCCATATTTGGTGACGCCGCTTGCCCGGATCGCCGACCGCAGGTGGCGAGCGCGATCGATCAGCGCAGGGGCAAAATCATGGGTGGCCAGCAGCGTTTCCAGGTCGCTCGGCCCTCGCGCATCATAATAAATGCCGCTCCGGTCGATCACCACCGATCCGGGCGGCGTCAGCGCCGCGCCCAACCCCTTCGACCGAAGGAAACCATCCTCCACTTTCGCAACAGCTATGCCCTGCGCCTTGGCTTCGCCCAGGAATGTGGCCGGAACCCGCGAAGGCCAGTAAGCGACGCTCCCCTTCTCCCACTCCGCACGCCGCAGTGCGCCGCGT
Source organism: uncultured Sphingobium sp. (assembly GCA_965653535.1). Taxonomy (GTDB): domain Bacteria; phylum Pseudomonadota; class Alphaproteobacteria; order Sphingomonadales; family Sphingomonadaceae; genus Sphingobium. The sequence continues at coordinate 33,852 of CBFHAG010000023.1, forward strand.
GGCGATAGGAAGGGCGGGGATCGCATACCGTCCCACAGGGAACGCCCCATAGCCTCCCGCTTCCACCAGGCCATGCCGGTCGTTGCCGCGATGCCGCGATTGGCCTTCAGCTGCCGTCGCCATTCGCTCAGCTGAAACACGGCATCCGCGACATCGGTCGGTTTGCCGGTAAAACAGTTACGATAGGACGCCGCGGCCACAGCATGGCGCGCAGCCTCTCGCAACCGCTCCGAGGGAACTGGACCGCCGTCCACTCCGTAGACCGGAACATTCATCAGGCCCGCGACGATCGCCAGCTCATCATCCTCCGGCGCATGGACCGATTGCGCGCCATCCATCAGCGCCCAGGGGTCCACCGCTCCGGTAAGCTGGGTGCCGCCGCGCACGGCTCCGTTCGTCCGTCCCACCACGGCGATTTCAGCCTCCGGGACATGGTCTATTATCCCCGGCGCGACGGGCATGCCCGCACGAACGATCACCCGGAATCCGGCGTGGCGCTGCCCCCAAAACTCGCCGCCCACCCGCGCCTCGGCAATGGCGTTCAGCACCTCGTCGGAAACGCGCCCGGTATCTTCCACATCCAGCTTGCTGATCGCCGCGACGGCAGGGGCAATCCCGGGAAAAGGGGGTGAGCGAAGAAAGGCGACCCCGTTCATCAAATGACGCCCGGCATCACCGTATCAAGGTGCGAACCGGCAAAAGCCCAGCGTTGTCGCACACCGATAAGAATAATGGTCACATCGAGTCTATGGATCGACTGACGCGCGAAGGTCAAGCGAAGGTCGCTATGTTCACATCGTCCAGCAGCATCATGACCCGGTCGAAATAGCTGCTCCAGGTCGGTGCCCGCCAAGCTCCGATACGCGCTAGTTGCGCCGCCCGCTCAGGCGAATCCTGCCGCCGATAGGCATCGATCAGGCTCAGCCAGCCCAACCCGTCCAGCGGGTCCAGATAGTCGGGCGCGTCGCCCCCAACTTCGCGATGCGCGACGATATCGCTGCAGATCACCGGCACACCCGCCGCCAGCGCCTCGACCACCGGCATGCCGAACCCTTCCTCGAACGACGGCATCACCATCGCCCGCGCATGGGCGACGAGCTGCTGCATTTCATTGTCGGATAGTTCGCCCGCCTCGATCACATGGCCGCGCAATATTTCGCCGCGTTCCAGATGGTCGATGACATTCTCATTTTCCCAGCCGCGACGACCGATCAGCACCAGCACGGGCGCTTCATCACCCAGCCGCTCGATCAACCGCCGCCAGATGTTCAGCAGCAGCAAGTGATTCTTCCGCGGTTCGATGGTCGAAATATAAACGAAATAGGGGCGGGACGGCCTTTGGAAACCCTCCTTCGATGGCATGTCTGGAGGATCGGCACCGAAATGCGCGACGCATAGCGCCCGTCCCGCCAGCCCCCGGCTCATATGCGGGCCAAGCGCATCTATGGTCGCCTGACTGTTGCCGATGATGCCGTGGGCAAACCGATCGATGGTCCGCACGCGCCGCAAATGATCCTGCGCGCCCTGCGGTCGGGCGAACTCGGGATGGGTGAGCGGGATGACATCATGCACCAGCGTTACGAAGCGCGCGCCTTCCGCGCGTAAAATCGCGCCGACCTGAGCAGGATCGTCCAGATGGTGCGGCGAAACCTGCAAATAGACGCGGGGTCCCGTCGCGCGGGGGACGGCCCGGGGTCTCAGCGCAATCAGATGGCGGATGATCGCCGCCCTGCCGACCTGTTCGTCGGGCATGTCCGCATTGCGCCACCGCGCGGCGGTGAAGGCCAGAAACTGGCGGACAGCCGCTGGGTTCAGGCGGCCGTAATAGCCGCCAGCCGGATGGACTGCGGCAAAGGCGAGCCGGTCCGGGATACGTTGGAGCAGTTCGCGCGCATAGACGAACTCCACCCGATCGATGCCGGTCGGCGCGGCATGGAAACTGCGCGAAAGCAGGCGCGACAGGTCTAATATGACCTCCGCCTTTCCGTCCGATGCGGCAAAGGTCGGGCTGGCAGGCTTCGCCCGAAGCGCCAGCCGCGCACCGGGAGCCTTGAACGGCTTGAGCGCCATCTTATCGCTTCCCCGCCCGATATTTATCCTGCTGCCTGGGCATCAGGCCAGAACTGGACACCGCGTCAGAGCTGAGCACGAATCTCTTCCGCCAATGCCTCCAGCGCAGCCGGATCGGCGAAATTGCCCTGCGCATGAGCGGAAAAGCCCACCGGCCCGCCCTGCCAGCGCGGCACGATATGGACATGCAGGTGAAACACAGTCTGCCCGGCGGGCGCGCCGTTGAACTGGGCAACATGAATGCCATCCGGCTTCAGCGCCTTGGCGGTCGCGTTGGCGATCTTTTTCACCGTCGCCATCACCTGCGTCAGCGCCTCATCCTCGACCTCCAGGATGTTGCGCGCCTTGGACCATTTGGAAATGACCAGGCTGTGCCCCTTCGACTGCGGCTGAATGTCGAGGAAGGCATATGTATGCTCATCCTCATACAGCTTGGTCGAAGGGATCTTACCCTGAAGGATCAGCGCAAAGACATTGCCTTCGTCATAATTGCCCTCAAGGCTCATGTCACAGTCCTTAGCTCAGATATTGAGCCGTCGTCTTAGCGGCGACTTCCTCCGCCGTCACGCCCGGCGCGAGTTCGACCAGCTTGAACGGGCTGTCATGGTCGGCCCGCTGGAATACGCACAGGTCGGTGATGATCATATCGACCACATTCTTGCCGGTCAGCGGCAGGGTGCACGCCGGGATGAATTTGGGGGAGCCATCCTTGCTGTTATGCTCCATGACGACGATGATCTTCTTGACGCCCGCGACCAGATCCATCGCGCCGCCCATGCCCTTGATCATCTTGCCGGGGATCATCCAGTTGGCGATGTCGCCATTTTCCGCGACCTCCATCGCACCCAGCACGGTCAGGTCGATATGCCCGCCACGGATCATGGCAAAGCTGTCGGCAGATGAGAAATAGGCCGACTGCGGCAGTTCGCTGATCGTCTGCTTGCCCGCATTGATCAGGTCCGCGTCCTCTTCCCCCTCATAGGGAAAGGGGCCAATACCCAGCATGCCGTTCTCGGACTGCAACGTCACTTCCACGCCCGCTGGGATATGGTTCGCCACCAGCGTCGGAATACCGATGCCCAGATTGACGTAAAAACCGTCCTTCAGTTCCTTGGCCGCGCGCGCGGCCATCTCGTCACGGGTCCAGCTCATTATGCGGCCTCCCTCTGGCGCACGGTACGAAATTCGATCTTCTTGTCGTAAGGCGCGCCGATAATCATGCGCTTCACATAAATGCCGGGCAGGTGGATCGCGTCGGGATCAAGGCTGCCGACCGGCACCACTTCCTCGACTTCAGCGACGCAGATCTTGGCTGCGGTCGCCATCGGCTGGTTGAAATTGCGCGCGGTTTTGCGGAAAATCAGATTGCCGCTCTCGTCGGCCTTCCAGCCCTTGATGATCGCCACATCAGCAAAAATCCCGCGTTCCAGGATATAGTCCTGCCCGTCGAAATTCTTGACTTCTTTGCCCTCGGCCACTGCCGTGCCGACGCCCGTCTTGGTGTAAAAGCCCGGAATGCCCGCACCGCCAGCGCGGCAGCGCTCTGCCAGCGTGCCTTGCGGACAAAACTCCACCTCCAGCTCGCCAGCCAGATATTGCCGCTCGAATTCCTTATTCTCACCGACATAGGATGAGATCATCTTCTTCACCTGCCGCGTGCGCAGCAGTTTGCCCAAACCTTCGCCGTCGATACCGGCGTTGTTGGACGCGATGGTCAGGTCCTTGACCCCCGAATCGCGAATTGCGTCGATCAACCGCTCAGGAATTCCGCAAAGCCCAAAGCCGCCAGCACATAAATGCATGCCGTCGAAGAGAAGGCCCTCCAACGCAGACGCAGCATCGGGGTAGAGCTTTTTCACCATCGCTTTTCCTTCATCCTGAACCCACTCCGCCCATAGGGGTAAGCGGTGGGAGGGTCAATTTGCTGCGATGGCGAAATTCCGACCATGTGTTCCTGCGAAGGCAGGAACCCAGTTCCGCCCTCGCATCATATTCGCAGCGCCTGAACTGGGCTCCTGCCTTCGCAGGAGCACGCAGCTCTTAAATCAGCCCAGCCAGCGGACTGGAAGGATCGGCATACATGCGCTTGCCCATACGCCCGGCGCGATAGGCCATGCGCCCCGCCTCGACCCCGGCCTTCATCGCCGCCGCCATCAGCACTGGATCCTTCGCCTCCGCAATGGCAGTGTTCATCAGCACGCCGGTACAGCCCAGCTCCATCGCCTCCGCCGCTTCCGAAGCCGTGCCCACGCCCGCATCGACCAGCACCGGCAGCTTCGTGCCCTCCACGATCAGGCGGATCGTCACCCGGTTCTGGATGCCCAGCCCCGACCCGATAGGCGCGCCCAGCGGCATGATCGCCACCGCGCCCGCATCCTCCAGCCGCTTGGCCGCGATCGGATCATCGACGCAATAGACCATCGGCTTGAAGCCTTCCTTGGCCAGCACCTCGGTCGCCCGCAGCGTCTCCACCATGTCAGGATAGAGCGTCCGCGCCTCGCCCAGCACCTCCAGCTTCACCAGATCCCAACCGCCCGCCTCGCGCGCCAACCGCAGCGTGCGGATCGCCTCCTCACCGGTAAAGCAACCCGCCGTATTGGGCAGATAGGTGATCTTCTTGGGGTCGATATAATCAGTCAGCATCGGTGCCTTGGGGTCCGACACATTCACCCGACGCACCGCCACGGTGACGATCTCCGCCCCCGAAGCCGCGAGCGCCGCCGCATTCTGCTCGAAATTCTTGTATTTGCCCGTGCCGACAATCAGCCGCGAGCGGAACGTCTTTCCTGCGACGGTCCAGCTGTCGTCATCCACAGACGACACATCGCCGCCGCCCACAAAGTGCACAATCTCCAGATCATCGCCATCATCGACAATGATCTGCGCCAATGTCGAACGCGGCACGACCTCCAGGTTGCGCTCCACTGCCACCTTTTCCGGCACGAAGCCCAGTTCACTCGCCAATTCGGCCAGCGTCATGCCCGCGCGCACCCGGCGATGCTCGCCATTGATGGTGATCGATATGGTTCCGTCGACGTGCAATGCTCTGTCCTGTCTCTCACGAAAGAACGTGTCTCGACTTGGCGTGACACGAAAGGCTAAAGATCAGCGTGCATATAGGGGCCGCGACGCCCCTGCCGCAACATGCTAAGGGGGAATGCAATGGCCGATGCGCGCAAAATCTATGTGTTGAACGGCCCGAACCTTAACATGCTGGGTACGCGAGAGCCGGAAATCTACGGCTATGACACGCTGGATGACATAGCCGAGCGGATGGAGGATGCCGCCACCCGCGCCCATGTCGAAATCGATTTTCGCCAGTCCAATCATGAAGGTCACCTGATCGACTGGCTTCAGGAAGCCCATGAGGAAGGCGCGCATGCCGTCATCCTCAATCCCGGCGGCCTTACCCACACCTCCATCGCGCTGCATGACGCAATCAAGGGCATCACCCCGCCCGTCATAGAGGTGCACCTGTCCAATCCGCACAAGCGCGAGCCTTTCCGCCATAAAAGCTATGTCGGCATGGCGGCCAAGGGCACCATCGCGGGCTTTGGTGCCATGTCCTATATGCTGGCACTGGAAGCCGCACTCGAATTGTAGCTTGTCGCTCAAAAGTTGCGCTTGGCCGGAAATGCGCATAGGCGCGGGCATCAAGAACACGACATTCACGGTCCAGGGACTAGAAATGAACGATAAGGCTGAAAAGGGCGCAATGCAGGTAGACGTGCAGCTGGTGCGGGATCTCGCCGCATTGCTTGACGACACCAACCTGACGGAAATCGAGGTAGAGGACGGCGATCGCAAGATCCGCGTCGCGCGCAAGGCTGCGAACGCCGCAGTCGCCTACGCGCCCGCACCCGTCGCGGCCCCGGTCGCCGCCGCACCTGTGGCCGCTGCGGCAGCCCCTGCCGAAGCCGCTGCTCCTGCCGCCGCCAACGCCGTCCGCTCGCCCATCGTCGGCACCGCCTATTTGTCGGCAGAACCCGGCACGGCACCCTTCGCCGCTGTCGGCTCGACCGTAAAAGCAGGCGACACCGTCCTCATCGTCGAAGCGATGAAAGTCATGAACGCCATCACCGCGCCCAGCGCTGGCACGGTCAAGGCTGTGCTGGTCGATAACGGCCAGCCGGTCGAATATGACCAGCCGCTGATCGTCATCGAATAAGGCCGCGCGACCCATGGCCATCGAAAAGCTGCTGATCGCGAACCGGGGCGAAATCGCGCTCCGCATCCACCGCGCCTGCCATGAAATGGGCATCAAGACGGTGGCGGTCCACTCCATCGCCGACGCCGACGCCATGCATGTGCGCCTTGCCGACGAAGCGATCTGCATCGGCCCGCCCGCGGCCAAGGACAGCTATCTGAACGTCGCCGCGATCATCTCCGCCGCCGAAATCTCCGGCGCGGACGCGATCCATCCGGGCTACGGCTTCCTGTCGGAAAACGCCCAGTTCGCGGAAATCGTCGAAGCGCATGGACTAGCCTTTGTCGGCCCCAAGCCCGAACATATCCGTATCATGGGCGACAAGGTCGAGGCGAAGCGCACCGCTGGCGCGCTCGGCCTCCCGTTGGTCCCCGGCTCCGACGGAGCGCTCACCAGCGTCGAGGAAGCAAAGGCAGTCGCCGCGAAGATCGGCTATCCCGTGCTCATCAAGGCAGCATCAGGCGGCGGCGGTCGCGGCATGAAGGTCGTGCCGTCGGAAGACCTGCTCGAAACCTCGATGAAGCAGGCAGGCAGCGAAGCCAAGGCCGCCTTCGGTGACGACACCGTCTATATGGAAAAATATCTGGGCAACCCCCGGCATATCG
>CBFHAG010000024.1:0-40404 GCA_965653535.1 uncultured Sphingobium sp.
TTGCACAAGCACCATAGCGCGCTGGGGGTAGCGACCGCCCTCAAACCGGCAGCACCGGTAACGCTTATTCGTCCCCAGGCTGCGGCTCGGGCTGCCCAGTTCTTCGCTCAGAAGTTCCCGGGGCGCTCGCTCTATGCGGTTAAGGCGAACCCCTCACCCGATCTTATTCGGACACTGTGGGACAACGGGATCACGCATTATGACGTAGCGTCGATCGCGGAGGTTCGCCTCGTCGCGCAGACGCTGCCTGATGCGAAGCTGTGCTTCATGCACCCGGTCAAGGCCGAAGAAGCGGTTGCGGAAGCGTATCACCTGCATGGAGTTCGCACCTTCTCGCTCGACACGATGGACGAACTGGAAAAGATCGTTCGTGCCACCGGTGAAGCAACCGATCTTGAGCTGTGCGTTCGCCTGCGCGTTTCTTCCGAACATTCCGAACTCAGCCTTGCGTCGAAATTCGGGGCAGAACTAGGCGAAACCTGCGATCTGCTGATGGCCACGCGCCAGGCGGCGGACGCGCTCGGCATCTGCTTCCACGTCGGTAGCCAGGCAATGAGCCCGCAGGCATATAGCGACGCCATCGAACGCGTCCGCGCCGCTATCGTGGACGCTGCTGTGACCGTCGACATCATCGACGTCGGCGGTGGGTTCCCGTCGGTGTATCCCGGCATGGAGCCGCCCGCGCTGGAGGCCTATTTCGACGCCATCCATCACGGTTTTGAAAGCCTTCCGATCAGCTATTCGGCCGAGCTTTGGTGCGAACCGGGCCGTGCATTGTCCGCGGAATATAGCTCTGTCATCGTGCGCGTCGAACGTCGCCGGGGAACAGAACTCTACATTAACGATGGCGCATATGGCGCGCTGTTCGACGCGGCGCATATCGGTTGGCGTTTCCCTGTGGCGTTGCTGCGGGAGGATGAAAGCGAAGCGGACCTGACCGGCTTTTCCTTCTACGGTCCCACATGCGACGACATGGACCATATGGTCGGCCCGTTCATGCTCCCCGAAGATGTGCAGGCGGGCGACTATGTCGAGATCGGGATGCTGGGCGCCTATGGCGCGGCGATGCGCACCGGATTCAACGGCTTCACGTCGGAAGCGGTTGTCGAGGTGGAGGACGAGCCGATGGCCAGCCTCTATGCCGATCCGGTTCCCGCGCGCCGTCGCGCAACTGTCGTCAAGCTGGGCTAAAAAGCTCAAGCTCCCCTTTGGAGAGGGTGCCTGTCCCTCGCCGTAACAACGGCGGGGGACAAATTTTATCCGCGCCGGAAAATCCCGACCAGCTCGACATGAGTCGACCAGCGGAATTGCCCCACCGGCTTCACGCTTTCCAACCGATAGCCGCCTGCCACCAGATGCGCCGCGTCACGCGCGAAGCTGGCCGGGTTGCACGAAACATAGGCGATGGTCGCAACGGTCGATGCCGCGAGTTGCATCACCTGCTCGCGCGCGCCCGCCCGCGGCGGGTCGATGACGACGGCAGCGAAACGGTTAAGTTCCTGCGGCAACAATGGCCGACGGAACAGGTCGCGATGATCAGCCACCAGCCGCCTCTGTGCCCGGTTGGCAGCAGTTTTGAGCGACAGAACCAGGTCACGGGCCGCTTCCGCCGCATAAACCGGACGCGCTTCCCCCAATGCCAGCGCAAAGGTGCCAAGCCCGCAGAACAGATCCGCAATCGCACCGTCAGGTGGCAAAGCCTGACGCACTGTCTCCACCAACGCCGCCTCGCCATCGGGCGTAGCCTGCAGGAAAGCGAAGAGCGGGAATGCCACAGCGACGCCGCCGAAACGGACAGTCACCGGCTCCGGCTCCCAACGCGCTTGCTGACCTTCCCCCTCATCGATCGTCAAACGCGCGAGGTTGTGAGACGATGCGAAGTCCAACAAAGCCTCGTCAGCGGCCAGCCCCTCCACCCGGACACCCTCCAACAACAGATCGACGCCCTGATCGACCAGCGACATACGCACATGCGCCGCGCGCTTGTCCGGCAACAACAGCGTGAGCAGCGGCCGTAACGGCGCGATCAATGCGAACAGCCGTGGGTCCAGAACTTCGCACATACTGAGGTCGATCAGCGTGTGGCTGCCCGATTCAGCGAAACCGATAGTGACTTTCCGGCCCAGCCGTGCAGCGCGCAGGGACGCCCGCCGCCTCGTGCGTGGGGGAGAGATATGCGCGGGGAGCACCATCGCTGGCTCAACCCTCTGGCCCGCCAGCGCCCCAATGACGCGGGCTGTGACAAAATCCGTAAGGCTGCCGTCATCCAGATGCTGAAGCTCGCACCCGCCACAGGCCGGGAAATGGACGCAAGGCGGATCAACATGATGCGGCCCGCGCTGCAGCGCGCCATCGGCCGACAACCAATCTCCCGGAGCAGCCAGTGCCACATGCCGTCCGTCGGCGGTTACGCCATCGCCCTTGGCGGCGATGCGGAGGATGATGTCGTTATCGGTCGGGGTCACAAGCGGCAGGCGATAGCGGCTGGCAAATGCATGATCAGATCGTCGGCGATGAACGCAGCCCCTGCTCGCCGTGCTGCTTCCCCGTGAAGCCACACCCCCTCACAGGCCGCCCTGAACGAGTCGCCGGTCACGGCGAGCCGACCAGCCACCAGCCCAGCCAGAACATCGCCCGTGCCTGCCGTGGAGAGCCAGCATGACGCCCCTGAGGCAACGGCGGCTCGACCGTCCGGGGCGGCGATCACGCTGTCCGCGCCCTTGTATATGATCACCGCGCCGGATCGTCGCGCTGCCTCCAGCGCCTTATCGATCTTGCTACCGGACAAGTCGCTGAACAGGCGCACAAACTCACCCTCATGCGGGGTCAGAATGGAACCCGCTGGAACAGCCAGGGCGCTTTCATCGCCCAGTAGCGTCAGCGCATCAGCATCCAGCACAAGCGGCCTATCGCAAGTGAGAACGGACGCCAGCCGTGCCCTGGCCCGGTCATCCCGCCCCATCCCCGGCCCGGCAACGACCGCAGCCAGGCGCTGGTCGCTGAGCAGTGCGGCAACTTCATCCGGGCCGTCACCCTGCATCGCAACGATGGCATCGGGACCGCTCGCTGGCGCTTCCATCCCGATGTGACGCACCATCCCCGCGCCCGATCGCGCCGCCGCGTGGCTGGCAAGGCCGCTCGCCCCCGCCATCAGACCGCCCACAACGGCGACCAGCCCACGGCTATATTTATGTGCATCGGCTGCGGGCATGACCAGTGCGGGAGGCTCCAGCCGACATATCCTGTCCGGCGCTTCGATCCCGATGTCGGCGCATAGCAGCCGTTCAAAACATCCGGCGGCGGGATATAGCAGATGCGCGGGTTTAAGCGCTCCCAGCGCGATGCAGATGCCAAAGGCGGGAACCGGCGACAGCAGCGCGCCGCTGTCCGTCTCCACGCCGCTTGGCAGGTCGATCGCATAGCTGAAGCTGGCCTGGGCAGTCAGCGCAGCCAGTTGATCCGCTACCGCCGCATCGAGGCCGCGTGAAAGGCCAGTGCCGAACAGGGCATCAACGATTTGGGTGGCTGGAGCCGCGTCCGCCAGTGGCTCGATCGGCCCGTTCCAGGCGGCGCGCGCTGTCCGGCTCGATTCGGTGCGACTTTCGCCCAGCGCCGCCACACGCACAGGCACGCCGCGAGCGCGCAGCAGCCGAGCAATGACAAAGCCATCGCCACCATTATTGCCCGGCCCGCAAAGCACCAGCAGATCGCGTTTAGCGCCCGCGCGCCAGATGATTTCCGCCGCCGCCGCGCCCGCCCTTTCCATCAACGTATATTCTGCCACGCCCGCTGCTATCGCGGCCTGTTCCGCATCGCGCATTTGCGCTGCGATCAGGATCGAAGCGAGTGTCACGGCTGCACCGCCGCCATCGTGGCGGGTAGGCGGTAGCGGTCTTCACCGACGCCAAGTTCGATCTGATCCTTACCTATCACGGTCACCGTCGCCTGTTCGGCACCATCGGCCGCGACCAGTCCGCGTCCATCCTTCACCACATGAAATCGACGAAAACCGCCATTGGGATGGCGCAATGTTACCAGATCGCCAGCGCGCTCGACCGGACAGCTGCGGCTCCAGTCCGCCGCCGCGCCGATGGCGCAGTCGGCTACGCCACCCGTGCTGCTCGCCAAGCCGGACGTCGGCTGCTGGTCCGCCGCCGCTCCACCACTGCCATCGCAGCCAGCCAAGGCGAGGCACAGAAGCCCCGCCCCCGCCAAAGCTTCAGATATCCGCATAGACATGGGTTTCGGCCTTGGCTCCGGGATGCGTGACCGCTCCCTTGTAGGCCGGTCCCACATTCTGCGCATAGCGCCAAAGCGCGCCCGCCTGATAATCATTCTGCCGGGGCATCCATGCCTTGCGACGCTCCGCCAGGACCGCCTCGTCGAGCTTGAGGTCAATTGTGCCTGCTTCGGCGTCGATGGCGATGATGTCGCCATTTTCCACCAACGCTATCGGCCCGCCTTCAGCCGCTTCGGGACCGACATGGCCGATGCAGAAACCGCGCGTCGCGCCGGAAAAACGGCCATCGGTGATCAGCGCGACCTTTTCGCCCATGCCCTGACCATAAAGTGCCGCCGTGGTCGACAACATCTCACGCATGCCGGGCCCGCCCTTGGGACCTTCATAGCGGATGACGATGACCGATCCTTCGGCGATGTCGCGCGCTTCGACGGCGGCGAACGCCTCCTCTTCGCAGTCGAATACCCGCGCGGGGCCTTCGAATTGAAGGCGATGCATGCCCGCGACCTTCACGATCGCGCCATTGGGCGCCAGCGATCCCTTGAGGCCAACGACGCCGCCGGTCGGGGTGATCGGGGACTTCACGTCATAAATGACCTTCTGTTCCGGGTTCCAGGTCACTTCGTCGATATTCTCGGCAATCGTCTTGCCGGTAACCGTCATGCAGTCGCCATGCAGCAAACCGTTATCGAACAGCGTCTTCATCAACATGTAGATACCGCCAGCATCGTACATATCCTTGGCGACATATTTGCCGCCCGGCTTCAGGTCAGCGATATAAGGTGTCGATTTGAAGATAGCGGCCACATCGAACAGGTCGAAATCGATGCCGCATTCGTTCGCCATGGCGGGCAAATGCAGCGCGCCATTGGTCGATCCGCCCGTTGCCGCGACGATACGCGCCGCATTTTCGAACGCTTCGCGGGTGCAGATGTCGCGCGGGCGGATGTTCTTCGCGAGCAGTTCCATCACCTGACGTCCGGCCCTGACCGCCACTTCCTCACGGCTCTTGTAAGGGGCGGGTGCCATATTGCTGTTTGGCAGAGACAAGCCGATCGCTTCGCCCACACACGCCATGGTATTTGCGGTATACTGCCCGCCGCACGCGCCGTGACCAGGGCAAGCGACCTTCTCCAGCGCGATCACATCCTTCAACGGACAGGCGCCCGCTGCATATTTGCCGACCACTTCGAACACATCGACGACGGTAACATCGCGATCTTCGAACCGGCCCGGCAGGATTGATCCACCATATACGAAGATCGACGGAACATTCAGGCGCAGCATCGCCATCATCATACCCGGCAGCGATTTATCGCATCCGGCAAAGGTGACCAGCGCGTCATAGCAGTGGCCGCGCACCGACAATTCAACCGAGTCCGCGATGACTTCACGGCTGGCGAGCGAACTCTTCATGCCTTGGTGACCCATGGCGATGCCGTCGGTAACCGTGATGGTGTTGAACCGGCGCGGCATCCCGCCCGCTTCGTTCACGCCTCGTCGGCACCAGTCGGCCTGCATGTCCAGCGTGGTGTTGCAGGGCGCGCTGTCATTGCCCGCAGACGCAATGCCTACGAAGGGTCGGCCAATCTCTTCTTCGGTAAGGCCCATCGCATAATAATAGCTGCGATGCGGAGCCCGCTCTGGACCAACCGAGACATGACGGCTCGGCAGTTTCGACTTGTCGAACGTATGAGACATAAACCTACCCTTCTTGCGCGGGTCTCTCTTTCAAAAAGCCGCGAGTCACGCAAGGCTATTGCGGCATTCCAGCACTACTGGACCCAATATGCCAGCAAAGCGGCGTTGCCCCAACTCATCCGCGATCAAGTCCTGGCGTATTTCAACGCCCAGATAGGGGATGCCGTTCGCTTCGGCATGACGGTTCATCGTCGCGTTGAGCAGCTTGCCCGAATAGGGAAGCTGATCGCCCACGATCAAGCCAGCCTGTTCCAACAGAGGAATGGCAATTCGCGCGGCCCGGTCATCCTCATTGTAGAGGATGCCGATGTCCCATGGCCGTTCCTGATGCGGATCGCTGGCAAGGCGCGGGGTGAAGCTATGCACCGAAAAGATGAAGGGGCTGTCCATCGCATCCAGCACCCGTTCGATATGGTGATGATAGGGATGATGGAAGCGGATCATCCGATCGGCCAGGTCTGCATGGCGGTTACCGGGGATCGCGTGTCCGTCACTCATCACGGGCAACAGGCCAGGGGCATCATCCTCCCGGTTGAGGTCGATCACTAGGCGCGAAATACCGCCCAGAACCGCCGTGCAACCCAACTGATCGGCAACCAGGCGGCTGACCTCCGCCACGCCAATATCCACTGCGATATGGTCGCGCAGAAGCACCGGATCGATGCCAAGATCAATATCCTCAGGCACATGAGCCGAAGCGTGGTCCGCAATAATCAGCAGGCCCAGTTCCCCGCCATGGACATGGGTAAAAGCCTCGTTCACGCCGCTCTGATCCTCGTTTCCATGACCCACCAATCCGCTTGCCGCGCCCTTATGACGGTCGCGGCGGCCTTGGCATCAGCTTCCTCATCGAACAGCGCAAAGCATGTCGCGCCCGACCCGGACATCCGGGCCAGCCGGACGCCAGCGCACTGCCTCAGTTCGCCCAGAACATCGGCTATGACTGGAGCTATCGCCACAGCAGCAGCTTCCAGGTCGTTGCGCCCGCTGGCGATCAGCCCTTCCAGACTGCCCGCCGCCAACGCCCCCCTATCGACCTGATCCCAAGCCTTGAACACGCGCGCCGTCGATATGCCGACGCCGGGATTGACCAGCAACATAGGCATCCCTGGCAGGCCCGAAACATCGACGCCTTGTAATAGCTCACCGCGTCCGCGCACCATCTGGGTGGCGCTGGAAAGGCAGGCGGGCACATCCGATCCCAGCGACAAGGCGATCCGTTCAAGGTCAGGCACCGGAATGTGCGCATTCCACAAACGACCCAACAGCCTCAATGTCGCAGCGGCATCGGCCGACCCGCCACCAATGCCTGACGCCACGGGCAGGTTCTTGACCAGCGTCAGCGCTGCTCCACGTTTTTCACCCAGATATTCGCGCAGCGCCTGCGCCGCCTTTACGACCAGATTGCCACCACCGTTGTCCAGTGCATTGGCAAAAGGTCCGCTGACGCTCAAGGTAAGCGCACCTGACTCAACCGACCTGCCGGTCAGCACATCCCCATCACAGGTGAAAACGAACAGGCTTTCCAGCGCGTGATAACCGTCGTCCCGTCGCGACCGGACGTGAAGGGCCAGGTTGACCTTCGCATATCCGGTTTCAGTCAATCCTCCTGCACCGGGCATGACGTTGGGCAGCAGGTTCGCGTCAGCGGGCGGCATATTCGGGCTTCCATCCTTCCCTTGCCTTCGATGCCAGCCGTGCCGCCGCATCACCTTCGGCGAACACAGCCGCAGCATTCCATGCGTAGCGAGCCTCGAATCGGCGACCCGCCGACCAAAGTGCATCACCCAGATGTTCGTTGATGGTCGCGTCGTCGGGCGCACCTGCCGCTGCGCGCTCCAGTACCGGCACGGCTTCCGCTACATCGCCCGCCACAAAATGCGCCCAGCCAAGCGAGTCGAGGATCGACGCATCCTGGGGCTTGAGCACGTTCGCTCTCTTCAGCAGCGCCAGCGCGGCATCCACATTCTGTCGCCGCTCAATCTGCGCATAGCCCAGATAGTTGAGCACGAGCGCTTCGTCGGGCGCAATCCTGGCCGCGCGTTCCAACACAGCGCGCGCGTCATCCCACTGCCCCCCCTGTTCCAGCGCACTGCCTTCAAACAGCAGCAGCGTCCACGGGACCGCATTGGGGGCATAGCGCTCCTGCGCGTCACGAAACGCCTTTGCCGCGCCGCTAAAATCGTCAACATCGGCCAGAAGGTTGCCAAGCCGAACATGCCGTTCCGCCTCCGCTCCCGGCGCGGCGGCAAGCGTGCGCGCCAGGCTGATCGCCGCACCCTTGTCGTCCGATCGCGTTAGCGCATCCACCAGCGCGCCCTGACCCAAGGTCCCAAACCAACCGTTGACAGGAACCTTGCGCGCTTCGACAGCGGCGGAGTGCGAATAACCGGCCTCGCTCAGCAACTGCGCCAGCACGATCCGACTGTCCGCGCCGGATGGATTGGCGAAGCTGCCGATCCTTGCGAGCCGAATGCCCAATATCCGCGTCGCTTCGTCCGTGCTGATGTCCGTCGCCAGTCGCGTCAAAAGCCTCCCATATCCCTGGCTGGGCGTCAGAGACTTTCCGGCCGCGCCCGCCCCTTTCCCCTTGGCCAGCCGATCCCGCGCCTTGGCATAATTTGCCTGGTTCGCAGGCAGCAGCGCGAGCGCCTGAGCTTTTGCGCCCCGACCGACCAACTGTGCCGCGAAGGAAAGGCGCAATTCGGCCAGATCGACCGTGCGCAACTGCAGCGCGCGATGAATCGCTGGCTCTGCCTCTTCCACGTTGCCGCGCGCCAGAGCCTGCATCGCAGCATGTTCATCGGCATAGCGCCTGATCAGCGATGCAAAGCGGTCCGCGCCTGTGATTTCAACAGCAGCCGCCTTGCCTTCACCCAATGCAATCCAACTGCGCAGAATCGATCCCAGAAAAGCGAAATTGGCTTCCGCGACGATCCGATCCGTCAATCGGTGCGCGGCCTGCCAATCCTTGCGATTAAGCGCGTCCGACAGAAACAGCAGCGCGCCGTCCCTGGGCAGGGCACCCCCGCGATCCAGCAGCACGGCGGACCGCATCGCCAGCGCCATGTCGCCGCTGATAAGGGCATGAAAATAGGACCGCCGGGCAATTTCCAGTTGGTCCGGGTCAGCGGCAAGCGCACGGCGGTAATTGTTCAACGCCAACGCCGCCGTCCCGTCACTGTCCGCAAGGCGACCGCGTGCATAAGCATGCATCGCGCCCGCCCGGTCCACTGATGCACCGGCTGCCCCCGGCAGCATCAGTAGAGGAAGGAAATAAAGGAAAAATTGCCTACATGTTGGGATAGTTGGGTCCTCCGCCGCCCTCAGGCACGACCCAGTTGATATTCTGGGTCGGGTCCTTGATGTCGCACGTCTTGCAGTGGACGCAATTCTGGGCGTTGATCTGGAAACGCGGCGTGCCTTCTTCCACCCCGACCACTTCATAGACACCAGCCGGACAATAGCGTTGTGCCGGCTCATCATAAAGGGGCAGGTTATAGCTGATCGGAATCGTCGCGTCCTTCAGCTGCAGGTGGACCGGCTGGTCTTCCTCATGATTGGTGTTCGACAGGAACACGGAAGACAGGCGATCGAAGCTGATGACGCCATCGGGCTTGGGATAATCAATCTTCGCGCACTGCTCCTTGCGCCAGATCTTCTCATTGTCTGGCTTGTGCTTCATGGTGAAGGGCAGCCCGATCTTGAGCGTCCGCATCCACATATCGATGCCTGCCAGCAGCGTGCCGACAGTGCCGCCGAACTTCGACAGCAGCGGTTCGGCATTCTTGACCAGCTGAAGCTCCTTCGCGATCCAGCTTGTCCGCAGATTATCCTCATAATCCTGCAACATGTCGCCGCCACGTTCCGCCTTGATTGCGGCGAAGGCCGCTTCGGCCGCCAGCATGCCCGACTTCATCGCCGTATGCGTACCCTTGATCCGCGGCACGTTGACGAAGCCCGCCGAGCAGCCGATCAGTACGCCGCCGGGGAATGCCAGCTTGGGGATGGACTGCCATCCGCCTTCGTTGATCGCGCGTGCGCCATAGGAAACACGGCGGCCGCCTTCCAGATATTTGCGGATCGCAGGATGCTGTTTCCAGCGCTGAAACTCCTCGAACGGATAGAGATGCGGGTTGCGGTAGCCAAGGCCGACCACAAAGCCCAAAGCCACCTGTCCATTCGCCTGATGATAAAGGAAACCGCCGCCATAAGCGTCGCTGAGCGGCCAGCCCTGCGTGTGAATGACCAAGCCCGGCTTGTGCTGAGCGGGATCAATGTCCCACAGTTCCTTCATGCCAAGTCCGTAGACTTGCGGTTCGCAGTCTGCGTCCAGATGGAATTGCCGCTTCAATATCTTGGTCAGATGGCCGCGCGCGCCTTCGGCAAAGAAGGTATATTTCGCGTGCAACTCAAGGCCTGGCTGATAATCGGGCTTGCGATTGCCTTCGCGATCGATGCCCATGTCGCCGGTCGCGACACCCTTTACCGATCCATCTTCATGATAGAGGATTTCAGCAGCGGCAAAGCCGGGGAAGATTTCAACGCCCAGCCCTTCGGCCTGCTCGGCCAGCCAGCGGCACAGATTGCCCAGCGAGCCAGTATAGGTGCCCTTGTTATGCATCCATCCCGGCAGGGCAATGTGCGGCATGGAAAATTTGCCGCGCTTGGTCAGAAACCAATGTTGGTTGTCGCTGACCCAGGTATCGGCGAGCGAACAGCCCATGTCGCGCCAGTCAGGCAGCAGTTCGTCCAACGCCTTGGGATCGATGACCGCGCCGGACAAGATATGGGCGCCGATTTCGGACCCCTTTTCCAGCACGCATACCGCCAGTTCCTGCCCCGCCTCGTTCGCCAGCTGCTTCAGCCGGATCGCTGCGGACAGCCCCGCCGGTCCCCCACCGACGATGACGATGTCATAAGGCATCGATTCCCGTTCGCTCATATGTCCTCCATCAGGCGTTCCGACTGGTTCCCTCATCCTGTCCGGTCGCCGCATTACTCAAACGTTTTACCATCTCTGCCGATGAAGATTCTTGACCACGGCGTCAACCTCTGGCCCTAGAAGATCGATGCGGGGATTATTGCAGGCAGATGTGGCGGCGGCGGCCAGCGCTTATATGGCCTGGTGGGAATTGGCAGGCGTCGATTGCGCGACTGCCGAAGCGCCGGTCGATTGGTTGCGGCCCGCTATGCCTGCCCAACCGGTCGAACCGACCAAGGCCCCGCCCCAAGACAAGCCCGCCACGCTGGAGGCATTTCTGTCCTGGGTCGCGAATGATCCAGCCCAGCCGGAGCGTCGCTGGATGGGCGCGCCGATCCTGCCGCAAGGAAAGGCGCACGCTCCGTTGATGGTGATCACGGATATGCCCGATCCCGCCGACATAACCGCCCGGCTACTGCTTTCCGACGGGGCGGGGCGACTGTTCGACGCCATGCTAGCGGCCATCGAACTCTCGCGCGGCGACATCTATTTGACCTCGCTATTTCTGTCGCGCCCGCCCGGCGGCATGGTCGAAGCATCGGACCTGAACGCCGCCGCCGACCGGATGCGCACGCAGGTCACACTCGCGGCACCCCGTCGCCTGCTGGTCCTGGGCGATCGCACCGTGCGCACCCTGTTCCCCGATCGTGATGGTCGTCCCGTCCAAGACAGGGATGGAAGGGAAGGTTTACATTATCTCAACCAGGATGGCGGCACTGTGTCCGCCTTCGCCACTTTCCACCCCCGGCTGCTGTTGGGGCAGCCTGCGGCGAAAGCGGAATGCTGGCGAACGTTGCAAAGTTTGATCGAGGAAATGCACAGGTGATTCGCGTCCTAGCCCGTTCGTCCACCCTGGCCCTGGCCGCCATGGGCGCTTTTGCCGCGCTTCCCGCCGTTGCCGACACTTCTCCGGGAATGTCCGCATCCTGGACTTCCACCAACGCCCCGTTCGACGTCAGCGATGGCGACAAGGCCCGCTATGGCGCGATATTCTCTGCCCTGAGCGACCAGAAATGGACGGAAGCCAAGGCGATGATCCTGTCGTTGGATTCCCAAGACGTGGTCCGCTCGGTTGCGCTGGCTGAACTCTATTTGGCGAAGGGGTCGCCGCGGGTTGAGCTATTCGACCTGCTCGACCTGATCAACAAGGCATCCTGGCTGCCGGATGCCGGCCAGCTGTCTCGTCTGGCCGAAAAGCGCGGCGCGACGATGTTGCCCAACCTTCCGCAGGTGCAGAAGATGGTCTGGCTGGGATCGGCCCCGCGGCGTCAGAATGTCAGCGCGGTCAAGACGGACCTGCTCGCCCAGGCGCTGGTTGGGCAAATCCTCCCCTTCATCAAGAATGACGACCCTGCCGGGGCCGAATCTCTGCTCAGCAGCAGCGAAGCAGGCTTAACACCCGAAGGCCTGACCGAAGCGCGGCAGCGTATCGCCTGGTCCTATTATATCGAAAATGACGACACCAACGCGCGGCGCATGGCCGCCCGCGCTCTGGAGGCGCGCTCTGGCGGCGACTGGTCGGTTCAGTCCCACTGGACCACTGGCCTCGCCTCTTGGCGTCAGAATGATTGCACTACCGCAGCCCCTGCCTTCGCCAATGTCGCCGCGATGGCTGGCAATGCAGATATGCGCGCCGCCGGGGCATATTGGGCGGCGCGAGCCTATATGGTTTGCGGGAAGGCGGAAAAGGTCGCAAACCTGCTCAAGACTGCCGCGCGCAATGACGAAACTTTCTACGGCCTTCTCGCCCGCGAAACATTGGGAATGCCCGCCGGTGGTGCAAGTGTGGCCACTCGGTTCGGTGCGGACGAATGGCGGCAGCTGAAGGACAGCCCCAACATTCGCGCAGCCGTTGCCCTGGCGACCGTCGGACGGAGCGGCAAGGTGGACGAGCTTATCCGCCATCAGGCAAGGTTAGGCGGTGCAGACCAGTATGACGCGCTGCTCAGGCTCGCCGGGACGCTCAACATGCCCGCGACGCAGCTTTGGCTTGCCCATAATGGACCCGCAGGGAAACAGCCGGACAGCTTCGCCCGCTTCCCGACACCCCAATGGCGACCGGATGGTGGCTGGCGGGTCGATCCGTCACTCATCTATGCCCATACACTCCAGGAATCGGGCTTCCGCAGCGACGTCGTCAGCAGCGCCGGGGCGCGAGGCCTGATGCAGGTCCTGCCCGGCACCGGCGGTGAAATGGGCCTTTCGTCTCCCGCCCAGCTGTTCGTACCATCGACCAATATGGAATATGGCCAGCGCTATCTGGAAAAGCTGCGCGACATGAGCGCCACCGGCGGTCTGCTGCCCAAGGTGATGGCCGCTTATAATGCCGGGCCGGTCCCGGTTGAGCGGTGGAACAGCGAAGTGAAGGACAATGGCGACCCCTTGCTGTTCATCGAATCGCTGCCTTATTATGAGACGCGTGCCTATGTGAACACGGTGATGCGCAATTACTGGATGTATCAGATCCAGGCAAAGGGCAGCGCCGATTGCCTGACCGGCATGGCGCAAGGCATGTGGCCGACCTTCCCCAATTCCAAAGGCGTGAAAATGGTCCGCCTGACACAGAATAACCGGATCAATGCTCCCGGCATGGCGGGTGGTTCAGACTGATGCCGATCGATGAAGAACGGTCGTTCGTGCCGGTGCGCATCGCTTTGTTGACCGTATCCGACACCCGCGGCCTGACTGACGACAAATCCGGTGACACGCTGGCCGACAGGATAAACGCGGCTGGCCATGTTTTGGCCGAACGCCGGATCGAGCGGGACGACCGCGCCGCCATCGTCGCGCACCTCCATGCCTGGATCGACGATCCGCAGATCGACTGCGTGATTACCACCGGCGGCACGGGCGTAACCGGCCGCGATGTCACCCCGGAAGCACTGGCGCAGGTTCAGGACAAGGAAATACCGGGTTTTGGCGAGCTGTTTCGCTGGCTCAGTTTCCAGACCATCGGCACATCCACCATTCAGTCCCGCGCCACTGCCTGCGTCGCCAGAGGGACCTATATCTTCGCCCTCCCCGGATCGACCGGCGCCGTTAAGGACGCCTGGGACGGCATATTGGCAAGTCAGCTCGACAGCCGTTTTCGACCCTGCAACTTCGTGGAACTCATGCCCCGCCTCATGGAGCGCTAACACCAATAGTTGCAAATATGTTCGCCATATGTTCTAATCAGCCATGGCTGTGGAGAAAGGTAGAGGCGCGACGTTAAACGGCGAAAGCCAGCGCTTCAATCTTGCCCAGCATATAACCGATGGCGACTGGCTCGACGTGCTGGAACTGGTGGATGGACAAAGGTCGCGCCTGCGCACCCAAGTCACCGTAGAACGCCCCCGCACGATCATCACGCACAACAAATCGCCCGACATTGCCTTTACCCAATCAATCAACGCCTATCGTGGCTGCGAGCATGGCTGCATTTACTGTTTCGCGCGACCGACCCACGCCTATCACGACCTGTCGCCAGGCCTGGATTTTGAAACTCGCCTCTTCGCCAAGCCAGACGCTGCAAGGCTGCTGCGTGAAGAGCTGGCGAAAAAATCCTATCGCGTTGCGCCGATCGCCATGGGAACCAACACCGATCCCTATCAGCCGATCGAGCGCGAATGGAATATCACCCGGCAATGTGTCGAGGTGCTGGCGGAATGTCGTCACCCGCTGTTCATCACGACAAAGTCCGACCGGGTGCTGCGTGACCTGGATCTGCTTTCAGCCATGGCGAAGGACCGGCTGGTGGCGGTGATGATATCCGTTACCACGCTGGATCCCAAGGTTGCCCGCACACTTGAACCGCGCGCCGCCCATCCGCTCCGACGCATTGACGCCATCCGCCAGCTGGCCGAAGCGGGCGTGCCCGTGACCGCCAGCCTTTCGCCAATCATCCCCGCCATCACGGATCATGAAATCGAATCGATCATCGCCAAAGTCGCTGCTGCCGGAGCGCGCGAAGTAACGTTCATCCCGGTGCGTCTTCCCCACGAAGTCGCGCCGCTTTTTCGCGCCTGGTTGAAGGAACATTATCCCGATCGGGCCGAAAAGGTGATGGCTATCATCCGCGATATGCGCGGCGGTCGTGACAATGATCCCGGTTTCGGCACCAGAATGCGTGGTCAGGGCGTATGGGCCGATCTGATCCGCACACGCTTCCAAAAAGCGCGGAAACGAGCGGGCTTTTCGGGCGAACGCCTGACGTTACGAACTGATCTGTTCCGGCCTCCCGGTGATCAGGATCAATTCCAGCTGTTATGAACGGCAAGGGGAGGCCTGACAGACAGGCCCGCCACTGACCATCAGCGGGAAGCGAACTGACGCGCCTTGGTCGACACCGCCCAGCGTTGAACCGTTGCGCCGGGGGCCGTTTCGCGCACGAAGCACTGCCCGCGCTGCACGCGGATCGAACGGCACAGCGCTGTCGCTTCCGCCCGGTCGCCAAAGCCGCTCACCGCCAGGCGGGAGAAGGTTGCGCCATTGAGCGTGATCTGGCTCGTCAGGACTGGCCGTTCGGCCAACGCACTGTTACGGCGCGCCAAGTCGAACCATTTTTCCTTCGCAATGGCGGCGTTGTCATAAGCCCCAAGCTGGACGACCCAGTTGCTTGCGGGACCTGCGGCACGCACCTTCGGTCGAAGCGGGCGCATAGGGGCCGCAGCCACGCGCAACGCGGCTTTTGGCGCGACATAAGGCGCCGCCACCGACGCGGTGGCCGCGTGAGGCAATGTCTGATCAACGTCAGGCGCGCCCGTGCTTTCCGCTTCGACCGTCGCGAAATATTGCGGCGGCGCGGCGACTTCGTTCACGGCCATTTCGACCGGCACCTGCTGGGCCGGTGCAGCCTCTGGTGCCAGAGCCAGAGCGACCGGCTGACCTGCATCCATGCTATCGATGTTCACGCCCATGAACAGGGCGATCCGCTGCGTCGCGAACATAGGTGCCGCGTTCTGTGCCCATTGCGTAATGCGCTGGGCGGCGGCGGTTGGTTCAAGGTCAAATCCGACAATCACACGCGCATCTTTCCAGCGCCCAGCCAATGCATAGGCATAGGCCAGATTCTGCCGCGTCTGCGCGGTCGCCGACGGGTCGTGGATCGCTGCGGACAGGATCCGCACGCCTTCATTGGCGTCCCCCGCCATCGCCATCGCCAGGCCGTAATCACCAGCGGGCACGATGTCGGCATTTGCGGCCAAAAGGTCGCGCGCGGCTTCGCTCTTGCCCAACGCAGCCTTCACGAGCGCCAGGCTGACGATCGTTCGCGCGTCCTGGTTGCCCAGCGACATGGCGTCACTCAAAGCCGTTTCCGCAGAAGCGAAGCGACCGTTGGCCACATAGGCGCGGCCCAGCAACTGGCGATAGGCGGGATTGCGCGGATCGGCGGCAACGGCAGCTTCCGCCGCCTTGACCGCAGCTGCTCCGTCGCGCTTCGCCAAGGCTTTTTCCGTCGCGGCGGCATGGCCGTCCCTGCTCTGCTGCGGCGCTGCTGCGGACGGGCGAAAAGCCGACCCGGCGCAGCCCACCATGGTTACTGCCAAGATCAGCGACGAAGCCGCTGCTTTCGCGAAAGCCGTGCGTTTCATGCTGTTGTCCTTTTCTTCAGTTCTTGCGTTCGCCGGGCACTTGCTGCGCCAGGCGGTCGATGTCCGGTAAAGAGGCCAGAAGCGTGTCGAGCGCTTCGGTGACGATCTGCTGCGCGGACCGTCCGCTCACGGCGCAGGCCAGCCGAAGCCGCAGGTGCCGCTCCCCATCCAAACGCAGTGTAAAGGCCGCCTTCCGTCCCTTCGACGCGATACGCGCAGCAGGAGCTTTGACGACCACGGTATCCTTGACGCGCTCCGCCAGTTCCTCGCGTTCCACCACGACCTGGGGCACAGGGGCGGCGGCGACCGGAGCCGTCATCGGCGTCAGGCCGACGACAGATCGGGGTTCGGCGGGTGCAGGCTCGGGCTCCGTCACATCGAAGCCCATGTCGTTCCAACCAAGATCGTCCTGCATGATCGCTACAGCGGCCTGGCCACCGAAACCCATGACGGGACGGCGCATGGCGGGCTGGGCAGCTCCCTTACGGGCAAGAAGCCCGGAGGTCAGGGAAGCGAGCGGTTTGGGTTCAGCCATCTTCCGTCCCTCCCTTACTGGCCAATGACGCGGCGGCCAAAGCCACCCGAAGCGGGACGAAACGCACCGGAAGCCCCGGTCGCGCTACTGGGCACCGAAAAGACGGTGCGGCGAAAATTCTTTTCCAGGCGATCGGAAACATAGGTCCACAGCTGTTCCACCTCGCCGGCGGAACGGCTCTTGGGATCGACCTCCATGACAGTGCGGCCATCGATCATCGATGCCGCAAAATCCGTGCGATGGTGCAACGTGACCGGAGCCACGGTGCCATGCTGCGAAAGGGCGACGGCGGCTTCCGACGTTATCCGCGCCTTGGGAGTGGCGGCGTTCACGACAAAGATCAGCGGCTTGCCCGCCCGCTCGCACAGATCGACGGTAGCGCCGACGGCTCGCAGGTCATGCGGGCTGGGCCGCGTGGGAACGACGATCAGTTCCGCCACCGAAATGACGCTCTGGATCGCCACGGTGATTGCGGGCGGGGTGTCGATGACCGCCAGCTTGAATCCCTGCTGCCTCAATATTTCCAGGTCGGCGGCAAGGCGCGCCACCGTAGTCTGGGCGAATGCCGGAAATTCGGCCTCGCGCTCATTCCACCAATCGGACAGCGAGCCTTGCGGATCGATGTCGATCAGGACAACCGGTCCGGCCCCGGCCCTCTGAGCCTGCACGGCCAGATGGCCGGACAATGTGGTCTTGCCAGAACCACCTTTTTGCGATGCCAAAGCGAGAATGCGCACGCAATTTTCCCCCAGATTTCCAATGACCCAAGGGAATGCCATGGCCGCGCCTAAGATTTGGTTAATCTGTTTTGCGACCTCGCCCGCACCGGGGGCAGGCATCATATGCCCTGTCGAACAGCCTTTATTGCTAAGTTGCCCTTAACCTTGTTCAATCATAGATTGCGACAAAGCTATCCCGTGGGAGCATTGTACATGAAGCAGATCTGGGCCACGCTGGCCGCGGGAATGATGTTGGCCCTGGCACAGCCGGCGGCCGCCGATGTGAAGGCTGGCGTCGATGCCTGGCAGCAGGGCGATTATGCCAAGGCGGTGGCGGAATGGCAGCCGCTTGCCCAAGCGGGTGACGCCGACGCCCAGTTCAACATGGGGCAGGCCTGTAAACTGGGGCGCGGCGTGCCTGCGAACATGAACAGCGCGATCGAATGGTATCGCAAGGCTACCATACAGGGACATAAGCGGGCAGAAGATAATCTGGGCCTGCTGATGTTCCAGCAGGGGGACCGCGCAAACGCCCTTCCCTATCTGCAACGCGCCGCCGACAGGGGCGAACCGCGCGCACAATATATCGTCGGCACGGCGCTCTTTAACGGCGACCTGCTGGCCAAGGATTGGGCGCGCGCCTATGCGCTGATGACCCGCGCTTCAGCGGCGGGCTTGTCCCAGGCGACCGCCAGCCTCAAGCAGATGGACAAATATATTCCGGCGGCTCAGCGGCAACAGGGTTCCACTATGGCCCAGGTAGATGACAGCAAGAACATCGCCGCGCTGCTCCCCGATCCTGCTGGCGACAAGAAGTCCCCGCCAGCCCCAACGCGCGCCGCCGCTCCGGCCAAGGATGTAGCCAAACCGTTGGATGACCGGGCGCGCGCAGTCTCCACTTCGGCAGTACCATCAAAGCCGCTTGCTAAGGCGGCACCCGCCAAGCCGGCACCTGCGGCGAACGGGCCGTGGCGAGTGCAACTGGGTGCGTTCAGCGAAGAAGGCCGCGCTCGCGCACTATGGACCCGGCTGAAGGCCAAGGTCGGCGGGCTGTCTGACTATCAGGTCTATATCATCAAGGGCGGGGCCGTGACGAAACTCCAGGCCGGACCGCTTGCCAGCAGCGCTGAAGCCACGCGCCTCTGCGGTGCCATCAAGGCCGCTGGTGCGGAATGCATGCCCCGGAAGATGTGAAACCAAGGGAGTGGACGACGGCGCTCCCGCTTGGCTTTCGGTAAGCGAAGCGCAATAATGGACCGCCCGACAGGAGCATGCCATGCCCGCCACGTCCAGCGACGGCAATATCGCCGCCCTCGTCCGGTCAGCTTTGGACGAGCAGTCCGCCAATCAAGTGCTGGGCGCGCTAGCCATCGATCCGCAATTGCTGGCGGAACATAGTGCCTGCATATCACGCGCTGCTTTCATCATGGCCCTGAACATCATCCTGTTCCACGGGCTTCTCCAACGGACGCCGAGTGGTGCCGCCTATGTCGAGGACGTTCGCGCCCGTGGGGAGCAAGTCGTGTTCGACCATGGCGCTCTTCGCACCATACGCCTGCCCCATGGGCCGACCGGAGCGCTGCCGGCGGGCGAAGATGCTTTTACCCGCATATTCCTGCCGCTTGGCTATGAAATGGCCGCCATTTATCCGCTCGACTGGTTGAAGATGACGGGGCGAGCCTACCGGCACAGGGACGCGCCAGAAAGCATCCCGCAATTCTTCCTGTCCGAACTCCATGTTGATCGTTTCGACGCGGAATTTGCTGAGGTAGCCTCCCGTGTCTTTGGCTCCTCGCGCGATCCACTCGACGCGGCTAGTATGAGCCTGCTTGGCTGCTTTTCTGCCGGACAGCCTGTGTCGTTCGGCCAGGCGGTTGCCGTTCTACCGACCGTAGCAGCCGCATTTGATCGGCAACATGATCCAGCGACGCTATCCGACTATGAATTGCTGCTGTCCCGTTCCCATGAGGCGGCCTGGATCGCGACCGAAGGCAATGCCTTCAACCACGCAACCGATCGAGTGGCGGACGTCGAAATCCTCGCGAAGCGGCTGCAGGACGAGAACTGGCCAATCAAGGATAAGGTCGAGATTTCCAGGACAGGCCGCGTAAGGCAAACCGCGTTCCGGGCGGACATGGTGAGCAGGCCGTTCGCCGACGATGAACTACGGCAGGTTCCGGGGTCGTTTTACGAATTCATCAGCCGTGACATCAATCCTGCAACGGGGCGCATCGACCTCAGCTTCGATGCAGGCAACGCCACCGGCATCTTTGCGATGACCAGCATACCCCCGTCGGGACAGCCTTAACGGCTTGATCATGCTGCCCGCATAAGGCAACGGCATTTGCGATACTTTGCGGAGGCACCTCTTGAACAAACCGGTTGTCCCTTCCTGGGTCTTGACCCTTGTCTGCGCGGATCGTGTAGGCATCGTCGCCGCAGTTAGCCGTTTTCTCGCGGAACGTGGCGGCTTCATCACTGACAGCCAGCAATATGCCGACCGGGAAGCCGGGCGCTTCTTCATGCGTGTGGCATTTGAACCGGCAGATGAGCGGATGGTGGATACGGACAGGCTGTGCGCCGATTTTGCTGCGGTCGGGACGCAGTTCGGCATGGATTGGAATCTGACGCCGTCGCACGAACGGCCCCGAATGTTGATTGCCGTTTCCAAGGGTTCACACTGCCTTGCCGACCTGCTTCATCGCTGGCAGACCGGCACGCTCGCCATCGACATCATGGGCGTTGTGTCAAACCATCCCGACATGCGGCGGATCACCGAATGGCACGGCATCCCCTATCACGAGCTGCCGCCTAATGGCAATAAAGCAGAGCAAGAGACTGTTTTGATTGATATTTTTAACCGGACCCGATCTGATTATCTGATCCTCGCCCGATACATGCAGGTGCTGTCGGAGGAACTGGTGCAGAGCCTTGCAGGTCGCTGCATTAATATTCATCACAGCTTCCTGCCTGGTTTCAAGGGTGCGCGTCCCTATCACCGCGCTCATGAGCGGGGCGTGAAACTAATCGGCGCGACCGCCCATTTCGTCACTGCCGACCTGGATGAAGGCCCGATCATCGAACAAGCGGTGGAACGTGTCGATCATCGCGCCACGGCGGAAGACATGATCCGCATCGGTCGCGATATCGAGGCTCAAGTGCTGGCGCGGGCAGTCGGTTGGATTGCCGACCGCCGGGTACTCCTGAATGGAGGCAAGACCATCGTTTTTCGCTGAAGTCGATCAGGGGGCTGAGAGCAGAGCGATAGCACGATCTTGCAGCAATACGGATCAGCGGCGCAGGCCCTATCAGGACTGCATCACCAACGCTGCTCGAAATAGGTACTTTCGACCGTTGATTGATAAGGTCGAAACATTAGCTGGCAAAACGTTAAAACAAGACGCCGTCACGCAATCAAGAACGTCGAACGCGTCTGCTACGTGAGAAACCCGGCCCGTAAAAGGGCCGCAAGACGTTCAGAATGCGACACTATAGATAAACCAACCTACGATCAGCAGGCTGGTGGCTATACAAAACCGATCGCCAAAAACGTCAATCCGCGACATCGTCCAGCATCCTTCCTTGTAAGGCAATCTACGTCGCCTGATAGAAAGTATAACCGACCGAACCCCGAAAAGGAACCATCAAAGTTGATAAATCAGCCGGAAAAGCGGGTTTTACTCGCCCGGCCTCTGCCGAATATGGACATTAGCCCGCCCAACTGGTCGGTTCAGGCCAAAGCCCCCCGACGCTGGAGTATCGATTGGGTCGCTTCCACCGGACCGCGATAGGCTTCCTGAAATTCGGCGCTCCAATATTTCAGGTCGTCCAGGTCAATCCGCTCACCCGACACAGCGCAGATCACATACTGTCCTGGACGCACCACATCAAAATGCGGCGTGTGATAATTCAGTACGGCAAGACCTGGGATTTCGGCCATCAATCGCCCGTCAATATGCGATCGACCAACTGCTTCACCGTCGGCACGAACCCATTCGAATAAAATGGGTCCTGCTTGAACTTATAGGCTCCATGGCCAGCGAACAGCAGATTTTTGTCGAGGTCACCGCCATGAACCGCTTCCTGGAGCGACTTCTGGATACAGAAGCTGCGCGGATCGGCGAGTCGACCCGTGGAATTGGTCTCACTGTCCATCCAGCTGGAAAAGGCGCACTGGCTGAGGCAACCCATGCAGTCCGTCTGATCCTTGCGGACCTCGGCCCTTTCCTCCTCGTTGACGAAAACCAGCGTGTTGTCCGGCGTCTTGAGAGCAGAGGTAAACCCCTGCCCAACCCATTCGCGTGCGCGCAAAAGGTCGCCGCGCGTCACCCAGAAATTTTTGCCTTTGACCCCCGCGTCCAGCTGGTGGGTATGATCCCCCGCCTGCTCGGTGCTGAACGGAATCTGCCGTTCCGAACGCGCTTCCAGCTGCCGCAGGAACGGATTGCGGATCGCCGAGCTGTAGAAGCCCGTGGGCGAAAAACGGTGAAGCAGGATGTCACCCGGCTCAAGCTCGGTAAGCCTTTGCTTCCACTCCTGCGGGATAGGGCTTTCCTGCGTCAGCAGCGGGCGCGTTCCGAACTGGAATGCGATATTGCCAAGCTCAGGATTGTCGATCCAGTCGTTCCAATCCTTAAGGTGCCAGACGCCGCCAGCCATGATGATCGGCACTTCGTCCGAAATGCCGCCTTCGCGCATGGTGTCGCGCAGCGCCTTCACGCGCGGATAAGGATCCTGCGGCTCGCGCGGATCTTCCGCATTCGACAAGCCATTATGCCCGCCAGCCAGCCAGGGATCTTCATAAACCACCGCCGCCAGCCATTCCGATGCCTTGGAATAAGCGCGCTTCCAGAGTGCCCGGAATGCACGACCGGAACTGACGATCGGAAGATAGCTGACCCCATAGGAGGCCGCGATCTCGCTCAGCTTATAAGGCATGCCAGCGCCGCAGGTGACGCCCGCAACCATGCCGCGCGTCTTTTCCAGCACGCCATGCAGCACCCGCTGCGCGCCGCCCATTTCCCAAAGGATATTGATGTTGATCGCGCCCTTGCCACCGGCAATCTCGAACGCGCGCTTCACCTGTTCGACTGCGCCATCAATGGCATAGGCCACCAATTCTTCATGGCGGTCCCGTCGGGTGCGGCCATGATAGATTTGCGGAATGACGTTGCCCATGCTGTCATAGCTGTCGGCATTGACCGCGGACACGGTTCCAATCCCGCCCGCAGCGGCCCACGCGCCAGAGCTGGCATGGTTGGACACAGCCACGCCCTTGCCGCCTTCGACCAGCGGCCAGACTTCACGGCCACCATATATGATGGGCTTCAAACCCTTGAACAACGCAATCTCCCGCGCATTAACTGCTGGGTCCCCGGGCCATTGAAAGTCGCGCTATAGCAGCTTTTGAACCCGATGACGAAAGTTACGCGCGCCCCTACCGTAAAATATGCGGGGTGGAAAGTGCCTCCCCATAAAGCGCCGCGTAAGCATCCACCATCGTGGCTTCATCAAAGTCTCGGCCCGCGCGGACACGGTTGGCTTCACCCAACCGCGCGCGTAGTTCCGCACTGCCGCTCAGCATCCCCAGCGCCTGGGAAAGCCCCTGCTCGTCGGCCACGACGAAAGGGCGATTTTCGGGGGCCACCATCTGCGCGACATCGCCGACATCCATCGACGCGACGGGCAGACCCGCCGCCATCGCCTCCACCAGCGAGATAGGAAATTGCTCGCTGTCGGATGAGAGCGCAAAAATATCCAGCAGACCGATATAGCGCCATGGGCCAGGCAGAAAACCCGCCATGTGGAGGTCGTCGATCCCGTGGCGCTCCGCTTCGGCAAGGATCGCGTCCCGCTCTGGCCCCTCCCCTACAATCACGAGTTGAACGCGGTCCCGATGAGGCGCAATCGCGCGGATCAGACGGGGGATGTTCTTGACCGGACGCAGACCGGCGAGCGTGCCGACCAACAATTTGCCCGGAGAGCGAACGAGGCCGGGAATCGCATCCTGCGCAGGGTTGGCCGCATAACGCGCCACGTCGATGCCGTTGCGAATGAGGTGTATCCTGCGACCAGGCTGGCGCCAGACATGCCGCGCAATTTCGTCAAGCCTGGTCGAAGGGACAACGACCGCAAAGCTGCCGCCCAACGCCAGGCGACGATATAGCGTCCGCCGCGTCTTGAGGCCTGCCGTCTCATCCGCGTTGAAGCCATCCTCATGATGAATGAGCGGCGGCAGGCGCATGAATGGCGCCCAAAGGCGGCGGGACATAACCGCGTCCATCGCTCCCCAATTATAGGTGAGGACCAGGTCGAAGGTAGACAGGAACTGGCCAATCGTCCGGAACCGCGCCGGGTTGGGACGTCCTTTAAGCGAAGGGGGCTGCGGAAAATCCACCACGATAGCCGGGTCGATCGCGTCCCGCGCATCCATTGCATCGGGGTCCGCGCTGACGACGCTGTGATGCGCCCGCCCGCCCCACAGGTTCATCAGGCGTACGGCGCGTGCTTCCTTGCCGCCCAGGGTGAAGCTGCCATGGATATGGAGCAGCCGTGGCGGTGCCCCGCACGGATCAGCCATGAAGAACCCGCGCCAGCAATTGGTCGATGGCGCTCGCCGCCTCCGGCTCATCCAATATGGGCGCATGTCCAACGCCGGGGACCGTTGTCAGCGCGGCTCCAGTGCCGACTTCCCGCATCATCCGTTCGGCTGTTTCGACACTGAGAATATCCGAATGTTCGCCCCGCAGGATCAGCGTGGGAATATCGCGGAAGGAGGCCATGGCGGGCCACATATCGACGCCGCCCTCTCCACCCGTGACACGCAGCGGTTCGGCAATGCGCATGTCGTAGTCGAGCACGACCCGCCCTCCGTTGCTCAGTCGATAGAGACGCTTCGCCATCGCAAGCCATTGTTCAAGGCCATAGGCAGGGTAAATGTCACGGTTCGCGTCTTCCAGCGCGCGTGCCGCATGAACCCAGCTTGGGTGCGATTGCCCCATGCCGACATGCGCCCTGATTCGCGCGAGACCTGCTTCTTCCAACTTGGGTCCGACATCGTTCAGCACGGCCCCCGCGAGCCATTCGCGGTGTGTCGCAGCGATCAGCATGGTGATCAGGCCGCCCAGCGACGTGCCGATGGCGACGAAGCGGGTAATCGCAAGGTCGCTTAAAAGCCGATTGATATCCTGAAGATAGGTCAGCGGGACATAGGTCATCGGGTCCTTCGCCTGCGCGCTTTCCGCGCGCCCCCGCATGTCGGGGCAGATCAGCCGCCAATCTCCGCCAAGCCGTTCGGCGAGCGGCTCGAAATCCCTGGCGTTGCGTGTCAGGCCGGGCAGGCAAAGGAGCGGCGGTCGCCCGTCAGCGCCACCAGCATAATCGCGATAATGGAGGCGCAGGCCGTCGGGCGACCACCAATATCCGTCGGCAAATATGCTCACCCGTCCTGCATCCTCAGCATGTTCAAAGCTTCGAAGAAAAAGCCTTGAACCCCTTCGTCCCAAGCATTGGCTTGGTCCCGCCCTCATATCGCCGCACCGTCAGCATCCCGCAAGCTGAGAGATGCGCCGCAAGCGAACAAAAAGCGACGCGGAAACGTGCCGCCGGGTAGCTCGCTCCCTTCCCTAACCGCCCGTTATCATCCATATCGATGGCATGTCCGCAACGCTGACTTCAACCGAACCCGCCACTGGCGTTCTCCTATGGCAAGGCACCTCGAGTGATGTAGAGGCAGAGGTCGCTCGCGTCCGCGCAGCCTGGCCGCGCTGGGCGGCGCAACCTGTCGCCTATCGCATCGAAACCCTTCGCCGCTTCGTCAACGTGGTTCGCGCCAATGAAGATGCACTGGCCGACCTGATCGCGCGCGAAACGGGCAAGCCGCTTTGGGATGCGCGGACCGAAGTCACCGCGGTGATGAACAAGGTCGATATTTCCGTTGCGGCCTATTCGGAACGCACCGGCCAGCGGCGGTTGGAGGCGGCCATGGGCGCTCGCCAGTCCGTACGGCATAAACCCCACGGCGTCATGGCGGTGCTTGGCCCCTATAATTTCCCCACCCATCTGCCCAACGGGCATATCGTGCCAGCCCTGCTGGCGGGCAATGGCGTGCTTTTCAAACCGTCTGAACATACGCCCGCCGTTGGTGAAATGCTGATCCGGCTTTTCCATGAGGCGGGGGTTCCCGAAGATAGCCTGCGGCTGGTCCTGGGCGGGCCGGATGAAGGAAAAGCCCTTGCCGCTCATCCCGATGTGAACGGCATCCTGTTTACCGGATCGGCGCATACCGGCATCGCAATAAACCAGCAATTCGCAACCAATCCCGGCAAGATCCTGGCGCTGGAAATGGGCGGCAACAATCCTGTCATCGTGTGGGACACCGCCGATATTGCGAGCGCGGCTGTGCTGGTGGTGCAATCCGCTTTCCTGTCAAGCGGGCAGCGATGCACCGCGGCAAGCCGATTGATCGTCAAGCAGGAACTGGCCGACGCGCTGATCGGTGAGGTCAAGAAGATCGCCGACCGGCTGATCGTCGATCACCCCCATGCCGATCCAACCCCCTTCATGGGGCCAGTCATTGACAATCGGGCGGCGGATCAGCTGACCGAAAGTTTCCTCTATCTGATGAGCCACGGCGGCCGCCCCATCAAGCATATGGTGCGCCCCATTGAGGATCGGCCCTTCCTAAGCCCCGCGATTATCGACGTCACCGCGATGGAAGAGCGGCCTGACGTCGAACTGTTCGGACCGTTGCTGCAGGTCATCCGCGTACCCGACTTCGCCGCCGCCATCGCAGAGGCCAACAATAGCCGCTATGGGCTGTCCGCCTCGCTGATCGGCGGATCGCCCGAACAATACAACCAGTTTTGGGCCAATGTTCGGGCCGGGATCGTCAACTGGAACCGCCCGACCAATGGCGCGTCGTCCTCCGCGCCCTTTGGCGGGGTGGGGATTTCGGGCAATCATCGGCCAAGCGCTTATTATGCGGCGGATTATTGCGCCTATCCGGTCGCTTCGGCGGAAATTGAGCAGCCGCGCGCGTCTATCGGCGTGGGCCTGAAGGACATCGATATTAAGGCCATGGGCGAATGAACGCTCCAACCTTCGCCTCCATTATCGGGCGAAGCTGGGGGGCCTCCCAAATTTTCCTACGCGGCGGACAAACCATTCTGGATTGAAACGGCTACGCGCTTCCGCCATCTGGCCATCATGGCTAAAGCTGCCCCCTCTACCGTTTACCTCGTCGGCGCGGGCCCCGGCGACCCGGACCTTCTGACCCTGCGCGCCGCGCGATTGATCGGCGAAGCGCAAGTCGTCGTGCATGACGGGCTGGTGTCGGATGCGATATTGGCAATGACCTCGCCAGGTGCGGAGTTAATCTCCGTGGCCAAGCAGCGCAGCCGCCATTCCCTGCCGCAGAACGGCATCAACGCGCTGCTGGTGGAACTGGCGCTCGCCGGGCGCAGTGTCGTGCGGTTGAAGGGCGGCGACCCGTTCATCTTCGGACGCGGCGGCGAGGAAATGGAAGCGTGCCGCGCCGCTGATGTGCCGGTGGAGATTGTCCCTGGAATCAGCGCCGCGATCGGCTGTGCTGCGCAGGCCCAGCTGCCCCTCACCCATCGTGACGCGGCTAGCGCCGTGACCTTTGTCGCGGGCCAATGCAAGGGCCTGACGGATCAGAACTGGTCCGGGCTGGCAGGCCATGGCCGCACGCTCGTCATCTACATGGGCGTAGCGACGGCGGCGGACATTGCGGACAAGCTGATCGCCGATGGCGTGTCGCCCGCTGTTCCGGTCGCCGTGCTGGAAAATGGCACGCGCGCGGACATGCGGACGCTGCGCACCCTGCTTGCCGATTTGGGTGACATGGTGGTGCGGGAAAAGGTGAAAAGCCCGGCATTGATTGTCGTGGGCGACGTGGCGGCCTATGCGCTGGCACAGGACGCGCTGGTCGGATGGGCTGCGCAAATGAATAATGGGGCGGAGATGCTTTCGTGAAGATTTTGACGGGCAATGACCTTGGCACCGGCGACGTCATCTGGTGGGCTGGTGATGGCTGGTCGCGCCAGCTGGCCGATTCGGTGGACGTCGATGACAAGGGTGAGGAACTGGCCCGCGCGGAAGAAGCCGCGCTGCGCGTCGTTGCACCCTATGTGATCGACGCGACCTTAACGGACGAGGGGGTGCGCCCCGCGCATATTAAAGACCGCATCCGCGCCCTGGGGCCGACCGTGCGCCCCGACCTGACGCTGAAACCGAATGACGCCGATGCCGGCAACTGGGTGATCTGAACCATGTATCGTTATGACAGCTATGACCAGTCGATCGTCGACACCCGCGTCGAGGAGTTTCGCGACCAAACGCAACGTCGCCTCGCGGGCCATCTGACGGAAGATCAGTTCAAACCGCTGCGGCTGATGAACGGCCTCTATCTCCAACTGCACGCCTATATGCTGCGCGTCGCCATTCCCTATGGCACCCTGTCGGGCAAGCAAATGCGCAAGCTGGGCGAGATCGCGGCGAAATATGACAAGGGCTATGGCCACTTCACGACGCGCCAGAATCTGCAATATAACTGGATCAAGTTGGCCGATGCGCCGGAAATCCTGGCCGAACTGGCGACGGTCGAGATGCATGCGATCCAGACCAGCGGCAATTGCATCCGCAACATCTCATCGGATCAATATGCCGGCGTGGCAGCCGATGAAGTAGCCGACCCGCGTCCCTGGGCTGAACTGCTGCGGCAATGGTCGACCTTCCACCCGGAATTCACCTATCTGCCACGCAAGTTCAAGATCGCGGTGATCGCGAGCGAGGACGATCGCTCGGCAATGAAGCTGCACGACATCGGCCTGAAACTGATAAAGCGTGACGGACAGATTGGTGCGGAAGTCTATGCGGGTGGCGGCATGGGCCGAACGCCTATGGTTGCACCTCAAATCAATGGCTTCGTGCCAGAAGATGAGATCATATCTTATCTGGAAGCGTGCCTGCGCGTCTATAACCGCTACGGCCGCCGCGACAACAAATACAAGGCGCGGATCAAAATCCTGGTCCATGAGCTGGGCGTCGATGAGTATAAGCGGCAGGTCGAGGAAGAGTTCGCCCATATGCGAATTCTTGGCCTCAACCCGCCGACCGAAGAGCTGAATCGTATCCGGCCCTTCTTCGCCAACCCAGCCTATGAGCAGGGCCTGGGCGACGATATCGACCGCTCCGACCCGGCCTTTGCGCTGTGGGTGGACCGGCAGGTCGCGTCGCACAAGCAGCCCGGCTATGCGATCGTCAACATCAGCCTGAAACCGCGTGGCGGCATTCCGGGCGACGCGTCGGCAGAGCAGATCGAACTGGCGGCGGACCTTGCCGAAACCTATTCCTTCGACGAACTGCGCGTGACCCATGCGCAGAACCTTGTCCTGCCGCATGTGAAGAAGGCGGACCTTTACGCCATCTGGCAGAAGCTGGATGCCGCAGGTCTGGCCGAAGCCAATCTGGACCTCATCACCGACATCATCGCTTGCCCTGGCCTGGATTATTGCAGCCTGGCCAATGCGCGGTCGATCCCGCTGGCGCAAAAGCTGTCGGAACGCTTCGCAGGCATCGACCAGCAAAAGAATCTGGGCGAGTTGAAGGTGAAGATTTCCGGCTGCATCAACGCCTGCGGCCACCACCATGCGGGCCATATCGGCGTGCTGGGCGTGGACCGTAAGGGTGTGGAGAATTTCCAGCTGTCGCTCGGTGGATCGGGTGCCGAAGACGCAGCCGTCGGTCAGATCACCGGCCCCGGTTTCTCCGAGGACGGCGTGGTTGATGCAATCGAGAAGGTGACCGACCTCTATCTGTCCCAACGGGAGGAAGGCGAACGCTTTCTCGACACCTATCGCCGTCTTGGCATGAAGCCCTTCAAGGAGGCGATCTATGGTTGAGTTCCTTTCCTTCCGCGAAGGCGAAGCAACGCAGGAACCAGCGGTGACGGTCGAATCCTTCACCGGCCAGTCCAATTCGACCGCAGTCAGGATCGAAGCAGGCGAAGATGCACGCGAGCTGCTGCCTTATCTTGACCGGCTGTCGCTGGTCGAAATCAACTTTCCCGCTTTCGGCGACGGTCGTGGCTATTCGGCGGCGCGTATCCTGCGCGAAGCGGGCTATGCCGGTGAACTGCGGGCCGTGGGCGACGTGCTGGTGGATCAGCTGGTCGCGATGCGACGCTGTGGCTTTGACAGCTTCCGGCCCGACAAGGCGCTGGACGACGACGTCGCGGAGCGCGCGCTCAATCGATATGCCGACGTCTATCAGAAGACCGTTGATGGCCGCCGCCCCGTTTGGGCGAAACGGCACCCGGAGAATGTGAATGGCTGAACCTGCCCGCCAGCTTGATGTGATCGACGCCCGCCCTGCCTTTACCCAGGCGGAGGCGGACGCCCTCAACGCCCGTTTCGAAGGCGTCGATACCTTGTCTATGCTCAGGACCGTGTTTGCCGAAGGGCTGGCGGGCAATGTCGCTGTCGTGTCGTCTTTCGGCACGGAAAGCGCTGTCCTGCTCCACCTGGTGGCGATGGCAGACAGGAACGTGCCGGTAATCTTTGTCGACACGCTCAAGATGTTCACCGAAACACTGGATTATCGGGACACGCTGATCAACACGTTCGGCTTTACCGACAGCCGCGCGGTCACGCCCGTTGCCGAAGTGCTGGCGAAGAAGGATGAAACCGGCCTGCGCTGGTCCTACGACCCCGATGGCTGCTGCGAAATCCGCAAGGTGGAACCGATGCATCGCGCGAAAGACGGGCTGGACGCCTGGATTTCGGGACGCAAGGCGTTCCAATCAGTAACGCGCCAGAACCTCCCCCGATTTGAGATCGAGGACGGCCGCCTGAAAATCAATCCCCTGGGTGATTGGACCAAGACGGATCTTGAGGCCTATTTCGAGCAGCATCAGCTGCCGCGCCACCCGTTGGAAGCACAGGGTTATCTTTCGATCGGATGCGAACCCTGCACGTCCAAGGTTTTGCCCGGCGAAGACCCCCGTGCGGGTCGCTGGCGTGGCTGGGACAAGGTGGAATGCGGCATTCATACGCCGGTAACACCGCTCCCCGTGCCTGTGGGCGACGCGGATGATCCGGCAAATCAACCTGTGTTCTGAAAATCCGAAAGATATCGGACAGCCACTTACCAGCATAAAATCCTCCCTGCGCTTCGCGCGCGGGGAGGATTTCCATGTCTGCCGCCTCAAAATGCGCCAACCATCACAAGCAGGATGACGTAGCCGCAACATCCCCTATCATGTGCCAATCAACCAAGGGGGAATGCCATGGCCGTTGAGATCAAAATCCTCGCCTGGAGCTGCGTGCTCCTGCTCGTGCATATCTTTGCGGCAGCGCATCTCAAGACGAAGCAATATGGGACCAAATGGAACATGGGCGCGCGGGACGAATCCCTGCCGTCGCTAGAACCAGTGGCCGGTCGACTGGTGCGCGCGCAAGCGAATTTCATGGAAACCTATCCCATCGCCATCATCTGCCTGCTGGGCGTGGTCGTCGCTGGCAGGGCTACTGAAACGACGGCGCTAGGCGGCTGGTTGTGGCTCGGCGCACGCGCTGCCTATCTGCCGTTGTACGGCATCGGTGTGCCCGTCATCAGGACGCTTGTCTATGGAGTCAGCCTGGTAGGCCTGGCCATGATATTCCAGGCGTTAGTGTCCGGCTGATCCGTCGTCCTTCATTCATAGTCGCCCATATAGCCGCCCTCGGCCAGATCCGAGAAGCGCGTGATCTTGGCGTCGAACTTCATGCGGATGCGCCCGGTGGAACCGTGGCGCTGTTTGGCAATGATCAGTTCGGCCAAACCATAGATGCGTTCCATCTCCTGCGCCCATTCCAGATGGTCGGGGCCTTCCTTGTTTCCCGGCTCCTTGGCCGCCACATAATAATCTTCGCGGAAAACGAACCAGACCATGTCCGCGTCCTGTTCGATCGAACCGGATTCGCGCAGATCGGAAAGCTGTGGCCGCTTGTCCTCACGCTGCTCGACGGCGCGGCTCAGCTGCGACAACGCCAGAACCGGGACGTTAAGTTCCTTGGCCAACGTCTTCAAACCACGAGATATTTCTGAAATTTCCTGAACGCGATTGTCGCTGCTCTTGCCGGTGCCCTGAAGCAGTTGAAGATAATCGACGATGACCAGGCCGACGTCATGCCGGCGCTTCAACCGACGGGCACGAGTGCGCAGGGCAGCGATAGTCAAGCCCGGCGTGTCATCGATGAACAGCGGCAATTCCTGAAGCTCCCGCGCAGCGCGCGACAGGTTCTGAAAATCGGCGCGGCTGATCTTACCCATGCGCAGCGCTTCGCCGCTGATACCTGATTGCTCGGCCAGAACGCGGGTAGCCAGCTGATCGGCGGACATTTCCAGGCTGAAAAATGCGGTCTTGGCCCCCATATTCTTTTCCGGCGGAATGCCGTCGGCATGATCGCGCATCCAGCGTGAGGCTGCATTATAGGCGATGTTGGTAGCGAGCGACGTCTTGCCCATGCCGGGACGCCCCGCCAGGATCATAAGATCCGAATTGTGAAGGCCACCGATCTTTTCGTTCAGGCTGTTGAGGCCCGTGGTGATGCCCGACACATGGCCGCCACTGTTGAGCGCTCGCTCGGCCACCTGCACCGCCATGGTCGTGGCGGTCGCGAAGCTCTTGACCGATCCGACCTCCCCTTCACCTTCAGATACTTTGTAAAGGGCGACCTCCGCCTGCTCTATCTGCTCACGCGGATTGACATCTTCACTAGTATCCAGAGCATTTTCAACAAGTTCACGGCCAACATTCACAAGCTGACGCAAAAGGGCAAGGTCATAAATCTGGCTGGCGAAATCGCGCGCACCCAGCAGCGCCGCGCCGTTGCCGGTCAATTGGGCGAGATAGCCGACGCCCCCCAGTTCCTTGAGCGCCGGGTCCTGCTCCAGCATCGGTTTCAGCGTCACCGGGTTCGCGACCATGTCGCGCTCCACCAGCTTCATGACGGCTTCATAAACGCGGCCGTGGAGCGGTTCGAAGAAATGCTCCGGCTTCAACCTCAACTGCACATCCTCGGCGATGCGGTTGT
Source organism: uncultured Sphingobium sp. (assembly GCA_965653535.1). Taxonomy (GTDB): domain Bacteria; phylum Pseudomonadota; class Alphaproteobacteria; order Sphingomonadales; family Sphingomonadaceae; genus Sphingobium. The sequence goes on from CBFHAG010000024.1 coordinate 32,851, forward strand.
CGATCATCAACGCGCCCAGCAGCGCGGCTTCTGCCTCCACATTGCGAGGGAGTTCCGTTACGCCTGTTTCCACGGCGGGGTTCATCTGCACCAGTTCGACCATGCGCCCCTCATCGCGCCGGCAGCGGTTCAGCGCAAGCGGGAAGCTGCGTAGTCTTGGGCAAAGATGTGGAGAACTCTTCTGTCTTTTCCGGCCTTGCTTTTCCCCGCTGGCCGCCGCACTCACCATCCGCATCATGGCCGATCCACGCATCATAGATATCACGCTCGATGAGCGGACGATCCTGTGGCGCAGCGCCGACGTCGAACAGGAACGGCGCATCGCCATATTCGACCTGCTGGAGGATAATTTCTTCGCTCCCCAGCGCGTCCACGCTGACAGCTATGCAGGCCCTTATCGCGTGATGCTGCGCGTGGAGGAAGGGCGGCTGGTGATCGAAATCAAGCGGGATGATGATGAAGCGCTGGAAGCGATCATCCTTGGCCTTGGTCGTTTCCGCAGGCCCATTCGTGAATATTTCGCCATTTGCGACAGCTATTATCAGGCGATCAGCCATGCATCGCCCCAGCAGATTGAAACGGTGGACATGGCTCGGCGCGCCATCCACAATGACGCGGCGGAGATGTTGATCGAACGACTGGATGGAAAGATCAAGATCGATTTCGACACGGCCAGACGCCTGTTCACGCTGATCTGCGTGCTGCATATCAAGGGTTAAGGGGGCACATCATCCGTCAGCGTTCCACAGGCCGGTATCTGGTCCGCATTCTGGCGGGCGCGGCTTTCCTCGCCTTGCTGGCGGGGGGGCTGTGGCTATATACGCGCGACTGGGCCCCTGACCGCAGTGTCTATTCGACGCAGGGCGTCGCGGTCAGTTCGGACAACGGCCTGATCGACTGGGGGACGCTGGCGGCAAAGGGCGTCGATTTCGCCTATATTCGCGCGGCCAAAGGGGCCGAGGGCCGCGATCCGGCCTTTGCCCGCAATTGGTCAGCCGCCCGGTCGTCAGGACTGCGCTACGGCGCTTCGCTGGATTTCAGCCTGTGCAGGCGGGCGGCAGAACAGGCGACCCGGTTCGTGACCACCGTGCCGCGCGATAATGCCGCCCTGCCCCCCGTTATTCGCCTGGCGCTCACCCCCGACTGCGCAGAGCGGCCAGAACGGGACGCGGTGCTGTCTGAACTCAATACGCTGGTCAATCTGGTCGAAAGCAACGCCCGCAAGCCAGCATTGCTGAACATCTCGCCCGATTTCGAAGAACGTTATGATATCGCATCTGGCATCAACCGGACTCTGTGGCTGGATGGGAACTTCTTCCCCCCGGATTATGCGACCCGCAAATGGGTGATGTGGACAGCCAATGATATGCGGCATATCGACGGTGTCGAAGGACCTGTCAGATGGGGTGTCGTCGCGCCATGAATAGGACGGAAGATGACGTCAGCCTGCTGGTCGAAGCCGCACGCGCGGCCCGAAGGAACGGCTACGCGCCCTATAGCCGCTTTTCGGTCGGCGCGGCTGTGCGTCTGACCGACGGAGAAATCGTCGCTGGCGCCAATTTCGAAAATGCTAGCCTGGGCCTGTCGCTTTGCGCCGAAATTGTCGCGCTGGCGGCGACCAATGCGCTTGGGCGGTTGGCCGATGTCGACGCCATCGCCGTAGTGGGCGGGCCGATCGACATGTCCCATGAAGCCCAGGACAACCATGTCGTCACACCTTGTGGCCGATGTCGGCAGATTTTGAACGAAGCCCAACAGGTGGTGGGCCGCCCTATCGCGATCTATTGCGCTCCGGTACATGATGGCGCGGTGGTAGAACATGGCGTCAATTCCCTTCTCCCATTCGCATTTGGTCCCAATGACTTGGGTGCCACTCCTCACAGGAAAAGCTAGATTCATGTCGATATTGTCCGATAAGTGGATTCGCGAACAGGCCCTGTCCAGCAGGATGATCGAGCCTTTTGTCGAAAATCAGCGGCGCGATGGTTGCATCAGCTACGGCCTGTCCTCCTACGGTTATGACGCGCGCGTGGCCGACGAGTTCAAGATCTTCACCAATGTCGACAGCGCCGTGGTGGACCCCAAGGATTTCGCGTCGAACAGCTTTGTCGACCGCAAGACCGACTGCTGCATCATCCCGCCCAACAGCTTCGCACTGGCGCGCACGGTCGAATATTTCCGAGTGCCGCGTGATGTGCTGGTGATCTGCCTGGGCAAATCCACCTATGCACGCTGCGGCATCATCGTGAATGTGACGCCGCTGGAGCCGGGCTGGGAAGGTCATGTGACGCTGGAATTTTCCAACACGACTCCGCTGCCCGCGAAAATCTACGCCAATGAAGGAGCTTGCCAGTTCCTGTTTCTTAAGGGAAACGAACCTTGCGAGGTCAGCTATGCCGATCGCGCGGGGAAATATATGGGCCAGCAGGGTGTAACATTGCCTCGGCTGTGAAGCCGTGCGACACTGAAGGCATGAAGCTCGAGCGGTCACCGCCATGCTGAATTTTCTTCGCCGCCGTCCAAAGCCGCGAGCCACGCTTTCCAGCGTGGGCGACAAGATGCGGGTCTATGCCATTGGCGACATCCATGGACGGCTCGACCTGTTCGACCGATTGATGGGCATGATCGCGCAAGACGAAGCGAAGCGTTCACCCCTGCCCCGTCAACTAATCCTGCTGGGAGACCTGATCGACCGTGGTCCGCAATCGGCACAGATGATCGAACGCGCCATGACCCTGGCGCAATCGGCGGAAAATGTCAGCTTTATCAAGGGTAATCATGAGGAATTGTTCATCGCCGCTGCCAGCGGCAGCGCCCACCATGCCGGTTTCTTCCGCCGCATTGGCGGGGTCGAGACGCTGACGAGCTACGGCCTGCCTCTAGGAGAATGTGCGGCGATGGACGATAGCGCACTCGCGCATTGGATGCTGGCTCATGTGCCCCGCGATCATGTTGATTTCGTCGATCAGTTTGAAGACATGCTGGCGATCGGCGATTATCTGTTCGTTCATGCAGGCATTCGTCCACAGGTCCGGCTGGATGCCCAACGCGCCGCTGACCTGCGCTGGATCAGGGGCGAATTTCTGACCCATGGTGGCGATCATGGGCGGATGGTTGTTCATGGCCATAGCATCACCGATGATGTGGATGAGCAGTCCAATCGCATCGGCATCGATACGGGCGCCTGGCGCAGCGGAAAGCTGAGTGCGCTGGGACTGCAAGGGACGGAGCGCTGGGTCCTGCAGACCTGATTCGCTGTCTCCCCGCGTTCAGCGCCAACCGCCAGACTTCGCCGCCGCTTCCTGCCGCGGATCGGCAGGATCGCCCGCGATCAGAGCCTCCACCGTGGCAATGATCCGGGGATCGCCCGATGCGGCCTGCCGATAGGCGGTGCGTTCGCCGCCGCCCGGCAGAAGCTGCTGAATCCGCCAGCCTTCTCCCTCCCTGCATGCAACGCCTGCCAGGGCATCACCATCAAAGCTGCGGCACCAGCCCGCCCCGTCCTTCCGGCGAAAGCTCAGGCCGATGCGAATGGATGCACCTTCCTGCGCCGACGCCAGCTGCGTATCGAGCGCCGATTTGAGGTCGCCCCTGGCCAGTATCGCTCCGTCCTCTACCATCACGGGCCCCTTCGCGCCGTTCGTCCATTGTCCGACGACCACGCCCAGCAGCAGGCTGGCGGCGATCGCGCCGCTCATGCCCCAGTTGCGCCAAGGCGATCTGCCGGGCCGGGACATGGTCGCGACCTTCGCGCTCTCCGTCAGGCAGGCCCCCATGGTAGATGGAACCGGCTCGCTCGCAATCGGCGCATAGTGGTCCGACAGCCGGTTGCGCAGGCCGCGGTGCATTTCCAGACGCGCAGCCAGCGCGGGATCGTCCGCCACGGCGCGGTCCACACGCCGCCGGGTGACGTCATCCAGTTCCCCATCGACCCATGCGATCAGCATCGCTTCGTCAATGTCGGTCATGCCGCTTCCCCCAATAGTTCAAGGAGAGCGCCGCGCCCCCGCACCAATCGTGACGTCAAGGTGCCCATCGGAATGCCCAGCACATCGGCGGCTTCCTTGTAAGACAGGCCCTCTACGAGCACGAGGGCGATGGCTTCCCGCTGCTCGTCGGGCAACGCGTTCATTGCGCGATCGACGTCCCCCAGCATCAGATGCGCCTCGACATCACGGTCGCCCGCGTGACCGACATGTTCCCCCGCCTCTTCCGGCGCGAATGTGCGGGCAGCGCGTCGCCGCGACCGGCCTTCATCGATCCACAGATTGCGCATAATTCGATACATCCAGCTGTCCAGTCTCGTTCCGGCTTGCCACTGGTCCCGCGCCCGCAGCGCCTTTTCGACCGTCGCCTGGCAAAGGTCATCGCCATCGGCGCGGTCCCGCGACAGGCTGGCCGCAAAGCGGCGCAGCCGGGGAAGGATCGCCAACAGATCACTCTCAAATGACATCTGCTCTCCTGTCGCCGTCATGGATGAAACGGCTGATGGCGAACGTTTCATCCCTGACCTTATTCCTTTATCGGAAATTTTCGGGCGATGACTCATTTTGATGGCGAAAGGACGGGACACCCCGTCTCCGCCGGCAGGAATTTAAAGAGAGTGACATGAAATCCAAGCGAGCCTTGATCCTGACCATCCTGTTCCTGACGGGTCCGGACGCTGATGCTCAGTTAGTGCCGTCTGCGGGCGATATGCTGGGGGTAGGGCGTGTCGTGCCGCAAGTACAGGAACGTGTCGAAGGCGCGCTGGATCGGGCCGATCTCGATCGGCTATCCCCCGCCCGGCTGGCCGACCGTTTGATGGCTTCCAGGGACACTCGCATCCGTGCCTTGCTCAGGCAGCACGGCGACAGCATCGAACTGGACGACAGGCGGGAGCCATCGCGGCGGGGCGTGATATTGCTGACCGGCGCTGCGCCCGCCAGTGTCGAAGCGCTGAGGAGAGCAGGCTATGGCGTCGATAGCGAAATTGTCGAAGGGCTTGGGCTATCGGTCACCCGACTGGCCGTGCCGGAGGGGCGCAGCCTTGCCCGCGCGCTCAAACAGGTTAACTCGATCGCTCCCGAAGCCCAGCCCAGCGCCGACAATCTCTATTTTCCCAGCGGAACGGCAGCGTTGCCGGTGACGACAGTGATAGCGACAGGGGCATTGGCGAGCGCAGGATCGGCCAAGGGCCGCGCCGCCGGACTGATAGATGGCGGCGTCGCCCGCCACCCCTCACTTTCAGGTCCCATTGAACAACGGGGGTTCGCACGCGGATCGCCGCGGGCCAGCGCACATGGCACGGCAGTCGCATCGCTGATCAGCGGCACCGGCATGATCCGCGGCGCTGCGCCGGGCGCGCCTCTGTTCGTAGCGGACGTCTATGGCGACGACCCTGCCGGTGGCGGCGCATTTGCCATTGTACGGGCGCTGGGATGGATGGCCGCGCGCGGGGTGGACGTAACGACCGTCAGCCTCGTCGGCCCCGACAATCCACTGCTGGCCGGTGCGATCCGGCTAGCCAAAAGCAAGGGCGTGACGGTCGTCGCAGCCGTGGGCAATGACGGCCCGGCAGCACCTCCGGCCTACCCCGCTTCCTATCCCGACGTCATCGCCGTAACAGGCGTAAACGGTCGCGGTCGCCTGCTGCCCGAAGCAGGCCGCGCCCGGCATATCGACTTCGCGGCGCCCGGCGCTGACATGAACGCGGCGCGCAGCGACGGCGGCAAGGGCAGCGTGCGAGGCACGTCCTTTGCGGCACCATTAGTTGCGGGCCGCCTGCTCGCGACCGGCAGCGTGACAGCGCTGGCCGCCGAAGCGACGCACATTGGCAAAGCGGACCGCCGCCTTGGCCGCGGGATCATCTGCGGCCAATGCAGAAATTTAGATTGAATTACAACATATTGCACGATTTTTCTCATTTGCCGGGATGAAATTGCGCGGCGCTCCCGTTGTCCTTTCATCGGATCGACAAGCAAATGAGGAGACGATCGATGAAAGCTAAGTTCATTCTGGCCACTGCCTGCCTTGCCGCGATGACGGCGGCTCCCGCTTCGGCGCAGCTTCTGGGAGGCGGGGGCGGCCTCGGCGGTGGTCTGGGCGGCAGCCTTGGCGGCCTCGGCGGTTCATTGGGCGGCACGCTGGGCGGATCGGGCGGCGTTGGCATCGATCGCGCCATTGACCTGCAAAATGGCCGGGTCAGCGCCGGCGGATCGGCTCAGGGCCGCGCCGACGGTTCGGCGGACGGCACCGTCACTCGTAAGGGCAAGGCCAGGGGCGGCAGCGCGTCCGGCTCCCTCATCGGCTCAGCCAGCGGCAACGTGGCCGCCGATACGCTGGGCACGGCCGATGTCAGCCAGGCAGCAGGCAATGTTCGCGACCGCACCGCCAGCGCCGCAGCCACGGCTCAGGGCAAGGCAAACGCAACCGCTCAAACCGCCGGAGATCACGCCCGCGCTGCCGCCAACAACGCAACGTCGGCATCCGGCAGCGCAACCGGCGCAATGAACGGCGCGTCGGCGCTTGACGCCGGTGGCCATCTGTCAGGCCATGCTGAAACCGCCGCATCGGGCGCAACCTCATCCAGTCAGACGGACGAATAACGCCTTGAAGGGCGGTCCCCCGACCCCCGGCTTTCAGCCATTTCCGCCCTTTGTCTGACTGGGGGCCGGTGACCATCAGGTCGCCGGCCCATTTTCATTGGTTACCGCATAAAAAAGGCCAGCTGCCCAAGGGACAGCTGGCCTTCAATTCCACTGTTGATACCTGGATCAGGCGACCTTGGTCGCGACGTCCATCGCTTCATCCTGGTCACGCAGCACATAGCCGCGTCCCCAGACGGTCTCGATATAATTGTCTCCGCTACAGGCCAGCGCCAATTTCTTGCGCAGCTTGCAGATGAAGACGTCGATAATCTTGAGTTCAGGCTCATCCATCCCGCCATAAAGGTGGTTCAGGAACATTTCCTTGGTCAGCGTGGTGCCTTTGCGGAGCGAAAGAAGCTCCAGCATCGCATATTCCTTGCCGGTCAGGTGGACGCGGTTGCCATCAACTTCCACCGTCTTGGCGTCAAGGTTGACTGCCAGCTTGCCAGTGCGAATGACAGACTGCGAATGGCCCTTTGACCGGCGAACGACCGCGTGGATGCGGGCGATCAATTCTTCGCGATGGAAAGGCTTGGTCACATAATCATCGGCACCAAAGCCGAACGAGCGAACCTTGCTGTCCATTTCGGCAATGCCTGACAGGATCAGTACCGGCGTCTGCACCTTGGCCGCGCGCAGCTTCTTCAGCACGTCATAGCCGTGCATGTCCGGCAGGTTCAGGTCCAGGCAGATGATGTCATAATCATACAGCTTCCCCAGATCGAGCCCTTCCTCGCCCAGGTCAGTCGTATAGACGTTAAAGCCTTCGGTCGTGAGCATCAGCTCAATCGCCTTGGCCGTGGTCGGTTCATCTTCGATTAGCAGAACGCGCATATGAAGCCCCTGTCCTTGCAGATCCCGTAAACCCCGAAGAACGGCGTCTGCTCCAATTCATTAACCAAAAAACTTCTGAAGGACAAAGGTT
>CBFHAG010000025.1:0-39746 GCA_965653535.1 uncultured Sphingobium sp.
ACCATTTCAGCCGCAACGATTTGCGGACTGAATCAGTCCGTTTGCCACCCGACCATGACAAGTCATCCACAATCGCATTTGTGTAACGGGAAACTTGCTGACAGATTGCCGCGCAGATATGGCAACGCGCAAACTATCCGGGTTCGCAACGATCCAGCCGCCAGTTGGAATATGGCGTTCTTTGCGGGAGCGATTGCGGCTCAGCCCTTCTCCAGAAAGGCTCATTTCCACGGGCAGGCTTGTGGCCGTGATCTTTGCGGCTCTGGCCATTTACCTGGACCCCACACGGCCCGCCGGTTTCCTGAATGAAGCGCATTATTTGCTGGCCGTGTATCTGGCATTTTCGTTGTGGCTTGTGATTGCGCCGCCATCCTGGCCCTTTGGAAGCGGCCTGCATCTGTTTTCTCACGGCGTCGATGTTCTCGCCCTGGCCGCACTGGTCTATCTTACCGATGAACTGAAGAGTCCTTTTTTCCCGTTCCTTCCCTTCATCCTGCTGGCAACGACCTTGCGCTGGGGAATTTTTGGGGCGGTCATCGGGGCGCTGGCCATGGAAGCTCTTCTGCTCGCGATCGGGTGGGGGGACCTTTGGGACGGAGACTCCGAACTCAACCTGTTCATCATGCGGTCGGCCTATTTTCTGGTAGCGGCAGCGATGCTCGGTTATTTCGGAGCCTGCCGGGCCAGCAACAGCCGACGTTTCGCGCAGCTCGCCAGTTGGTCCTTTGCACCCGCCACGACCGACGCGCAGATTTGGCTGACGGATTTGCTGGGCCACGCTTCTGGCCTGTTGCGCGCCGAGCGGCTGGTCCTGATCTGGCAAGGCAAGAAGGGGGCAAGCGGCTCCGTGGCGTTTTGGGGACCGGAAGGACTACGCTACACTGTTGTCGAGGACCCATCATTCTGGCGGACACATGCCGCCAGCCTTTCTCAAAGTTCGCTTTCCCGGAAAAAGGAAGTGGCGCAATTGCAGGCGATCGGTGCCGCCCTGCAGTGGCCAGACCTGATCATCGATACGGCGATGGTGCGTTCCGCGCACTTCGCGGGCGCGACCGCTGTCGGGCGGCTCTATGTCGTGGATGCCAAAAACCGACATGAGGATGCCCAGCATCTGACCCAGATCACCGCCCTGAGGATCGGACATGAACTGGAGCGCTTATCGCTGATCCGTACCGTCGCGGACAAGGCGCGCGACCAGGAACGGGTCCGCCTGGCGCGGGACCTGCACGACAGCGTCCTGCAGGAACTGACTGCCGCGTCCCTGAAACTGAAAGCCGCACGCGCTGCCATGCCGGAGGAGGCCCGGGAACCGCTGAACGGTGTCAGCCACATCATGACGGAACAGCAGCGCCGCATCCGCCTGTTCGTTGAAAACAGTTGGACACTCGAGTCCTTGCCCTTGCGCGACCTGTCCTTCTCGCTCGCGGAAAGAGCTGACGAACTGTCCGATCAGTGGGGCTGCGACATCGTCCTTTCGGTGCAACCACCTGATATGGAAGCGCCTGGCAGTCTGCATCGGGAACTGACGCAGCTGTTGAACGAAGCTACCGCCAACGCCGTCCGTCATGGGGGCGCTACCCGTCTGGCGGTCGACCTGCAGCAACAAGACAAGGAATTGTGCCTGACCATAGCAGACAATGGATGCGGCATGGCCCCGTTCACCGATGAGGAGCCGACATGGCCCCGGTCGCTCCGCGCGCGTGTGCGGGATATGGGAGGGCACCTTGCGATCACGCGCTATGCGCCGGGGCTCGTCATGAAGATCGAGGTGCCGTTGCCATGAGCCGGTCGGTCTTTCTGCTGGACGATCACCCCGTTGTACTTCGCGGTCTGGCCGATCTGGTCGCCATGGAAGCAGACTTTCAGGTCATTGGCAGCACGACCGAAGGAGCCAGCGCCTTTGCGATGATCGATCGGTTGAGGCCCGATATCGCCATCCTCGACATTAATCTGCCTGATGTCGGCGGTCTTGCGCTGCTAAGACGGCTTCGCGCGGCGGACTTGCCGGTTCGCGCGGTCTTTCTGACATCGCTGATCACACCGGCGCAATTGTCGGAAGCCATCGTTAATGGCATATGGGGTATTGTGCTGAAGGAAGCGGCCCCAGATACGCTGGTCGATTGCCTTCGCGCCGTGGCCGATGGCCGACGCTGGCTTCCCCGTGCAATAGTCCACAAGGCCGATCCCTTGTGGGATGAGGATATGGCACCCTCCACGTTCGACGCCCTTACGCCGCGCGAGCGAGAGATCGCCAGTCAGGCATGCCGGGGCCTTTCCAACAGGGAGATTGCGAGAGAATTGGGCGCCAGCGAAGGTACGGTGAAAATTCACCTGCACAATATTTTCCAGAAGCTGCGCATCACAAATCGCACTGCCATGGCTGCGCTCTATTTTGAGCGGACGGGCGAGGCAAAGGGGGATGCCTTAAATGGGTAGGCCTGCTTCTCGTTGGAAGTATATAAATCCATGGATTCCGGCCTTCTTCACAAGGCCATAAACATATCCCATCGACATTCGGGCGAAGGGGAATCGAATATTATGGCTACCCAACTCAGGCCGGATTTTCCGTCCACCTCCGCCGAAAATCCGAACATCCTGACATTGGACCAGGCACTCAACGTCAGCGTGCGTGAATCCAATCGCCTTTATGCACGTCATATCAACCGCCATCTGCTGGAAATCTATGCGATCCTGGGCCTGGACGATCTGGATGTGCGCGCCGCAAAAGGGACGGTGCTGCACCTTGCCGATGGTCGGCGGATACTTGATTTCTCGACCGGCATGGGGGCCGTCGGACTTGGCCACAATCATCCGCGCATCATAGCGGCGGAGCGCCTCTGCCACGATCGGGCGGTGCTGGACATCATCAAACTCGCCCCGCACAAGCTGCAAGCCGCGCTGGCCTATAATCTTGCTGAAATCCTGCCCGATCCGCTGGACACGAGCTTCTTCGCAACGTCGGGCGCGGAGGCGAACGAGGCCGCGATGAAACTGGCCGAGCGGGTCCAGACCCCGAAGGGCAAGACCAAGTTCCTGTGCATGCAGGGGGCTTTCCACGGCAAGACACATGGCGCGCTGTCACTCACCACCGCCACCAATGTGCATACGGGGTTTCTGCTGGGCGTGCCCAAGGAGAACATCCTTTATATTCCCTATGGCGATATCGAAGCGATGCGCATGGCAATCGCGCAGGAAACGGGGCCGAAGGGCAACGGCATCATCGCCGCCATCATCGAAACCATACGCGGCACCGCCTGCGAAGTGCCGCCCGCGGGTTATCTGACAGAATTTGCCGACCTTTGCCGGACGAACGACATATTATCGATCTTCGACGAGGTGAAGGTCGGCTGCGGGCGCACAGGGCGCTTCTGCGCCTTCATGCATGAAGATGTCGTGCCAGACATTGTGACGCTGGCAAAGACGCTGGGCGGCGGAAAGCGGGCCATCGGCGCGATGGTGACGTCTCAGGCCCTGTTTGAAAAGGCTTATGGCAATCGCAACGATTGCACCCTGCACAGTTCGACCTTCAGCGGCATTGGCGAAACCTGCGCGGTTGCGATCGAAACGCTGAACGCCCTTTATGAAGACGGGTTGATCGATAATGCCCGGACGATGGGCGGCTATCTTGAATCGCGGCTGGAGGCGTTGCGCGCCAAATATCCGCGGACGCTGCTGGAGGTTCGGGGGCGAGGACTGTTCCGCGCCATCCGGCTCAACTTTGGGGAGGATCTGGTATCGAAGCTGGTCGATGTATCGGGCAGCACGCTGTTCCAGACCTATCAGACGGTGCTGATCGGTGCGTTGGCGCGGCAATTGTTCGAGCGGCACGATGTGATGGTGCATTTCCAGCCGGGCGCGCGCGACATGCTGCATTTCATGCCGCCCTTCACGGTGACGAAAGCGCAGATCGATCAACTGATCGACGGACTGGACGACATTCTGGGTCGCGGGATTGCCGAATCCGCGCTGCGCTTCGTCGCTGGCAATGTGAAGCGGATCATTTCCAACCGGGTGAAAAGCTGATGGACAGTTTCGCCCCATCCGAAGCGCTGACGGAAGTCAAGACGAACGCTGACCCGGATCGATTCTGGGCTGTGGGCTTCCCCCTTCTGGCGGTCCTGCTGTTCCTGCTGTCCACCCATCAGGGGATCGGCATCCTGCCCGACAGCGCGCGCTACATGAACATGGCGGCAACGCCGTGGGATGCTCCGGTCTATGCCGCCTTGCTGCAATTTGTGGCATTGACCGGCATAGACATCGTCGCTGGCGCCTGGGGCATTGGACTGGTTCTCAGCGGGCTGAACGCGTTCCTGACCTGGCATATCCTGCGCGTGGCGAGCGGACGGGCGGCCTATGCCGCCATGGGCACTGCGCTCATCGTGATCGCGCCGCAGACAGTGGCGCTTTACGGGCTGGCGATGTCGGAACCGCCATTTCTCACCGTGATCCTGGCGACGCTGCTCGCTTTCCTGCGCTATGTTCAGGGTGGCGATACGCGTTGGCTGATTGCCGTAGGCGTTGGCATCGGGGTGGCATCGCTCGTCCGCTTCACGGCACCGGCGCTGGGCGCTGCCATTGCGCTGTTCCTGATTATAGATCCGCGCCATGATACCAAACGCCGGGTGGCCGACGTGGCCCGTATCCTCATCCCCTCGGCGGTCATCTTCCTGGGCTGGGCGGTTATCGCCGCTGAAGTCAGCGGGCGCTCGACCGGGCGTCCCCTGGAGTGGCTGGGCAATATGACCGCCAGGGAATGGTGGCTGAGCTTCAACGCGTTGACCGCATGGATCGTATCCGATGACGTGCCGATCGCGATGCGTCGCATCCTGTTCCTGATGGCCATGTCGGCCAGCCTGGTTGTCCTTGTTCGCCATGGACGCAGCGTTCTGGGTCTGGCCGCCAGTGGAAACGCCGAAGCGTCTCTGATCGCCATTCCGCTCGGCTTCTTCTTCTTCACCTATGTGGCCTTCATGGTTCTTGCCACGGCGATCGAAACCAACCTGCATCTCAACGGTCGCTACGCCTACCCGATCTACTGCACCAGTATCATGGCGGTGACGATCGCAATGGCGCACGTGAAAATCGCCGACCCTGTGGTCAGGTGGTTGCATGGCGCGCTGATCGGCCTTTCCTGCTTGATGCTGGTCAGTCACGGCATCCGCAGCGCTGTTCGCATGCACCAGGCATCGCAGGAAGGCGTCGGCTTCGCTTCGCTCGATTGGGCGCGGTCGCCGACGCTCGCAGCCGTCGCCCGGTTGCCGCGCGACGCTGTGCTTTACTCAAACGGTTCCGACGCCATCGGCTATGTGCTGCGCCGCCCGGCGCGCGACATCCCCGCGCCCATGATGTTGCGCACCGGTCGAGATGATCCCAACTTTCCCTATCGGGCGCAGCTTGCCGGAGCGCAAGCCGCACTCGCTCACGGCAACGCCTATGTGGTGTTTCTGAACCGCATCGATTGGCGCTTTTATATGGCATCGGAGCAGGAACTGATCAGGCAGTTGAGCCTAGTTCCGGTCGCGAAGTTGGAAGACGGCACGATCTATCGACGCGCTATAAAAGAAGAGAGGCAGCAATGATTGACAAGGCGATGACGGTTGGTCCGATTCCGACGTCACGGGGCCGCTTTCGCGACTATGTCGCCATAGCCCGCCTCGACCATATGACGAAGCATGTCTTCATTCTGCCCGGCATAATCCTGGCCTATGTGCTGGTTCATCCTGCTGTGCAAGCTGGCGCGCTGACGATCCTGTTCGGCCTGTTGAGCGCGGTGGCCATCGCTTCTGCCAATTACGTCATCAACGAGTGGCTCGATCGCGAGTTCGATGCCTATCATCCATTGAAGTCCGCGCGGACGGCCGTCCATCGCAGCCTGTCCGCGCCGATCGTCTATGCCGAATATATGCTGCTTGTCATCATCGGCCTTTCGTTGGCCGTCGGACTGGGCGCGGTGTTCGCCTGGACATCTGTGGGCTTCGTGCTTTCCGGTCTCATCTACAATGTGACGCCGGTGCGGACAAAGGATCGCGTCTATCTCGACGTGCTCAGTGAAAGCGTCAATAATCCCATCCGCCTGATGTTGGGATGGGCCATGATCGCGCCCTACACCATTCCCCCCGCCAGCCTTCTGCTGACCTATTGGATGGGTGGCGCATTCCTGATGGCGGCGAAGCGGCTGGCCGAATATCGCGACATCAGTGCCGGTGGGGGCGCGGACCTGCTGCCTCGCTATCGCAGATCCTTTGGCCGCTACACAGCGGAAAATCTTGCCGTATCCTGCCTCCTTTACGCGATCCTGTCGGCCTTTTTCCTGGCCGTGTTTCTCATCAAATACCGGCAGGAATATATTTTTGCGCTCCCCCTCATCGCCGTCCTGTTCGCCAGCTATTTCTGGCTTGCGATGCTGCCGGGTTCTGTGGCGGCGCGGCCGGAGCGGTTGTTCCGATCGCGGCGGCTCATGCTGGCGTCATTTGTGGTTGTGGCATCGTTGACGGCGCTGACCTTCATCGACATGCCGTTCCTCAACGCGCTGTCCGCGCCGAGCTTCCTGCGTGTCAATTTATGAGCGTCTCGATCCCCTGGGACAGTTTCGATCTCATCGTGTTCGACATGGACGGGACGCTTTATGACCAGCCGTCGCTGCGCCGCCGGATGGCGGGACTCCTCGCGCGGGAGGCGATCCGTGAACGCAGCTTGTCGGTGATGCGGACGCTTGCCGCATTCCGACGGCAACGGGAAGCAATGGCCAATGCGGTGACAAGTGATTTCGCTGTCGCGCAATATATGCTGCCGGGCCAAAGCCCGGATGTCGTGCGCGCCACGGTGGTCGACTGGATGGAACAGCGCCCTCTTGCCATGCTGCGCGATTATCGCACGCCGGGCGCGGGGACGCTGTTCAAGCGGCTGTCGAGCAACCACGCTATCGCGATATTTTCCGACTACGCAGCGGAGGCCAAGCTGGCGGCTCTGGACCTGTCGGCCCGCTATTGTGTGACCGCCGAAGATGTGGGGCGGCTAAAGCCCGACCCTGCAGGTCTGCTCTGGCTGATCGAGCAGGCAAAAACCATTCCCCAACGGACGCTGATGATCGGTGATCGCGATGAACGTGATGGGGAAGCTGCACGCCGCGCTGGCGTGCGCGCGCTCATCCGCGGACGCGATTTCCGGCATTTTCATGACCCGATTTTCCGCCATGCTTCCTGATTTCGACGCGACGGTTCGCGCCATCGCCGACACCGTTGCCGATCGCGAGCAGCGACCCGTTGGCACGTCCAGGCTGGCGAGCGCCTTTGTGCTGGCGAGCTTCGCCGGGTTGCCCGCTTATCTTCGTCCACCCCTGCGCGCGGCGACGCTGATTTTCGATGCCTGGCCGATCGTGAGGCAACGGGCGTATTTTCATGACCTGCCCCCGGAAGAAAGGCGGCGGCGGATGGAGGCGTGGGAGCGCTCTTTCCTTGGACCGGCCCGCATGCTGATGACATTTTACGTCAGCCTGTCGCTGTTCGGCCTTTGGTCCGATGACCTGCGGCATGACTGATCGCCACCGGCCTGATCGACAACGGGCCAAGGTCGCAATTGTCGGATCAGGTCCCGGCGGTGCCGTCACCGCTCTACTCTGTGCCGAAGCAGGCCACGACACGCTGTTGCTTGAGGAAGGACCCGACCTGCCGCTTGATTCCTGCGCCCATTATTCGGGCGAGGAAATTCTGAGCAAATATCGCAACAAGGGACTCAGCGTCGCCTTCGGCAATCCGTCGATCAGCTATATGGAAGGATGCTGCGTCGGCGGTGGAAGCGAGGTCAATCGCGGCCTGTATCATCGGACCCCAGCATATGTTCTGGAGCAATGGGCCAGGGATTTTCGGGTGGATGACCTGAGCGAAAGTTCAATGACGTCGCATTTCGAAGCCTGCGAAGCACGGGTCGGAGTGGCGGATATACCCGGTGAAGCGCCGCCATCGTCCCAACGATTGAGCGATGGAGCCGCGCGTCTGGGCTGGGGCACAATCCGAGCGCCCCGATTATTCGATTATGAGACGGGACGAAAGCAGTCGATGAGCGCGACGATCATCCCGCAATTTCTGCGCGCGGGTGGGCGGCTGCTGGCAAATACGCGGGCGGTTCGTATCCGCCGGACCGGTGACCGCTGGGAAGTGCTGACATCGCATGAAGGCAGGCCGTTGCTGATTGACGCCGACGCGCTGTTCATTGCCTGTGGTGCGGTACAGACGCCCGTTCTTCTTCGTCGATCCGGCCTCCGACGCAATATCGGCAACAGCTTGCGTTTTCATCCCATGCTGAAGGCGGTGGCGTTGTTCGACAAACCGGTTAATCGTCCCGGTGATCCTGATCCAGTGCACCAGATCAAGATGTTCGAACCACGCTTTGGCATAGGCTGTTCCATCAGTTCCCCCGCCCTGTTGGCGCTTGCATTGGCTGGGAATGCCGAGATGCGGGCGCACATTGCCGATGACGCGCCGCGTATGGGCATTTATTATGCGCAGAATGGTAGCGGCCACGCGCGGGTGCGCGGCCTGCCGGGTCTTCGCGATCCGTTGATATCGGTTCGCCATGACGCAGCGGACCTGGATATTCTGTATGACGGCCTCAAACATCTGTTGCGAGTGTTGTTCGCGGCCGGGGCGGAGGCGGTCCAGCCTTGTGTTCCGGGCCTGCCCTTGCTTCGTTCCGTGGCGGAGATCGATGCCCTGCCCCGGCATCTTCCCCGCAAGTCGGCAATGCTTACTTCTGTCCATGTCTTCGCGTCCTGCCCGATGGGAGAAGACCGGCGGCTGAGTGCGACCGACAGCTGGGGCCGCGTGCATGACGCCGATGGGCTACGGATCGCGGATGCGTCGTTGATGTGTGGACCGACCATCGCCAATCCGCAGGGGTCAGTCATGGCGATCGCGCATCGCAACGCATTGCACGCGATAGAAAGGCATTTCGGTTGAGGACGCATCTGATCACCGGCGGATCTGGCTTTATTGGCTCACGCCTGGCGCGGAGGCTGGTTGAAGAGGGCGAACGAGTGCGCATTCTGGACCTGATCCGCGATGCCGATCTTCCTGAAGGGATTGCGTTTCATCAGGGCAGCATTTGCGACCGGGCGACGGTCGCTAATGCGATGGAGGGCGTGGACGTGGTCCACCACCATGCTGCCTTGGTTGCGCAGGCCGGTGCCGGGCGCGCTTATGACGCGGTCAATGTGCAAGGAACGCGGATCGTCGCGGAAGAAGCCGTGCGCGCAGGTGTGGGGGTATTCGTGCACGTCAGCAGCACCGCCGTTTTCGGCCTGCCGCCAAGCGGTGCGATCACGGCGGATACCGTGCCCCAGCCCTTTGAACATTATGGCCGCTCCAAGCTCGCCGGTGAACATCTGGTGACGGAGATTTGCGACCGCGCAGGCATAGTGCTCATCATCATTCGCCCGCGTGCGACTTTGGGAGAAGGGCGGCTTGGCATATATCAGATTCTGTTCCAGTGGATCGCCGAAGGACGCCGCATCTACATCATCGGCCACGGGCACAATCGAATCCAGTTCATCCATGCCGACGATCTGGTCAGCGCAATATTGCTGACGCTTTCGCATGGGCAGGGCGGCGTCTATAATGTCGGGACGGACCGTTTCGGAACTTTGCGCGAAGATCTGGATGGGTTGATCGCATATGCCGGCAGCCGCTCTTGCATCACGGGTCTGCCGGTCGCGCCTGCCATGACTGCGCTCGGATTACTTCGCTGGGCACGACTTTCGCCGCTCGTGCCGTGGCAGTATCGAACTTATCACCGTGACTGCTGGTTTGATGTCGAACCGCTCAAGGCGCTGGGATGGCGACCGCGCCATTCCAATGCGGACATGCTTGCTGAAAGCTATGACTGGTTCTGCGCGAACCGTTTTTCCAGCAGGAGCGCTTCTCCTCACCGCTCACTGCTGGGGCAGCAGGCGCTGGGGCTACTTCGCCGCCTTTCCTGAGCGGTTGAGCATCAGCCACAAGATTGCGAACAGGGCCGTCGGTGCCCAAAGGAGCATGTGGGCCAGCAGCAGGACAGCGGCGGCAAAGTCAGGTGCCACGCCCATGCGGGAGAATGTTTCCAGTCCGAATAATTCGAACGTGCCGAAATGACCGGGCAGACCAGGGAATAATGTCCCAAGCGTGCTGGCGATGAAGGCCGCTATCGGCGCGATCCATTGGCCGATGGCTCCGCCCAGAGCGACCCACGTGCCCAGCAATACCACTGCTTCGAGTAGCCAGCAGACAAGCGAAATGCCGGTCAGGTTCAGAAACAGCCGGGGCGAACGCAGCAGGCGAAAGCAGCCCAGCGCCGCCACTAATCCGGCCAGCCACCTCCAGCGCATGTCATCGGCTCGCCCGGAAAGTCGGGTGCCGACGAGTATCAGCACGGCCGCGCCTCCCCCCAGCAGCGCCAGCAGCCCCAGGCAGAGCAGCCACGCGTCGCCCAAATGCCAGCCCAGAATGGCGAGGGCGAGCAACAGCAGGGCGAAAAGGTCCAGGAAGCGCTCAATCATCATTGAGCCAAGAACGATGCTGGGGCGCAGATCCATCTGCCGCTGAAACCACAACAGGCGAAATACATCTCCGGCGCGCAATGGCAGCAGGTCGCTGATGCCGAAACTGGCAATGAACGGCCCCGGCACGGCGCGCCAGGGCAGACGCTGAGCAGACGCCTGTTGCAGCAGCATCCAAAAGCGAAATGCGCGGAGCAGGAAATCAACCGCGTAGGCAAACAGTGCTATGGCAAGAGGCAGAATGGCGGCACGCGCAGCAGCCGAAATCGCGTGGCCTAAATTAACCTGTCGCAGGAAGAGCCAAAGGAAAATGGTGCCGATCGCCAGGTGCACGCTGATACGAACGCCCGGTCGGTGCGCAAATCGCGCACAATGTTGGCGCAATAACATGCAGTGCCCCACTGCGAAATTCCACCAAGCCGCCTCTGTCGCCATGTCTGGAAGCTAGTCCAGAATGACGCCTGCGTCCGGTGCGCTGAAGTCTTACCCATAAATGATATTCAGATGCTCCTTTCGGTCGCAATTCCAAAACTGTTTGGACGGCCTGTCGAAGCGCCTATAGACATGACCGGTTTATGCAGGAGCGACAATTGACCGACAGCTCATCCAACGAGACGCGCAGGGCACGGTCGCCCGGGATCAAGCTGTTGTTCGCGGCGCTGGTGGCGCTGGCGCTCATCGTGCCGTTGATGCTGGTCTATGCCCTGGTGTGGGATCGGCAGAGCCAGTCTCAGACGGCCCAGGATGCTATCAACGCGGGCTGGGGCGGGCCGCAGATTATTGCTGGCCCGGTCATCGTCGTTCCGTTCCGCGTCACCCAGGTGCAGGAGGAGGAGGTCAACGGGCAGGCCGTGTCCCGCACCGTCGAAATCGAAAAGCTGCTCTACATCTCCCCCGTCGAAAATGTCGTGACGACGCTCGTCAACCCGGAGGAGCGTCGCAAATCGATTTATCGCAGCGTCCTTTATGACGCGCGTATCAAGGGAACTGCCCATTTCGCGCTGCCGCCCGACCTGCCGCGATTTGGTGTCACCGCCGACCGGCTGCTGTGGGATCGCGCAGAATTGCGCGTAGGGGCGTCGGACGCGCGGGGGCTGACCAGTGGAGGATCACTGTCCGCTGATGGAAAGGCGCTGGCCGTGCAACCGGGCAAAGGACCGGGGGCTACTGGCGGACAAGGTTTCTTTGCCTTTGTGCCATGGTCGGGCGAGGGGCAATTGACCGTAACATATGATTTCGGTCTGCGAGGAAGCCGGTCGCTGAGCCTGGTCCCCCGTGGCGGAAAGACGCTCTGGGACGTGTCTTCCGTCTGGCCAAGCCCCAGTTTCGGCGGGGCATTCCTGCCGGAAAAGCGCGAGATTTCGGACAGCGGCTTTACCGCGCGCTATGCGGTCGACAAATTGGCGCTGGGCCAGCCGCCCGTGGGGATGGAAGAACTCGGCCCGCCGCTTCTGGATAATGAGGCCGGTTATGCAATGGCACCGGTCGTGGACAGCAGCGCGGCTGCGGGCGGCAGGGGCAGCGGTCGGGCGTTGGAAACCGTCAGCGGCAACTCACGGGCGGTGACCGTCGGCCTTGTCGAGCCGATCGACCTTTATTCCAAGGTGGATAGATCGGTTAAATATGGCTTCCTGTTCATCGGCTTCACCTTTCTGGCGTTCCTGCTGTTCGACATTGTCGGCGGTGCGCGGGTCGCTGCGGCGGAATATCTGCTGACCGGTGCCGCGCTGGTGCTGTTCTTCGTGTTGCTGCTGGCTTTTGCAGAAGTCATTGGCTTTACCGCCGCTTATATATTGGGGGCGGGAGCGATCATCGGCCTGCTGTCGGCCTATAGCGCCGCGGTGTTACGAAGCTGGCGACGCGGTCGGTTCATAGGTGCACTGCTGATCGGCCTTTATGCGTTGCTGTTCGTGCTTCTCAATCTGGAGGCATGGTCGCTTCTTATCGGCTCGGTGCTGCTGCTGATCGCACTTGCCAGCGTGATGTACGCCACGCGGAATGTGGAATGGAGCAATGTGGGTCAGGGAAGGGGCGCATAAGGCCTGAGCCTGCGCTCCATATACCCGCCGATTTTGAATTTGGCCTGACCTGTGCTATTGCAAAATTGCTGAACGTCGCGCTTTGACGGATATTGGGCCGATTCGGCTCTTCCTTGTCCCATATTTGCTTCTTAAAGCCGGGCGCGCGAATGATCGCGTGTCCCTATTAAACTTGGGATAATGGAGACCCACAATGATCACCGGAACAGTCAAATTCTTCAACGTCGATAAGGGCTATGGCTTTATCGCGCCGGAAAATGGCGGCGACGATGCTTTCGTTCATATCACGGCGGTGGAACGTGCCGGTATGCGCACCCTCGAAAAGGATCAGCGCGTATCATATGATCTGGAAAAGGATCAGCGCGGCAAGACGTCGGCTGTCAACCTTCAGTCAGCCTGACGCGCAGCGGGCAGCTTCGGCTGCCCGCTTAGCAACTGAAGACGAATGAAACGGGAAATTTCTCTGCATGAAAAGATATAAAGAGCCTCACTTCCAGGATCGCATCGCCGCAGCCGCGCGTGCCCGGGCAGAGGTTCTCGAACGACGGCCTGAAAAGGCGCCTGTGGATGAGGCCGCTGTGGCCGCCCGGGCTGAGCAAC
Source organism: uncultured Sphingobium sp. (assembly GCA_965653535.1). Taxonomy (GTDB): domain Bacteria; phylum Pseudomonadota; class Alphaproteobacteria; order Sphingomonadales; family Sphingomonadaceae; genus Sphingobium. The sequence goes on from CBFHAG010000025.1 coordinate 13,168, forward strand.
GTCTCGCAAAGGAAGCTGCGGCGCGCGAAAAGCGCCAGAACGCCTTGCGCGAGGCCAAAGAGCAAAGGGCCGCCAAGCGCGCGCTGGCTCTGGAAGCCGAAGCAGCCAAGGCGGCACGGGTGAAGCCCGAACTGACGGAAGCCGAGCGTAAGGCCGCGCGTGATGCGCGATACCTGGCCCGGAAAAAGCGAGCTTCCAGCTAATTAACGAGCGTGCTGCATATGTTGCAAGTTGACGGCCTGTCCAATGAGAAGCGCGGCTGTGGTGCCCGCCTGAAATTGCAGCTTGTCCATGGACTTAGCAGCTACGCACAACTTGATAGAAATATGTGCGGCATTGTCGCAAGGACATTAAAATGAACTTTTCGAAATCCATCACCCATCTGGGTCTTCGCCAGCTTTTTCGCAAAGCGTCGGACCCGCAGGCGACACCGGTTCGCTCAGCAACGCTGTCAAATGGCGAACTGAAGCAGATCGTCGCCGCCTTGCTGGGCTGATCACCATGTAGCGGCGGGCAGTTCCGCCGATTTTTAATAGCAACCGGGAGCCATCATGAGCCGAGAAGTAATCCGTCCCTTTTTGATCACCAAGGATGAAGAGGGTGTTTTCCGGCTCACGGTTCGTGAGACGCGCTACAATTCTCAGGGCTATCCGCTGGTGACATCTCATCTGCAGGCGGAAACCTTTAAGACCGCGACCGCGGCGCGCAATTTCGCGCGTGACACGTTCAAGGCTGAACCGGGGCAATACGCCACGAAATAAGGGACAAGCGCCGCTTTCGGATCGTGTCGGTCGACCGGCCAATGACGCGATCCGAAAGCGGCATTCGCTCTGTCAGGTGATGACCACGACTTTCGCCCGACCGATCCGATCCATCGGCTTGACCACGACCTTGTCGCCCATGCGGTCGAATGCGATATCGACCTGCGCTTCGCCGACGACAAGCCCGTAAAGCTGCAACTCGTTCAGGAAACGAGGCAGCGTCGGTTCGCAAAGCCTGATTTCCGCGCCCGCGACGTTGAAGCCAAGGCCAAGGCATGACTGGACCAGCGACAGCGGGGCGGCGGCAGACCATGCCTGGGGGCTGCAGGCAACGGGGTAGAATGTCGGCCCCTGCGCGCGGCGGCGCGGGAAGCCGCAGAATAATTCGGGCAGACGCATCAGGTCGACATAGGTCGCCGCCGCGAACAATCCTTCGAATATCCGGGCCGCCTGCGTCCGATAGCCATAGCGCGAAAAACCAGCCGCGATGAGCGCATTGTCATGCGGCCAGATGGACCCGTTATGATAGCTCATGGGATTATAGCGCGCCTCGGTCGATGCGATGGTCCGCACGCCCCAACCGGAAAAGGAGGATGGAGCCATCAACGTCCCTACCACTTGTGCGGCGCGTTTTTCGAGAGCGAGCCCAGTGAACAGGACGTGCCCCGCATTGGAGGATCGCACACGGCAGGGACGCTTTTCGCCATCCAGCGCCAGCACATAGGTGCCCAGTTGTCCGTCAAAAAAGGCTGCGTCGAATCTTGTGCGCAGGTCCTGCGCGCGGTCCCGATAGTGGGACGCGCGTTCCTGGTTTCCGATCGCCGTGTAGATCGTTTCCGCAGCCATCCATGCGCCGTAGATATAGGCCTGGACCTCCGCCAGCGCGATTGGCCCGCGCGCAATCGTGCCGTCTGCGTGAAAGACCGAATCGTGGCTGTCCTTCCATCCCTGATTGATCAGCCCCTGATCGGTAAGGCGGCCATATTCGACAAAGCCGTCGCCATCGCGGTCGCCATGCTCGTCGATCCATTGCAAGGCCGCCTCGATGTTCGGCAACAGCGAAGTCAGATAGGCGGTGTCGGCGGTGCGCTCCAGATAAGCACCCGCCAGCATGACGAACAGCGGCGTGGAATCGATGCTGCCATAATAATGGCGGAAAGGGACTTCGCCCAGTTCGGCCATTTCGCCATGACGCACTTCGTGCAGGATCTTGCCCGGTTCCGCGTCGGCGGCGGCGTCGAACTCATGCGCTTGATGCGCGGCGAGATAGCCCAGCACGCCCCGGCTGATGCTGGGGTCCAGCCATAATGTTTCCAGGGCGGTGATGATCGCGTCCCGACCGAACACCGTGCTGAACCAGGGGATGCCAGCGTAGGGATAGGGGCCATATTCCGTGTCGGTGGACAGCATCGTGATATCGGCGACCGAACGTCGCGCGACTTCATTGAACAGCTGGTTTGACGACCGGACAGTCGCTGATCGGGCGCGCGACTGCTTCAGCGCTTGCATCGAATCCCTCAGCGATTTCAGGAACGGTCGGGAAAGCGGTTCGCCCGTCAACTCCGTTCGTCCGCAACTGATGCGCATGTACAGAGTGGCGCGATCACCCGGCGGGACGGTCAGCGTGAACCGCGCATGGCTGTCGGTCAGTTCCTGCGGAGGCGGATCGAAGCAGAGATGGGTTTCGCGCGTGCGCGAATCCCGACCCTCATAACTCAGCAGGACATCGGCGGGGCCGATGACGGGGTCTTTCATGCTGCCCTTGCGCAGCCGGATCATGCCGCGAATTTCGAACAGGTCGGCAAAATCGGCGGCAAAGCTGACCTCAACCGTTACCATTCGTGGTTCGGCATCGAAATTGCGGATGGTGATACGTTCCTGAACCGCGCCCTCCCACAGGAAGCGCGTTCGGCGCAGGTGGATCAGGTCATGCTCGACCACCACCCGTCCGTCGCCGCCCGAAAAATCAGGGTTGGTAAGGTCGCAGGTTAGGATCGCATTGTCGTCCCGCAAGGCGGAACTCAGCAGAATGGGCCGCAGCCCGTTGATCGTCAGATAAAGATGCGACAGATGGCGTGTGTCGCGGTGATAAAGGCCCTCGGGGCTGCCCGGTCCGGCAATGGCATCGCCGCTATGGTCAAAGACTGCAAAGCTGTCTCCATGCTTCATTGTCCGGGGCCTGCGTTCGTGCAGCGACGCGGTGGCCGGAATGAAGAATTGCATCTGTGCCTGCGACAGCATCTGTCCAGGTTCGATGGCTGGCAGGTCGGGCTGCACCTGGCTAGCGGTCATGCGTCCCTCCTCATCCGGCGGCCTGAAAGTGAAGTTCCGCCTCCCTGTCCCGCCGATCGGGGAGGCGGGCGACCGGAGTGCGCGCGCCGGATAAGTCCTGATAGATGGCGACATAATCCGCCGCCATACGGTCTGCCGTGAAACGTGCGTCAAAGGCGGCGCGCACCTTGGCGCGGTCCAGTTCGCCCAGCCGCGCGACCGCATCGACCGCCTGATCTTCGTCGTTCACGATGAACCCCGATACGCCATGATCGATGATTTCCGGCACCGACCCACAACGGAAAGCAATGACGGGCGTGCCGCAGGCCATCGCTTCAATCATGACAAGCCCAAATGGTTCGGGCCAGTCGATGGGGAACAGCAGGGCGCTCGCATTGCCCAGAAATGCGGCCTTCTGCGCTTCGTTAATCTCGCCGATAAACTCGACATTTTGATAGAGGTCGAGCAGCGGGGCAATCTGGCTTTCCCAATATTCCCGGTCTACCGGGTCGATCTTCGCCGCGATCTTCAGCGGCTTTCCAGACCGGGCGGCGATACGGATGGCCCTGTCGGGCCGCTTTTCAGGAGAAATGCGGCCAAGGAAGGCGAGATAGCCTTCCTGCCTTTCAATGCGGGGAGGAAGCAGGTCGGACGGAAGGCCATGCAGCACTGTTCCAGCCCAGTTCACTGGGGGCATCGGGAGCCGTTGGTTGTCGGAAATCGACACCAGCTTGTGATGCGGAAAAGCGTGATAAAAGGCAGGAAGATCGGGCAAGTCCAGGCGACCGTGCAAGGTTGTGACCGAGCGCCCGATAAAGTCCTGCACCATGGGCATGTGCAGAAGGTCGATGTGGAAATGCAGGGCGTCGAACGCATCGGCACGCTGGCGCACGGCGTCCAACAACATCATGTGATAGGGAATGGGATCCTGAACGAGCGGGTTGAGGCGCAGCGCCGTCCTTGTCACTGGCACCAATTTGGCGCGGGTCACGGAGTCGCCGCTGGCAAACAGGGTCACGTCATGGCCCTGATCGACCAGAGCTTCGGTCAGATAGGAAACGATGCGCTCTGTGCCGCCGTAAAACCGGGGCGGTACGCTTTCGGCCAGGGGTGCGATCTGGGCAATCTTCATGCGCGCGTTTCCTGGTGCAAGAAAAGTCGCTTCGCGGCCACATCGGCGCGAAACGATGGCGTGGGTAGAAAGCGCGACGCTATCCCTGAGTTGCATGAAATGGTCGTCCACGACAAATATATAGCCATGGTGCCATCAGCTCGGCCTGCCGTTACGATTTCGTCACGATGCCATTGGCTGTCGGCGGCGAGACAAGGCAGTGGCTCATGAGCGTTGGTGCGCCCCCAGGCAAAATGGCTGTATGGCTATGAGCAATATTTTGTAACGATCGGCAAATTTCGGAGACATTCATCGTTCCTAAGGCCTTTGCGATCCGATCTCTGTCTGCAAAGAAGATGCCATGCTGTTCATCCTCGCCCCGGCCACCATGAAGTCGCCTGCGCCGCCGCTGCATATTGTGGGCTTGGGCCATGACGCAGCTCGTTGCCGAGCGACCGAAGGCGGGGGCGGCGAGTTGGGCGGTTGGCACAAATTGTCAGTCGAGTGCGGATGAGTGCGCCCCTGATATTGGTGGCCGATCGGCACCCGGACACGCGCGAACAGCTGTGCGAATTCCTCGGGGAGAGCGGCTTCCGCGCCATCGGTGCCGGGTCTGCGCCGGATATATGGAACGCGCTGGACAGCATGGCGGTCAGCGCCCTCGTGCTCGACGCCGACCTGCGCGGGGCGGACGGGATGGACCTGTGCCGCGATGTGCGGGAACGCAGTCAAGTGCCGGTCATCCTGGTCAGCGCCAACTGCACCGAGGTCGATCGCGTCGTCGGACTGGAACTGGGCGCAGACGATTATATGGCCAAACCCTATTCCACGCGGGAACTCGTCGCACGGCTTCGCGCGGTGATGCGGCGGGGGAAGGCCGAAAGGGTTTTAGGCCTTCGTCGCCAGAGCGAGGCGCGCTTTGAAGGATGGACCGTCAACTTTGCCCGGCGTGAGGTGCTGGGGCCTGATGGCCGCCATATACACCTGACCGCTGCGGAATTTTCGTTGCTGGCTGTACTCATCGACCATGCCCAAACGGTGATCGCCCGCAACCGTGTCATGGAACTGGCGGGCGTGCGCGAAGCGCCGTCATCCGATCGCAGCATCGATGTGCTGGTCAGCCGCCTGCGTCGCAAGCTCAGCAGGAGCGGCGTACCCGCGCCGATCATGACCGTGCGTGGGGTGGGATATATGTTGAGCGCGGCCATCGACCGGCGCTGATCTACGAAAAATCAACCAGACACATAATTTAACAAAAGCGCTGCGCCGCAGCAAAAACGCCTTCCTATCCTTCATGCTTAGACCGGTCTGCCCCCTGACCGGTGAATCTTATGAAGGAAAGAAGCCATGAACGAGCTCATCGGTCGCGTCTTCAGTTTCGAAAAGCATGTCTTTCCGAACCAGAGCGTGCTCTATAATCGGCTCGCCAGCGATGGACAGAGTCCCAAGGCGCTGATGATTTCCTGCGCTGATTCCCGCATCGTGCCCGAACATATCATGCAGGCCGATCCCGGCGACCTGTTCGTGTGCCGCAATGCCGGCAACATCGTGCCGCCATATGCGACGCAAAATGGCGGCGTGTCGTCGACCGTGGAATATGCGGTCATGGCGCTGGGCGTGCGCGACATCATAGTGTGCGGTCACAGCGACTGTGGCGCAATGAAGGCGCTGGTCAACGAAGCGCCGCTTGCCGCCATGCCGAACGTCGCCGCCTGGCTGCGCCACTCCCGCGCCGCGCAGAAAGTGTGTCAGGACAGCTATCCCGATGATGTGAGCGATGTCGAAAAGATACGCAACATGACGTTGGAAAATGTCGTCGTTCAGCTTGCGCATCTGCGTACCCACCCATCGGTAGCGTCCGGCATCGCCCGCGGCGAAATCGCCCTGCATGGGTGGATGGTGGACATCCACGCCGGTCAGGTGCTTGGCCTTGATGGAGAGACGGGTCGCTTCGTGCCGCTGCGCGAAGGCGAGCCTCTGCCGGTCGCCCTGCCTCACGCCCAGCGCCTGGCCGCTGGCGCGCCTGTCGCGCAGGCAGCGGAGTAAGCGCATGCTGAAGGCCCTGTCTGGCGGCACGTTCAGCCGCGACTTCACTGCTTCCATCGTCGTGTTCCTGGTGGCGATGCCGCTGTGCATGGGCATCGCGGTCGCTTCGGGCGTTCCGCCGGAAAAGGGGTTGATCACCGGCATCATCGGCGGCGTGATCGTTGGCCTGCTGGCGGGTTCGCCCTTGCAGGTCAGCGGCCCGGCGGCCGGCCTTGCGGTCATCGTCTTTGAAATCGTGCGTGAACAGGGCTTGTCCGCCCTGGGTCCGATCCTGATCCTGGCGGGTGCCATTCAGGTGGTGGCCGGGCTGTTGCGCGTGGGCGGCTGGTTCCGCGCCATTTCACCAGCGGTCGTTCATGGGATGCTCGCCGGTATCGGCGTTTTGATCGTCGTGGGCCAGTTCCACGTCCTATTTGACGACAAGCCGCTGTCGAGCGGGCTGGCCAATCTGGTCGCGATGCCGGGGCAGATTTTCGGTCTCAGTAACCAGGATGCAGCCACAGCTTTCGCGATTGGCCTGGTCACCATTGGCGGCATGATCGGTTGGGAAAAGATCCGACCGGCATCGCTCAAATTGCTGCCGGGCGCGCTGGTCGGCGTGGTGCTGGCAACGCTTGTCGCCTTCCTGCTGAGCTTGCCTGTCGCGCGCGTGGTCGTGCCTGAATCCATCACGGCCGCCGTCAATCTGCCGGGCGAAGGGCTGTTCCAGCTGCTGCTGAGTCCGACGGTCATCACCACCGCCATCGCCATCGCCTTCATCGCCAGCGCCGAAACGCTACTGTCGGCGGCCGCGGTCGACCGGATGCACGACGGCGTCCGCACCAACTATAATCGCGAACTGAGTGCGCAGGGCGTCGGCAACCTGCTCTGCGGCTTTGCGGGCGCGCTGCCGATGACGGGTGTTATCGTACGGAGCTCCGCCAACGTGCAGGCAGGTGCCAAGACGCGGCTTTCGGCATTCCTGCATGGCGTCTGGATCCTGGGCTTTGTTGCCCTTCTTCCCTGGCTGCTGCGCGAAATCCCGATGACCGCCCTGGCGGGCATATTGGTGGTGACTGGCGTAAGGCTGGTCAGCGTCGATCATGCAAAGCATCTGTTGCATCGCTACGGGCCGCTTCCCGCGATTGTATGGGCCGCGACCTTGATCATGGTCGTGGCGGCGGACTTGCTGACGGGTGTCCTCGTAGGCATCGGTCTGTCGCTGCTTGAACTGGTGCCGCACGTGCGTCGCCTGGGCCTGGGCTTTGACGAAGACCCTGATGGCGATGCTCATGAACTCGCCTTGCATGGGTCGGCGACCTTCCTGACGCTGCCCAAGCTGTCGGCCAAGCTGGAATCCGTTCCTGCTGGACGCCATGTGATCCTGAATGTCGAGCGTTTGGGGCATATCGATCATACCTGCGCGGAAATGTTGCGCGAGTGGATCGATCGTCGTCGCGGTGGAGGAACGCCGGTGGAACTGTCGGGGGCGGGCCGCTTGCGCAACCTGGCTGCCTGACCTTTCTGCCACAACGGCAAGAGCCGCCGTGCCTGTTGGTGCGGCGGCTTTTTCTATCACAGCAGTAATGTCAGAAACATTATAGAAATAATCCAGAAGTTTTCTGGAAAAAAACTGTGCTTTTGGGAGCACAGATGATCGCCGTCTTCGCAGTTGCGGGAAAACGCCATTCTCCTGAGGACATTCCGCGCCTATCAGGCAACTGATCCACCGGTATTGAGGGCGTATAGATCCTTGAACCTCGGTTGGACGCAGGACGGAACATTCTTACCATGAGGGGAATGTTTCATGAAATATCAGATCGCCTGTGCCGCTCTCGCATTGATGTCGAGCGCACCTGCCTTCGCTCAGGAAGAGCCTGCTGGCCCCGTGACCATTTCGGGCAGCGTTGCTCTGGTTTCCGACTATCGCTTCCGCGGCGTATCCCAGACCGACAAGGGCATGGCCATTCAGGGCGGTATCACCGCGACCCATGAAAGCGGCCTCTATGCCGGCACCTGGGCTTCCAACCTGGGCGGTTGGGGTCGTTTCGGCGGCGCCAACATGGAACTCGACCTGTTCGCAGGCTATGCTGTTCCGTTGGGCGATTCCGCCACGCTGGACGGCGGCTTGACCTGGTACATGTATCCGTCGGGTGCCGATGAAACCGATTTCGCCGAAGTCTATTTGAAGCTGTCGAGCCAGCTTGGTCCGGTCAAGGGTCTGCTGGGCGTTGCTTATGCTCCCAAGCAGCAGGCACTGGGCAAGGTGTGCAGCGATGCAGCCTGCACCGTGTTCGATCCGGGCGACAAGGAAGACAATCTGTACGTCTGGGGTGACATCAGCGGTTCGGTCCCGAACACGCCCGTCACGCTGAAGGCCCATCTGGGCTGGTCGAACGGCAATTCCGGCCTTGGCCCGAACGGCACGTCGGTTGCGCCGACCGGCAAGTATCTCGACTGGCTGGTGGGCGCGGATGTCGCGATCCCCGGCACGCCGCTGACACTGGGCGTCGCCTATGTCGACACCGACATCGCACGGGTTGAAGAAAACTACATCCGTCCGAACTTCATGGTCAACGACGGCAAGGGCTTTGGCGAATCGATCGCACGTAGCCAGGTCGTCTTCTCCCTGTCGGCTGCGTTCTGATGCATAGTGCCGGGACCGGTTCGCTGGTCCCGGCATATTTCATCGCACCAGACACATTTGTCATGTTCCATGACAAAGTGTTGCTGATCGGGCTAGCAGCCGTTGTAGACGAACGGTTCGGTTGACCGCCCCGGATACGGCCCTTATTTCGCAGCTATGGCAGATTTCAGCGCGACTATAGCGGCATGACCGCTCCGACGATCATCCTGGTAGAGGATGACCCGCCACTTCGCACGCTGACCGCCCGGGCGCTCCAGGAACATGGCTATCAGGTCCGGCCTGCCTCTTCGGGACCGGAAATGTGGGTCGCCTTTGACGCGGGGCCTGTCGATCTCGTCGTGCTGGACGTCATGTTGCCGGGCACCAACGGCATCGACCTTTGCCGCCAGATCCGCCGCAAGAGCGACGTCCCCATCATCTTCATCAGCGCCAAGGGCAGCGAAACCGACCGGATCGTCGGGCTGGAACTGGGCGCGGACGATTATCTGCCCAAGCCCTTTGGCACGCGTGAGTTGATCGCGCGCATCCGTGCGATCCTGCGCCGCGTTGGGGTGGAGCGCGGGCCGGACGAGCATCGCGACAATGAAGCGCGTTTCGACGGCTGGGTCGTCAACTTCCCCCGCCGCGAACTGCGTTCTCCCACTGGCGGGATCGTCGATCTGACCGGTGCGGAGTTCGACCTGCTGGGCAGCTTCCTCAGCCATCCGCAACGCGTCATCGCGCGCGAACGGCTGATCGAGCTGTCGCGCACCCGCATGGGCGACAGTTCCGACCGCAGCATTGATGTGCTGGTCAGCCGCCTGCGCCGTAAGCTATCAACGGAGGACAGGGCCGCGCCGATCACCACGGTTCGCGGCGTCGGATACATGTTCAACGCGGAAGTCAGCCGCGCTTGAGACTGCATGTCAGCCGGTCGCTGGGCCTGGTCGGACGCCTGTTTGCGATCCTGCTGCTGGCGCTGATGCTGGAATTCGCGGTCGGTACGCTGATCTACGAGCGGGCCGGGCATCTTTCGCTGCAGGATGACGAAGCACGGCGTCTGGCCGAACATCTTGTCATCGCGCGCAAGCTGGTCGCCGAACAGCCCGTGGAAGAACGGCATGCGCTGGCGATCCAACTGACCACCGATCGTTATGACGTTCACTGGACGGCATCGTCGCCGCCACCGCCGCCGCTTGCCCCTGAATTGCAGCGGATGCGGCGGCAGATCATCGACTGGGAACCCAGCCTTGAACGATCCCGCCTGTGGCTTCGGCTCGCGTCGCCGGGGCGGGTGTCCGAGATTAATGGCGGACTGCAACTGCCGGACAAGAGCTGGCTCTATTTCGGCATGCATCATAGCGGCGGGAAATGGGCGTTCACGATCGGGCGGATGGGGCTGGCGCTGATCCCCGTCGTCGCGCTGCTGGTCGCGGGCGGGGTGATGATCCGCCGCACCCTTGCCCCATTAAAGGACCTGACGAAAGCGACCGAACATATCGGCCTGTCGGACGAGGTGGTCGTGACCGAAAGCGGGACCAGCGATGTGCGCGACCTGATCCAGGCCTTTAACACGATGCAAAAGCGCATCCATCTGCTGATCACCGAACGGACGGAGACGCTGGCTGCCGTCGGCCACGACCTGCGCACGCCGCTGGCCCGGTTACAGTTGCGGCTGGAAAATCTGCGCGACGCTGAAGCGCGCGAGGCGATGAGCGGAGACGTCAGGGAAATGGCCGAGATGATCGAGTCTCTGCTGGCTTTCCTTGGCGGAGAAAAGAATGGCGAGACAGCCGTGCGCACCGATGTCGCGGTGACGGTCGCGACGGTGGTCGACGCCTTTCAGGACGATGACAAGGATGTCACCTATGAAGGGCCGGATCATTTGGAGATGGAGGCCCGACCCCTATCATTGCGCAGGGCGGTGACAAACCTGATCGAAAATGCGCTGCATTACGGCGTCCGCGCAAGGGTTGGCGTCGAACGGCAGGGCGAGGAAGTGATGATCCGCGTGGATGATGACGGTCCGGGGATTCCGCCGGATAAACTGGAAGAGGTTCTCAGACCCTTTGCGCGGCTGGATGAGGCGCGGCAACGCAACACACGGGGGCTGGGGTTGGGTCTCGCCATCGTCGCCGCAGCCGTGGAAAGGGAGGCGGGCCGCCTCATTCTCATCAACCGACCGGAAGGCGGGCTGCGCGTGGAAATTCGGCTGCCCGCTCTGTCCCTTGCGCGCTGATCCGCTACCTTTTCGGGGAAGAGAAAGAGAATCTCGCTGGCCCCAAGCAAAACACGCATATCGAAACGCCCCGTGCCGGGCTATGCCGTGCCTGTTAACATCTTGAGGCGCATATGACGGACAAGGGCGAGAGCAAAGGTCCCGTTCCCGAAGGCTATTGGGACATCGACCGACTGTCGGCGGAACTGGGCGCCGTGCGAAGCCAGTGGCGGCAGGAACAACAGCACCATGCCGAATATGGCGCGGAAGGCTTTCCTTCGCGCGCCAATCTGGTGAAGGTCATGAGCTCGCTCTGCGCCGCGCTATTCCCCCTGCGGCTGGGGCCAAGTTTCGTTCGCGTGCATAATGAAGACACCTTTGTCGCGCAGACGCTCCAGACCGCGCTCGAACGGCTCCATGCCCAGGTTCGTCTTGAACTTCTATATACCGTGCAAGACAGCGCGGGGCCAGATGTGAACGCGCGGGCCGGGCGCATCATCAGCGATTTCGCCCAAAGCCTGCCCGGCTTGCGCGTCCTGCTCGACAGCGATGTGAAGGCCGCCTTTCTGGGCGATCCAGCCGCTCGCAGCGTGGATGAGGTGCTGATCTGCTATCCTTCGATGCTGGCGATCATCCACCACCGTCTGGCGCATCGGCTGTATGAACTCGGCGCGCCACTGGTCGCCCGGATCATCTCCGAAATCGCCCATTCACGCACAGGCATCGACATTCATCCCGGCGCGCGGATTGGCCACAGCTTCTTCATCGACCATGGCACGGGCGTGGTAATCGGTGAGACGGCGATAGTGGGCGAACGCGTGCGTTTGTATCAGGGTGTGACGCTGGGTGCGCGCAGCTTTCCGTCGGACGAAAAAGGCGCGTTGGCAAAGGCGCTGCCGCGTCATCCGATCATCGAGGATGACGTCGTGATCTATGCTGGGGCGACGATATTGGGGCGTATCATCATCGGCAGCAAATCGGTCATCGGCGGCAATGTCTGGCTGACCGACAGCGTTCCGGCCAACAGCAATGTGCGCCAAGCCAAGGCGCAATATGAGGTGACGAGCCGCATCGAAGTGTCGGCGCCGCACCGCGTCCACTCCCTGGCCGAAGGGCAAGCCGGTAGTTTCACGGACAATATCTGATCACTTGCCCGCGCAGCTGTCCCCTTCGCCTGCGATCAGGTCCAGGCAGCGGCCATCAATCTGATCCTTCGGCACCGGCAGGTTGATGAGGGCCGCCAGGGTCGGAAGAATATCCGCCGTTTCCACGCCTAAAGGCTGTTCGAACGGGCGCATGCCCTTGCGCCAGAACAATATGGGCACGCGACGGTCCATATCCCATGGCGACCCGTGCGTCGCGACATAGCCCGCAAAAGGATTGGAGATGGGCGTGACGCGCGGCTTGAGCAGCAGCAGCAGGTCGCCCGACCGTTCAGGGTCGAAGCTCGCGCGCGCTTCCTGAAGCAGGCTCCAGCTTTCGGGCGGTCCCGAAGGCGAAGGGGTGGCGGCAATCTGTGCCTTGGTAAAGACGACCTCGACCTGGCGATGGGCGCGTAGCAGGGCCAGTGTCGCGGCTTCCACCTTGGCGCGCTCGGCGGGCGTCAGGCTGCGGTCGAAATAGAGGTCGCCTGAAGGACCGTCGCCATGGATCAACGTCTTGCCGCTGATGCCGGTGCTGGCCGCCACCGATCGGCTCAGCGCCTTGGGAGCCAGCGCCGGGTCGACCCGTTGTTCCTCTGGCATGGCGTTGAGCTGATGCCGTTCCGGCAGGTCATGGCCCCCATGATCGGCAGTCAGCACCACGGCGTAGTCGATCCCGTCACTGTCCAGTCGATCGAAGAAAGCGCCCAGTTCGCGGTCCAGCCGGTCGATCTGGATGCAGCTTTCAGTGCCTTCGGTGCCGTAACTGTGGCCGATATAGTCCGTGGCGGACAGGCCAATGGCGATGACGTCGGTTTGCGCCTGCTGACCCAGCGCCATGCTGTTGATCGCGGCGGCGGCGAAGGCCAGGGTCATGGCATCCAGTTCGGGCGACACCCGGAATCCTCCGGCCGTTCCGGCTGCGCGCTCAAACCGGCCCGTGCCGACGGTCTTGCCATTGCCGATGCTGACAGGGAAATCCTTTCCCACGCATTGCTCCGGCAGTTCAAAGCCCGGATTACTCTGCGCGATACGCTGCATATAAGCTGCGTTCACCTGTTGCACGAGCGGCGGGACCGGCACGCCGGTATAGCTCACAAAGCCTTTGGCCCCCATCCACCAGACGTGATCCGCCTTGGCTCCGCCCATCATGACCGCCGCCCGATCCTTGCCCGCGATTGATACGACGCGCGTTGCCGGGTTGGCGGCCTTCATCCGGTCGCCAAGTGTGGGGACGCGAAGATGGATTGGTGAAACGACATAATGGTTGCTGCTGGTGCCCGGCTGATTTTCGTCTTCGGCACAATAGATGACCTTGTCGGCGCGGCTTGTCGTCAGGTCGAACCAGCTATTGGCGATGATGCCGGTGCGCGACGGACGGCTTCCTGTCAGGATGGTGCTGTGACCGGGGCAGGTTTCGGTCGCGGCGTGGCTTTGATAGCCTCGCGGAAACACCGCCCCTTGCATCAGGCGCTTGAGGCCGCCGGTATAATAGGGCCGATATTCGTTAAACAGGTCGGCGGAAAACTGATCGACGGCGATGGCGACGATCAGCCGAGGTGCGGGCGTCGCAGCGGCTGGTTCTGCCGCCTGCTGGGCGAACAGGGGTGCGCTGGCGGTGAGGATCAGCGCTGCCACGACTTTTTTGAACATTGAAAGAACCCCTCCTCGACCTTGACGGCGAATGCAGGCGGACCTAGCCCAAAATCCGTTCACCCGACCAGAGGCCCGATGCGGATTTTTCATGTCCTTCTGATAATGTTGGCGCTTGTTACCGCTTCGGCGGCGGGTGCGCAGGGCGCTTTTGCGTCCCGCGACACGCATATCAGCGCGGCGTTGGTGACGGAAACGTCCGCGCCAGCGCCGGGCCGGACCAGCAGCATTGCTTTTTCCATGAAGCCGGATCTGGGCTGGCACGGCTATTGGGAAAATCCGGGCGATGCGGGCGTCGGCATGACTGTCGAATGGACGCTGCCCAAGGGCGTCAGCATCGGCGCGCTGCGCTATCCGGTGCCAGAGACGCTGCTGATATCCGGGCTGATGAACCATGTCTATGAAGGGACTTATGCCGTTCTTGCGCCGATCAGCGTCGCGGCGGATGTGCGGCCAGGGACCCTGTTGCCTATCCGTGGCAAGGCGGAATGGCTCGCCTGCACTGACAAGGTCTGCGTCCCTGAAAGCGCCGAACTGGCGCTGAACCTTCGGGCAGGGAATGGGGCGATAAGCTCCGCAACCGCTGCGCGCTTCGACCAGTGGCGCGCCCGGATGCCTCGACCGCTGGGCAATGACGCGCTTTATTCGATCAGCGATGGTCGCTTCCGCCTATCGGTTCCCTTTCCGGCAGAGGCGATGGCGAGCGATGTCCACCTGTTCCCCCTGACAGAAGGGCCGGTACGCTATGCTGCCGCACAATCCGTCACGCGTGAAGGCGACCATCTGCTGCTGGAAACGCAGGCTGGAGACGGATTCAAGGGCGGGACCGTCAAGGCGGTGTTGCGAACCGGCGATCATGTCGGTTTCCTGCTGACCGCGCGCCCCGGTGAGGTGGCTGCGGCAAAGGCCGGATTGCTGCGGGCTACCTTCATTGCTCTGATGGGCGCTGTGCTGGGCGGGCTGCTGCTGAACATCATGCCCTGTGTCTTCCCGATATTGGCGCTGAAAGCGCTGAAGCTCGCGCGGGCGGGTGGGGATGAGGGCGCGGTGCGCCGCGAAGCGCTGGCCTATGGTGCAGGGGTGGTTCTGACCTGCCTGATCCTGGGCGGCGTGTTGTTGGCGCTCCGCGCGGCGGGGAGCGCTATCGGCTGGGCGTTTCAGTTGCAGGACCCCCGCGTCATCCTGCTGTTGCTGCTGCTGGTGACAGCAATCGCGCTCAACCTAGCCGGGCTGTTTCAGCTGGGCGGCTTTGGCGGCGGTGAAAGGCTGGCGGGCAAGGCTGGCGCGGCGGGCGCATTCTGGACCGGCGCGCTGGTCGCTTTTGTGGCGACGCCCTGCACCGGCCCGTTCATGGGCGCTGCTATGGGGGCTGCGCTGGTGCTGCCCGTGCCAGCTGCACTGGCTCTTTTCGCCGGTCTGGGGATTGGCCTAGCCGCGCCGTTCGTGCTGCTCGCCTGGGTGCCTTCGCTCCGCCGCCGACTGCCTCAGCCCGGTAGCTGGATGGAAACTTTCCAGAAGATCCTGTCGGTGCCGATGTTTATCACTGCCCTCGGTCTCGCCTGGTTGTTGGGGCAGCAGCGTGGTGTCGCGGCGATTACCGTTGGCCTTGGCCTGTCGTTGGCGCTGGGGCTTCTTCTTTGGTGGCTGGGCGTTCGCCAGCAACGGGGCAGAAGGGGTGGCCTGATCGTTGCGCTGGGCGTGGCACTGCTGCTTGGTACGGGCGTCGTCCTGCTGCCGGGGCGCGCGCCCGCTACTGCCGCCATGGATAATGGAGCCATCCCCTTTGACGAGGCGCGGTTGGCCAGTCTCCGCGCGCAGGGCAAGCCGGTCTTCCTCTATTTCACCGCCGACTGGTGCCTCACTTGCAAGGTCAATGAAGCCGCCGCAATAGACCGGGCGGAAACGCGCGCGGCCTTCTCGAAAGGCGGCGTGGCGGTGATGGTCGGCGACTGGACCAATGCCGATCCCGCGATCACTCGCTTTCTGGAGGCAAAGGGCCGGTCGGGCGTTCCGCTCTACCTCTGGTACGCGCCGGGCAAGGATGCGCTGGTCCTGCCGCAATTGCTGACGCCTGCCACGCTGACGGCGCTGGTGCGCTGATGGCCAAGCTACGCGCCGACCAGTTGCTGGTGGATAGGGGCCTTGCCGAAAGTAGGGCGCGGGCGCAGGCGCTGATCCTGGCGGGCCTCGTGTTTCTGGGCGACAGGAAGGTGGAGAAGGCCGGGCAGCAAGTCGCTGAGGACGCTGTGCTGGATGTCCGGGGACGGGACCATCCCTGGGTTTCGCGCGGCGGGATCAAGCTCGCCCATGCGATCGACCATTTCGGCATCGACGTGACCGGCATGGTGGCGATCGATGTGGGCAGTTCCACCGGCGGCTTCACCGACGTGCTGCTCAGCAACGGCGCGACGCGGGTCTATGCGGTCGACAGCGGCACGAACCAGCTCGCCTGGAAACTGCGATCCGACCCGCGCGTCATCGTGCATGAACAGACCAGCGCCCGCATCCTGACTGCGGAACATATTCCCGAAGCGGTGGATATCATCGTGTGCGACGCCAGCTTCATCTCGCTCGCCAAGGTGTTGGAACGCCCCCTCGGCTTCGCACGTCCCGGTGCGCAGCTGGCGGCGCTGATCAAGCCGCAGTTCGAAGCCGGGCGGGAGGAAGTGGGGAAAGGCGGCGTCGTTCGCGATCCCGCAATCCATGCGCGGGTATGTGAAGAGGTGAAAAGCTGGCTGATGGCGAAGGGATGGAGCGTCACCGGCATCACCTCCAGCCCGATCACGGGACCGCAAGGCAATATCGAATTCCTGATCCATGCGCGGCTCGGTGAATAAGCCCGGCACCTTTGTTGGCGACGGCACGTTACATTTCGCGACAAATACCCCGGTTGTTTCGTTAGCAAAGGCTCGCTAGCCCCTTCCTATGCGTTCCACCCTGTCCTTGTGCCTTTTTGCGCTGACCCTCGCATCCTGCGGCGGGGAAGCGAAAAACAAGTCCCATCCTGCCGCGCTCGTGGAGGCGCAGGCTATTCAGCGCGCGACTTTCACGGACAATCTGGACGCGGTCGGCACCGCACTGGCCAATGAACAGGTCGTGCTGTCCGCACCTGTGACGGAGCGGATCACCGCCATCAATTTCGCCGACGGGGCCCATGTCAGCCGGGGACAGGTAATCGCGACCCTTGCGGTAGGACAGGAACGAGCGGAACTGGCCGCCGCCGAAGCGCAGGCTTTGCAGGCAGGTCAGCAGCTGGAACGGATACAGGCGCTCAAAAATCGTGGCTTTGCTACCTCCGCCAGCCTAGACCAGCAAGTCGCGGTCGCAAATTCCGCCCGAGCCAGTGCGCAGCTGGCGCGCGCCTCCATCGGCGACCGCATCATTCGCGCGCCCTTTGCGGGCTGGGTCAGCCTGCGCACCGTATCGCCCGGCGCGATCGTCAGCGCCGGGACGGCGATCGCCACCGTCAGCGACATTTCGCGCATCAAGCTGGATTTCACCGTTCCAGAGACGCGGCTGCCTCTGATCCGGGAAGGTCAGCCGATCAAGGCGATCTCTTCCGCTTATCCCGACCGCGCCTTTTCCGGCACTATCGCCACTATCGATCCGGTAATCGATCCGGCGACCCGCGCTGTCCGGGTCCGGGCGATCCTGCCCAACCCGGACCGCATGCTGAAGCCGGGCATGTTGCTGACAGTCAGCGTGATCGCGCGGCAACGCCAATCGCTCGCCGTGCCTGAACTCGCCGTCGTGGGGGATGGCGACAATCGCTATCTGTTCGTCGTGGCGGAAGGAAAGGCCAAGCGGGTCAGGGTGGCGACCGGCATTCGTCAGAACGGGCTTGTCGAGATATTGGACGGGGTAAAGCCGGGACAGAAGGTGGTGACGGAGGGCGTCGTCAAGCTGAACGACGGTGCTCCTGTTCGCCTGGTCGGCGACGACGCGCAGCAACGCCCCAAAGTGGCGGATCGCGCCGCGACCGGCGGCTGAGGGGCAGGCCGATGCAACTGTCCGACCTTTCCGTTCGTCGTCCGGTCTTTGCGGCGGTGATTGCGGTGCTGCTGTGCATCGTGGGCGTCGTCGGCTATATCAGCCTGTCCGTCCGCGAATACCCCGATACAGATCCGCCCATCGTGTCGGTAGAGACCACCTATACTGGCGCGGCAGCATCGGTCGTTGAAACCCGGATCACCCAGATATTGGAGGATTCGGTCGCCGGCGTTCAGGGCATCCGCAACATAACCTCTGCCTCTCGCGATGGCACGTCGACGATCAGCATCGAATTCGATCCCTCGCGCGATATCGATTCATCCGCCAACGACGTGCGCGATCGGGTGGGCGCGGTGATCGAGGATTTGCCGGAAGACGCAATCGCGCCGGAAATCCGCAAGGTCGACGCTGATGCCCGCCCGATCATGTACATCACCTTCAGCAGGCCGGGATGGTCGCCGGTCCAGATAGCCGACTATCTCGACCGCAACATCGTCGACCGCTTTTCCGCCATCAACGGAGTGGCTCGCGTGAATGGCGGCGGCGACCAGCGGCCCGCGACCCGGATCTGGCTGAACGCGGAAAGACTTGCTGCCTTTTCGCTGACACCCGCCGATATCGAAACCGCCCTGCGCGCGCAGAATGTGGAACTGCCCGCCGGACGTTTTGAATCGAAGGACCAGAACCAGACCTTGCGCGTCGAGCGCGCATTTTCGACGCCCGACCAATTTGCGCAGCTGGTCGTCGGTCGTGGGGCGGACGGATATCAGGTCAAGCTGGGCGATGTGGCGCGGATAGAGGAGGGGCCGGAAAACCCCTATGTGTCCTTCCGCGCCAACCAGGCGACGGGCGTCGGTCTTGGCATCGTCCGCCAGTCGGGCGCGAACACGCTGGAGGTCGCCGACCGCGCCAAGGCGTTGATCGAACAGATCCGTCCCGACCTGCCAGAGGGAATGGAGGTGAACATCGGTTCGGATGAGTCGCTGTTCATCAGCCGGGCCATCGAAAATGTTTACGACACGCTGCTGGAAGCCGCAGTCCTGGTGATCCTCGTCATCTTTCTGTTCCTGGGATCGATGCGAGCGACCATCATCCCGTCGATCACGGTGCCAATCTGCCTGCTCGCGACCTGTGCGGTGATGTGGCTGGCGGGTCTGTCGATTAACCTGCTGACATTGCTGGCGTTCGTCCTTGCCATCGGCTTGGTCGTTGATGACGCGATCGTGGTGCTGGAAAATGTCTATCATCGGATCGAACAGGGGGAGGACCCGCTGCTCGCCGCATATCTGGGCACCCGTCAGGTGGGATTTGCGATCATCTCGACGACTTTGGTAGTCTGCGCGGTGTTCGTGCCCGTAATGTTCCTGGCCGGGCAGACCGGCCTTCTGTTCCGCGAATTGGCGATTGCGATGATCGCCGCCATTGCCTTTTCAGGCTTTATCTCTCTCAGCCTCGCGCCGATGCTCTGTTCAAAGCTGCTGCGGCACAGCGAGCGCGGGCGGCTGGCCAAGTGGGTTGATGATCGTTTTCAGTGGCTGGAACGGGCTTATTCCCGGCTGCTCGACAAAGTACTGCGGCGTCCTTTTGTCGCACTGATCGCTCTCGCGCTGTTTCTGGGAGCAGCGGGCGCGCTGTTCATGACATTGCCCAATGAACTGGCCCCAGCCGAAGATACGGGCGTCGCGGACGGTCAGATCACCGCGCCCGAAGGCACCGGCTTTGACCGGATGCAGGCCTATATGCGTGGGCTGGAGGATGATTTGTCGCCGTTGTTGAAGGACGGTCGCCTGAAGGTGCTGATTACCCGCACGCCCGGCAGCTTCGGCGCGAGCGATGACTTCAACAGTGGCAATGTTATCGCCTTCCTGCGGCCATGGGAGGAGCGGATGGTCACTACCGCCCAGGTCGCTGACGTCATCAACAAGGCGATCGCCAATCAACCCGGCGTGCGGGGCAATGTTGCGCCTCGGTCGGGCCTTGGGCGGGGCAGGGGACTGCCGGTGAATGTGGTGTTGACCGGATCGACCTATGAAGGGTTGGTCGCCGCCCGCGACCGCATCATGGCGGCCGCCGCGAGCAATCCGGGGCTGATCAACCTCGACAGCGACTTCAAGGAAACCAAGCCGCAGATGCGGATCGAGGTGAATCAGCAGCGTGCCGGGGACCTGGGCATTTCAGCGAATGACATCAGCCAGGCGCTACAGACCCTGCTCGGTTCGCGCCGCGTCACAACTTATGTCGATCGGGGCGAGGAATATCGCGTACTGGTCCAGGCGGAAAGGGAGGGGCGGCAGACGCTTGCCGACTTGGAACGCATTCAGGTACGCACTCGCACAGGCGCGCTGGTGCCGCTGTCGGCGGTCGTGACTGTGCGCGAAGTCGCCGGGCCGCGTCAGCTCAACCGCTACAACAAGTTGCGGGCCATCACTTTGACGGCTGGGCTTGCACCGGGCTATTCGCTGGGCGAAGCGCTGACCTATCTGGAAGGTCAGGCGCGCCAGTCGCCTGAAGTGCTCGCCATCGGCTATCGCGGCGAAAGCCAGTCGTTGCAGGAAACGGGCGGGTCCATCTGGCTGGTGTTCGGCCTGACGATTCTGATCGTCTACCTGTTGCTCGCCGCCCAGTTCGAAAGCTTCGTCCATCCCGGCGTCATCATCGCCACGGTGCCTCTGGCGGTGGCGGGCGGTGTGCTGGGGCTGGCTCTAAGCGGCGGGTCGATCAACCTTTACAGTCAGATCGGCATTGTCATGCTGGTGGGCCTGGCGGCTAAGAACGGCATTCTGATCGTTGAGTTCGCCAATCAGCTGCGCGACGAGGGGAAGGATGTTGCCCAGGCCATCCGGCAGGCAGCCGCACGCCGTCTGCGCCCTATCCTGATGACGTCCATCGCAACGGTGGTCGGAGCGCTCCCCCTGGTCATCCGGGGTGGCGCGGGCGCGGCTGCGCGCCAGTCGATTGGGGTCGTGGTCGTATCCGGCGTGTCACTGGCGACGCTGATCACGCTGTTCCTGATCCCGATCCTTTATTCGCGGGTTGCGGGGCGAACCGTTTCACCGCAAACCGTCGGCAGGCGGCTTGAATCGGCACTGAAGGATTCGCCCAAAGCCGTGAGTGAGGATTAGTGGAGTCGACCTGCCGATGAACGAGATCGCGTCCCCTGGTCAGCTACGACTTGCCTATTTGCGCTGGGCGCTGGTCACCGTTCCCGCCATCCTTTTCCTGGGCTTTATGTCCGGTCGCGTGGCGAATAGCGGCTATGGCAATCGCTGGTTCGACGCGCTGGAAAAGCCCGCCTTCATGCCTCCGGGCTGGGCG
The DNA here is from genome assembly GCA_965653535.1 of uncultured Sphingobium sp. GTDB lineage: Bacteria > Pseudomonadota > Alphaproteobacteria > Sphingomonadales > Sphingomonadaceae > Sphingobium. The sequence goes on from CBFHAG010000025.1 coordinate 34,280, forward strand.
TTTGGTGCTGCCTGGACTATCCTCTACATTCTCATGGGCCTGGCGCTGGCGATGATTATTTACGCGCGAGGATCGCGGGGGCGGGGAATTGCCATTGTGCTCTTTCTAGCCCAATTGGTGATGAACCTGCTTTGGTCGCCGCTGTTCTTCCGCGCGCATCAGGTGGACAACGCCTTCATCCTGATCCTGCTGTTGATCGTCACCGTGATCGCGACCACTTTCCTTTTCTGGAGGATCAGGCCCGCGGCGGGCGTGCTGCTGCTGCCTTATCTGGCCTGGCTGGCCTTTGCCTCGCTGCTTAATTATGAGATCGGGCGGCTCAATCCCGAAGCGGAGACCCTTGTCGCGCCCGCGCTCAAGGCCCAGATATAGCCTAACGGCGCTTTCCATGCGCCTTGCAAGACAGGATACAGGACCATGCAGAGCGAAAACCGCTTTTTCGACGACCTTGCCAAGCTGGTGAACGGTGCCGCCGGGACTGTCGCCGGCATGAGCCGTGAATTTGAAACCAACGCGCGGGAAAAAGCCAAGCAATGGATTGGCGGGGCTGATTTCGTCAGCCGCGACGAATTTGATGCGGTCAAGGCGATGGCCGCAGCAGCGCGTGAGGAAGTGGAGCTGTTGAAAGCTCGAATCGATGCGTTGGAAGGTCGCTCGGCTGAACCGGTTACCAAGACGGTCCGGCCATCGAAGGGAAAATCGGCTGACGCCCAGTAACAGGAGCTTCCACCTGTCCATTTGATTTCTGCAACGATCCACAGGTTTCAAGCATTTTCCCGATTCGATCGGTTTCCTCTCGATCGGGAAATGCTCTAAGGCCAGCCGATGATGGACAGCGACGAATATGAAAATGGCGGTCAGGAGGCCGCACCGATTGATATGCTGGCCGCCTATTTCGAAGCGAATGGATGGAGCTTCGAACAGGTAGGCGAGGATGAAATTGTCGCGAGTACCCAGGGTTCCTGGGCGCAATATGAGTTACGTGGAATCTGGCGGGACGAAGATCAGGTGCTGCAATTGCTTGCGCTGCCCGACATCAGGGTCAGCGATGAAAAGCGCGCCGCGATCTACGAAACCCTGGGCCTGATCAATGAACAGCTCTGGCTCGGTCATTTCGAATTGTGGTCGTCCAGCGGGATCATATTGTTCCGCCATGGCGCGCTGCTGGGAGCGGGCGGCACGCTGACCCTGGATCAGGCGCAACTGCTGGTCGAAACCGCGATTGATGAGTGCGAACGCATATATCCGGTATTCCAGTTCGTCCTGTGGGGCGGCAAGAGCCCGACCGAGGCGATCTCCGCCAGCCTCATCGAAACGCGCGGCGAAGCCTGATCTGGATGTCCACCACCTGGCCCGCTCATCTTTTCCTTGTCGGTTGCGGCAACATGGCCGGGCAGATGCTCGCCCGCTGGCTTGCCTGCGGCCTTGATCCGGCGAGAGTAACGGTCTTGCGGCCCAGTGGCCGTTCCGTGGCCGATGGCGTCCGGGTGGTGACGGATTATCCCGCCTCTCTCCCGGTCGGATCGATCGTCCTGCTGGGTATCAAGCCTTATCAGCTGGTCGACGTGGCGGCATCATTGGCACCGATTTGTAATGCTGACATCTGCCTTGTATCGATCCTTGCAGGCACGCCTATCGCTGATTTGCGTTCCCATTTTCCAGCCGTACGCGACATCGTGCGCGCCATGCCCAATCTGCCGGTGGGTATCGGTGGAGGCGTAATCGGGCTGTGTGCCGATGAGGCGACCTCGGCTGCGGCTTATGATGCTGTCGATGCTCTCATGACTCCGTTGGGGTTGGCCGAAAATATTCTGGATGAAGGCCAGTTCAATGAAGTCACGGCCCTGTCGGGTTGTGGGCCGGCTTTCCTGTTCCGCTTCATCGACGCATTCGCGCGGGCGGGGGAGGCCATCGGATTACCGGCTGAGCAAGCCGCCCGCATGGCGCTGGCCACCGTTTGTGGATCGGCAGAAATGGCCAGGCGCGCTACGGATAGTCCCGGCGTCCTCGCCGATCGTGTGGCAAGTCCTGGCGGTATGACGCGGCAGGGCCTGAATGTTCTGGACGCCGACGACAGGCTGCTCAAGCTCATGGTCGATACCCTCACCGCGACGCGCGACCATGGTGAAGTCATAGCGCGAGGCGGTTAGATTAGTGGGATGGTCGCAGCGCTGGTGATCGACGCTGCCCGATGCCGTTCCATATTTCAGTGCGGAGCTGTCTTATGCTGCCTGCCGATACGCCGATCCTGATCCTCACCACGGGTGGCACGATCGACAAGATCTACTTCGACGCGCTGTCGGATTATCAGGTTGGCGAAACCGTGATGGCCAAGCTGCTGGACATTGCGCGCGTCAAGCGCCCGTTCCGCGTTGAAGAAGTCGTTCGTAAGGACAGCCTGGACCTGGATGATGCTGACCGGGCGAAGATCCGTGACCGGGTTGCTGCGGCTCCTGAAAGCCATATCATCATTACCCATGGCACCGACACCATGACGGATACGTCCAAGCTGCTAAGCGCAATTGGGGGCAAGACGATTGTGCTGGTGGGCGCGCTGGCCCCCGCGCGTTTTGGCGAGAGCGACGCCAGCTTCAATCTGGGCATGGCGTTCGCCACGGTGCAGACCGCTGCGCCTGGCGTCTACATCACCATGAGTGGATCGGTTTTTCAGGCTGACAAGGTGGTGAAGGACCGGGCGAAAGGCGCATTCGTCCCGGTAGAGCCGAAGGGCTGACCTTTTCGGAGGCGATCAGCAAGGCCTTGGATGGAGAGAGCTTCATTCACGAAAAAAAAGAGCGCCCGCTGAGGCGCTCTTTCCTTGCTCAGTGAGCCGTTGGAGGCTCAACCAAAATTGTTCAGGCTTCAACCTTCACATATTTGGGTGCAGCTTCGTTCAGAATCCGCAGGATCTTCTTGAGTGCGCTCGGCTCGTCCGTCTCTTCCATGGCGGCGAGTTCGCGTGCCAGACGGCTGGAAGCGGCTTCGAAAATCTGCCGTTCGGAATAGCTCTGTTCCGGCTGATCATCAGCCCGGAACAGGTCGCGCGTCACTTCGGCGATCGACACCAGATCGCCCGAATTGATCTTCGCTTCATATTCCTGAGCGCGGCGCGACCACATGGTGCGCTTTACCTTGGGCTTACCCTTGAGCGTTTCGATCGCTTCTTCCAGGGTCTTGTTGGAGGACAGCTTGCGCATGCCGACTCCTTCCGCCTTATTGGTAGGCACGCGGAGGGTCATGCGTTCTTTTTCGAAGCGCAGGACATAAAGCTCAAGCTCCATGCCCGCAATCTGCTCCTTCTGAAGCTCCACCACGCGGCCGACGCCGTGCTTGGGATAAACGACATAATCACCAACATCAAAGGACAGCGCTTTGGCAGCCATTTGTAACCTTTCTAATTGAACGGAGACGGCGACCGTAGGGACCAGTTGCGCAAAGTGCGGCACAGCGAAAGGCCCACGGCGCTACCGTGAGGACATTGGGCGAATTCTCCAGAACGGATGCGACCTATCCGTCTTTCACCGTTGTTTTAGCAGATTCGTAACAAAAATTCCACCCCCGCCACAATATCGAACGGCGGAGGACGGAATGATGCGCAATGCCTAGCTTTTGGAGGTGGGGTAAACAGGGACGCGGAAGGCAATTTATCGGCAGATCAATGCCCTCCAGCCTCAGTTGTCAATCGCCCGAACCGGGTTCCGGCGAGAAGAATTGCTCCAGCTTGTTTTCCACGCCCTTCATGTCGTCGGCGTCGGCCGGAGCCTCGCCCTTGACGGTGATGTTAGGCCATTCGGCGGAAAATTTCGTGTTCAACTCCAGCCATTTTTCAAGGCCATTTTCCGTATCCGGCAAAATCGCTTCGGCGGGGCATTCCGGTTCGCAAACGCCGCAGTCGATGCATTCGTTGGGATTGATGACCAGCATGTTCTCGCCCTCGTAGAAACAGTCTACGGGGCAAACCTCAACGCAATCCATATATTTGCAGCGGATGCAATTGTCGGTCACGACATAGGTCATGGGTCAGCACTCAATAGGGATTGGACAGCGGCGGCCCTGCTATGCCCGGCGCGCGCGAAGGTCAATGAGGATATTTTTGTCCGCCTAATCGCCCAGCTTCAGTTCCTCGTAACAGCATTGGGCTTCGACAGCCGGACCGCGCCGCCCCGGCAACTGGATAATGCGGACGACCCGCACGCCGCTGGGGTGGGGAAAGGTGATGAGGTCGCCCATGCGAACCGGGGCGTGGGCGCGTTCGATGCGTCGGCCATTCAGGCGGATATGGCCATCTTCTGCCAGCTTCTGGGCAACAGACCGGCTCTGCGCCAGCCGGGCGAACCAAAGGAACTTGTCGATGCGCAGGCTGGGGCCATGGCCTCCAGGCGTCGGCGCGTCAGCCATTGCGACCAAGCAGGTCGGCAAGCCCGGCAAAGGCGTGATTGCCCAGGGGGGCAGGCGATGACGCAGGAGCGGCGCGAGCCTGTCCGCCCCGGACGGGGGCGGCGCGCTTGCCTTGTCCGCGCGGTTGTTGCTGGTCGGAACGGGCCTTCTGCCGCCCACGGAATGCCCAGTTCGCGCCACCTTCCGTTGTGGCTTCCATCGGGCGGAACCCGGAAAGGCGCATTAGTTGCAGGAAGGACGCCTCATCCAGCCCAAGGGAGACGATCTGGGGGCTTTGGGCCGTGAAGGCTTCCCCTTTTGCAATGACCTCATGCGCCGTGCGGGCCATGCGTTCGGCCATGTCGATGCGCAGCATCTGTTCGCCAAAGCCACGGAAACCAGCGATGCGCGCGCCCATCTGTTCAGACTTGTCGCCCGCCTTGATCAGGGTAAGTCCAGGCTGGGGCAGGGGAAGGCACGGCTTGGCCAGCCTGGCCGCAAGCAGAGCAGCGCGCCATCGCGCAGCGCCGGGCTTCAGTAGGCCGGGATGATAAATGTCGAGCACCCCGATATCGATACCCGCGCGGCGGAGCAGGTGCCGCTGATCCTTGTCCAGATGTCCCAGCGCCGAATCGAGATCTGTGCGGGCAATGACCCCGCCCGCATCGGCCAGTTGGGCAAAGACCGCCCGGACGACCGCAGGAACTTCCGGCTCGGATGAACTGGCCACCATCTTCACGAGTGGGAGCAGATGTTTTTCCTTCTGGGCTTCGAACCATGTCGAAACACGCGCGATAACCTGCTTCTGCACATCCTGACCCAATGTCAGAAGCGCGCGATCAAGCCGGATTTCGGGCGACAGCAACGAAGGGCCTGACAGCAACGTCGCAACGATGTTGCCTTGCCAGGACAGGCCTGGCGCCTGTCCCGCTTCGTCCATGAGCGCGAAATCGGTATCGGGCGCGCCCAGCAATTCGTCAGCCTTCACTCGCAATATCCTTCCAAGGCGGCGTTCAGCCGCCGCCAGCAGCATCTTTCTGTCCTGATGCCGCGTAGCCGGATCGACCGAGAAACGAAATCCGTCAAGTCG
>CBFHAG010000026.1:0-39239 GCA_965653535.1 uncultured Sphingobium sp.
TTCCGCAAAAAACGATGCGACAACAAACAACTAGAGCGCGCGACCTGCGTCAGATCTAACGCAGCGCGCTCTAATAAGCGCAGCCAAGCAGTTTACGGGCCGAGCCTTGCGCCGTTTCGGTCCTGAGGATGCGCGCGTCAGTCGCGAATGATCCACAACGGCTATTGCATATCATTCTTAACTTGAGATACGGGACTGACGCTGTCCTGATCGAGGCGCATTTTGGGGGGTATCCATGGTTCGTTCTTTTCTTCCGGCCTTCAGGGTCACCCTGCTGGCAGCGACCTTCCTGTCCGCTCCAGCGTTCGCGCAGGTTGATGAAAACGCGCCGAAGCAGGAGGCGGGAAGCGAAGCAAAGGACGACACCATCGTCGTCTATGGCAGCGGCATAGATCGGAACAGCGCCGCCACCGGCCTGGACCTGACGCCGCGCGAGACGCCGCAGTCGATCACCATCATCACCCGCGAGCAGATCGACGATCAGGCCGCGTCCACCATCGCCGATGTACTCGAATATACTACCGGTCTGTCCGTCAAGCGGGTGGACCGTGGCCGCAATCTCCTGTCCGCTCGCGGCTTCGACATTACTAATTTCCAGCTTGATGGCTTGCCGTTTGCTACCGGCAATATCGGACTGGAGGAAAGCAGCACGGTCATCTACGACCGGGTCGAAGTCGTTCGTGGCTCGGCGGGGCTGCTACAGGGTGCGGGCGAGCCTTCGGCGTCGATCAACATGGTACGTCGGCAGGCAGACGCTCGGGAATTGACCGGCACGATGACCCTGGAAGCCGCGTCCTGGGATCATCTTTCCGCCACGGCTGACATCAGCACGCCATTGACCAGTGACGGGTCGATACGGGCGCGTTTTGCCGCTGAAGTTTATCGCCAGGATGCATTTGTCGATCTGGAGAGCAGCAAGGGCCTCACCCTCTATGGCGTGATCGGAGCCGATCTGGGACCGGGCACGCGGCTTCGCGCGGGTGCGAGCTATCAGCGGGACGAGCGCAACGGCGTGATGTGGGCGCAGTTGCCCTATTGGTATGCCGACGGATCGGTCGCACAATGGTCCCGTTCGAGGACGACCGGTGCCAAGTGGAATGAATGGGACACCGTCGAAAAGTCCGCCTTCCTGACGATCGAACAGGATCTGGGCGAAAGCTGGCAGTTGAAGGGGGATGTCTCCTATTTCAGCCAGACCGAAGACTCCAAGCTGATCTGGCTATCGGGCACCCCGGATCGTGTCACCGGCATCGGCATGAACGTTTGGCCCTATTGGTATCTGGCGAAGCCCAAGCAGTGGAACCTCAATCTCCAGCTCAAGGGCAATTACAGCCTCTTCGGCCGCCAGCATCAACTTGTCGTCGGCGCGATGTACAACCATCTGAAGAACGGTTGGACCAATCGCGATCCCGATCCCGCATCGGTCGCCCCCGTGGGTAACTTCAACGATTGGGACGGCAGCTATCCCGAACCCATTTGGGGCGACCGTTATCGCATGAGCGGCTTCGGCACGACGAAACAGAGCGCCATTTACGGGGTGACGCGTTTCCAGCTGCTGGACAGCCTGAAACTGATCGCCGGCGGGCGTTTGAGCAGCTGGACCCGGAATGAGGAATTGTCGCTCGGCACGCTGGAAGCATATGAAATTAAGAAAAAGAATGTGTTCACGCCCTATGCGGGCATCATATTCGACTTCAACGAATATCTGTCCGCCTATGCAAGCTATACCAGCATCTTCAATCCACAGGCTAAACGGGATCGCAATGGCCGCTATCTCGATCCTCTGGAAGGCAATAATTATGAAGCGGGCCTGAAGGCGGACCTGATGGATGGAAAGCTGCGCGTGTCGGCCGCTATCTTCCGCATCGAGCAGAATAATTTTGCGGTCCCCGAAACTGCGATCGATCCTGACACAGGGCGTCCCTATGTCGTCCCGGGCACGGTTGAAGTTGCTTCTCGTCCGGCAGATGCCACGGTTTCAAAGGGCTATGAACTCGAAACGCAGGGCGAATTGCTGCCCGGCTGGAACGTCAGCATGGGGTGGAGCCACTTCAAGGCGAAGGACGCCGACGGCATCGATGTCCAGGCGCATCAGCCGCGGAAGGTATTCCGCATGGCCACGAAATATGAATTCAGCGGCGCGCTCGACGGCTTCAGCCTTGGCGGTTCGGCTCGCTGGGAAAGTCGCCCGCCCCAAACGGCACCAAACCCCGCCACCGGCGAAACCGAGCGAGTGGGGCAGAAAGCCTATTGGCTCATGAACCTGATGGCAGCTTATGATCTGACCGATCAGGTTTCGGTCCAGGTCAACGTCAACAACATTTTCGACAAGAGCTACTACAATACAAATTCCTGGTTTGGCGGTTATATCTACGGTGAGCCGCGCAACTTTCGCGTGACGTTAAGCTACGGATTTTAAGATCGATGCCCTTGTTGAGGGCATCATCCGTCCCATCACGGAACGAGGGGGCAAGCATATGATGATCGGCGGCCCGCGCTCTTTCATCAGGTCTGAGCGTTCGCCAGTTCGCCGTAGGCGCGGCATCCTGTGAAGGCTATGGCGGCGGCGGTCGTACTGGCGATCGCTGCGACCAATGCTAGCGGTAGGGCGATATTGCCATTCCCGCCGAAGAATAGGCTGTCGAGCAACGGGATAATCGCGGACCCCGCAGTAAGACCGATCAGCGCATTGGCCAGAAGGAACAATGCGGAATTGGTCGCGCGCATGCGCGGGGGCGTGGCCAGTTGCAGCGCGGCGACGGAACAGCCGAAATAGGAATTGAAGAAAAAACAGGCCGGTGCGAACAGCAGCAGCACCGCCCATTGGGACGGCATCAGCGGCGCGAGTGTCGCGGGGATCGCGGTTCCTGCGGCGGCCATGGCAACAACCCGCAGATTGGCGTCATGTCGACCGCGCAGCGCCATCCGTTCCGACAGCAGCCCTCCACAGACAGTTCCAGCGCTTCCCAATATCAGGAAGATGAGGCCCAGATATCGCCCGGCTTCGCCCGGAGACAGGCCGAAATTGCGGATCAGCAGCGACGGATACCAGGCGGTCATTCCATAACCCATGACTCCAAGCAGGCAGGAGGAAACATATATGCTGGCGAAGACCTTGGGGTTGCTGGCGAAATGGGTGAACATTGCCCGCAGGCCAATGTCCGCCGCTTTTGCCTGATGCCCTATCGCTATCATCGCTGGCGTCTGGTTCCTGCCACGGGATGGTTCCCGGACCAATGCGACCAGGACCGCGACGATAATGCCGGGACTGGCGACGATCAGAAAGCTAGCCTGCCACGATCGCATCGTGCCGAACATGCCGAGACTGACCGTGTGGCGCGTGCCGATGAGGTCGATCACGGCCCCGCCGATCATCAGCGCCAGCCCGCCGCCTATGGTGATGCCCAACGTATAGATGGCCATCGCACGCGCCAGTTTGTGCCGGGGATAGGCGTCGCTGAGGAAGGAGTGCGCCGAAGGAGAAAGCGTGGCTTCGCCCATGCCTACCGCCATGCGCGCGGCGAACAGCATTGAATAATTGCTGGCGAGGCCGCACAGGGCAGTCGCCGCGCTCCAGAACGCAACCCCGACGGTGATGATCCACTTGCGCGGCCAGCGGTCGGCCAACAAGCCTACCGGCACGCCTAGAATGGCATAGAGCAGCGCAAAGGCCATTCCCTGCAAAAGGCCCATTTGCAGGTCGCTGATGTCAAGGTCGCGCCGGATCGGGTCGACCATCAGGCTGAGGATCTGGCGATCGACAAAGGACAGCACATAGGCGAGCAGGAATGCCGCCAGCGCATAATTGGCCTGCCGGTTGGACAATCCCTGGCCGGATGCGCCATGATCCTTGGACAAGCTATTCCTTTCCTTTCCTGTGCGACATGACGGTTGGGCCGGGGAATAAGTCCCCGGCCAGTGGGATCAAGTGGTGAAGGTTAGAATCCCTGCCTCAACCCGACGGAAATAACGCGACCACGTGGATCGTGCACGATCGGATCGAAACCGAGGTTCAACTGCGCCAACGGGGGATCCCGGTCGAAAATATTGACCGCGCCGACACTGAGCTGGGTGGCACCCATCCCCAGCAGTCCGTCCAGAGACAGGCTATATTCAACGTCGAACGTGTTCTGTGATTTGATCCGGGTCCGGGTGATGCCGGTGCGATCATTGTCATAGCCGCAGACATAGTGACCCAGCACTGTCAGGCGGTGTGCATCCTTCTGCCAGGACAGGCCATATTCCACCCGGTCGCGCGGCAATGAGCGGCCCAGATTGTTGAAGTTCACGCTATTGACCCCATCAAGCACAGCCGATCCCGGCGCAAGGCGGATGTCATATTTGCTGATATGCGTCCACGCCGCGTTGACGTTGAACGTACCGATGTCGGTATCCAGCGTGTAGCGTGCGGTGACGTCGATGCCCTGGGTCTTTACCGACGAGGCGTTGATGAAGCTGAGGCGGACAAGTTGCAACGTGCCGTTGATGTCCCGCACCACGCGGGATTGCGCGTCAGTGCCGGTCAGACCCCCAGCAGTATCCGCCAGCGCCTGGTTGATGATGGCCTGGGCGTTTTCCTTGACGATCAGATCCTTATATTTGAAGCTGTAGAAATCGATCCCCAGTTCAAGCCCGCGTACTGGCCGCAGCGTCGCACCCAGATTATAATTGGTCGATTTTTCCGGGTCCAGATTTGGGTTGCCGAAGGTTTGGGTATTGACGAAGACAAAGGTGCCCCCGTCACTGACTGAAGGCTGGGCCGACTGTACCGCCACTTGCTGGTAGACGGACGGGGCGCGGAATGCCTTGCCAAAGGATGCCCGTAGAGAGACTTCATCGATCGGCCGGGCAAGCAGGCCGATCTTCGGGCTGAAATTGCCGAAACTGTGGAGATATTTTTCATAACGCCCGGATATTTGGGCTTCCACCCGATCGCCGAACGGCACCTTCAGCTCGCCAAAGGCAGAGATGTTTTCCTGATCGCCGGAAAAGTCGGGTGCCTGCCCCAGCGTGATCAGTTCGCCCGCGTTGACAAGGTCGCCCCAGTCATGACGGAAAGTGCTGCGGCGATACTGGACGCCAAAGGCCGCCGCGATCGTGCCGCCCGAATAGTCGAACAGATTGCCGGTGATCACGCCATCCGCCGTGAAGAGGCTGGTTTTGCCGCGCAGGTCGGAATAGCCGATCATGCTTTTGATAAGTTCAGGACTGTTGGCCGTGCCCGTTCCGGTCGTGGCCGATCCGAAAGGATTATAATATTGGCATGGCCCTACGCCCGGCGTGCCCGTGGCCGGGTCGCATCCGGCACCGCCCAGCCCGTTGAGCGCGTTGTTCAAAGCGGAAGCAATTGTGTCGGGCTTGTTATAGCGCGCTTTCTGCTGACTATAGGTGGCGTTGGTGGCCCAATGCCAGCTACCGCCAAGGGGACCTTCAAGGCCACCGGCGAAGCGGAACGTGTCATAGTTGAATGTCGCGATGGATGGGCCGTAGCTGGCCCCCAGCAGGCGTCCGCGAAACCGCACATCCTCACCAAAGGGATTGTCGGGGTGGCTGGCGGGAACGACCGGCGTGACTGCCAGGATGGGAAAGGATGGCGACGATGTCGTCACCGAATAGGTGTTCGCATAGCCCGCTTCAAGATTGAGCGTAACCGCGTCGCCCACCGGCATGTTGAACGTCGAAAAGACCTGCGCCCGGCGTTCCTTGGGGATCAGATCGAAAAAATCGGAAAAATCGAAACGGCAAAAGCTGTCGGCTGGTGAGTTCATGTAGCTGTCGGGAAAGGCGGCGTTGGTGCAGTCTGGATCGGGTACGAACCGGTTCTGGGACGGCACGAAATAAGAGCCGGGCTGCCCAAAGCTGGACACCGAATGCCATGACGGGCGTCCGAAGGTCCGCGCGCGTGAGAAGCTGCGTTCATTGGTCGCTAGCCGGGTGCTTTCATAATAGGAGCCGGCGACCACGAGATTACCCTGACCGATCTTGAAACCGGCAATGCCTTCCAGATTATATTGCTGCGCGCCGTCCATGAAATTCACCCGGCCTGAAAATTCGGGGCGATCGACGGATTTGCGGGTGATGAAATTGACGACCCCGGCCACGGCATCCGAACCATAGGTTGCGGCGGCACCATCCTTCACCACTTCCACCCGCTGGAGCGCGATTAGCGGCATGATCGAATTGATGTCGGTGAAGGTGCTGCCATCCGTCGCGGCTACGGCGCTCAATGTCTGGCGGCGGCCATTGACCAGCACCAACGTCGAACCCAGGCCCAGATTGCGCAGGTTGAACTGTGCGGTGCCGGAGGTCAGCGGTTGGTTAAGCTGGTCGATCTGGGCTTCCGAACCGGCGTTGGCGGGCAGGATGCGAACAAGGTCCGCCGCATTGGTGACGCCCCGAGCCTGCAGCGTGTTGCTGTCGATGACGCTGAGCGGCGTGGCGGTGGACGACTGACGGATCAGCGAGCCGGTGACGACAATGTCCTGGGATCCGGGCTGACTTTCGTCCTGGCTGGCGAGCGGAGGGGTCGCGACCGGCAGCGCTTCCTGTTGGGACGGCGTGAAGGCGTTGATATCGACGGGACCCGGAACATCCGCGCGGCGCAACACGATCACATCGGGACCTACGTTGATCGCGCGCAGGCCGCTATTGGCCAGCAACCGGTCAAGCGCCGTGGATGCTACGAAACTTCCCTTCAACGGACGGGCCGTCTTGCCTGACACGTCAGTGCCGGAAAAAAGTATCTGAACGCCCGATTGGCGCGCAAAAGTCTTGAGTGCTGTGCCGAGCGGCTGTGCTTCGATGAAAAAGCTGCGCGGTGCCTGGGTCACCTGCGCGGCGACCGCGCCGCATGGTATGGCGGATGCGGTAACCACTGCGACACTTGCGCACAGGGCCAGCTTTCGGAATCCCCTCATATTATCCCCTCTCTATTTTTGTGCGGATCATTGTCCCCACATAGTTGGTCTATTGAAGAGGACGCGGCTCAACGAACAATCCGCAATCCGCGCTGCAATTTTTTTCACCGCAGCCTTATCCAGGGCAGGAAGATTGACTGCGCCCCGGACTTGACCGATGTTTGGTCGCAGGGAGAGCATAGTGTCGGGGCATGTGATGACGCCTGCTGAGCGCGTGAGTCCGACGATCGCGGATGAGAATCCTGTCGTTGTGTCCTATATGGCTGAAGCCACCAGGCATTATGCCAGGATCATGCGTTTCGTCCGTGCGCGTTTCCACGTCGGCGATGAAGCCAATGACATCGTTCAGGACGCTTATGCCCGGCTGGCGCAAACGGCGGAACGAACGCCGATCCGCGACGCGACAGGCTTTTTGCGTGTGGCCGCCACTAATCTGGTCAAGGACAGGTCGCGCCAGTTCACGGTGCGCAACCGATGGGAACGCGATATTCCTGCAACGGACATCGCCAGTCCTGAACCTTCGGCGGAACGGGCGATGATCGCGCGCCAGCAACTGCAAATCATAGAACGGGCGCTGGCGGAATTGCCGGTCAAGCGCCGGGCCGCCTTGATGCTGCACCGTATCGACAATCTTCACCAATCGGACATCGCGGAACGTTTGGGCATCAGCATATCCATGGTCGAAAAGCATATCCGCCTGGCGCTGGCCCATTGCCGAATGCGGCTGGAAGAAGCCGAAGGAGGGCCGCGGCCATGAAAACGCCCCCCTCCTCACCGATGGGTCAGCATGATGCGATGCTGCAGGACCTGTTGGTTGCCCTTCGTGACAGTCCACCGATTGTCGAAGCGCGCAATCATGTCGATGCGCTGGAGCGGCGGCGGGCCAAATGGCACGCTTTTCGTGAATGGCTGTGGCCGCGCGCATTTGCTGCCGGTGTTTGCGCAGCGGCGGCTGTCGCCTTCTTCGCCATCTTCCTGCCGTCCCCGTCTTCGGATGAAGTCATCGCTTCGCTGGTGGGAGAGCGCAAGGAGATCGCGTTAGCCGATGGCTCGCATGTGAAGCTAGATACTGACAGCGCCGTGTCGGTCCGCCTTACCGACGATGAAAGACGCCTGGTCCTGCTGAAGGGGCGTGCCAGTTTTGCGGTCGCACATGATCCGCAACGTCCCTTCCGTGTCACCAGTGGCATGATGACGGTCACCGCCATCGGCACCGATTTCGATGTTTCGGCGTTGGGTAGGGATCGCAGCGTCACCTTGGTTCATGGTCGCGTATCCGTCGAGACCTCCTATGCCCAGGGACGCCAAAAGCCTCAGCGCGCTATGCTTTCGCCGGGCCAGCAGATCACCATGACGGCGGACGGCGCGATGGGACGGCCCAGCGTGGTCGATGCCGCAAGCATGACCGCGTGGCGCGAAGGGCGTCTGGAATTCACCCATGCATCCGTCGCCGATGCGATCGCTGAGGCCAATCGCTATTCCGCGCGCAAAATCCGGCTGGTGGATGCCGCATTGGGTTCCAAACAGCTTGAAGGCAGTTTCAGGGCCGGACAGATGGACGCGTTTGCAAAGGCCCTTTGCGCGTTCTTCGATCTAAAGATCGTGCGGCAGACGGATAAGGAAATCCTGCTGAGTCCCTTGGATTGAGAGGCGTGCAAGTCCGAACAGCATGGCGCGACAGCACCATCTGCTTTGCGAAGTTTTTCATTATCCGATAGGCTGTTGCAGAATTGTTCCAGTGGCGACTCGAAAGAATGGCCGGGAAAGCGGCCAGGGTCACCATCATGATGGGAGAGGGCCTGTGCCGATTGCGGTCGCCATCGCCTTGCTGGTGCTTGGTTCGGTCGCCTTTCATTTGTTCAGTCCCTGGTGGCGCACGCCGATCGCTTCCAATTGGGGTTCCATCGATTCCGCGCTGGACGTGACGCTGTGGATTTGCGCGGTCGCATTCATACTGCTCAACCTGTTCATGGCCGGGGTGCTTGTGCGCTACCGCAACCGGCCGGGGCACAAGGCGCATTATGAGCCGGAAAATGCCACGCTTGAAAAGCGGCTGACATTCTGGACGGCGATCGGCATCGCCGGGATGCTGGCACCGGGGCTGGTGGCATGGGCCAAATATGTGTCCGTGCCCAAGGAAGCGGCGATCGTCGAGGCGGTCGGGCAGCAATGGCAATGGGCGTTCCGCTACCCCGGACCCGATGGCGTGCTGGGGGCCGCCGCTGTCAAATATGTCAGTCCTGATAATGTGCTGGGGCTCGATCCGCTCGACCCCTATGGCCGGGACGACCTGTTGGTGGAGGCGGGCGACCTTCATCTGCCGATGGGGAAGCCTGTGAAGATCGTGCTCCGGTCCAAGGATGTGCTGCACGATTTCTACGTGCCGGAATTCCGGGCAAAGATGGATCTGGTTCCGGGCATCGTCACCTATTTCTGGATGACGCCGACGAAGGTGGGCACGTACGATATTCTGTGCGCGGAACTTTGCGGGACCGGCCATCATGAAATGCGCGGCAAGGTGGTGGTGGAAACGCCCAAAGCCTTTGCGGAGTGGCAGGCGCAGCAGACGAGTTTTTCCCAGATCCTGGCCGACATGCCCAAGGCAGCCGTATCGATCATGCTGCTCAAGGCCAATGCCTGCACCATATCTGCCACCCGGAGCATTCGCTGATGGCAACGACACTGGCCGACGACCTGCGCCCGCTGCATCATCCCCGCAGCTGGATTACCAAATATGTCTGGAGCCAGGATCATAAGGTGATTGCGATCCAATATAGCGTGACCGCCATTTCGATCGGGCTGGTGGCGCTGGTGCTGTCCGCCCTGATGCGTTTGCAGCTGGGCTTCCCCGGACTTTTCCCGTCCATCCAGCCGGACAATTATCTACAGTTCGTGTCGATGCACGGCATGATCATGGTCGTCTATCTGCTGACTGCGCTGCTGCTGGGCGGGTTCGGCAATTACCTGATCCCGCTGATGATCGGCGCGCGGGACATGGTGTTCCCGTTCGTCAATATGCTCAGCTACTGGCTCTATCTGCTGTCGGTAATCGTGCTGGTCATCGGCTTCCTCGTGCCCGGCGGGCCGACGGGGGCGGGATGGACGCTCTATCCACCGCAGGCGATTACAGAGGGGACGCCGGGGCATCAGTGGGGCATCGCGACCATGTTGGTCAGCCTGGCCATCTTCGTCGCGGCCTTCACCATGGGGGGCCTCAATTATGTGACCACAGTGTTGCAGGCACGGACCAGGGGCATGACTCTGATGCGGATGCCGCTGTCGGTATGGGGCATCTTCACCGCGTCAGTCATGGGCCTGCTCGCATTCCCTGCGCTGTTCGTCGCGGCGATCATGATGTTGTTCGACCATTTCGCTGGCACCAGCTTCTTCATGCCGACAATGCAGAGCATGGGGCGGATCACGCCGACGGAGGGGGGAAGCCCGCTATTGTTCCAGCACCTGTTCTGGTTCTTTGGCCATCCCGAAGTCTATATCGTCGCTCTGCCCGCCTTCGGCATCGTGTCCGACCTGATCAGTGTCCACGCGCGCCGCAATATCTTCGGCTATCGCATGATGGTTTGGGCGATCGTCATCATCGGCGCGCTCAGCTTCGTCGTATGGGCGCATCATATGTATGTCAGCGGCATGAACCCCTATTTCGGGTTCTTCTTTGCCACATCGACGTTGATCATCGCCATTCCGACTGCGATCAAAGTCTATAACTGGCTGCTGACCCTGTGGCGCGGCAACATCCATATGCGCGTGCCGATGCTGTTCGCCATCGCGTTTATCTTTACCTTCATCCACGGCGGGCTGTCGGGGCTGTTCCTGGGCAATGTCAGCGTTGACGTGCCGTTGTCCGACACATTCTTCGTCGTCGCTCATTTTCACATGGTCATGGGCGTGTCGCCGGTGCTGGTGATCTTTGGCGCGATCTATCATTGGTATCCCAAGATTTTCGGGCGGATGTGGAATGAGACGCTGGGCAAGCTCCATTTCTGGATCACCTTCCTGGGCGTCTATGCGATTTTCCTGCCGATGCATTATCTCGGCATATTGGGGGTGCCGCGACGCTATTATGCGCTGGGCGAAACGGCGTTCATCCCGCAGTCGGTGCATATGGCGAATGAGTGGATCACCATCGCTGCGCTGGTGGTGTTCGTCGCGCAGGGGCTGTTTTTCTTCAACATGATCTGGAGCCTGTTCCGGGGGCCGCGCGCCGACCCCAACCCATGGGGTGCGGCCAGCCTGGAATGGCTGACGCCACAAACGCCGCCCGAACATGGCAATTGGGGACCGCATCTGCCGGTCGTCTATCGCTGGGCCTACGACTATAGCGTGCCGGGCGCGGCCAGGGATTTCATTCCGCAAACGGAGCCGCGCGCATGAGCCTGTTTGCGCGCCTTGCCGAAAAGAGTTGGGAGCCGACCAGCGACCGGGATGTGCCGCCGGACCGTCCATCGGCTGGGGTGGTGGGCCTTTCCGCCTATGTCGCAGTCGCCTGCGTTATGTTTTCACTGCTGGCGGCGGCCTATGTCATGCGCATGGGGCTGCATAGCGCGATGGGCCATGATGGCAGTGACTGGGTGCCGATGCCCGACCCTCCGCTATTGTGGATCAACAGCGCGGTCCTGGTGGGAAGCAGCATCGCCTGGGAAGTTGCGCGGCGCGCGAGGACGCAGGGCAGGGTGGTTCGGGCGTCGATCGCAGGCGCGGCGCTGGGACTTTGCTTCCTCATCGGTCAGTGGATGCTGTGGCGCGATTATCAGGCGGCTGGTTATTATCTGGCGGCCAATCCGGCCAATGCCTTTTTCTACCTGCTAACCGCGCTGCACGGGCTGCACATCATCGGCGGGTTGGGCGCGGCGGGATGGGCGCTGATCGGGCGCAATATCCGCCATATCCGCTTGTGCGCGCTCTACTGGCATTTCCTTCTGGTCATCTGGATATTGCTGGCCGGGCTGCTTGTATCGACCTGAAACTCATCGGGAAGGGACTGTATCGCCATGTCTCTGACGACGCCGGACAAACGAGATCGGGAAATCATCACGCCCGCCTTGCGCGAAATTGTGTCCGATTGGTCGGCCGACAGGGAAGTGTTTCGCCATACCCATTGGGGCAAGGCGATGATGTGGATATTCCTGCTGTCCGATACCTTCATCTTCTCCTGCTTCCTGACCGGCTATATGACGATGCGGATGTCGGCCAGCACGCCCTGGCCCAACACGGCAGAGGTTTTTGCCCTGACGATCGGCGGGCAGTCCATTCCGCTGGTCCTGATCGCGATCATGACCTTCGTGCTGATCAGCTCCAGCGGCACCATGGCGATGGCAGTGAATTTCGGATATCGGCGCGACCGCCGGAAAACCGCGGTGCTGATGCTGCTCACGGCCCTGTTCGGCGCGACCTTCCTTGGCATGCAGGCATTTGAATGGACCAAGCTGATCCATGAAGGCGTGCGCCCGTGGAGCAACCCCATGGGCGCACCACAGTTCGGCGCCAGCTTTTTCATGATCACGGGGTTCCACGGGCTGCATGTCAGTTGCGGCGTCATCCTGCTGTTGATCGTCGCGTCAAAGGTCGCGCGGGGCCATTATGACCGGACTGGCGACTATAGCGCGGTCGAAATTGCCGGACTTTACTGGCATTTCGTCGACCTCGTCTGGGTCTTCATCTTCGCCTTTTTCTACCTGTGGTGAGCGCCATGAAGCACGACATCCCCGCTGCAAAGTCCGCGACCATCCATGAAGGGGGGCAGCATCCGATCAGCCTGTACCTGAAGGTCTGGGGCTATTTGTTCGTGCTGAGCGCCATGTCCTACATGGTCGATTATATGCATGTGCAGGGGATCATCCGCTGGACGCTGATCATCCTGTTCATGCTGCTGAAGGCCGGGCTTATCCTGTCGATCTTCATGCATCTGGCGTGGGAAAGGCTGTCGCTGATCTATGCCATCCTCGTGCCGCCGTTGCTGCTGCTGGTACTGGTGCGGATCATGACGATCGAAGCTGACTATGCCTGGTGGACCCGCGCTATCTTCATGGGCGGAGGGGGTTGAGCCATGATCCGCATGCGCTGGCTGGTGACAGGGTTGTGCGTCGCGGGCGCGGCGACTTCGCTGTGGAGCCTTAACTGGTTTGCCGGGAAGTTATACTCGAACGCAGAGGCAGGCGGCCTTGCCTATGCGCCTGACGACGCGCCCGCGCGCATCGACATGGCGCAAGTGCAGCGGGACTGGCCCGCCAGCCTTGGCGCGCCGGGCGAGGCCAGCCGGGTTATCGCCTGGCGTCATCAAATGCAGGGGAAGGCACCGATGCCATCTGCCACCAGCGCTGAAGGAGCAGCCGTGCCGGTTGTAGATCTGGGCAAGCTGCTTGCCTCCGCTAATCTGGACACCGGCAAGGCCAAGGTGCAGCTTTGCATCAGCTGCCATGACCTGACGCGCGGCGGGCCGAATCGGATCGGCCCCAATCTGTGGGATGTGGTCGGGCGCGGCGTCGCAACCCACGCCGGCTTTGCATATTCGCCCGCGATGAAAGGGCATGGCGGGACATGGGGCTATCATGACCTGTTCGAATTTCTCGCATCCCCGGCGCGCGATGTGCCCGGCACGAAGATGAGCTTTGCCGGACTGCGCAAGCCGGAGGACCGGGCGGCGCTGATCCGATATCTCGCGACATTGGGCGACGGCGCGCCACCGCTGCCGCCGCCGACAAATAGCGGCGAAGGCGCTCAGTAGAGCGCCTTCGAACCGTTCACCCAAGCCCTGTATATCGTGTTACCGCACCACCGCGCGGGTGTAGAGATGCCAGGTCGCATAGCCCAGCAGCGGCAACACCACCGCCAGTCCGACCAGTCCCGGCAACGCGCCCAGGATGAGGAGCGCGACCACGATCAGTCCCCAGGCCGCGACCGTCACCGGATTGTTCCACGCGACGCGGATGGACGTGCGCATCGCGACGCCCCAGTTCACCTTTTTGTCCACGATCATCGGGAAGGACACCACGCTGATCGCCAGCGC
Source organism: uncultured Sphingobium sp. (assembly GCA_965653535.1). Classification (GTDB taxonomy): domain Bacteria; phylum Pseudomonadota; class Alphaproteobacteria; order Sphingomonadales; family Sphingomonadaceae; genus Sphingobium. Next base: position 13,939 of record CBFHAG010000026.1, read on the forward strand.
CGCGATGGCGAAACACAGGCCAAGAAGGTTGCCTATCACGATCATGCTCCATCCTTCAGCCGTGCCGAACACCGCGTTCAGGAACGCGCCAACCGATGATACCGCTTGCGGCCCTAGTTGCCCGACAGTCCATTGATAGGTGAACCATGCCGCCCCGATCCAGCCGAGGAAAAGCATCGCCGTCACGCTGGTAAGATCGAACAGCGAAGGCGCGGATGGCCCCCGCACAACATCCAGGAAGTGCCGCCAACGGGAATCCAGCCCCTGTTCCCGCCTGCGTGCCAGTTCGTAGAAGCCGCTTGCGAGCGGCGGACTGAACAGCACCGCCCCAGCGAGCAATGGAAACAGCAGCGGCAATATGGAAACCTGGCTGGCCGCCAATATCGCGAACAGCACGACCAGCGGATAGATGAGGCCGAGGAAGATCAGATCGCCTCGTTTGGCCTGAAAATCTTCCCATCCCTGCCGCAAAGCGATACGTAGGTCGTGCAGATCGATCGTGCGAATTTCAAATTCATCGCTCGGCGATGTCACGTCGCCTGGATGGGTAATTGCCATGGCGGCTCTCCCTTCGAAGTTCGCCAAGGACGCTTACGCTTCATTGCCCTCTGTCGGGACTGGTGCGATGCGGGCTTTTAGGCCTCGTCAGGGCATCGTCTCGGCATGAGGAACGCCTCATGGCCAATAGGGGCACGTTACACCTTTCCGCCTGCTGCGGGAAGTGGGTGATCTGAGGGGAGCAGCAGCTGATAGCCGCCAGCCGAAAACCGGGGGTGAGCAAAGCCCACCCCGCGCGTCTTAAAGTCCGTCAAGGCCTTTGCTGACCAGGATATTCACCGCAACACGGCGGTTCTGCGCCTTGCCTTCCACGGTGTCATTGCTCGCCAGAGGGTCTGCTTCGGACATGCCGGTGGGGGTCAGCATGCGATAGGGCTTCCAGCCACACGCCTGCTGAAGATAATTGACGACGCGACCGGCCCGCTTTTCGCTAAGCACCTGGTTATATTCATCGTCGCCGGTCGAATCCGTGTAACCCACGATCAGCAGCAGGGCGTTGCTCATCCCGTCGGCAGTGGCTGCGGTGGCGCAGAGGTCATTTTTCGCCTGAGCGGACAGCACGGCCTTGCCGGTGTCAAAATTCACGTTTGTCGTGCTTTTGACATTATACTGGTCGATCTCACCCATCCGACCGCGCAGCGCCTCCGTTGCCGCAGTCTGTTCGTCAAACTGCTGGGCTGTGCCGCTGTGGATCATGGACGCGGTCCTGAGATCCTTATTCTGAAGCTTGATCTGGCTGGCAACAAGGTCACCGCCCGATTGCAATGTCTTCACGGTAACCGGCAGGCCGTTGAGCAGCGAGGTTGCGGCAAGTCTGCTGCGGTTGAGGCCGAAAAGGCCCTTGCTGGCACTGATCTTGGTGGCATCGTTGATGACGACCACGGATTTGGTGCCGTCGGCGGCCGTTACCTGCATCTTGTCGCCGCTGCGCGCGGAAATGATGCCCTTGATCTCTGGCCCTTCGGTGGCTTCGGCCGCGGGCATGTATGCGGTCGCCGAAACGTCGGCCCCAGGCGGGTCCTGTGTCTGCGCAGACACGCTAGCCGACGATGCCCCGGACATCAGGGCAAGCATCAAAAGATATTTGGGGCTTTTAGAGATGATGTTCATCACGCTACTCCTTAAAAATACGATCAGTCGGGCCTGCGTTACCGCAGCTTTTCGTCCGACTGCCGCCCGCGTGATCGCGCATTCAGCTGTCAGAACCCCCTCCATTCAACTTCGCAAGATGGGCCGCATGGCGCCGCGAAAAAGCGCCATGAGAGGCCTGCTGTTCAGACTCACCTTTCTGGCACATGAACAGATCGTAAACCATGGGCATTGTGCGGGCAATTGGAGCGCTTCGTGCGACGAATGGACGTACGCTATGCCGGGAAAACGAAACGTCTATCCTTGGCAAATTGCCCAATAGCTATTGGAGGGATTGCTCCAGTTGATTGCCAGTTGTTCAGATAGATCGGGAATGATTGTGCGGATATGAATCAAACGGAGATAGTTTATCTCGGCGAAACAATCATTTGTGACCGCCTTCCTGCCTGTAGCGCAGGATTTGGCGTGATTGCGAATCGCCTAAGCCTCCATTTCGCCATTCCAGCTACCAGGCGTTCTGGCCGAAGAATAACAAGTTCACCGCATATTCTGCGAAATCATCCACTTCCGCTGCACCAAGCTCACGGATTCGATCTTCGGTGTTGCGCCATCCTATGATCATGTTGAGCAATAGCTGTGCGACACGTTCCGGGTTCTTGGCTGGGACCCCGGCGTTCGCCGTTCCCCGTCGAATTTCCGCCGCAAGAAAATCCAGCTCATATCGATAGCCAACGTCGTAGAAGAATTTGGCGAATTCCGGGAATATGGTCGAAATCTGATCTACCAAGCGGCTAAAATCGCGGATTTCCTTGTCGCCCAGGGCGTGCGCCAGCGTCCGGGCATGCTGAACCATTCTGGTCTTGAAATCATCGCTCAAACCGATGTCGTTCAGACTTGCGGTCTTTGCCCATTGCGCAACGCGATCTTCGATAACGGCCTTTATCAGGGCCTCTTTGGAACGATACCGAAGATATAATGTCCGTTTGGATATGCCCGCTGCGCCGGCAACCGCTTCCATGGAAGTTGCGTCATAACCCCGCGCGCGGAACAGCAGGGTCGCGGCTGACAGGATTTCTGCTTCGATCAGGTTGGCTTGATCCAGCGTCGGTCGGCCTATTCTGCCTGAACCGGGCCGGGTCGGCGGTTTCCTGGGCGGTTTCACTATTCTGCCCCCCAAAGAATATATGGCCCGCGAACACGGCCATATCGAACATCCGCTACCAGGCGTCAATAAGCGAGCCTGCGGCATTGGCCTGCCAAAGGGCGGCGAAATATCGGGAATGCCGAGCTTTATGCAGGAAGGCGGTACGCGCATCGGGCGATGCGCGTACCTGATCCTTATTTGGCTGGAATCTTGGCCAGGTCGGCGTCAATTTCTGCCAGCAATTTGTCGGTGAGGATGTCCGGCGAATATTGCTGGATGTCCTTCATGGTCATCGCCCGCGCCATTTCGACCTGTTCGTCCTTGGTCATGTCGGGCACATGCTTGTCGAGGACCGCGCGGGCCGCAGGATCATCGAGCAGAACGCCGATTTCGGTCTGGGCGACCGAATAATGAGTCGCAGTGCCAGCCTGAGCCAGGGCCATGCCGGGCGTGGCGAGACATAGTGCTGCCGCCAAGGTGAAAATACGCATGTCGTTCCTCTCATTTCCTGATTCGTAAACCGCATATATCCCAGCCAAAGCCCAGGTGCAAATAAATCACCGACCCTGTTTACTTTATCGAACGATGGGACAATATGCGCCTGTGATCGAACGCTTCGACAATCACCCGGTCTGGTATAGGATCCGGCGGCAGAGCAATGGGGGAGTGCGTATGACTGATCGTTTTGCTGTGACGAGGCGGGCGTTTCTCGCGTCAGTGGCCGTGGCGGCACCGGCCGTCGCTTTTGGCCAGGCCGGGGGTAAGGCCCTCTATCGCGATCGCCATGCGCCGATAGAAGAGCGGGTTCGCGACCTGCTTGGCCGGATGACGCTGGAAGAGAAAGTGGCGCAGATGCGCTGCCTCTGGATGACCAAGACGAAATTATGCGACAAGGACGCATTTTCGCCGACCAAGGCTCAGCCTTTTCTGGCGGACGGTATCGGACAGATTGCGCAGCCGGGTGATTCGATCGGTACGTCCAGCTATCCCAAACAGGATTTCCGCGCGCCGGAGCAGGCGATCACTTTCGTAAATGCGGTCCAGCGGCATCTCGTCCAGAACACCCGCCTGGGCATTCCCGCGCTCTTCAACGAAGAAACCGCGCATGGACTGAAAGCGCAGGGCGCCACGATCTTCCCCAATCCACTGGCGCTCGGCAGCACATGGGACACGGGCCTGGTCGAACAGGCATTCTCGGTCGCGGCCCGGGAAGCGCGTTTGCGCGGTGCGACTGTCGCACTTAGTCCCGTTCTCGATCTTGCGCGTGATCCGCGCTTTGGGCGTGTGGAGGAATTTTTCGGCGAAGATCCTTATCTGGTCGCTCGCATGGGTATCGCGTCGGTGCACGGGCAGCAGGGGCGGATCCGCCCGCTTGGCCGCGATAAGGTTTATGTGACGTTGAAGCATTTCGTCCATGGCGTGCCGCAGAACGGACTCAACCTCGCCCCGTCCGATGTCAGTGAAAGAACGATGCGCGAAATATTCCTCGTGCCGTTCGAACAGGTCATTCGGAAGGCCGATCCGGCGATCATCATGCCCTCTTATAATGAGGTTCAGGGCGTCCCTGCTCATGCCAGCATCGAATTGTTGCAACATACCGGACGGGAGCGTTTGGGTTTCAAGGGCGCCTATTTCAGCGACTTCGGCGGCGTAGCCATGCTGGCAGGCGAACATAAGGTTGCGGCGAATAATGACGAAGCGGCGATCCTTGCCGTCACCGCCGGTGTCGATTCCGAAATGCCTGATGGCGAAACCTATGCCAATTTGCCGGACCTCGTCCGTGCGGGCCGCGTCCCCGTCAGCCGCATCGATGAGTCCGTCGCGCGCATATTGGCGCTCAAGTTCGAAGCGGGCCTGTTCGAAAATCCCTATATCGACCCCATGAAGGGGATACGCGACGTCAACACGGCGGCGGACATTCAGCTGGCACGGAAAGTCGCGCAAAAAGCGATTGTGCTGCTGAAAAATGACGGCCTATTGCCGCTGGATCCCAACGCAGCGATCAAGCTTGCCGTTATCGGACCCAACGCGGTCGAGCCGCTTTTCGGCGGCTATTCGGGCGAAAATGCCAAGGCGGTGGGCGTGCTCGCGGGGATCAAGGCGGCGGCTGGCAAACGCATGACGGTCGAACATGCAGAAGGCGTGCGCATCATCAACCGGGCGACGAGCGGCGTCACCGCTATCCGCCCTATCCGCCCGGTCGATCCGGCGGAAAATGCCGCCCGAATCGCCGAAGCGGTCAAGCTTGCCGAACGATCGGACGTCATCATGCTGGCGCTGGGCGACGCGCCCGAAATCACGCGCGAAGCCATATCGATCGCCGTCCCCGGCGACCGCCGGACGCTGGGTCTGTACGGGGATCAGGACGCGCTGGTCGAAGCGATGATCGCGACCGGCAAGCCCATCGTCGCGCTTCTGATCAACGGGCGACCGCTGACCGTCAATCGTCTGGCGGAGAAGGCCAATGCGCTGGTCGAAGGCTGGTATATGGGTCAGGAGGGCGGCAACGCCTTTGCCGACGTCCTGTTCGGCAAGGTCAATCCGGGCGGCAAGTTGACCGTCACATTCCCGGCGGCGGTCGGCGATTTGCCGGTCTATTACAACCAGCATCCGTCCGCGAAACTGCGCCGCTATGTGGAGGGACGCCGCGAACCGCTGTTCCCGTTCGGTCATGGCCTGAGCTACACGCAATTCGAAATGTCCGAGCCCCGGCTGGCGAAAGCGCAGATCGGCGTCGGAGATTCCGTCGCGGTGGAGGTTGACGTGACCAACATCGGCACACGTGAGGGCGACGAGGTCGTCCAGCTTTACCTGCGTGACGAAGTGAGCAGCGTTCCGCGTCCCGTGCTGGAACTGTGCGGTTTCGAACGCGTGACCCTGAAAGCCAAGGAAAAGCGCACCGTGCGTTTCACGCTGGACGACGAAGCGCTCGCTTTCTGGAACATCGACATGAAGCGCGTCGTCGAACCGGGGACCTTCAAAATCCATGCTGGGCCAAGTTCCGCCAAGCTCAAGGCCGCAAAATTGACCGTGGTGTGAACCGTCGTCCCTGACGACGCGAATATAGAATGTCGGCGAACAGGCTTCGTCGGAAATGCAGGAGCGCAATATGTGGGACCGTCGTGACGTTATCGGGGCAGGCGCAGCCTTTGCGGCCATGTCCTACGGCAGCAGCGTGTTGGGACAAACCGGGGCCGGGCAGGCGGGGTCTGGGCAGGCTGGGGCCGAGCAGATCGACATCGATCTGCGCAAGGTCGTGGGTCCGCTGGAACATAATTGGTCGCGTTGCGCGGGATCGGATCGGGCATCCATCACCATGCGCGAGTCCTGGCGGAACGACCTTGAGCGCTTCACCAAAGAAACAGGGCTTGAGCGCGTCCGCTTCCACGGCATTTTTAACGACGACATGGGCGTGTGGCCGGGCGGTTTGCGCGGTTCCCAGATCAACTTCCAGAATGTCGACGATGTGTATGACGGGGTGCTGGCGCGCGGCGTGCAGCCTTTCGTCGAACTGAGCTTCATGCCCGGCAAACTGGCGAGCGGAAAAACGAAGCTCAACTTCACCTATGACGCCAACATCACACCACCAAAGTCGATGGAGGAATGGGGCAATTTCATCCAGACATTCGTCCGCCACCTGATCGACCGCTATGGCGTGCAGGAAGTGCGGCAATGGTATTTCGAGGTGTGGAACGAGCCTAATCTCGACTGGTTCTTTTCAGGCACGCAGCAGGATTATTTCGACATGTATCGCGCCGCCGCGCGTGCCGTGAAGGCTGTCGATCCCAAGCTGCGTGTCGGCGGGCCATCGACGGCGGCGGCGGCGTGGATGCCGGAATTCCTGAAATTCTGCGAAAGTGAAAATCTGCCGGTCGATTTCGTAACGACCCATATCTATGCCGGTGACGATCAGCAGGCGCTATTCGGCCAGAAGGACCGCTATCCCCATAGCGAAGTCATTCCTGCGGCCATGAAGCAGGTGCGTGACCAGATTGATGCGACCAAATATCGTGGCACTCAGCTTTGGCTGACCGAATGGTCGTCGGACAGTCCGGCGATGATCGCGCATGTGATCGCGCAATGCCTGCCGTACGTGCATTCCATGTCGCAATGGGCGATAAGCAACGTGTTCGAGGAAATCAATTTCCCCAACTTCATCGTCAAGGATGGCGACGGCGGCTGGGGCATGTTGGCCCAGCGCAGCATCGCTCGTCCGTCCTTCAATACCTATAAATTGCTCCACCGCCTGGGCCAGCGGCGGCTTGAAGCGTCGGGACCGGCGCTTGCCAGCCGCACGGAAAAGGGCGCGGTGGTCATGGTCTGGAACCTGGCGGAGGTGAAGCAGCCTTCCGGTATTCCGGGCATGGCGAGCAAGCGCATCGTCCAGGGCGAGGCCAAACGCTATGCTGTCGCCATGCGCGGCGCGCGGCCAGGGGCGGCGGTCAAGGTCACCTATGTCGATCAGGAACGCGGATCGCCGTTGCCGATGTGGCGATCGCTCGGATCGCCGCAATATCCCACGCGCGAACAGACGGACAAGATCCGCAAGGCGGCCGAAATAGCGCCGCCGCAGACGCTGCGCCTCGACCGCAATGGCGTCCTTCATCTCGAACTGCCGCCAGAGGGCGTGGCTCTGCTTGAACTATCGGCCTGATGAACCGCCAGCCACGATCGGCATGATCCCCAGAGGAAGATGATGAAAAGAAGAACATTGCTTCAGCTCATGGGCAGCGGCATCGCCGCCTCGCTCGTCCCGTCGCACGCCTTTGCAAGGCGCGGCGGCGCGGCGGCGCGTGGCGCGACATCCATGGGGATGATCCCGCATGAAGGCGCATCCCTCAATGTCGGCTGGCGTTTCCATCTGGGCGACATCACGCCTCCTCCCATCAAGATGCATTCGGTCGCCTATGTCGCGGCGAAGGCTGGCGGCGCGCGCGGCGCGGCGGGGATCAATTTCGACGACGAAGCCTGGCAAACGGTCGACCTGCCCCATGACTGGGCGATAGAGACGCCGCCCGACAAGTCGGAAAATGCTGCGCAAGGATATCGCAAGCGCGGCTACGGCTGGTATCGGCGCGACATCACGCTCGACCCCGCCTTGCAGGGGCGATATCTGGAAATCCAGTTCGGTGCGATTTCCACCAACGCGTCGGTCTGGTTCAACGGAACGCCGGTCGCGCATAACTGGTCGGGCTATAGCGGCTTTGCCATCGACATCAGCGCAATGGCCAGCTTCGACGGAAAGCCCAACATCCTGGCCGTGCGCGTCGATGCCGACAGCGCGGAAGGCTGGTGGTACGAAGGCGCAGGCATTTATCGCGACGTCTGGCTGGTGGATCGCGCGCCGGTCGCGATCGTGACCGACGGCGTCCATGCCGATCCGCGCCCGGACGATGACGGTAGCTGGCATATTCCAGTGACGGCGACGGTCTATTCGATCGAAAAGGCGGGCGCGGACATCGCGATCGTGGCCGACCTGATCGGGCCTGACGGATCGGTCGTCGCCTCCGCGCAGGGGAAGGGGCAGGCCGCGCCGCTGGAACAGGCCAGCGTCATGGCGGAAATCCGCGGGATCAAACCGCAGCTCTGGTCGATCGAAACGCCTACGCTCTACACCGTGCGCACGCGCCTGCTGCGCGATGGGCAAGTGGTGGACGAACGCACTACGCCTTGCGGTTTTCGGACGATCCGGTTCGACGCGGACAAGGGGTTTTTCCTCAACGACGTTCCGACCAAGATCAAAGGCGTCTGCCTGCATCAGGATCATGCAGGGGTCGGGGTGGCGGTGCCGCCCGCAATCGTGGAATGGCGGGTGCGCCAGATGAAGGCGATGGGGTGCAACGCGATACGCTGCTCCCACGGCGCGCCGGACGTTGCCCTGCTAGACGCGTGCGACCGGCTGGGCATGCTCGTCATGGACGAGAACCGCAATTTCAACATCAGCCCCGATTATATCGATCAGCTCCAGTGGCTGGTGCGGCGCGACCGCAACCGGCCTTCGATTATCCTATGGTCGATCTTCAACGAAGAACCGTTGCAGGGCAGCCGCATCGGGTACGAGATGGTGCGCCGCGCGACGGCGGTGGTGAAGGCGCTGGACGACAGCCGCCCGGTCACGGCCGCCATGAATGCGGGCATGTTCACATCCGTCAATGTCAGCCAGGCGGTCGACGTCGTCGGATTCAACTATCAGCATCTGAACTATGACCGATTCCACGCCGCCAACCCGACCATTCCGATGATGAGTTCGGAAGATACCAGCGGGTTCATGACCCGCGGCGAATGGACGACGGACAAGAGCAGGAACATCCGCGCCAGCGACGACAGCGAATATGCCGGGTGGGGCCTGTCGCAGCGGGCATCGTGGCAGGCCATCGACTCTCGCCCCTTCATGGCGGGCGGTTTCGTCTGGACCGGTTTCGACTATCATGGCGAACCGACGCCGCATGTCTGGCCGACCAATTCGAGCTATTTCGGCATATTGGACCTGTGCGGCTTTCCTAAGGCTGCCTTCTTCCTCCGCCGCGCAATGTGGGACAAGGCGCAGGCGCATCTCGACATCCTGCCGCACTGGAACTGGGCCGGTCGCGAGGGGCAGAAGATCTCCGTCATGCTGGCGACCAACCTGGATCGGGTGGAACTGCGCTGCAACGGCAAGGTCGTTGGAGAGGGCAAGCCGGACCCTTATAAGATGATCAGCTTCGACGTGCCCTACAGCCCCGGCGTACTCGAAGCGCGCGGCTGGCGTGACGGGAAGGTCGTCGCCACGGCACGGGTGGAAACCACCGGCGCGCCGGTCAAGCTGCGGCTGCGCACCGACCGTGACGAAATGTCAGGCGACGGCATAGACGCGCAGCCGATCACGATCGATGCGATCGATGCGAAGGGCAGGGCGGTGCCGACCGCCGATCTGGACGTCACCCTTGCCATCACCGGCGGGCGGATCATCGGCGTCGGCAATGGCGATCCGACCTCGCTTGCTTCGTCGAAGGGCCATCAGGTCAAGCTGTTCAACGGTCTGGCGCAAGTGATTGTGCAGACCAACCGGGACGGCGCTGGTCAGTTGTCGCTCCGCGCAACGGCCCCCGGCGTCGGCGGCGCGGCGACGGCTGCCAAGGTCCGCCCCGCGTCGATCCACCACGTCCTGCCATCCTCCCTGCGTCAGAATGTCGCTGGCTGGCGTCAGTCTCCGGTCATCAAGGATCGGCCGACAGCCCTTCCCGACCTGGCCGACAATGACATGAACAGTTGGTCGCCCGTCATCGCCGGCGAAGCGCCTGCGGTCGTGACGGAGGCTGGTTTCATCATGCTGATGACACGCGTGCCCCTGACCGCCGCGATGACGAAAAGCGGCGGGCTGCTCAAATTCGCGCAGATCAGCGGCAAGGGCGATATCATCGTGGACGGCGTCGTCGCCGCGCGGAAGGCAGATGCCGCTCCCGCGCCGATGGAGGTGAAGATCGCGCCCGGCCGCAGCGAGATCGTGGTAGGAACCATCCTGGCAGCGCCTGCAGGATCGGCCGTCGGCCTGTCCGGGCCGGTGTTCCTGGAAGCTGGGCAATAATCGGGGGGTGTGGATATGAAGCGCGCGTTCAAATGGATTGGCGGGACGATCCTCATCCTGTTCCTGGCGTTCCTGACGCTGTTCATCGTTGGTTTCGGACCGGCCAATTTCGGTCGGCTCGCATTCGGCATCGGCCAGACCTACGACAGCGTCCCGCCGGTCCTGCCGCGCGCTTCGGGTGGCACCGACGTCCTCATCTTTTCCAAGACAAACGGCTATCGCGACGATGCCCAGATCAAGGCGGCAAACCAGGCGCTTGAGGAAATCGCGCGCAAGCGGGGCTGGAGCAGCTTCACCACCGAAAATGGGGCTGTCTTTCAACCCGCCTTGCTCAATCGTTTCAAGGTCATCGTCTGGAACAGCGTCAGCGGCGACGTGCTTACCCCCGCGCAGCGCGATGCTTTCAGGAAATGGATCGAAGGCGGTGGCGGCTTCGTCGCGCTGCATGGTTCGGGCGGCGACCCCAGCTATGCCTGGGCCTGGTATGTCAACGACCTGATCGGTGCGCAGTTCATCGGCCACACCATGGGGCCGCAGTTCCAGAAGGCGACGCTGCGCATCGAGGATCGGAACCACCCGGCGACCCGCCATCTGGGCGCAACCTGGACCCGCACCGACGAATGGTATTCCTTCAAATCCAGCCCGCGCGCCAACGGCTATCGCATCCTCGCATCGATAGATGAGAGCAGCTATAAGCCGGAAATGAAGATGTTTCCCTTCCCTGGCTCTTCCGATGTCAGGATGGGGAAGGATCATCCGATGATCTGGACTCATTGTGTCGGCAAGGGGCGCGCATTCTACTCAGCCCTTGGTCACACGCCTGAATCCTATGCCGAAGCCGATCATCTCCGCATGATGGACGGCGCGATCAGTTGGGCCGCCGTTCTGGAAGGTCCGCCCTGCGCGGATGATCGCGGCGCGCAGCCCACGCCCCGTTGACGGCGCATTTCACCAGTTATCGGAGAACCCCATGCCTGCCAGTTCCAATTTCAGCCGCCGCACCCTCCTGATCGGAACGGCTTGCCTGACCGCCTGGCACAGTTCGCCGGTGGGCGCCGTCCTGCGCGCCGTGGGGAAGGGGACGCCGACCTCCGCCCGCGTTCGCGACCTGGTCGCGCGGATGACGATGGAGGAAAAGGTCGGGCAGTTGACGCTGATGCCGACCCCGTGGACGTCGGCGGCGGCAGCCCGGATCAACCCAGACGCCGCCCGCAAGAATGTGGAAAATCTGGTCGAAGATGCGCAGTCCGGGCGGGTCGGCGGCGTCTTTAACGGCTATGGCGTCGAAGCTCATCAGATATTGCAACGCGCCGCCATCAAGTCCCGATTGAACATCCCGTTGATTTTCGCAGCGGATGTCATTCACGGCTATCGCACGGTCTTTCCCGTGCCGCTCGGCGAAGCGGCCAGTTTCGATCTCGCGCTGGCGGAGCGGACGGCGCATGCGGCGGCGACCGAAATGGCGGCTGCCGGGATCGACTGGGTCTTTGCACCCATGGTCGATATCGGTCGCGACGCCCGCTGGGGTCGCACGGTCGAAGGCGCGGGGGAAGATGTCCTGTTGTCCAGCGACTTTGCGCGCGCCCGGACCAGGGGTTTTCAGGGCGCATCCCTGACCGCCAATGATTCCGTCGCCGCCTGCATGAAGCATTTCGCGGCTTATGGCGCTGCCGAGGGCGGCGTGGACTATAATGCCGCCGACATTTCCGAGCGGACCTTGCGCGAAGTCTATCTCCCGCCGTTCCAGGCCGCGATCGATGCGGGCTGCGCCACGGCGATGGCTGCGTTCGAAGATCTGGCCGGCGTTCCGGCGCACGGTAATAAATGGCTGCTGACCGACATATTGCGCGGTGAGATGGGCTTCGACGGGCTGGTGGTCGGCGACTATAATGGCGACGTGGAACTGGCGGCGCATGGCCTGGCGAAGGACGCGCGTGACGCGGCGAAACTCGCGCTGATGGCGGGCGTCGATATGAGCATGGCGAGCGGCATCTATCGCGACCATCTGCCCTCGCTCGTGGAAGCCGGCGAAGTGCCGATCAGCCGGGTGGATGAGGCGGTTAGCCGGGTCCTGACCCTCAAGGAAAAGATGGGTCTGCTGGACGATCCCTTCCGGCGTCTCGACCCCAAGCGGGCGGCGGCGCGGACGCGCACCAAGCCGGACGTGGCGTTGGCGCGCGACGCAGCCCGGCGGTCCGTCGTGCTGCTCAAGAATGAAGGCGACATCCTGCCCTTGCCACGCAGCGGTAAGCGCATTGCGATCATCGGCCCGTTCGCGGAGGGGCAGAGCAATCTCTACGGGCCATGGACGCTGTTCGCCGATACGAAGGATGCGGTCGATCTGGCCACGGGTATCCGTCAGGCTGTGTCCGATCCGGCTTTGGTGACAGTGGTCAAGGGATCGGACGTCACCAGCACCGTTGCGGGCGGGATAGAGGCGGCGGTGGCGGCGGCCCGCGATGCCGACATTGTCCTTCTGGCGATCGGCGAGCGCGAAGCCATGTCCGGTGAAAACCAGTCACGCGACCTTATCGACCTGCCCGCACCGCAACAGGCACTGGCGGAAGCGGTGGTGAAGGCGGGCAAGCCGGTCATCGTCCTTCTGCGCAATGGACGCGCGCTGGCGCTTGAAGGCGCGGTTCTCGACGCGTCGGCCATTCTCGTCACCTGGTTCCTGGGGGCGGAAACCGGCACTGCCATCGCCGACGTCGTTTTCGGCGCGACGGGGCCGTCCGGTCGCCTGCCTGTCAGCTTCCCCATTTCTAAGGGGCAGGTCCCCTATTATTATGCCTATCGCCGTCACGGTCGGCCGAACGGGACGCGCTATTCGGGCGTAAAGTTCGCCGCGCGTTTCCCCTTCGGTCACGGCCTGACCTATGGGAAAATCGCTTATTCCAAACTTTCCTTGTCAGCGGCAACGATGATGAAAACGGGAAAGATAGAGGTGCGCGCCACCATCACCAACAGCGGCGTTCATCCGGCCCGCGAACTGGTGCAGCTCTATATTCAGGATGTGGCGGCCAGCGTTACTCAGCCGATCCGTCTGCTCAAGGCCTATCGCCATGTCGATCTGAAGGCAGGGGAGAGCAAGGAAGTCCTGTTCACCCTGACTGCCGAAAGTCTCTCTTTCCTGGGTCTGGACCTGAAACCCGTTTTGGAAGCGGGCCAGTTCAAACTCTGGATCGCTCCGTCGTCGGAAGCAGCAGGATTGTCGGATACTTTTGAGGTGACGGCATAGCGGCCCACCAGCGCCGACGGCGAACCTGACCAGACTTGGCTGGCATTAGCGCGATCACCTACCGATCCGCTAATGCCAGTTCCTATTCAAGCGACAAGGCGGTTAATTCAGCGCCTGCAACGGTATCGCGTCCGCCATGACCTTGTACCCAGCCGCATTGGGGTGAAGGTGATCGCCCAGGTGCAGATCCTCGCGAACGTAAGTCGGATTCTTGGGATCACGGATTGCTGCGTCGAAGTCTACAACGGCATCTGGTTCTTTGGAGGTGCGTATCCATTGGTTTGTGGCCTGGCGGATCGCCTCCTTCTCCGGGGTGAAATAATCAGCGCCCGCAAAGGGCGTGATGGTGCCTATGACGACTTTGATGCCCTTTACATGCGCGCGCGCGATGATCTGACGATAGCCTGTAATAAGGTCCGCGACATCCAACGGAGGATTGTCGCCGTACATCGACTTTCCAGATAGCCCGATATCGTTGATGCCTTCCAGCAATATGATGTGGCTGACACCTTCTATCCTTAGAACGTCGCGGTCCAGACGAGCGAGCGCTGCCTTGCCGGAGCCTGCTGCCAGCACCCGGTTGCCGCCGATTCCGGCGTTCAGGACAATGGCGGATGCACCCGTCCTGCTGCTATCAAGACGGCGCGCCAGTTCTTCCGGCCAGCCACGCGTTTCCGCCCCAGCGCTGCGAATGCCGTCGGTGATCGAATCGCCAAGCGCGACGATGACACGCTGAGGATCGGCGGACAGCACCATGGCTCCACTGACCAGGGGTCGTCCGGGCAGATACTGGGCCTGCTCCATCTGATCGTTAAGGGTCTGATCGCCCGGTGCGACGCTCATCAGCACCGAACCGAAAGGCTTGAGCTGAAGTGGCTGTGTAAGCTTCGTGCTGACGACCAAAGCAGTGCCTTTGGAAACCGGCAGATCAATCGGATCGCTCAGCAATGGCGACCCGGCAGGCACCACCACGCTGCGCTTGCCACCGAACGTCAGCGGCCGCACCGATCCCGGAACCATGCCGAAACCTTCGCCTGCCAGTCCCACCGACAAGGCACCGAGTGAAAGCGGCGATGCATTTTCCTCATTGGAAATCCTGATCCGCACCTGCTTGCCACTTGCGGCCACGGCGAAACGAGACCGGATCGTTCCTGTGACAGGCGGACGTTCGGTGAGGAATGACTTCGCCGGTTCCGGCATGTCGACATTTGGAGGAAGTTTGATGTCATAGTTCGCCGGACTTGACTGATAGGCGTCAACCCATTCCGGTTGCTTGGCGGACGCGGTGGATGCGATCGACACGGTTAGCAACGCCAATGCCATTGTGCGTTTGATCTTCTGAACCGCCATTAGGCTTCTCTCCAAGCATAGAAAAAGATGATCGAGCATCAAGCTGTGAACGCGAACGGTCAAGGGGTGGTCATATAACAATTTCACATAGGACGAATACTGGACTCGAAGGAATTGAGCGCAAGCAGACCCTGACCGGCAATGGAGTTCGTTTGTCGATTTCGGAGGATTTAACCGGCAAATACACTAACGGTCCGGTTCCAGCTAACGGGGCCGCATGCCGTTGAGGAAAAGGCAGGCCGCACTATCTGCCCACATTCGCAGTGCTTCAGCGTCGAACTTGTCGAGGCCGAGCGCTGCCGAGCGCAAAGGGGTTGCGAGCACCATATCCTGGAACATCAGCATGGCGGCGCGCAGATCATCGCATTGAATATCGCCCTGGTCCGCAGCCTGCTGAAGAATGTGCATTATCATTAGTCTGCCGGGGAAGGATTGGTCGTCATCCGTTGCGCGCGCGAGCTCGGGGAAACGCTGCGCCTCCACCGTGATGATGGTGAACATCCGCACCATCTTCGGATCTAGCATGGCATCCAGGATCTGGCGGGCCACCGCCGCCAGCTTGTCTTGAAGGCACAGGTTTTGCGGCAGTTCTGCCAGGAAGCGGGGGCCTAAAAGTCTGCCGCTGACCGCCAGGAACAGGTCTCCCTTGCTGCCAAAACGGGCATAGATGGTTTGCTTGCTGGTCCCCGCCGCCGTCGCAATGGCTTCGACTGTGGCGCTGCCATATCCTTCCGCCAGGAAAGTCCGTTCGGCGGCGGCCAAAATCGCTTCATGGAGGCGTAGGGCGGTGGCACTGTCCGGCCGTCCACCCTTGTCGCGCGCCACCTTGATCTGTTCCATGCGAACCCTTGTAGACAAACCGCAACCTAACGCAGAGCAGAACTTCACCGGAAATGTAATAACTTGACGTATAGACAAGTTTACGGCATTTCGAAGGCAATAAATCGATAATCGGCGGTGACCGCACTCTTCGATGCGAAGCTCTGCCAATGGCGGGGAGGAGAGGAAATTCTATGTCCATCGACGTGGCAATGACTGCCCTGAACCATGATCCGCGCGCCAAGCCGTCGCCGCCGACCCCACCCGCGGGGGAGGCGGTTCGCGAGTGGGGCTTGGCGATCGATGCTCCACTATCTTTGGCGGATCCTGACGCGCATCCATGGGACGAACAGGCGGATATGGTGGTCGTCGGCCTTGGCGGAGCTGGAATAGCCGCGGCGCTACAGGGGCTGGAAGAGGGGATGAGCGTTATCGCTGTCGATCAATATGACGGCGGTGGCTCATCGGCGGCCAATGGCGGCGTCTATTATGCAGGCGGAGGGACGTCGATTCAGCGGGAAGCCGGGGTCTCTGACGATCCCCAGCGGATGGCAGCTTATTTGAGAACGGAGACGGGCGGCATCGTTTCTGAGGAAACGTTACGCGACTTCTGCGAATCCAGTGCCGCCACGCTGGAGTGGCTGCGCGGGCACGGTGCGCCGTTTCAGGCGAGCTACTATGGTCAGAAAACATCCTATCCGCCCATCGACAAATTTCTATACCATCCCGACAGCAGCCTTGCGGCACCATATCGCGACCTGACCGCGCCCGCCCCGCGTGGCCACCGCGTCCACTTTCGCAACGGCAACAAACCGTGGGGCGTCGGGGCGGGCATGTATAATCCGCTGCGGGCGGCGGCGATCGCCAAAGGCCTGCAATTCCTGTCGGGTGCCGAAGCGCGGCAGATCGCGCTGGACAGTCACGGGCGCGTAATCGGCGTGAGGGTGGAGCAATTTGCCGATCCAGCGACCCGGCGCAAACATTCGCGCCATATCGCCACGGCTAACAAATGGATATCGATGCTGCCCGGCACGTTCCCCGGATCGCGCATTACGATCGCCATCGGTTATCGGTACTTGGCCAAGGCGCGCGCGCTGGAAACGCAAGTGCGCAAGAGCAGTTGGATCCGAGCGCGGAAGGGGCTGGTCCTGAGTGCCGGCGGCTTCATCTGCAACCCGCAGATGGTAAAGCATTTCGCCCCGGAATATGCGCCCGGCTTACCCAACGGCACATTGGGCGACAACGGCAGCGGCATCATGCTGGGCGTAACCGCGGGCGGCGCGACGGAATTGATGAACCGGGTTTCCGCGTGGCGCTTCCTGTCGCCGCCTCAGGCATGGGGGCAGGGCATGCTGGTCAACGGTCGGGGCGAACGCTTCATCAACGAAAGCTGGTATGGCGCGCGGATCGGTGACGAGATGGTCGAGCGCCAAAATGGCCGGGGTTATATCATTCTCGACCGCAGGCTGTTTCGAAAGTCTCTTCGCGACGCATTCCGCCCCGGCGTGCTTGGATTCCAGCGCGACATCACTCTCGTCAACTGCCTATTCGGCGCGACACGGGGCAGGACGATGGATGAGCTTGCGCGCAAAATAGGGTTCGACGCAGAGCGCTTCAGTGCAGCAATTGCCGATTACAACCGCGCCGCCCGGGGCGAAACGCCCGACGCGTTCCACAAGACGCCCGATGAAATGCTGCCGTTGGAAACAGGCCCCTTTTACGCCATCGACGCATCGGTGGACGCCCGCCTGTTCCCCATCGCTTGCATGACCGTCGGAGGGTTGGTGGTGGACGAGCGGACGGGCCAGGTTCGGGATGAGAAGGATAATCCAATCCCTGGATTATATGCAGCGGGCCGGAACGCCGTCGGCCTGTGTTCCAACCTTTATGTCAGCGGCCTCTCATTCGCCGATTGCATCTATTCCGGGCGGAGGGCGGCCCGGGCAATGGCACGCCCCCCTGTATGATGGCTAATCTGGCCAGCCCTGTCAGCGGGCGTCGACGGCGCTGATCGACAACAATTCTATGGACGGTGCGGCGAGGGTTTGGGCAATCTTCACCTCGCTGCCCTTCAGGATCACGGTGCTCTGCAAGCGGTAATCCCAGACATCGCTGATGCGATAACGCTGCACCTTGTAGAGCTTGTCAGGCTGTAGTCCGTTCACGCGCAGGTCGAATCCGTCATTATTGTCATAGCTCAGCGTCCGCCGTGACAGAAGGTTGATGGTATAATGTTCGTCAGGGATGTGATCGCCCAGGGGGCGGGGTGCCCTCAGGCTTTCAGGCACCTCGTAATTGCTGATGAGAATGTTGATTCGGCTGCCATCGGGGGACTTGCCCGCCTGTACGGCAAACCCGTTCTTGTCGTCTCCCTGAACGGTGAGCCGAACCGGTGTGTCCTTCATCTTGCCAAGTGCGATCAGCGCCTGTCCGACCTTGTTCGGACTTTTGCCATCTTCGCCGAAAAGGTTGGGACCCATGTAAAAGGTCTGATCATCGATCGGCGAATCCTGCATGTAGATGATTGCCGATGCCGTGAACGCAGCCCGCCCGCCCAGCGTCAGCAGTTCCGGGTCGATGCCTAGGACATTCCATTCGTCCATGATGATCTTGGTTTTCCTGAACCCATGGTCGTCCAGCAGCTTGCGCATGTCTTCGCCCAGGCGGACATATAGATAGGGGTCTGCGGCATCGATATTATAATCGTGGAATGTCCAGAAATCGATCGGCAGCTTATTGGCGCGTAGATATTGGAGGAAATTCTCACGATAGCCGGGGCCGCCGTGCGAGAACATTAGCGATGGTCCGCCGATCCACGCATTTTTGTCGGCAGACTTTACCGCCTTTGCAAGCTTTCCATACAGCTTGTAATATTTTTTCGGGTCGAACCTGCCATCGGGTTCGTTCAAAACTTCCCAATATTTGACGCCATAGTTGAAGCCCTGCTTCCACCCCTTGTTGTAATGAAGGACGACATGATGGGCGATGTTGGCATAATGGTCATAGTCGCTATCGCTGTTGAAGCTGTCCGGCACCCCGCTGCGTTCGCCTGCGCTGGCCCCAATGCGGAACAGCGCGCTGGCACCGATGTCGTAGATGGACTTCATCAACCGGTCGGTGGGACCGAAATTATAGTTGGCGGGGTTGGACGGATCGGCTGTGTAATTGGGGAACATGACCTGGGCGTTGAACAGATCGGGGGAAAGCTTCGTTCCGTCGGCCATTTCCCGCTCTTTGCGGAAGTTCGCATAAATGTCGCCCGGCCCATAATTGTCGTGGATGCGGATCAGGTCGATATTGGCTTCGCGATATCCCGCCGAAGCGTCCGCGCCCAGCGACCGATAGCTGGTGCGGTCGGATACCTCCACGGTGCTGTCGAGCGTTTCCACGGCGGGCCGGTCGCTCCAGGGCAACGGTCCTGAATTGATCCCGCGCAAAGGCTTCATCTGTCCCAGATTGCTGGACGCATCGACAGTGATTGTGCGCAATTTCGCGGGGACGATGCCGTTCACATTCTGGGCGTGCGCAGGCAACGACACGGGCACCAAGCATGCCAGAATCGTGGCTCTGGCGATATCGATCAGCTTCAGCTTGGGCGGCATTCTTCTTCGTCCTCCTGCGCGGGTCACGGTGCCCGCAACCTTGATTTCATCTCCCGAACTGATGCTGGCCTAAGGGCTTGCCGCCCGGCACGAGCAGGCTGCAACACAAGGTTCAATCCGGGCGATCCTGAATAGCCCAAAAACAGGCCATGTCCCAGATGATGCAGACCGGTAGGGTAAAGGACCACCCGTAAATCGATCATCCACGGCGGATGTTTCAACCATCGTGCTTCCGAGTTTCCTCATTGAAGTGAGGTTACCCAGCCCCGGAGCGGATTTCAGGCGACTGGATTTCGAGTCGGCCGTGCCTTGTTATAAATTATGCTTGAGCCTGCTTGAGGAATAAGATTCATGCGATCGGCAAGGAGCTGGATCCTCGCTTCGCGCCTTCGCTAAAAAGATCTGGCCGCCGCGATCCCGCGACGGCCAGTTCCTTCAACTCAAGTCTTCAGTACGTGCAGCTTACCACCGGAAGGCAAGCGATGCGCCAAATTCACGTGGCGCGGTTGCGTTGATCGTCCGGTAACCCGAATTAAACACGCTAGCATCCGCTGCAACGGACTGCCCGACGGCAGCCGAAATGTTGGTAATGCGCTTCTGGTTGAGAAGGTTTTTGACGAACCCAGTCAGTTCCCACTTGCCGTCATCGCTGCGGACACCCGTATAGACGTTAAGGATGGTGCGGCTCTGATACCTGTAGTTATTCAGCTCCGAAAAAACTGCCGGACGATAGTTGATCAGCCCGCGAACGAAGGGTGTGAACGATCCACCCATCGGGAAACGCAGCTCACTGTTCGCCGAAAGACTAAAGTTCGGCGTGTCCGACAATCTGTTGAGCTGGCAGAAGCTGACATTGCCGGGGCCGGTGATTGCCGGAGTTCCATCCCCATCCGGTATCCCGTCACCACTATAATCGTTACACGGCAGCCGAGCATCGTTGGAATAGCGCGCCTTGACGTAAGATGTGCTGACCGAAATATCCCAGAAATTCGTCGGACGTGCATCAAGGGTCAATTCCACACCCTTGATCGTTGCGTCGCCGTTGTAATTGAAATCAAACCCACCGTCGTTGACCCGATCACCAAGCGTGCCCACCGGCAATGCCGGCGGAGCGTTGCCGCAGCCTCTGCCAGGATCGAGGTTAGCGGGAAGGTTGGGGCAGTCATAGGTGACACCCGCAAAGCGCGATATGAAGCCATCGATCTTCTGATAGAAGGCGGCGAAAGCAAAGTTCAGCTTACGGTCAAAGGCCGAACCCTTCACACCGACTTCGAAAGCATCGGTTTTTTCGTCATCTGTGACCAGCAGATCGTTAGACAAGCCCACCGGGACTGACACGCCTGCGGTGGCAGCGCGGAATGACCGATTATAGGATGCATAGATGTTCAGGTGGTCGTTGACCTCATAGGTCAGGTTCAAGCCGCCAGTGAACGCATCCGTATTCTGGTTGCGCAGTGCCGCTGGTATACCTTCCTGAGGGAACGTGAACGGATTGATCGCAAAAGCTGGAAAGCCGGGCGAGCTGACGAGCACGTCGCTGACGATTGTGTTATTATATTTGGTGTAGCGTAAACCGCCTTCAATCCTGAGATTACCCAGACGGGCATGTCCGAATGCGTTGAAAGACAAGGTTTCCGCGTCCGCCGGAGCAATGACATTTACCCCAACGGGCAGGAACAGGCCCACCAAAAATGGGTCAGATGCCGAGAAGAAGCTGTCTGCCCGCTGATCTACCGTGGTAGTACCTCTACTCTTGGTGTAGAAAGCACCGATACCACCGCCAAGCGAACCGTCGTCATTTGTAGAAAGCCGAAGTTCAAAGGTAGGAACCTTGAACGGTGTCTCGATACGTTGGACGCCCGCATAGCCCGGAATGGCATTGGTGGTGTCCTGATCGCGCGCCTGTTCCAGCTTGGAATATTGATACGCAGCCAGCGCATCCAAAGATACTGGCCCCATATCCAGGTGGCCATTGAAAGTAATCTGGTGCGACCGGTTCTTGAACCGTGCGGGACCTTCCATGACCGATGCATAGTCATCAACGCCCAAGGCTGGACCTGACGTACCTGCCAGGCCAGTCGCTCCTGTGCCGAAAACCTGGGCATATTGCCGTGAGTCGGCTTCAAGATATTGATAGGTCAGATAAGCGGTGAATGCCTCGCTGGGCTTGAAACCAAGCGTTATACGGCCGCTCATCGTGGTCGAGCGTGAATGGTCGCCATTGCTGATATTTCTCACTTGGTTGATCTGATTGTGATCAACCAGGCCAGCAACGCGGATTGCGAACTTATCGGAAAATGGCAGGCTCACGCCACCCTGGAAATTATATCCTTTGTCGTCTGTCGCGCTTGCTTGCGCATAGCCGGTTACTTCGTCGAAGACAGGACGGCGCGTGGTGATAGTGATAGCACCGGCGGGTGAGGGAAGGCCACGTTCGAGGCCCTGAGGTCCGCGAAGAATTTCGATCTGACCGATATCGTACAATGCCGTAAATACGGTTTGAGCGTCAGCGGGAACTTCGTTGACGTAAGTCTGAACAGTGGGGCTGACGCCTGAATCGGGATCGAACGAAAGACCACGAAGGGTGGTTGTGTTGTTACGACCCGAAGTGTTGGTCAATTCCAGGCCCGGAGCCAGTTGCTGCACGTCTTTGGCATCGAACAACTGGAGTTTTTCGAGCTGTTCGCCAGTGGCGACGTTAACCGACATCGGAACGTCGGACAGGTTACGCGCAACACGGGTCGCGGTCACAATGATGTCCGCGGTCGTTACTGCGCCCTGACCTTCTGTCTGTGTCTGGCTGGGCGTGGTCGGAGCAGCGCCTTGACCCTGGGCATGCGCCAGAGTCGGCAACGCCAATGCGCTAGCAGCGCAACACAGCATTAGACTGCGCTTCAAATTTTCTTTCATGTATTCCCTCCCATTTATGTCATCAGCTCCAGTTATGAGGAGCCTTTTCCAAAAGTTATGGCCCATCAATGGCCATTATAACGTGGATTTTCACCCATCTTATGTGAAGATACTTACAACATCGGCGTGCCGAAGAATTACGACGTGTTCCCCGTATGGAGTTCGCACAATTATTCAGCAGCGTTCGCTATCCTCTTACGATTGCCTGCGGCGTCAAGAGAATTCAGCATCTGGCGAATGTCCATCCGCAACTCAGAGTATATCTAACAAATGCTCAAACTGACTGGCCACGTAAAGGGCAGCAGCTTTCGCCTGTGACGCAGACGGCAAGGAGTTGGAAAAACGCTGATGGTTGCACAAGCCGATCATCACACCCCACTGAATTGCAAGCTCTAACCGGCCTGCTCATGTTCAACAAGAATCATAATAGGGCTGATATCAGCCGGTCAACCTCAGCGGCTACTACAATAGCAATACTCCTACTTTTTCTCAGTAGTGTGACCGATTATCCACAGTTGTTTCGTCATGGCATATCAAGCCGCCTGCGCATCACGCGCCGGGAGCCAGAGAGCGATGTTACCGCTATCATCGCATTTTTGGAGAGGCGACTTTTCGCTGGCGATGTCGTTAACCCCGCCTACCAAAAACATTGGATGCGGCGCTAAGATACCCTTTGTTCGATCGGTGCCATCTCGCCGTCCGATGTCTGCGTCCAGTCGCGAACTTACCTTAATTGAGCGCCGAAAGTGCCATGGAACCGCCCGTTGTGGACAGCGGCTTCCATGGCACTGGTGGTCATGCCCCCTGCGCCATCGACCGGGCGGCGCGCCGTCCGGAAAAGACGCAATCGGCCACTGACAGGCCGCTCACATATATGTTGGAGCATATGCCGACAGCGGTGCGTCCCGCCGCATAGAGGCCCGCTATCGCCGCGCCGTCCTGATCCAGCACAGCGCCGCTATCCTCGTTCACTTTCAGCCCGCCCAGCGTCAGCACCGGCAGGAAGCCGAGCTTTGCGTCGATCGACATGTTGACCGCGTGGAACGGACCCTGCCGCACTGGCGCGATGTCTTCGTTGGCCTTGCCGAACGGGTCCCGCTCGCCTGTTTCCGCCAGACGGTTATAGTCCGCCACGGCTCGCTCGAATCCAGCAGGATCGATGCCGCACTTGCGCGCCAGCCCCGCCAATGTGCTGGCTTTCTTCGATCCCATCAGCATCGCCGCGAGTGCGGGATAGCCCTGGAAGGGCAATATCGCCTTGCTGCGCGACTGCGTCTTGGCCTTGCGGAACTGATCGTCGTCCATCACGATCCAGCACACGCCGTCATGATCTTCCACCATCGGCATGCCGATCGACGCGCCGTAGAGCATTTCGTTGACATAACGCTGGCCCTGACGGTTCACCACCATAGCCTGCGCCCACGCCATCGGCGGATTGATGAAGCGCCACGCGCTGGCATGGTGCAACCGCGCCACGGCCCCGCCCGCACTCTGCCCCAGCCGGATGCCGCTGCCGTCATCGCCGGGAGTCCCGAGTGGCATGCCCTTCAGATATTTGGGTGCATAATGGGCGACCATCGCGCGATTGAAGATGAACCCGCCTGCCGACAGGCACACGCCGCGACGGGCCTGGATAAGGCGAGTGACGCCGATGCTCTGCTCGATCGCGCGGGCCTTGGCGAACTGTCGGGCGGCAATCCTGCCCAGCAGGCCCGCGCCTGGCATGGACGGGGGCAGGCGCAGTACCATCGATGTCGCGCTGCGCATCAACGATGCATAGCGCTTCCCCTCTTTCGTATCGATGGGGATCTGGATCGCCTGAACGCCCACGACCCGCCCCGATCGGTCGATGACCAACCGCTGGACTCTGGTGGCGGTCAAACATTCGACGCCCGCCCGGTCGGCGGAAGCGCGCATGGGATCATAGAGCCCTTTGCCGTAGCCCATCGGGTCGTCCAGCTTGTCGACCAGGGCGCGGTGACCGCGCGCCGCGGGCTTGGCCACCGCCTTATAGTTCGGCGCCAGGCTGTTGTCGGAATGGTAAAGCGAATAGTCGGTGTGCGGATAGCTCGTCTTCTTGGGGTAGAGCCGCCCCTCGAAACGGATGCCATGCCCGGCTAGCCAGCGAGCGGTCTCCGCGCTCATGTCGCAAAAGCGGCGCAGCGTGTCGTCGCGCACCACGCCCTGCGTTTCCATCTGGAGGTAGCGGAACATTTCCTCCGCCGAATCCTCGACCCCGGCCTCCTGCTGGGCGGGGGTGCCGCCACCGCTGTAAAATATGCCGCCGTTGATCCGGGTCGCGCCGCCGCCGTTTGCGCGATCGATCGCCAACACGGTCAGGCCTTGCTCCCGCGCCTCAAGCGCTGCGGAAACGCCCGCGCCGCCATAGCCCACGATCACCACATCTGCCGTGAAGTCCCACTCGACGGCGTCGGCGGCTTCGATAGTCAGCGGCGCTTCTACCTCACTGTGCCAGTGAGCGTCGCCCGGACGTGGCTCGGCGTGGATGTCACTGGTCATGGCAGGCCCTCTTGTTCGGCGGATCGACGCATTCCTTAAATGTACACCCTCGTACATTTCAATTGGCAATTAGCTGCTCCAGCTCTATTTCGCGAAAATCGTGGGGTCAAAGGACAAAAAAATGGCGAAGAGCGGCAAGCTGATATTGGTCACGGGGACGACCGGCAATATGGGTCGCGCGGTTGTGGATGCCTTGCTGCAACAGCCGGGGGTCAACCTGCGGGTACTGGTACGCCCTGAGGAAAAGGATCATCCCGTCATCCGTCGCCTGCGCAAGCATCAGGGCATCGACTATGCCTGGGGCGACCTGACCGACGCCGCGTCGATCCGCCAGGCCGTGGCTGGGGCCGATGTCGTGCTGCACATGGGCGCACTGGTGTCGCCTCTGGCCGATGAACTGCCGCCCGCCGTGGTAGAGAAGGTCAATGTCGGCGGCACCCGCAACGTTGTCGATGCGATCAAGGCGCAGCCGAACGCCGACAGCATCCGCCTGGTCTATATCGGCAC
>CBFHAG010000027.1:0-34336 GCA_965653535.1 uncultured Sphingobium sp.
CCCACTGATCGTCCCTGAGAACCTCACCTTCCACACCAGCCTCCAAAAGCCAGTGGTTGAATCAGAAATCTGCGCTCACGTGAATCCCTAAAATGTCACTACAGCCTAGTGCCTCAATCCAAATTCGGCCGCAGCCAGCGCTCCGCCGTTTCGATATCCATTCCGATCCGCTCGGCATAGTCTTCCAGCTGGTCACGACCAATGCGGGCGACGCCGAAATATTCCGCCTGGCCATGCCCGAAGTAGAAACCGCTGACTGCGGCGGTAGGCAGCATCGCCAGGCTTTCCGTCAGCGTGATCCCGGTCGCATGGTGCGCGTCCAGCATGTCGAACAGTAGCGGTTTCAGGCTGTGGTCGGGGCAGGCAGGGTAGCCCGGCGCCGGACGAATGCCACGATATTGCTCGCGGATCAGCGCGTCGTTGGTCAGTTGCTCACCTTCGGCATAGCCCCACAGGGCGGTGCGGACATAGTGATGCAGCCGCTCGGCAAAGGCTTCGGCCAGACGGTCTGCAAGCGCCTTGAGCAGGATGTCGGAATAATCGTCGATCGCATTTTTGAACCGCGCCAGATGCGGTTCGATGCCATGGATCGACACGGCAAAACCACCCATCCAATCGCCGTCATGGCTGATGAAATCAGCCAGGCACATATTCGCGCGGCCTTCACGCTTGGCGATCTGTTGTCGCAGCATGGGCAGGCGGACATGACTCTCATCCTCGACATGGACAATGATGTCGTCGCCCTCCCGACGGCAGGGCCACAACCCCGCAACGCCGCGCGCCGTCAGCCATTTTTCGCTGACGATCCGATCCAGCATGTTCTGTGCGTCCTTGAATAGGCTGGTAGCGCTTTCGCCCACCACCTCATCTTCAAGGATAGCCGGATAATTGCCCGCCAATTCCCAGGCCCGGAAAAAGGGCGTCCAGTCGATATAGTTGATCAGGTCCTTAAGGTCCCAGTCGGGGAAGCGGTGGATGCCCGGCAGCCGCGGACGGGGCGCTTTCAGCGCCTCATCCATTTCGAAAGCATTGGCGCGCGCATCCTCTATGCTCAGAAGCTGGCTTTGGCCCTTGCCCGCGCGCGCCTTGCGCACATGATCATAATCCTCTTTCGTCTTCGTGACGAAAGCGGTCTTTTGCGTATCCGAAAGCAGCGCCGTCGCAACGCCCACGGCCCGGCTGGCGTCCAGCACATGAACCACCGGCCCCGTAAACGCCGGATCGATGCGCAACGCGGTATGCACGCGAGAGGTCGTCGCGCCACCGATCAGCAGCGGCATGGTCATATTAGCACGCTGCATTTCCTGCGCCACCGTCACCATCTCGTCCAGCGAAGGGGTGATAAGGCCGGACAGCCCGATCATGTCGGCGTCATTCTCATTCGCTGCCTTGATGATGTCCTGCCACGGCACCATCACGCCCATGTCGATCACTTCAAAGCCGTTGCACTGAAGCACGACGCCGACGATATTCTTGCCGATGTCATGGACGTCGCCCTTCACGGTCGCCATGATGATCTTGCCCTTGCCCTTGGCGCCCGGTTCCTTCGCTGCCTCGATGAAGGGCAGCAGGTGCGCAACCGCCTTCTTCATGACGCGCGCGGATTTCACCACCTGCGGCAGGAACATCTTGCCCGCGCCGAACAGGTCGCCCACGACATTCATGCCGTCCATCAGCGGGCCTTCGATCACTTCGATGGGCTTCACGGCGGCGAGGCGGGCTTCCTCCGTATCCTCGACCACATACATGTCGATGCCCTTGACCAGCGCGTGCTCCAGCCGCTTGGAAACCGGCCAGCCGCGCCATTCTTCGGCCGCCTTTTCCGACGCTGCATCCTTGCCCTTGAAGCTTTCGGCCAGTTCGACCAGCCGGTCCCCCGCCTCAGGATCACTGTTCAGCAGCACATCCTCGCACGCCTTGCGCAGCGCGGGATCGATCGCATCATAGACGTCGAGCTGCCCTGCATTGACGATCGCCATGTCCAACCCTGCCGGAATGGCGTGGTAGAGGAACACCGAATGCATCGCCCGCCGCACCGGCTCATTACCACGGAAGGAGAAGGAGAAGTTCGACAGCCCGCCCGAAATATGGACGTGTGGACAACGGGCCTTTATTTCCCGGCATGCTTCGATGAAGTCCATGCCATAGTTGTTGTGTTCCTCGATCCCCGTCGCCACCGCGAAGATATTGGGGTCGAAAATGATATCCTCTGGCGGGAAGCCGATGGTCATCAGCAGCTTGTACGCGCGCTCGCAAATCTCGACCTTGCGCGCCTGCGTGTCCGCCTGCCCCGTCTCGTCGAAGGCCATGACGACCACCGCCGCGCCATAGGCCATGCATTTGCGGGCGTGGTCGAGAAAGGCTTCCTCGCCCTCCTTCATGCTGATCGAGTTGACGATTGGCTTACCCGAAACGCATTTCAGCCCCGCCTCGATCACTTCCCATTTGGAAGAATCGATCATCACCGGAACGCGGCTGATGTCTGGCTCCGAGGTCATCAACTTCAGAAAGGTCGTCATCGCCTCCACGGCGTCGAGCAGGCCTTCGTCCATGTTCACATCGACGATCTGCGCGCCATTCTCCACCTGATCGCGGGCAATGTCGATCGCGGCGGCATAATCGCCCGCCATGATCAGCTTCTTGAACTTGGCCGAACCGGTGACGTTGGTGCGCTCACCGATATTGACGAAAGTGGCGGTGGATTGGGTCATGTCATTCTCTTCCCCCCTCCCGCAAGCGGGAGGGGCCGGGGGTGGGCTTTCTTGGGGCAGCGCCTAGACCGGCCCACCCCCTAGCCCCCTCCCGCCTGCGGGAGGGGGGAGCAATATTACGCCGCGATATGCATCGGTTCGAGACCCGCAAGCCGCGTCACCACCGGCAACTCCGGCACCTGACGCGGCTTATGCCCGGCAAGCGCCTTCGCCACCGCACCGATATGGGCAGGCGTAGTGCCACAACAGCCACCGACCATATTGACCAGCCCCTCATCCACCCATTGACGAATGAGCGAAGCGGTCGTCTCCGGCAACTCATCATATTGCCCCAGTTCATTGGGCAACCCGGCATTGGGATAAGCCAAAATCAACGTATCCGCATTCTTCGCTAGTTCGCTCAGATAAGGCCGCAGCAAATCCGCCCCGAACGCGCAGTTCACCCCGATGGTCAGTGGGTTCAGATGCCGCAGCGAATACCAGAAGGCGTTGATCGTGTGCCCCGACAGGTTGCGCCCCGACATGTCGGTGATGGTGAAGCTCAACATCAGCGGCACTGACCGCCCCGCTGCCGCCTCGGCCTCCCGCGCCGCCATGCCCGCCGCCTTGGCGTTCAGCGTATCGAAGCAGGTTTCGACCAGCAGGAAATCGATCCCACCCGCGATCAACGCGTCGCACTGCTCGCGATAGTCGGCCTTCAGTGTGTCATAATCCACCTCGCGATAAGCGGGATCGTTCACATCAGGCGAAATCGACAGGGTCTTGTTCGTCGGCCCGATCGATCCGGCGACGAAGCGCGGATGGCCATCCTTCGCAGTCGCCTTCTCGCAGGCCTGTCGAGCCAGCTTCGCTGCGGCTATGTTGATATCCCATACCAGATGTTCGCAGCCATAATCGGCCATCGCGATCTTGGTGGATGAGAAGGTGTTGGTCTCAATCATGTCCGCGCCAGCCCCCAGATAGGCGGCGTGGATACCCTCAACGATGTCGGGCCGGGTCAAGCAGAGCAGGTCGTTATTGCCCTTCTGATCCTTCGCCAGATCGAGTGAACCGCGATAATCCGCCTCGGTCAGCCCATGCTTCTGGATTGACGTGCCATAGCCGCCGTCGAAGATCATGATCTTTTCCGCAGCCACTGCTCGGAAACGTTGTTCGGCGGTCATGCCGTCTTCTCCAGTCCAGCAGGCCGAAGCCCCAGCAGGTGGCAGATCGCATAGCTCAGTTCCGCCCGGTTGAGCGTATAGAAATGAAAATCGCGCACGCCGCCCGCATACAGCTTGCGGCACAATTCCGCCGCCAGCGTACCGGACACCAGCTGCCGCGCGGAGGGCAGGTCGTCCAGTCCTTCGAACAGCTTGCCCATCCATCCGGGCACTTGCGTATTGCACATCGCCGACATGCGTTGCACAGCACCGAAATTGCTGACCGGCATGATGCCCGGAATGATGTCCGCCGTGATGCCCGCAGCAGCCGCCGTATCGCGGAAGCGGAAAAATGTTTCGGGTTCGAAGAAAAATTGCGTGATCGCCCGCGTCGCGCCCGCGTCCAGCTTGCGCTTCAGATTATCGATGTCGCTCTGCGCGGTCGCCGCATCGGGATGGGTTTCGGGGTAAGCGGCGACCGAAACTTCGAACGGATGACGCTTCATCAGGCCTTCGACCAGTTCGGCTGCGCCCTGATAGCCGTCGGGATGAGGGACGAACTTCGTGCCCGCTTCGGGCGGATCGCCGCGCAGCGCAACGATATGGCGCACGCCTGCTTCCCAATAGCAGTCGGCCACGTCGTCAATCTCCGCCCGGCTCGCCGCCACGCAGGTCAGGTGCGCAGCCGCCTGCAGAGATGTCTCGCGAGCGATCCGGGCGACCGTATTATGCGTCCGCTCCCGCGTGGAGCCGCCCGCCCCATAAGTCACAGACACGAATTTTGGGCCAAGCGGCGTCAGCGTCTCGATCGCCGACCATAGCTGATCTTCCATCTTCTCCGTCTTGGGCGGGAAAAATTCGAAACTGACGTTCAGGTCACCCGCAAGATCGGCATAGAGCGGCGCTTCAAGCGCGCGCCGGGCCTCTTCGACAGATGGGAAGGAAAGAGTCATGCGGAAATACGTCCTTCAATCGGCAGGATATGCGCGCCGCGACGCCGCCCCAGCCATAGTTTCACTGTCAGTCCATGGCCGGGCAGGCTTTCGACCCGATCAAGATCAAGCCCCGCCTGCACGAACCAGCTTTCCATCTGTTCGTCGGAAAAACCAAGCCGCGCATGCTGGTCGCGCAGCCGAAGCTCTTCCCGTTCATGCGCCGCGAAATCCGCTATCAGCACCCGGCCGCCGCCTGCGGTCACGCGCGCCGCTTCGGCGATCACGGCCTCTGGTGCCTGCGCATAATGCAGAACCTGGTGCAGCACCACGGTATCCGCGTCGCCCGGATTCAGCGGCAGCGCGCCAAAATCGCCTAGCACCAGCGCATATTTAGCCGCATCCTCCGGCAGCTTGGCGCGGGCAATACGCAACATGTCAGGGCTTCGATCAAGGGCAGTGACCTGCTCCGCCAATGGGCCGAACAGTTCGATCATCCGCCCCGTACCAGTTCCGATGTCGAGCAGGTGCCCGATCGGCTCCACCTCCAACAAGCTCGTCATCGCGCGCTCGACGTCCCGCTCGGGCACATGGAGCGATCGGATGGCGTCCCATTTTTCGGCATGCTCCGCGAAATAGCTTTCCGCAGCGCGCGACCTGTCAGCACGCACCGCCGTCAGCCGCGCCAGGTCCGCCTTCTGCCACAACTGTTCGCCTTCAGAAGGCGCAAGCTGGTCGAAAAGAGCGAAGAACGGTTCCGTTTGCTGATCCCGGCTGAGGCGAAGGAATACCCAGTTCCCTTCTTTCCGCCGTTCTACCAGGCCCGCTTCGGCCAGAATGCGGACATGGCGGGATACACGCGGCTGGCTTTGCCCCACAACCTGTGCAATTTCGCCCACGGCAAGCTCCATCGCTCGCAACAGATGGATGATGCGCAGTCGCGTTGGGTCGCCGAGCGCCCGGAAAATGTCGAGTGCTGCACTCATGCAAATATCATATAAAGAAATCTTTATATACGTCAATGGTTGTTACCCGTGCGTCCGATACAGGCATGTTCCCCTGTTACGCAGGAATGGGATTGCCTTGAGTCGCCGTATTCACTACGAATCGGCCCCGCAGGCGCAAAAGGGGGGTGAACTTTTCTCCGAGAGTGGTCTGCGCAGTTTTTTTCTCTGAGAGGGGTTTGCCCATGTCCAAGTCTATTGCTCTTTCGCTCGTATTCGCCGCTTCGCTGGGCCTCGCCGCTTGCTCGGGCGGTTCGGAAAACGCCGTTAACGCCGCCGACAACGCTGCTGAAAACGCCGCGAACGCCGCTGACAACGCGATGGTCGCTGCCGAAAATGCAGCCGCTAACGCTTCGAACGCTGCTGACAACGCCGCGAACGCTGCTGACAACGCTGCCGCGAACGCGATGTAATTCCCGTTCGGGAATGATTTCAGGAAGGGCCGCGCCGGTGACGGAGCGGCCCTTTTCTTATGTGGAAGATCAGAGCGATGACGATCAGCGCGCGGTCCATGATCTTTCTGTCGCTTTTCCTTGCCGGTTGCGGCTCCGGTGCTGGTGGCGACGCCGGACTCAGCCCTGGCGAAGCCAGCGCGCTGAATGAGGCGGCGGCGGAACTGGACGCCCAAAGCCTCGCTCCGCAGGAGCGGGACAAGGAACTTAACCCCGCAGCTTTAAGCGCAGCCCGTGCCGACCGGCAGCGAACAGCGCCATAAAAAAAGGCCACCCGAAGGCGACCTTTTTCTTCACAATGACCGTTTCGGCAAGCGGCTCAGCAATCGCGGTCGATCGCCCGGCCCGCCAGTGCGCCCACGCCTGCGCCGACAATGGCGCCCGTAGTGCCGTCGCCCCGCCGTCCATAGCGTCCGCTACCCTTGCCGATCTCATTACCCAGCAGGCCGCCAGCGATCGCACCGATGATCGTCCCGCCCGTACCGTTGTCACGGCAGCGATAGCCGCCACGATAGCCACGATAATAATTGTTTCGGTAATAGCGCTCACCGCGATAGCCGCGATAATGGTCTCCGCGATAACGACGATCACCTCGGTCACCGCGATAATAGTCGCCGCGATCATAACGGCCCCAGCCATCGTGGGCCTGTGCCGGAGCGGCGGTGACGACGAGGGAAGCTGCGGTCATGGCCAGCGCTGCCCCCATATTAATCAGAAACTTGGTCTTCATGGCGTTGCTCCTCGCATTTCCTTGCCGATGGCTGCTGCCCATCTGGCAACTTCATCGATTGATCCCCTTTTGCGCGATTCGCATTGAGCGAAGCCTGAATGGGCATGTCAGCCGCCGTTCAGGCAGATTTCTCCCGATCGGCCCTTTGGCATGAAGGGACTGGAAGCTTAAATCCGCCTGCCCAGCCGGATACGAACTTCAGTGCAATGGCAGTTGGTTCTGCAACCGGGATTGCCTATGGCGGACCCATGCGCCGAATCCTGATCGTATTGTTGCTCGCGATCCTCCTGTTACCGGCCCCGCACAAGAACAAGCCCGAGCTGTTCGGACCGGGTCCTCTGCTCGTCAGAGTCCGACCGCTCCCACTCAGTTCCATCGACCCTTCGATTCGGGATGTGGGTGCGCTGCATTATATGGGCGGGTGGCAACTCAGCAGCCCGCATCAGGGCTTTGGCGGCATATCGTCGTTGCTGGTGGATTCTTCGGGGCAGGTTCTGGCGCTCAGCGATTCGGGCGTTCTGATGGGGTTTTCCGCCCACCCTCGGCCCGACAGCCGCCACCCGTTCATCGCCCCGCTGCCCGTGAGGAGCAAGGATAGGGACCAGCCGTGGTGGGCGTGGGATTCAGAAGCGCTGGCCCATGACCCGGAAACGGATCGGTATTGGGTCGGGTTTGAAATGCTCCAGAGGATTTGCCGCTATGCACCCGGCTTTGCGCGGGCGGAGGCGTGCAGGACCTGGCCCGAAATCGAGGCATGGCCCGAAACCGGGTCGATCGAATCCATGACCCGCCTGCCCGACGGCCGTTTCCTCGTCATCGCGGAGATGGGCATGACAGCCGACGGAAGCCACGACACGCTGCTGTTCAGTGGCGATCCGGCGGACGTAGCGACACTCGCCCCGATTCATCTGCGCTACGTCCCGCCACGCGGCTACCGTCCGACGGATGTGGTCGCGCTGGACGATCGCCACCTCCTCGTGCTCAACCGCAGGGTGACCCTGCAGGATCTGTTCACCGCAACGCTGGCCATAGTAGATCTGCCCGCAGCCCCGCACCCCGGTCACCAGTTGAAAGCGCGCGCCCTGGCGCGGCTGGCTCCGCCGCTATTGGCCGACAATTTTGAAGGCCTGGCAATCAGCCGTGAACAGGGCCAGACGATGGTGTGGATCGTATCGGACGACAATCACGAATTTTTCCAGCGCACCTTGCTCTTGAAATTCGCGCTGCGCCTCTGATCACCCGAATCATCCCCGCCCGGCCCAAAGGCATCGCGGGGTGAGGGAACGCAAAAAAGCGGCCCGCTTCCAGGCCGCTTCATGCCGAAGCAAATCGAACGAATGTCAGGCGGCTACGGCAGCCTGCTTCTTCGAGATGTCGCGCTTCAGGCGGCGAGCCTTGAGCGACAGCTTGTCATCGTTGGTTTTCAGCAGCCAGTTGTCGAGACCGCCATTATGTTCCACCGAACGCAGGCCGTGGGTCGACACGCGCAGCTTCACCGTGGTTTCCAGCGTTTCGGAAATCAGCGAAACGTTCTGCAGGTTGGGCAGGAACACACGCTTGGTCTTGTTATTGGCGTGGGACACGTTGTGACCCACCTGGCGGCCCTTGCCGGTCAGCTCGCAGATGCGCGACATAGTCAATCAACCTTGTAATACATGTTCGATTGGAAAGCGGCGCGGATAACGGGATTCCCCTTCGCCGTCAACCCGGCAGAGGCGGCCAAAGGCGCAGCTTTCGCAACCCTTTCGCCGGACGACGCGTTTGTCGTCCATATCGCGAAGGAGAGTGAAATGCGATTCATTGGTGGCCTGTTGCTGATCGTACTGCTGATTCTTGCCGGCGGCATCGTCACCGGCTTCATCGATCTGCAGCAGACCCAGGAGGGTAGACTGCCCAGGATCGCGGTGCAGGGTGGCAGCCTGCCCAAATATGAGGCGGATGTCGCCAAGGTTGAGGTCGGTTCCCGAAATGAAACGGTGGAAGTTCCCACCGTTGATGTGAAGAGACCCTGATCATTTCGCAACGCTGCATGATCCTGTATGGGGCGGCGATGGCATCGCCCTTCCCCCTCCCCGCGCCAATGCGCCGCGCGCTTGAACTGGCGCGGGCGGCGGAGGCTGCGGGCGAAGTTCCGATCGGGGCCGTGGTGATACTTGACGGCAGGATCATCGGGGAAGGCGAAAATCGCAACCGGCGTGACAATGACCCCTCGGCCCATGCAGAGATCGTCGCCTTGCGTGCGGCTGCTCTGGAACTGGGCGATTTCCGGCTGACTGGATGCGACATCTGGGTGACGCTGGAACCCTGCCCCATGTGCGCAGGGGCCATATCCCACGCCCGGATCGCCCGCCTCTATTATGGTGCCGCCGATCCCAAGGGCGGCGCCATCGAACAGGGACCTCGCCTCTATGCCCAGCCCCAATGCCTCCACCGCCCCGAAGTCTATGGCGGGATCGCCGAGAAAGAGGCGTCAGCGTTGCTGCGCGGCTTTTTCGCCGCCCGCCGCTGAATAATCGATACGGTAGAGCGTGTAGGGCAATTCGACGCCGCTGCGCAGAGGCACGGCCTTCAGCCAACCCGGCACTTCGCCCCGGACAAGCTCAGCGTAGAAGCCCTGCGGGCTACGAGCCTGATAAACGGTTCCTTCGGGGAAACCGGGGCAGATCAGCAGATAGGTGGCATGGTGCCGCGCCGCGATTTCCCGGAATGCGTCCGCTGATCCGTCAAAACCATGATGGATATCCAATATTGCCGCGCCATTGCGATGATAGGGGCCGGCGATCGCGCTGTGATGAGTGGTGGCGATCAGCCGGGGACCTAGGTCGACCATGGTAAAGATCGTGGCGGCGGGCAGCTGATCCAGTACCTCCAGCGCGGGCAGGCTGCGGCAGCGGGCGTTCGCCTTGTTGATGATCTTATGCCGGGCGGCCACGACCAGGCGTTGTGGCTTGGCCACTTCGCCAGTCGTGCTGGCCCACAGACGGTTCAGTTGAGGATAGAGCGGGGTCGCGAAGACGGCCACGGCCAGGATCGCCGCGCCCGTCAGCCCCAATAGCCGCGCAATCGGCCGGCCGGTGAAAATGATCTGGATCACGCGGTGCGCGGCCCAGGCAGCAGCGGGGATAGCAAGCAACTGCGCCGCCGGTCCTGCGCGCAATTGCCAGAAAAGGAGAGAGGTGGAAAAGAGCATCATGAGGCCGACGGTCGCCCAGGCCCAGCATTTGTCACTGTCGCGGCGCGAATCCCACAGGCCCCAGATCAATCCAGCAAGCCCCGCGAGCGGGATCGCCATCAACGGCACCACCAGATTGCGCGCCTGTGCGGTGATGGGCTTTGCCTCGCGAATGTTGGACAGCCAGAGCTTGTCCAGTTCAGGCGAAATTTGATAAGCGCCGGAAAGACATTGCGGCCAGTTGAGCCATGCGAAGGCCGCGACCGCCCCCCCGACGATGATGCCAGCGGTCAGGCGGCTGGACCAGCTACGCAGGGGAAGCAGCGCCAACAGCGTCATGCCCGCTCCAACCGCGGCGAATATGGCGACCCAAATGGGCGAGAGGGCATCGCACACCATCTGCCGGTTGGCATAGCTGGCGAACAGCAGGAACAGGATGGAGACGCTGCCGCCCAGACTCAACGCATAGGGCAGCATCCTGCGCCCTGCACCTTCCTTGAACACCCAACGCAGCGCGATCAACGCCCCGCCCGCCGCCAGATAGACGATCATTTCCATACCGATCGCGATCGACAGGGCGCTGCTCAACCCGGCGACCACGCCCCCGCGCAGCCAGTTGCGGTCGACAAGACCCGCCAGCATCAGCACCGCCAGGGCCAGTTGCCAGCCATGATGGTCGACCCGCATCGGCATGAACATGCTGATGCCCATCTGGGCCGCGAAGGGTGCCAGTGCCGCCAATATCCAGCCATTGCCGCCCGCAAGCCTGCGTCCGATGAAGCCCAGACCCAGCATCAGCGGCAGCAGTGGCAATAACGGGGCGATGCCGCACGCCAACCGGTCCGCCTGCCCCTGTTCGACAAAAGCACGGAAGAACAGCATCAGCGCCGCCAGCGGCAGATCGACCAGCCGCGACCAATGGATGTTGAATCCCGCTGGCGGATCGAGCCGATATTGCCGCAAATCATACCAGCCCTGCCCTGCCAGCCAGTCCCGCACCTGCAGATAACGGATATTGTCGTCCGTATCGTTCAATGTGAGCCAGTGGATGGCGGGCCAGCGCATGACGAGGAAACAGACCAAGGCCGCCACCCACATCAGGAAGACCAGCCATTTCCAGTGCCGTTCCGCCCATCCCGGCAGACAGGTGAGCAGGGGCACGAAACGTCCGCGCAGGGTGACGCTGCTTTGCAAGTTCATGGCGTGTGGATTAGAGGCTCCGCAACAAAGCGCAACGGGGCGATCCATGAAAATCCTTGGCCATTGGTCACCAGAGCGACAAGCCCTGTTCTGGCAAGTCGTGCGATACGGCGTCAGCGGCCTGTTCATCACCGCCTGCCAGGCCGTAATTTACTGGACGCTGGCCGCGCCGGTCGGCCTGCACCCGCAGATCGCCAATGCCGTGGGATATGTGGCGGCGGTGATGATCGGCTATGTCACGCACAGCGTCTTCACCTTTCGCGGCCATGGCGACCGCGACAATCAGGCCGCCCGCAGCGTCAGGTTCGTTGCCGTGTCACTCGTCAGCTATGCGCTGAACGCGCTCTGGGTCTTCCTGTGCGTCACGCACATGCAGTGGCCGGAATGGTCACCCATCCCGGCCATGCTGTTCGTAACCCCCGCCGTTGTTTTCAGCCTAAACCGGCAGTGGGTGTTTCGGTGATTGTTGGTATTTGTGGGATATGGGACCGACATCTCCGATAATCTCGACGGCAGGCCTGGGCTCCTGCCTTCGCAGGAGCACGTGGTGATTAGGCAACGATGTCAGCAAACAGGTCACGCCAATCGGGATTCGCTTCCTCAATCAGGCGCAGTTTCCATTCGCGTTTCCATTTCTTCATGCGCAGTTCGCGCTGCCGGGCTTCCTGAAGGCCGTCATAGGCCTCGTACCAGACGAGGAAACGGCAATCATATTTCGCGCTGAACTCTCCCCCGACGCCGCTGCGGTGCTGCCAGGCGCGCTGGATGATGTCGCTTGTCACGCCGAGGTAAAGGGTTCCGTTGCGGCCACTGGCCATGAGGTAGACATAGCCGGGCTTGGTCATACCTGCCCGCCTACCGTGTTCCTGCGAAGGCAGGAACCCAGTTCATGCCTTGCAAATGATCTTGACGGCGGGACTGGGCTCCTGCCTTCGCAGGAGCACGTGGTTAAATGAGGGGGCGATTTTGGCGAACGGATCGTGGAAATCCGGCCAGGCGCAGTTTCTATTTTCCTGCGCAGTTCGCACTGTCGGGCCTGCTCATGCCTGCCATCTACCGTGTTCCTGCGAAGGCAGGAACCCAGTTCCTACCTCGCAAATTATCTCCACGGCGGGACTGGGCTCCTGCCTTCGCAGGAGCACCCTTCGCTTTAGTGGACGAAGCGGGCGACCACGTCGCGGTAGGAGCGGCTGACTTTTACCTGCGCGCCGGATTCCAGCACGAGGAAACATTCGCCGTTGGTATGCGGCTTGACCTGGCGCACCTGGCTCAGGTTGACGATGGTGGAACGGTGCACGCGCTGGAAATTGCGCGGGTCGAGCCGCTTTTCGAGGTCCTTCATCGTTTCGCGCAGGATCAGCGAATTGTCGGCGGTGTAGATGCACATATAGTCGCCCGCCGCGTCGATCCGCTCAATCGAATCCACGTCCACGCGGAAAATCTGGCCGCGATCCTTGATATTGATGAGCTTTTCGAAACGATTGGCCGCCGGAGCGTCGCCGTCCGCGGCGAATTCGTTCATCGCGTCCGGGGCGACTTCGGCCAGCACTTCGCGCAGCTTTTCCACTTCCTGCACCTGCCGCTTTTCGGACAGGCGCTGGCGCACGCGGTCAAGCGCGTCGGCAAGGCGGCCTTCGTCCACCGGCTTCATCAGATAGTCGACGGCCTGCGCTTCGAACGCGCGGATGGCGTGGTCGCTATAGGCCGTGCAGAAGATGAACAGCGGCGGCTCCACTTCCATCAACCCCTGCACGACGGAAAAACCGTCAAAGCCCGGCATTTGAATGTCAAGGAACACAAGGTCGGGTTTGTGCGTCTTGATAGCGCGGATGGCTTCACGGCCATTCGAGCAGGTTTCTACTATTTCGACATCCTCATGTGCATCCAGACGCAGCTTGAGGCCTTGAATAGCCAGGCTTTCGTCGTCGACGAGGATTGTTCTGATGGTCATGCGGCCACTTTCGATGGTTCATCCAGATTAAGCGGCATTTCGATAACAACAGAAAAACCGCTTGGCGTGGAACGCGTATCCAGGCTTTGTCGTTCCCCGAACGCCTGAATCAGCCGATCGCGGATGTTCGCCAAGCCAACCCCCGTCCCTTCGCTGGCGAGACTGTTCGACCGGGTGAACCCTTCATTCAATCCCGGGCCACTGTCCGATACGACGATCCGTACGTTTTCACCGGCAGGCTGCGCCGTGACGGAGATTTCGGCACCTTCTTCCTTGGGTGTGACGGCATATTTGATCGCATTTTCGACCAGCGGCTGGAGCAGAAGCGACGGCAAACGCGCCTGGGCCACGGCAGGATCGATGTTGAAGACAGGGCGTAGCCGGTCCTCAAACCGCATCTTTTCGATTTCCAGATAGAGTTTCAATGTCTCCACCTCTTGCTCGATCGTCACCTGCGCCGTCGGTTCGTTGATCAACGTATAGCGTAGGAAGGAAGACAGGCGCGAAAGCATCGCGTTGGCCCGGTCAGTCTGTTTGAGCAGGACCAGGGTGGATATGCTGTTGAGGGTATTGAAAAGGAAATGCGGGTTGAGCTGATATCGCAGCATCGCCAGCTGTGCGCTCGACGCCTGATTTTCCAGGCGGAGCAACTGATCCGCCTGTTCCTCCACCGTCAAATAGAAATTGATCGCGTAGTAGAGCGCTGACCATGCCCCCAGCAATGTGATGCTGAGGTAGAAAGCCCCCAGGAACAGCTGCACCCCCGCTGTATCGCTGCCCCTGTTCTGGGTGGAAAAAACCCAGGCATCGATAAAGGCGACCAGGCCCGCCGCCACAACCACGGTCACAATCGACGCGCCCCAGGTGACGATAGGCCGCTGTCTTTGCAGAAAGCGGAAGACCACCGCGATCAGCAGCGTCACCGAATAGCCCGTTACGGTCGAGATCACGACCGGGATGAGGCTGGACACCGGCTGGCCGTTGGCGATGGTGGACGAACCGCGCAGCAGGAATGCCCCTGCCCATCCGGCGGATTGCAGGTTCCAGAATGCGCGGTTCTTGTCCGCGAAAAAGGGCTGAGGTTGGATGCGGTGCACAGACATTGCCATCAGCCTAGGCGATTTCGTTGCGGGGGTGAAGCACCCTGCAAGCCCCGCTGGTTCAGGCTGCTGCCACCGGTTCCTCTGCAACCGGCGTCACTTCATCCGGGCAAAGCCAGACCAGGTCGCTCAATTCCAGCGGGCGACCGTCATGGGCCTGGACCACGATCTTGCGGATCGGCTGCCCATCACGCCGGTCGGCGAGCACCTGGCAGGACAAGGGCGCGCAGCCCCATTTTTCGCCCCATTGCCGCAGTGCAATCATCACGGGAGCTAGCTCCTGTCCCTTTTCGGTCAGGCGATATTCCACCTTGCGGCGGTCGCATTGCATCGGCTGGCGCACCATGATGCCGTTTTCCACCAGCCGGGAAAGGCGGTTGGCCAGGATGTTGCGGGCGATGCTCAGGCTGGATTGAAACTCTTCAAAATGGCGGATGCCCGACAATGCGCCGCGCAGGATGAGGAACGACCAGCGTTCGCCCATCGCCTCCAGCGCGCTGGGTAGCGCACATTGTTCCAGATTCTGCGCCAGATTGTGCTTCATCGTCCCGCCTTAGATAGCGCAAAGCCACAGCTGTTGCAAAAGTGCAGCCTAATTCCACCAAAATGGGATTTTTTTGTTGCACAGCAAGGCGCTTCCCACACAATCGGGAAACGATGTTACGCCAGTACGAACTTGTCGAACGAGTAAAGCGCTACGATCCGCAAGCGGACGAAGCAATGATCAACCGTGCCTATGTCTTTTCGGTCCAGAAGCACGGGTCCCAGAAGCGCGCCAGCGGCGACCCTTATTTCAGCCACCCTATCGAGGTGGCGGGCATCCTGACGGATTTCAACCTGGACGACCAGACGATCGTGACGGCCCTGCTGCACGACACGATCGAAGACACGCTGGTCACTTATGACGAGATCGAAGGCGCGTTCGGCAAGGACGTCGCCCGCATGGTCGATGGCGTCACCAAGCTCAGCAAGATCGAGGCAATGAGCGAGAATGAGCGGGCGGCGGAAAATCTCCGCAAGTTCCTGCTCGCCATGTCCGACGACATCCGCGTCCTGCTGGTGAAGCTGGCCGACCGGCTGCACAATATGCGCACGCTTCACTTCATCAAGAATGAAGGCAAGCGCCGCCGCATCGCCAAGGAGACGATGGACATCTATGCCCCGCTGGCGGAGCGGATCGGCATGTATGATTTCATGCGCGAAATGCAGCTGCTGGCCTTTCGCGAGCTGGAACCGGAAGCCTATGACAGCATCACCAAAAGGCTGGAGCAGCTGAAGGAAGGCGGTCATGACAAGGTTGACCGGATCGGTGCCGAACTGCAGCTGCTGTTGGGCAGTCGGGACCTGAGCGTCACCGTGTCGGGCCGCGAAAAGCATCCCTATTCCATCTGGAAAAAGATGCAGGAAAGGCACATCAGCTTCGAACAGCTGACCGATGTCATGGCGTTCCGCGTCATCACGGAAACGACCGCGGACTGCTATCGCGCGCTGGGCGTGATCCACCAGACGTACAAGATGGTTCCGGGCCGGTTCAAGGATTACATCTCGACCCCCAAACGCAACGGCTATCAGTCGCTGCACACCACCGTCATACATCAGGATAATGCGCGCATCGAAGTGCAGATCCGCAGCCGGGACATGCATCATGACGCGGAGCTGGGGCTGGCGGCTCATTGGGCCTACAAGCAGAAGCGCGAGGCGGACGACGATCATCGCGCGCCATGGCTTCGCGATCTGGTGGAAATTCTGGAACAGAGCCAGGATGCGGACGAGCTGCTCGAACATACCCGCATGGCGATGTACCAGGACCGGATCTTCGCATTCTCGCCAAAGGGTGAACTGCATCAGTTGCCCAAGGGTTCGACGCCAATCGACTTCGCTTATGCCGTCCATACCTCGCTGGGCAACCAGACCGTCGGCGTGAAGGTCAACGGTCGCGTGGTGCCGCTGCGCACGGCGCTGGAAAATGGCGATCAGGTTGAGATACTGAAGTCGGAGGGGCAGGAACCGCAGCCGGGCTGGCTGACCTTTGCCGTGACCGGCAAGGCCCGCGCCGCCATTCGCCGCTTCATCCGCCAGAAACAGCGCGGCGAAGAAATTGCGCTGGGCGAAAAACTTTATGAGGAAATGATCGGCCGCCTGTCCCCCGAACTGGCGAGTGAGCTGGGGGACAAGGCGTTGAAGGCTGCGCTCAAGCGGCTGAAGCTGGAAGATCGCGCCGCGCTGATGATCGCCATCGCCACCCACCGGCTGCGCGATTTCGAAGTGATGGAGGCGCTCGTCCCCGGCTCGACCAGCGCGGAAGGCGTGGAAGAAGCGCATCCGCGCCAGCATGCGCCGGTGTCGATCCGCGGCCTGACGCCGGGCATCGCCTATAATCTGGGGGATTGCTGCCATCCCGTTCCGGGCGACCGCATCGTCGGCGTGCGCCGCACCGGCGAACCCATCGAAGTGCATACGATCGATTGCCGCTCGCTGGAAACGGGACAGGACGACGACTGGATCGACCTGTCCTGGGACAGCAAGTCCAAGGGCGGCACCGCACGCCTGTCCGTCATCGTCAAGAACCAGCCGGGCGCGCTGGCCGCCGTCACCAACGTCTTCGGCGCGACGAAGGCGAACATCCTCAACCTGCAACTGGTGAACCGCGACGGGCCGTTCCACACCGACATCATCGACCTGGAAGTGAACGACGCGCAACATCTGAACCGGATTTTGTCCGCGTTGCGTGCACTGGACACGGTGGTGCA
Source organism: uncultured Sphingobium sp. (assembly GCA_965653535.1). GTDB lineage: Bacteria > Pseudomonadota > Alphaproteobacteria > Sphingomonadales > Sphingomonadaceae > Sphingobium. The sequence continues at coordinate 17,145 of CBFHAG010000027.1, forward strand.
GGCGGATCGGGTGTAGGATAGATAAAGATGGACGGGACCTGCTACCCCACTCCGTCACCCCGGGCTTGACCCGGGGGCCCGCTTCCTAAATCCCAAAACATGTGGAACGCGCATCAAAAGGCGGCTGGGTCTACATCATCAGCGATCGGTATCGCGGCACGCTCTATGTTGGCGTAACCTCCAGCCTCACCGCGCACATTCAGCACCGATCCGGCTCAGGTTCTGATTTCTGCCGCCGCTACAGTCTTGCGCGCCTGGTCTGGGCAGAACGCAGTGAAGACATCACGACCTGCATCGAACACGAAACGCCTCAAACACTGGCACCGCGCATGGAAGTTCGACCTTCGAACGCGGCAACCCAGATTGGCAAGACCTTTCCGATCTACTCACATGAACAGCGGGACCCCGGCTCAAGGCTGGGGTGACGGAACTGCGAGGACCGCTATGGTGGGAAGCGGACATTGCATTCACCTTGCGGCTTGCCCGGATATCGTATTGGGCAAATATCGAGTGCTGACACTGCGAGGGGAGGACCCTCCTGCACCTGAAAAATGCGCCTGCCATTGGTGATAAAGTAGCTGCACTGCGTCACCCCAAATGTTTCGATACAAAATTCATGATTTTGTATCGTGTATTTTGCTCGGATAGTCCCTTCTATTAGAACTAGAGCATGTCCATCGGGAAATATATCGGTGCCGTCGTTGCCATAACCCTTTCTTTCGATCACCAAGCTAATGTTATTGCCTATCAGTCGTTTCTTAAGTTCGATATCACCTATCACGCGATAGTTCTTAGATGTCACTGCCTGTGCATTTTGCTGCCCACAGCCAGAACAAGCGCAGGCCGATAAGACCGGCAACATCACAAAAAGAAAGGCAAGTTTCGTCGACATCCGCGTATCCATTCAACACTAAATTTGTTAACCGAGTGTCTAGCGAATGTCAGCAGATGATCGGTTTTCCTGACATCTCTTTATCGCCACCCCGGGGTCCAGCTGACTTTTGTTCAGCGCGAATTGAGAAGAACAAGAAGCGGGACCCAGGTCCAACTCGAGGTGGCGGAGTCCGCGCTGGCCGCATTTGGTCGAAAACTGCCGCTCCTCTCCAACTATATCCCCCGCGCCACACCCCATCCAAAAACCATCCTATTTCCCTACAGCCACCCCATTCTCCCTTGTCCTACACCCCTCCCCCGCGCTTATCGCCATCCGGTCTTTGAAACGTCGAACCGCTTCCCACATCGCCTACGCGCGCCTGCGCACGCACGCGCATATGGTGTGAACTTCGGGTGAAAATGGCCGTTTTCCGCGCTCTGCCACGCCCTGTCATCAGAATCCGCGTGACAAGCTTCCTACAAATCTGTAGGGGCGCTCGCAGCAGGCCCTTCGGGGTCTTCCGTCCGAGACAGTCGGTGAAGGGAATCTGCCCTTCTTAATTTCCGGCCTAGACGGGGAAAAGTTCTTTACCGGCGCGTCCTTGGACCTGTCCGGGTCTGCCCTGTTCTCAACGGAGGATGCGGGCCAGTCGATCTCTCCCCTTCGGACCAATGCCCCGCGCAAGTCGCGGGTTTTTGCCGTTCGTTCGGGTTTTCCGGGCGAACATGAAGTGGAGAATGGCATGGATCGTAATCAGAAAGCTGAGGTCGTTTCCGCGCTGAACGCACATCTGGCAGAAGTTGGCGTGGTCGTCGTGACCCGCAACCTCGGGCTGACGGTCGCCCAGTCGACCCAGCTGCGTCAGAAAATGCGCGACGCCGGTGGCACCTACAAGGTTACGAAGAACCGCCTCGCTCGTATCGCCTTTGAAGGCACCGACTATACCTCAATCAGCAGCCTGCTGACCGGTCCTGTCGGCCTTGCCTCCTCAGCCGATCCGGTTGCAGCCGCCAAGGTTGCAGTCGAATTCGCCAAGACCAACGACAAGCTTGAGATCGTTGGTGGCGCGATGGGCGAAGTGCTGCTCGATGCAGAGGGCGTCAAGGCGCTCGCATCGTTGCCGTCGCTGGATGAACTGCGTGCGAAGATCGTTGGGCTGCTCGTTGCACCCGCGACCAAGCTCGCGACCGTCACCCAGGCACCGGCTGCGCAGCTCGCGCGGGTCTTCAACGCCTATGCGGAGAAGAACGCGGCCTAAGGGTCACGGCTTTTTCCGACAGAACACGTTTTCAACTCTTGATTTAGGGGCATATGCCCCACCCAGAAGGGAATATTAACATGGCAGACATCAACGCACTGGTCGATCAGCTTTCGGCCCTGACCGTCCTCGAAGCCGCTGAACTCTCGAAGGCTCTGGAAGAAAAGTGGGGCGTTTCGGCCGCCGCTGCTGTCGCTGTAGCCGGTCCGGCTGCTGGCGCCGCTGCTCCGGCTGCTGAAGAGCAGACCGAGTTCGACGTGATCCTCACCGGCGACGGTGGCAAGAAGATCAACGTCATCAAGGAAGTCCGCGCCATCACCGGCCTGGGCCTGACCGAAGCCAAGGCGCTCGTCGAAGGCGCGCCCAAGGCTGTGAAGGAAGGCGCCAGCAAGGACGAAGCCGAAAAGCTCAAGAAGCAGCTGGAAGAAGCCGGCGCGACCGTCGAGCTCAAGTAATCGGTGTGCCCCGCTTCATGCGGGGCCGCTGTCCGGCCAGGCCGGGGAAATCGGGCGGCGTCCTTCGGGCGTCGCCTTTTTTCTTGGTCCGATCAGCGCCGAAATCAGCTTCCTCGTCGAAACACGGCACCCACCACGGCGATACGGTCCACGTCCTCATAAGCGTCGCTGGCCAATTCCTCCCCAAACACGTCGGGGTCCAGTTCCCGATAGGAAAGTGAGCAGCCTTTAGCGGCGGCCAGTTCGGCCAGGGCATTGCCCAGAATGTCGGCCCCATCCACGATGGCAGTGCCTGTATACAGGATAAACCGCCCGCCATGTGCGAGCCGGTCAAGCGCCTGCCGCGCCATGTCCAGCGCGACCGCCCCACCATGCAGCGCTCCTCCGTCCCGATAGGCGCGCTTTTCCGGGTCGATCATATAAGGCGGGTTCGCCAGTATCAGATCGATAGGGTCCTTGATCTCCGCTAACCCGCCGCCGCCCACAAACCGCGCGGGCACCGATGCGGCATGGGCGTTTACGCACGCGAGCCGCAGCGCCTTGGGATTGATATCGGTCATGATCAGCCGTGCGCGCGGGCTGATTTTGTGCGCCACGATTGCACCCACACCCGCGCCCGCGCCCATGTCGACAAGGCGCGTAGCGGCACCGGGCGGGTCAGCCTGCAATTCCGACCTGATTAGATTGGCGAACCGGTAGCTGTCTGGGCCAAAGAAAACCGCGTCCTGATCGTCGGTGGGAAAGGCCGAATGGACAAATAATTCGCCGCCTAGCGAAGAAACGCGGAATGCGCAGCGCCACCGCCCCTCGCCTGCATCGCGCAGCGCGCCCGCTGCTTCGACCAGCTCCATTATCTCGCGATCAAGTAGTCCATCGCGAAACGGCAGGCTCCAACCCAGCACGTCCTCAATCCTGCGCGCTTCCTTGCGGGTCGGTCGGCTGACGACCAACTTGTGCGTGGCAGGTGTCGGCGTCACGAAATGATAGCCGCGCGCCCGTAACAGAAGGAGCAAAGAGACGAGCGCCAGGTCAGCCCTATCTGCCAGGTCCTGAGGATCGGTGAAAATACATGCCTGCATGCCCCGGATGACGGGCCGCTCGTCAAAAAGTTCCGTCAGCGCAACAATGACTGTGTTTCATGGTCCAGTCCCGTGGGTATCGGCTCCCGACTGGGCAAGCATTAGAGCAAGCAGCGCGAAATGTGAATCGCGCAGCTTACTCTATGTCTTTGTTGCCGCATCGCTTTTTGCGGAAAACCGGTTCCCACTTTTCCGCGCGATGCTCTAAAGAGGATCGGCGTCCAGATAGAGGTAGCTCGGATCGAACTCCGCCAGCATCTCAAGCCCCTTCAGGTCCAGGATATTCGCTTCGCCGCGATGATAATCAAGCAGGCGTTGATCGCGTAATAGTCGGAGCGTCCGGTTGACATGCACGGCGGTCATGCCCAGCGCATCGGCAAGCTGAGCCTGGTTCATGCCCAGAGTGAAGCTGTCACCGTTCATGTCGACCATCGCCAACCGGTAATGCAACTCGCAGAAAAGCGCCGCCAGCCGACCAGCCGCGGATCGCTGACCGAGCGACAATTCCCATTCGCGGTTCATGCTGGCGTCCAGATTGGTGCTGAACCAGTAGAGGCGGCCCAGCCTGGGCTGCTGTTCCACAAGGACGCGGATGCCTTCATGTGGGACCCGGGACAAGGTGCAGTCGGTGAGCGTCATGATATTATGTTCAAGGCGCTTGAGCGTGAAGGCATGGAGGTCGGCAAAATCACCCCCCACATGGATCTGGGTGATCTGCCGCTTGCCGTCCGGCATGTCCTTGTACCGGCACAGCAGGCCGTCCAGCAAAAGGGTGCTGACTTCCAGCCGTTCGCCTTCATGCACGATGATGCTGTTGCGCGGCACCTGGCGCGGCGGAGGCACCAGGGCACGGATCGCCTGTTCCTCATCCATCGACAGGCTGTGCCGGGCCCTGATCTTGGCGAGATGGCGTTCGATGACCGGAAGCTCCTGGTTAAGCCGCAGATGTACGGCTCGACCAAAGGAGACCTGCGTGATGCAGCGTCTTTCCTGAAATCGACCCCGGCTATCAAGCCGACAATGCCCTGCAAGGCATGTTTGCTCAAGATCAATCGGATGTTCGGGGCAGGATGGATGGGGAAGGGAGCGCGCCTCACGGCGACGCGCTCCCTTTCATTCCGCCGCGGGTTTAACGTTGGGCGATCAGGACAGGGCGATCTTTTTCGGCCTGTGCCATTGTCTGGGCACGATATTGCGTGCGCAGGGCGCTCAACATTTCTTCCTTTTCCGTCTGGTTGTTGGCGACGATGATCCATGCTTCGAATTTGCTGTTGGAGTTCATTTGTCGCGGCAATGGGAGAAGCGATCCCATCGCCTTGATCGCGCGCATGGAGATGCGATTGATGCTGCGAGAGGATGAGGGACCAGCCAATTCTATATTCTGGGGCTTTCCCTGATCGTTCAGGCGGAATTGAACGCGGCTATAGCCAGTGGAACTGGCGTCACGATAGAGCGAACTGGCATTTCGAATGTTTCGGGACAGTCGCTGAGCCGCCCGGTCTGACCATTTTTCATAGGTCGACACATTCTCATCCGACGCCACGACGGTAAGCTGGCCCGGTCCCCGCCGGGCATCCGCCGTGGCGGGCATGACCAAAAAAGCGCACAGCGCCACCATCACAGGTTTGGCATACATGGAAGCCTCCTCTGAGTATCTGCCGATTTGATTGGGACCGCTGCGGCAGCGTCGGACCGCCGAGAGCAGGCGGGCTGTATAGGCCCTTACCGATACGCTGGATAATTATTTTCCCCTAGGGAAGTCATCGACATAGGGAAAATATCAATAAGAGACAGAAAGTGGAAATAATTGAACGAAAGACTTAGGCGATCGCCAAGCCTCTGTGTGCGTTCGATTTTCCGCTGACGCTAGGGCATCCGACTCAAAAATGGGCCGAAGCTGGCTCAGCGAGGCTCATTGGCGCTGATCGCCAGCCCAACAGCTTCAGCCACCTTGATCCCGTCGATGGCGGCGGACAGGATGCCGCCTGCATAGCCCGCCCCCTCGCCCGCCGGGTAAAGTCCGGCGACGTTGAGGCTCTGATAATTTCCGCCACGGGTGATGCGGATGGGCGACGATGTGCGGGTTTCCACCCCGGTCATGACGGCGTCGGGATGGTCGTAATTGGCAATCTGGCGTCCGAAAATGGGCAACGCCTCGCGAAACGCATCGATCACGAAGCCGGGCAAGCAGTGCGATAGGTCGGTCATGGTGACGCCGGGCTTGTAGGAAGGCGTCACCTCCCCCAATTCAGTCGATGGCCGCCCTGCCAGAAAGTCGCCCACCTTTTGCCCCGGTGCCCAGTATGACGAACCGCCCGCCTGATAGGCCATGCTTTCCCAATGACGCTGAAGGTCGATGCCTGCCAGCGGGCCGCCGGGAAAGTCGCGCTCTGGTTCGATGCCGACGACCAGGCCCGAATTTGCGTTGAATTCGGATCGGCTATGTTGGCTCATGCCGTTGGTGACGACGCGCCCTTCTTCCGATGTGGCGGCAACGACGCGGCCACCGGGACACATGCAAAAGCTGTATACGGTGCGGCCATTGTCGCAATGATGCGCCAGGCTGTATGCGGCAGCGCCCAGCACCGGATGTCCGGCGCACTGGCCGAAACGCGCCCGGTCGATCCAGCTTTGTGGATGTTCGATGCGCACGCCGATGGAAAAAGGCTTCGGTTCGATATGCACGCCGTGCCTGTGCAGCATTTCAAAGGTAGGCCGCGCGCTGTGGCCAACCGCCATCACCACATGATCCGCTTCGATGAAGCTGCCGTCGGACAGGTGCAGCCCGCGCAACCGCTGCGTGCCTTGGTCCTGCCGTTCCAGCTCCAGCTCATCGACCTTATGCTGCCAGCGATATTCCCCACCCAACATCTCGATCTGGCGGCGCAGGCTTTCGACCATGGTGACCAAGCGGAACGTGCCGATATGCGGATGCGCTTCGGTCAATATGTCCGATGGCGCGCCCGCCGCGACGAACTCCTGCAACACCTTACGCCCCAGGAAACGGGGGTCCTTGACCCGGCAGTAGAGTTTGCCGTCGGAAAAGGTGCCCGCGCCACCTTCGCCGAACTGCACATTGCTGTCGGGGTTCAGCTCTGCGCGGCGCCACAGGCCCCAGGTGTCCTTGGTCCGTTCGCGCACTGCCTTGCCACGGTCCAGGATGATGGGACGAAAGCCCATCTGCGCCAGGATCAGCCCGGCGAACAGGCCGCAGGGACCCGCGCCGATGACGACGGGCCGCTTGCCGCCCCAGCCTTCCGGCGCGCGGGCCACGAACCGATAATCGGTGTCCGGTCGCGGACGGACGTCATGATCCTTGGCGAAGCGGTCCAGCACCGCCTGTTCGTCCGCCAGTTCAACGTCGACCGTATAGATGAGCTGAATCGCGTTCTTGCGCCGCGCATCATTGCCCCGTCGCACGACCGCATGGCTGATCAGGTCGGCAGACGCGATACCCAACCGCGCGCATATGGCGGCGGGCATCGCATCGGCCGGGTGATCCAGGGGCAGTCTGAGGCCGGACAAACGCAACATGGCCTCGCCCCTAGACCCATTTCCCGGCCCGCTCCAGCCCCCCAAGAGGATGAGGCGATCGCGCTCTTTAGAAGCGGGCACGCAACCCGCCATAAATGGCGCGCCGTTCGACGGGATTGAAGGCCGCCTGCCCGGTGTAGACGACGACCGCCCCGATATCGCCCACCGCGCGCTTTTTCGTCAGGTTGCGGGCGTCGAGGAAGAGGGTGATGCCGTCCTTTACCTCTGCCTGGGCAGTCAGGTTCAGCATCGCATAGCCATCCACGCGCTTGCTGTTCTGGTAATCGACCCATGCGCCCTGCGGTGCCCATTCGACCGACGGCGACACGCTCAGCTTTTCCGTGCCCAGCCGCAGTTCAGCACGATAGAAATGGCGCGGCACGACCGGCAGGCGATTATTGCCGTAATCCGCATCATCGCGGAAACGGAAGTCGCTATATTGATAGGCCTGCCGCAGCATCGCCCATGGGGCGATCGCCAGGTCCAGACCCGCTTCGATCCCCTGATGACGGGTACGCCCTGCGTTGAATGTTAATGGGGGAATGCCCGCAGCCAGATCCAGATTATATTGCAGCAGTTCTCCGCGCAGGTCGGCGCGATACAGGCTGACGTCCCAGCGCGCGACGCCCCAGCTTCCCCGCGTGCCGATCTCCGCCGTCCAAGCCCTCTGGGCATCCAGCGGTGTGAAGCCCGGCACTATGACGTTGTTGGCATCTCTGGCCGTTTGGCCAAGCTCGATAAAACCGGGCAGTTCCACCGAGCGGCTATAGTTGGCATAGAATTGCACCGCCGGTGCGGGTTCAAACAGCAGTCCAAATTTCGGCGCAAAGCTGTCGAACTTCGCTTCACCGCTGCGCGTTGCATCGCGGCGATTGTCCAGCTTGCGCTCGCCATGGGTATAGATCCCGCCAGCGATCAGCCACAGTCCCGGCAGCGGCGCGATCCGCGCCTCCCCATAGGTGTTAATGGTCTGGGCATGGGCGCTTTGCATGGACGGGTATTGAGGGAATTGCGGAGTCGGGCCAATAGCGGGTTTGCCGCCCACATTCACGAACTGCCGGAATGTCCCCCTACCGAAGCGTGCCTGGGTTCCCAATGTCAGCTCGGCAGGCATAGCACCCAACTGCCCGGCAAGATCGAGGCTGGCGAAAACTCCTCGATCCTCAGACTTCTGGTCCACGATCGTATTGATGGGGTGATGAAGCGCCTTGGCATTAAAGTAGGCACCAAAAGCCAGCTGACCGCCGTCCAGTTGCACCGTCGTGCGGTTCTGAAAACGAATAGAATCGATGTCGCGTGCCTGATCGCCAATAATGTTGTTGGGATTGGCGATGCCAGGATCACCCAGCACGTCGGCTTCGGTCAACGCCCCCGATAGTTTTTGCCGGATCGTCTGCGCGTTGGCGTAGAAGCGCGTTTCCACCCGCTCGCCCAGCTGCAGCCCAACATTGCCGTTGAAGCGAAGCGCGCGGCGGCGGCCATGGTCGCGGTCGCCATCGGATCGGTCAGCGGTGATCGCCGCCCAGGCATCGCCGCGCGCATCGGCATAGCCAAAGGCCGCCTTCGCCCGCAACGTGTCGAAGGAGCCGCCATCGACCCGCATTTCCACGCCCGGCGCGCTCCGTCCCGTCGGCGTCACGGCATCGATCGCGCCGCCCAGCGTGGAGCCGCCCAGCCGAAGGGCATTGCCGCCGCGATAAACCTCCAGATGCTGGAAGACCTGCGGGTCCAGTTCCTGAAAGTCGCCATTGTCGTCAGCCATGTTGATCGGGATGCCGTCCTGCAACAGCGTTAGCCCGCGCATATGGAAGCCGCGCGACAGACCGGAGCCACGGATGGAAATGCGCACTTCCTGCCCGAAGCGCGGCTGGGTGTAGACACCCGGTGAAAAGGTGAGTGCGTCGCGCAGCGACACGGCGACCTTGTCTTCAAACTCCTTGGCCGAAACCAGGTCCGCGCCGCCGGCGGTGCGGGTCATGCGGGCGTCAGCATCCTCTACCGCGCTTGTGGCAGTAACGATGATCCGGCTCTGGTCCGGCGCTTCATCGGCCAGCGCGGGAACGGTGAGGATGGAAATGGCGAGGGCGCACAGCGAAACGCTGCGCGAAGCAAGGACGATGGACATGGACAGACAGCCTTCATGAAAAACAGCATCAGCGCCGGACGAGACGAGCGACGCACAAAGGAATTTCAGAGGTTGGCAGGCGGCCCTGACGATGGCGGGGGTGGCGCGGCAAGCCGGGCGACAAGTCCGGTCTTGAGCGCAAAGGCGATTGGCCCGAAGGCCATTTGCCAGGCAGGCAGGGCAATGTCAGCGGCAGTGAGCGACGGCACGAGCGGCTGCACCGACGCGGCGAAGGGGCAATGCCGCTGAACAGGAGCGCCGTCTTCACCGGGATGCTCCTTGCCGGGCGCATGGCCGCGATCGACCACGACGTTGACAGCGCCCTGCCCCGTGCAAAGCGTGACGACAACACCCCGATCCGTCCGCACCGGCATGAAACCGGATGGCGCGATCAATTGAATCGCAAGGACAAGCAGCGCCAGCGCGGCCAAAAGGCCCCGCGCGGCTTCTGATTGTCTGATTGCTCCCGTCATGCCGCCGCCCCTAGCTGCCGCCGCGCCCCTTGTCATCAGGATAACCATTTAAAGGCTTCGTCACTAACCTTGACGTAAACGTAAAGCCTGCATAGATTGCCCGCCATGAACCAAGGCAGCAACATCGCCGGCATCGAATTGCCGGATCATCGTGAACGACAGCGTTACACGATATCCGACCTGTCCGAAGAATTTGGCGTCACTGCCCGCGCCTTGCGTTTCTATGAGGATGAAGGGTTGATCGCCCCGGAAAGGCAGGGGCTGGCCCGCATATATTCGCGTCGGGACCGTGCGCGGTTGGCCTGGATCCTGCGCGGCAAGCGGGTCGGCTTTGGCCTGGCCGAAATCCGCGAGATGATCGACCTGTATGACGCGGACGAGGAGCATGAGGAGCAGCGCCGCGTGACCACGGCGAAATGCAAGGCGCGCATCGAACTGCTCACCCGTCAAAAGAGCGATATCGACGCCGCGATCGCCGAATTGGCCGGGTTCGTAAGCGCGCTCGAAAAATAACAGCCTTCATCAAAACATCTAAATTCCCGGAGAAGATCATGCCTAGCTACACCGCCCCTGTCCGCGAAACCCGCTTCGTGCTCGATCATGTTCTGGGGTTGGACCGCTATTCCAATCTTCCGGGGTTTGAAAATGCCACGCCCGACCTTGTCGACGCGATCCTGACAGAAGGCGGCAAGCTGGCGGCCGAGGTCCTCTTTCCGTTGAACGCCGTGGGTGACAAGGAAGGCTGCACCCGCAATCCCGACGGCAGCGTCACTACCCCGACCGGATTCAAGCAGGCGTTCAACACTTATGTGGAGGGCGGCTGGACCACCTTGCAGGCGCCGGTCGAATATGGCGGACAAGCACTGCCCAACGTCGTGAGATCGGCGGTGGAGGAATATGTCCTGTCGGCCAATCACTCCTTTCAAATGTATCACGGCCTGACCAGCGGCGCGGTGGAGGCCCTGCTGGTCAAGGGCAGCACGGAACAGAAGCAGAAATATGTCCCCAACATGGTGTCGGGAAAATGGACCGGCACGATGAACCTGACCGAACCGCATGCGGGTACGGACCTTGGCCTTATCAAGACCAAGGCGGTTCCCAATGGCGACGGCAGCTATGCCATTACCGGCACCAAGATCTTCATTTCGGCGGGCGAACATGACCTTGTCGAAAACATCATTCATCTGGTCCTGGCGAAGACACCGGGCGCGCCGGAAAGCAGCAAGGGCATTTCGCTGTTCGTCGTGCCCAAGATCATGGTGCAGGACGACGGATCGCTGGGGCAACGCAACGCGGTTTCCTGCGGGTCGCTGGAACATAAGATGGGCATCCACGGCAATGCGACCTGCGTCATGAACTATGACGGCGCGACCGGATGGCTGGTGGGTGAGGAAAATAAGGGCCTCGCCGCCATGTTCATCATGATGAACGCCGCGCGCATGTGGGTAGGGATGCAGGGGCTGGGCCAGGCCGAGATCGCCTTCCAGAACGCGGTTCATTATGCGCGCGAGCGTCGGCAGGGCCGTGCGCTGACCGGGCCTAAGGACAGCGACGAAAAAGCCGATACATTGTTCGTCCATCCCGATGTGCGCCGCATGCTGATGGAAGCCAAGGCGCTGACCGAAGGGTTGCGCGCCCTCATGCTTTGGGGCGCGCTCCAAGTCGACCTGGCCCATCGCGCCGCGACCGAAGAAGAGCGACAGGCGGCGGACGACCTGGTCGGCCTGCTGACTCCGGTGATCAAGGGCTACGGCACCGACAAGGGCTTTGACGTTACGGTCATGTGCCAGCAAGTGTTTGGCGGCCATGGCTACATCTGGGAAAATGGCGCCGAACAATATGTCCGCGACGTGCGCATCGCCCAGATTTACGAGGGCACGAACGGCGTGCAGGGGATGGACCTGGTCGGCCGGAAACTCGCGATGAACGGCGGCCGGGCACTCCAGGCCTTCCTGAAACTGGTGGCCGACGAGGTCGCCGAGGCGAAGGACGTTGAAAAGCTGGCCGCCTTCGCGCAGGCGTTGGAGAAGGCGAGCGGCCAGTTGCAGGCGGCGACCATGTGGTTGATGCAGAACGCCATGCAGAACCCGGAAAATGCCGGCGCGGGCGCGGTGCCCTATATGCACCTGATGGGCATCGTCGCGACCGGGCTTATGTGGCTGCGCATGGCGAAGGCCGCGGCGAACATGCTGGAAGCGGGCGAAGGCGAAGCCGCCTATCTGGAAGCCAAGCTGGTAACCGCCCGCTACTTCGCCGAACGCATCATGCCGGACGCGGGCGCGCTGAGGCGGAAGATCGAGGGTGGCGCGGAAAGCCTGATGGCGATCGACCCGGACATGTTCCTGGCGGGTTGAGGGACCGGTTAGGGCGCTTCGTCAGACGGAAGTGGCTGCTCACGCCGATGGGAGGGATGAGTGGATTGCGGACATCCTTCTCCCCTCCCGCAGGCGGAGGGGTCGGGGGTGGGCCAGCGCAACATTTGGCGATGTTCTTCAAAGGCCAACCTTGAAGCTCGCTTCGCTCGCGCCCACCCCTAGCCCCTCCCGTTTACGGGAGGGGGATGTCGCCTAATGGTCGATAGGTCCCATAGGCCCGAAGACAGCCGCCACCGGCCATGTGGCCGAGGGCACGCGTGACGCGCCTTAATCGCCCCAGATTTCCTTGAGCTTGCTGAAGAATCCCGTCGATTGCGGGCATTCCTCGCCCGTTTCCGTTGCACGGAACTCTTCGAGCAGTTCGCGTTGGCGGGCGGTGAGGCGTGTTGGGGTTTCGACATCGACCTGGACGACGAGGTCGCCCTGCCCCCGACCGTTCAGCACCGGCATGCCCGCGCCGCGCTGACGGATCTGCTTGCCGGACTGGATGCCGCTTGGAATCTTGATCTCGTGCCGCTGGCCGTCGAGGCCGGGGACCTCAATGCAACCGCCCAAGGCAGCCGTGGTGATGCTGACGGGCGCACGGCAGAACAGCGTCGTGCCGTCTCTTTCGAAGATCGAGTGCCGCTTCACATGTAGGAAGATGTAGAGGTCGCCCGATGGCGCGCCGCGTGCTCCGGCTTCGCCTTCGCCGGACAGGCGGATGCGGGTGCCGTCATCGACACCGGCTGGAATGTTGACCGACAGCGTCTTGGGCCTGTCGACGCGCCCTTCGCCCCGGCAGCTGCGGCAAGGGCTTTCGATGACCTGGCCTGCGCCATTGCAGCCCGGACAGGTCCGTTCGACAACGAAGAAACCTTGCTGCGCCCGCACCTGGCCGTGGCCGTGGCAAGTCGTGCAGGTCTTTACCCCGGTGCCCGGCTGCGCACCAGAGCCGTCGCAGCTGTCACAGGATGCGGAAACCTCTATCTCGATCTCGGTCTGCTTGCCGTGATAGGCTTCGTTGAGGCTGATCTCCATGTCATAGCGCAGGTCGGCACCGCGTCGCTGGGCCTGACGCCCGCCGCCGCCAAAGCCGTTCTGGCCAAAGATCGTCTCGAAAATATCGCCAAGGTCCGAGAAGCCACCAGCGCCGCGCCCATTGAAGCCGCCGCCACCGCCGCCGCCATTCTGGGCATTGGTATAGGCCGCATGGCCATAGCGGTCATAGGCGGCGCGCTTTTGCGGGTCCTTGAGGCACTCATAGGCTTCGGACACGGCCTTGAACCTGGCCTCACCGTCGCTGCATCCCCCGGTTTTGTCCGGGTGATATTTCATTGCCAGCTTGCGATAGGCGCTCTTGATCACGCCTGCGTCCGCCGTACGCTCGACCTCGAGCAGTTCGTAAAAGTCCAGTTCGCTACTCATCTCGCCCCCGGCACGTGCACGTTCCGCGACTTCTTTTCCAAGACCCCTGTCGCAAGCGACAGGGGATGGACCCGAGCCAGACGGCGGTAGTGGCTACCATAACCGTCCGCTTCGGGCGAAGTCGAGAAGCGTTTCATCGGGCCTTACGCCTTATTGTCGTCCACTTCCGAAAATTCGGCATCGACGACATCATCGTCGGCCTTCGGCGCATCGGCGTCCGGGGCACCGGCCTGAGCCTGCTCCTTCTCATAGATGGCCTGGCCGAGCTTCATCGCGACCTGAGCGAGTTCCTGCGCCTTGGTCTTCATCGCTTCGACATCGCCGCCTTCGACAGCTGACTTGGTCGCGGCGATCGCCGTCTCGATTTCCGACTTCAGCGCGGCGTCAACCTTGTCGCCATGCTCTTCAAGCTGCTTTTCGGTGGTGTGAACCAGGCTTTCGGCATTGTTCTTCGCCTCTGCCCCTTCACGCCGCTTCTTGTCCTCTTCGGCGAAGCGCTCTGCATCCTTGACCATCTGGTCGATGTCAGCATCGGACAAGCCGCCCGACGCCTGGATGCGGATCTGCTGCTCCTTGCCGGTGCCCTTGTCCTTTGCGTGGACATTGACGAGACCGTTAGCGTCGATGTCGAAGGTGACTTCGATCTGCGGCACGCCACGCGGCGCGGGCGGGATGCCGACCAGGTCGAACTGGCCGAGCAGCTTGTTATCCGCCGCCATTTCACGTTCGCCCTGGAACACGCGGATCGTCACCGCCTGCTGATTGTCATCAGCGGTCGAATAGACCTGCGACTTCTTGGCGGGGATGGTGGTGTTGCGGTCGATCATGCGGGTGAACACGCCACCCAGCGTCTCGATACCCAGCGACAGCGGCGTCACGTCGAGTAGCAGCACGTCCTTGACGTCGCCCTGCAACACGCCCGCCTGGATCGCAGCGCCCATGGCGACCACTTCGTCCGGGTTGACGCCGGTGTGCGGCTCCATCCCGAAAAAGTCCTTCACGGCCTCACGCACCTTGGGCATGCGGGTCATGCCGCCGACGAGTACCACTTCGCTGATCTCGCTTGCGGCAATACCCGCGTCAGCCAGCGCCTTCTTGCAGGGCTCCATGGTCCGCTTGATGAGGTCCATCACCAGCCGTTCCAGATCCGAGCGAGTGATGTTCTTCACCAGATGCTTGGGACCATTTTGGTCAGCGGTGATGAAGGGCAAGTTGACTTCGGTGGTCTGAGCCGACGACAGCTCGATCTTAGCCTTTTCAGCCGCTTCCTTGAGGCGCTGCAACGCCAGCTTGTCCTTGGTGAGGTCGATACCCTCGGCCTTCTTGAAGTCTTCCGCCAGATATTCGACCAGCTTCGCGTCGAAATCTTCGCCGCCCAGGAAGGTATCGCCGTTGGTCGACTTCACTTCGAACACGCCATCGCCGATCTCCAGGATCGAGATGTCGAAGGTGCCGCCGCCAAGGTCATAGACCGCGATAGTCTTGCCGTCCTGCTTATCCAGCCCGTAAGCGAGCGCGGCCGCGGTCGGTTCGTTGATGATGCGCAGCACTTCCAGGCCAGCGATCTGGCCGGCGTCCTTGGTCGCCTGACGCTGGGCGTCGTTGAAATAAGCGGGAACGGTAATGACCGCCTGCGTAACCGTCTCGCCCAGATAGCTCTCGGCGGTTTCCTTCATCTTCTGAAGCGTGAAGGCGGAAATCTGCGAAGGCGAATAATCCTTGCCGCCGGCCTGGACCCACGCGTCGCCATTGCCGCCCTTCACGATGTGATAGGGGACAAGCTCCATGTCCTTCTTCGTCGTCGGGTCATCGAAGCGACGACCGATCAGGCGCTTCACGGCGAAAATGGTGTTATCCGGGTTGGTGACGGCCTGGCGCTTGGCAGGCTGGCCAATCAGGCGCTCGCCATCCTTGGTGAAGGCGACGATCGACGGCGTGGTCCGCGCGCCTTCCGCATTTTCAATCACTTTGGGCTTGCCGCCATCCATCACAGCCACGCAGCTGTTGGTGGTGCCAAGGTCAATGCCGATTACTTTTCCCATCTTGTCCTCTTCAAACCCCAATTTCATTCAGCGGTTGACGGCCCCATACCTCACGAAAGCGCCAAGGCAAGGCCATTTGCGGATGGGATATAGGCGTGATCTTTCTTGGCACAAGAAGCCGTGGCGATTACCGTAACAATCGACCGGAAACGAGACAGTCACGAAAGCAACAGGCAATGCGCGCATTTTTATCCTTCCTTCCCCTTGCTGCTCCTATTTTGCTGACCGCGTGCGGCGACCCTGCTCCCACCTATATCGATCAGGCCTGGGTCCGGCTAAGCCCCAACAAGGACCGGCCATCTGCAGGCTATTTCGTCGCGCATGGGGGTGACGCGGGCACGCAACTGCGCGGGGTCATGACGGATTATGCGCTCAAGGTAGAGATGCATGAAAGCATGAGCGAGGGCGGCGTCATGAACATGAAGGCGATCGATTCGGTCGATATCCCGGCCAAGGGCAAGGTCGCATTTGCCCCCGGTGGCAAGCATCTCATGATCTGGGGCATCAATGATACCGCGATCAACCGGGGCAAGATGACCTTCACCTTCCTCATGGCGAACGGCGACAGGCTGCTGGTCGACGCCGCCATTCAGAAGCCCGGCGCGGCAGAGCCTGCGATGGCCGCTGACGGCGAGCATAAATAGCATTGAACAGTCGCGTCCTCACCTCTGCCGAAGCCATCCTTGCGCGATCGGTTTTCGGAGGGGCGATCGCCTATGACAGGGTGCGGGTGCACAACCGCAAATGGTGGCCGCTCCAGCCGCGCGGCGTGACCATGGCGCCCGACGGCAACCTGTGGTTTCATCCGGGCAGCGGACTATTCTGCCCCGACTTTTGTAACGCGCCCCTCCATCTTCAGGGACATTTCATCCATGAAATGACGCATGTCTGGCAGGCGCAGAAAGGCGGCAAATGGTATCTGCCGCTGATGCGCCACCCGTTCTGCCGCTACGGCTATGACATCGTGCCGGGACGTCCGTTCCACCGTTACGGGTTGGAACAGCAGGCGGAAATCGTTCGGCACAGCTTCCTGCTGAAACAAGGCGCGCGCGTCGAGGGTAAGCCGCCGCTTGCCGTATATGAGGCGTTGCTGCCCTTCACCGCTGCCTGAGCGCAGTGCGGAAAGCAGCAGTTTCCGGCCACTATCCATGCTATATCATCGTCCATGCGCATCCTGACCGCCCTGCTGCCGCTGGCAGCTTTTCTGGGAACACCAGCCTTTGCCGGGCAAGCTGAGCGCGCCGGGCATTATTATCTGCGCGGGGTAATGGAGACAGGATCGGAACTGATGCTCCATCCCGACGGGCGCTTCCAATGGTATCTCGTCTATGGCGCGCTCGACCTGTTTGCCGAAGGTGAATGGAAGGAGGCGGATGGCGCGGTCATCCTGACGGCGCGCAAGAGCAAGGACGTGCCGGAACCAGGGTTCGAAACACTCGTGCTGACCGTCAAGGACCACGCGCTGATTCCGCCGGATGGACGCGGCGTTTATACAAGGCCGTCGGGTGAGAGCGACTAGGTTGTGTCTGCATTCAGGGATTCCGTTTGGCGTTAGTTTCTGATTCAAGGT
>CBFHAG010000028.1:0-34139 GCA_965653535.1 uncultured Sphingobium sp.
TGGTCGGGTGGCAAACGGACTGATTCAGTCCGCAAATCGTTGCGGCTGAAATGGTTCGCCTGAATGGAGCGAGTTCGAACCCGGCAGGGTTCGCAAGGCCGAACGGTCGCCCGAGTTTATGCGAGGAAAGCCAAGGCGACGGAGGTCGCCGCCCGGCGTTTGAGGGCAAACAAAAGATGGTGCACCCGACGGGATTCGAACCCATGGCCCTCAGATTAGGAATCTGATGCTCTATCCTGCTGAGCTACGGGTGCCCGCGGACGGCTCTATTCTGCGCGAGCCGCGTGGTCAATTCTTGGCTTCAGGCGGCACGACCGGAAAAGGTAGAGCCGCCACCTCCACCCCCTCGGCGATCAGGGCGCGGGCTTCGTCGGGGGCTACTTCGCCATGGATGCTACTGCTGTCCTGCTCACCATAATGCATCGCGCGCGCTTGTTCGGCAAAGCCGCGCCCGACCCAGGTCGATCCTTCCAGCACCTTGGCCTGCGCCTGGGCCAGGTTCACCATCAATTCCCGCATGCGCGCTTCGTCGCCGGTGACAGCAACTGCGGTAGGTTGATCCTGCGGCTCACGGGCGACGGGAGCGCGGCTGTTGCCCTTGCGCGGGACGGCTGGTGCCATCAACGCCTTGGTCACCTGGGTGTCGCCACATAGCGGGCAAACCAGCAGGCCCCGCGTCACCTGATCTTCATAGTCGGCGCTGGATCCGAACCAGGCTTCGAACACATGGCCCTGGGCGTTGCACTTCAAGTCGAAAACTATCACGACACTATTACGTCCTGAGCTATGATCCGCCGGTTGGCGAGCGCGGGCACTTTCGCGCGGACATCCTCTATGCGGCCAAAATCAATTTCGGCAAGGGCCAAGCCTGATTCCGCGCCCATATCCAGCAGCACGTCGCCCCATGGGTCGACGATCAGGCTGTGGCCATAGGTTTCACGCCCATCGGCATGGCGACCTGTTTGCGCGGCGGCGATGACGAAGCATCCGGCCTCGATCGCGCGCGCCCGCAACAATATGTGCCAGTGGGCCTGCCCCGTCGGCACGGTGAAGGCGGCGGGCATCAACAGCACGGACGCTCCCGCATTGGTCAACGCGCGGTAAAGGTCGGGAAAGCGCATGTCGTAACAGACGGTCATCCCCATGCGCGCCCAGGGAGTGTCGACCGCCACGACGCTCTCGCCGGGGCCATAGACGGCTGATTCCCGCCAACGTTCGCCCGTATCCAGATCGACATCGAACAGGTGGATCTTGTCGTATCGCGCACGGACCTGTCCTGCGGCGTCGATCATGAAGCTGCGATTGGTCCATCGCCCGTCAGCCCGTTCATCCTTGAGCGGCAAGGATCCGATATGCACCCAAAGGCCATGTTTCGCCGCCGCCTCGCGCACCTGCACCAGCACGGGGTCATCCGCTTCAGACCTCAGGGTCGCCGCCGCACGCTGCCTGTCTCGGTCCAGATAGCCCGCCATTTCGGGTGTGAAAACTATGTCCGCACCCTCCCCCGCTGCCCGCGCGATCATGTCCGTCATCGCATTGGCATTGGCGGCGGGATCGATCCCGCTCGTCATCTGGAAGATCGCGGCACGCATCGGGTTCACATGCCCAGCAGAGGGTCCAGCTGACCCTGCCGGTCCAGCGCCGCCATATCGTCGCTGCCACCGATATGCCGTCCGTTGATGAAAATCTGGGGCACCGTGGTTCCACCATTGGCGCGTTCCAGCATTTCCGTGCGCTTCGGGCCGCCCATCGTGATGTCATATTCATCAAAGCCCACGCCCTTGCCCTGGAGCAGCGCTTTGGCCCGCGCGCAATAGCCGCACCACGCCTTGGTATAGATTTCGACTTTCGCCATAGGTTTCAAAACTCCTCGCCGACTGAAATTGTGGCTGGGCGCAGCTTTGTCAATCGGCCGCCTCTTCCCGGCCCGGCAAGGCGCGCGTCCAGCATAGCAGGTGAACGCTGGTCGCTCCCCCACGTTTCAACGCGCGGGCGCAGGCAGCGGCAGTCGCACCGCTGGTATGCACGTCGTCAATCAATATGATGCTCCGCCCCTTGAACCTATGTTCTTGCGCCAGCCCGAAAGCACCGCGCACCATCTTTGCCCGTCGCCGGGGATCAGCGCCGCGCAACGGCTGCGTCGCGCGGATGCGCAACAGGCCATGCTTGTCGACATCCAACCCCATCAACCGCCCAAGATGGTCGGCGATCAGCGCCGACTGGTTGAAGCCCCGCCACCATAATCGCCAGCGATGCAGCGGCACCGGCACGATCAGCGGCGGCGGATCGCTGGCGCGGACATGCCGCGCCATCTGCCGCGCGATCAGCCGGGCCAGCCCGATGCGTCGCCCATATTTCAATCGCAGCGCGACCCTGCGCGCCACCTCATCATAGGCCAGCACGGCACGGGCGCTATCGAACGGCGGCGGGTTGGCAAGGCATGACGCGCAAGTGCCGCCGTCCCCCATGTCATGGTCGAACGGCAGGCCACAACGTGCGCAGCATGGCTCGCCCAGAAACCGCATGGCGCTCCAGCAATTAAGGCAGAAGGCGTCGTCCGCATCAACGATAACCCCACAGCCCGGACAACGCGGCGGCAGGGCGTAATCGATGACGGGGCGCGATACATGCTTGAGAAAGGTCAGGAGCGGCATGATCGCCCTTGTTCCCGCTCATTCCGCGATGCACAAGGCCCCATGACCCAGCCCGACATATTCGACCGTGCCTTGAGAGCACGACGCCGGGACCGAATGATGGACGGGTTCGCCGATCATGATTTCCTCTATCGGGCGATGCTGGACGAACTGCTGGACCGGCTGGCCGACGTAAAGCCCGACCTTCCCGAAGTACTGCTGATCGGCTGCCCCGATGGCAGCGGTCGGGCCGCACTGGAAGCCATGGGAAAGCGCGTCATCTGCGCCGACCCAGGCTTTGCCGCCGCCAGCGATCAGCGCGGCGTGCAGGTGGATGAAGACGCCCTGCCCTTTGCCGACGACAGTTTCGACCTGGTGATCGCCTGCGGAACGCTGGACAGCGTGAACGACCTCCCCGGCGCGCTGATCCTGATGCGCCGCATCCTGCGCCCCGACGGGTTGATGCTGGCGGCGTTCACGGGCGCGGGCACCCTGCCCCGCCTGCGCGCCGCACTGATGGCGGGGGAAGGCGACCGCCCGGCCCAGCACATCCACCCGCAGGTCGACGTCCGCGCCGCCGGAGACCTTTTGGGCCGCGCCGGTTTCGCCATGCCGGTCGCGGACGGCGAGACTCTTACCGTGCGCTATGGCGACATGTTGCGGCTGATGCACGATCTGCGCGGAATGGGCGCGGGCAATGTGCTGACATCGCGGCCTCCTGCGCTGCGGCGCGACGCACTGGTCGACGCGGCTAAGCATTTCGCCGCCGCCGCTGACACCGATGGACGCACAGCCGAGCAAATGGCGATACTATATCTCAGCGGATGGAAACCACACCCCAGCCAGGCCCAACCCGCCCGTCGCGGCAGTGCAACCGTATCGCTGGCAGAAGCGCTCAAGCCGAAGGGGTGACGTTGAAGAAAGGAGCAGGACAGTCGCATGTCGGAAGATAAGTTCCAGATCATAACAGGGCAAAGGCCCAAATCGGTACGTATCATCTTCAGGGGCTTTTGGGACGACGGGACGATGCAGAGCTATCTGGCCGCGCTGCGGCAGCATTCCGCCAGCGCCGCAGGCACCGCGCCATTCGACAAGGTTCTGCTCGATATGCGGGAATGCACTGTTCAATGTCAGTCCGTGATGGATGGTTTTGCGAAAATCGTCTCGAAGCATAGCCCCCAAATCGTCGAATATGGCATTCTCTTGCCTCAATCCCCGCTTCTGAAGCTGCAGACCAAAAGACTGATGCAGCAGACATCGTCCCAATTCTTCGAGGGGGAAGCAGACGCGTTGCAATGGCTGGAATCGTGAACGGCGGGACCGGTTCCCAGAAGCGGCCCACGTAAAACGGCACCTCTTGCGACATCGCGACCGTGGCCCCGCCACAGGCCATTCACTTGCTGAGAAAGTGTGTAAGTCCGCCGGTCCGCCGAACCCGTGCCGCCTTCAAGCCGCCAGTCGAAGGAAAGGCACCGGCTGGGTCGAACGCAATATGATGGGCTTGCCTTCCGACGCCTGGAACAGCTCGCCGTCCAGGATGACGCTGCTATGGTCGCCTTCGATACGGATGATGTCGCCCTGCTCCAGATGGATACCCTGCATCTTCGCTTTGCCCACGCGGCGGGTGGCGCTGGCCCAGCCTAGCCGCAGCAGGGCGGCAAGGCTTTGTTCGACGGCCATGAGTTTCATATTGCCGCGCCGACTATCGCCTGGCTGCACGCCCAGCAACAATCGTTCCAACGTTGTCACGATCAGCACGGCGAACCGGCCCGCAAGCTGCCCATCGCGGATCAGCGAGATACGCACCGGACGGCTCGACTGTGGCAGAAACCGGGCCCTGATGCCAAAGATCAGCGTTGCCAGCACCGCCAAAACCGTCAGGAAATGGCTCAGGCCGTTGGACAGGCCCAACGGATAAATGCGGTTGCGGCAATAGAGCATGTAATCGGCCAGCCCCGCGCCGCCCAGGAACATGCCCAGCACCGGCCGAGTATCCGCGCCTCCGTCCGACAAAGCGATCAATTCGCGCGCTACGACATGGTCATCCACGCCCGCCTTGGCGATCTGGACGATCCGTTCCAGCGCCTTGATGGGATCGCCATGGATGCCCAGGTCAAGCGCGATCAGGTTGGTCTTGCCATTGGGAAGCACCGCGATCGGCGGCACCCGACCCTTGAAATGTTCACCCTGATATAATTCCGTCAGCGCCGCCTGCACCGTGCCGTCACCGCCATTGATGACGATGACCACCGGATCGACGCGGGCGATGGTCTGCAACGCCCGACCGATCTGGTCGACATGCTCCACTTCATAATGGAAAATGTCGGAATTGCTGGCGCAATAACTGCGCACACGCGGCAGGCTCTGCCGGTTGCCCGTGGATTTGGGATTGGACAATAGCGCGACGCGGACCATCGATTATCACATATATTGGAGGTTGATGGTGATACGCGTCACACCCGGCCCGACCCTGACGGCAGCCTTCTCGACCGACGGCTTGCCCAGGTTGAAGATGCTGATGGACGGATTGTTGGAAAACCCGCCGCCATCGCGCGAAATGCTGGTCTTGCCGTTGCCGTCGCGATCATGGCGCACGGCGATGGCATATCGTCCCGCTTCCGGCACGGGCATGCAGAAACGCATGGCCCCATTGCTGGGCTGGACGACGGTATCGATACGGTTGAGCCACGCTCCCTTGGCCAGCCACGCATTTTTCGTGGCAGGATAGGACTGCACGCGCACCTTGCCAGTGGGCGCAGCGAAACCACGCACATCGACCAGCACGGCTGGCCCCTTGGCCGCCGCGCCGCAACGATCAAGGTCGTTGTTGATTTTCTGTCCATGGGCCATTGCGGGGGTGATGGCGAGCAATGCCACCGGTAACAGACCCACCGAAACTTTGAACATGACCATCCGACTCCGTGAAGCTATAGCCGCCCGATGACATCGGACGGCGAGCCCCTGTTCGCCCCGCAAACTTGTTTCCCTAGTTTCAGCTATGGGCGGGGTTTGCGGCCAAATCATGGTGATGGGACGACCACATAGAGAATGCTGACCGCCACCGACCGATATCTCGCCCGCCTGATTGCACTGCCGATGCTCGGCACGCTGGTCATTTCCGCGATGCTGCTCGTGCTCGACAAGATGCTCAGCCTGTTCGACTTCGTGGCGGCTGAAGGCGGGCCGGTGAGTGTTGTCTGGCGCATGCTGGCCAACATGATGCCGGAATATCTGTCGCTGGGCATCCCGATCGGCCTGATGCTGGGCATTTTGCTGGCCTTCCGCAAACTGGCCTTGTCATCGGAGTTGGACGTGATGCGGGGGGTTGGCCTGTCCTATGGCCGCCTGCTGCGCGTGCCTTATATGTATGCGATCGCGCTGGCGCTGCTCAATTTCGGCATCGTCGGGTTCGTCCAGCCGCTGTCCCGCCATGCCTATGAAGCGTTGCGCTTCGAACTGCGATCGGGCGCGCTGGGCGCCTCGATCAAGGTTGGCGAGTTCACCAGCCTGGGCAAGCGCATGACCCTGCGGATCGAACGTAGCCTGGATAGCGGGCGCAATCTCCAGGGCATCTTCGTGCGGGCCGTGGGCAAGGATGGGCAGACCGTCGCCGTGACTGCGGCGCAGGGCAGCTTCCTTGCCACCGACGATCCCGACACCATCATCTTCCGCCTGCGCGACGGAGTGTTGGTGAACGACGCGCCCAAATATCACTCACCGCGCATCCTGTCCTTTTCCAGCCACGACCTGCCCATCGACCTGCCGCGGATCGAGCGCTTCCGGGGTCGCAATGTCGACCGGGAAAAGACCATCGTCGAATTGGCGAAGCTGGGCCGCGACCCGACCGTCAAGCCCAAGCTGCGTAATGAAATCCGCGCCAATTTCCATTTCCGCGTGGTGGAAGTGGCGATGATGATGTTGCTGCCGCTCGCCGCGCTGGCCTTTGCCATTCCACCGAAAAGGTCGACGTCCGCCCTGGGCGTGTTCCTGTCGATCGTCTTCATCGTGACCTATCACAAGATCAACGAATATGGGCAAGGCGTGGGCGCGCTGGGCCGGATCGATCCGATCATCGCGCTGTGGGTGCCGTTCATGCTGACCGCGTGCCTCATCTTGTGGATGTATCACGTCGTCGCGCATCGTCCGGGCGGTCAGCCGATCGGCGCGCTGGAATATGCCTTTGCCCAGTTCGGCAAGCAGATAGGCAAAGTCCTGCGCCTTGGGCGACGGCGTAAACCCGATCTTGCGGCGGAAGGGATTACCTGACTTCATGCAGTTCGACTTCTTCCCCTCCCGCCAGCTCAGCTGGTATATGGCGCGCCTGTTCTTCACCCGCACGTTCGCGGTGCTGGCGCTGCTCGTCGTCGTGCTTCAGACGCTGGACCTGCTGGGCGAATCCAACGACGTCCTTGCCTATGCGGGCAATGGGGACGCGCAGCTCTGGCATTATGTCAGCCTGCGCGCGCCCCAGATCATCGCGCGATTCCTGCCCTTCTCGGTCCTGCTCGGCACGCTCATCATGCTCGCCACCCTCAACCAGAACAGCGAAGTCATATCGATGAAAGCGGCGGGGCTTTCGGCGCATCAGA
This sequence comes from uncultured Sphingobium sp., assembly GCA_965653535.1. Classification (GTDB taxonomy): domain Bacteria; phylum Pseudomonadota; class Alphaproteobacteria; order Sphingomonadales; family Sphingomonadaceae; genus Sphingobium. Next base: position 7,223 of record CBFHAG010000028.1, read on the forward strand.
TCCTTGCGCCGCTGGTCACATCGGCGCTGGTCGTCGCGCTGATCAGCTTCGCCTTCAATGAGCGGATCGTCGCGCGATCGACCGCGCGGCTCAGCGCCTGGCAGGCGGTGGATTACGGCCCGCTACCGCGCGACAGCGGGATCAAGACCAACCCCTGGGTCCGCGAAGGCAATAATCTGGTGACCGCCGCCATCGTCGCCGGGCGCGGCACGGCGGTGCAGCTGCGCAAGGTGGAAATCTTCAACCGGGTGAACAACAGCCTTGTCACCATCGTCCAGGCTCCCAGAGGCCATTATGACGCCGCGACCAAAAGCTGGGTGCTGGAGGATGCCCGCCAGTTCGACGTGGCGCGCGGCACGGAACGGCAAGTCAGCACGATACGCTTCGGACGGGACATCCGGCCCGATCAATTCACGCTCGCCAGGGTCGATCCCGATGCCATGACCTTTAGCGAACTGAGCGCCGCCATTGCCGATCTGCGGGATGCGGGGCGACCCACGGCAGAGCTGGAAGGAAGCCTCTGGCACAAAGTGTCGGGGCCGCTGTCGGCGCTGCTGATGCCCATATTGGGGTCGGTCGCGGCTTTCGGGCTCGCCCGGTCAGGCCAGCTGTTCCTGCGCGCAGTTATCGGCATGGCGCTTGGCTTCGCTTATTTCGTGGCCGACAATTTCTCGCTAGCCATGGGCAATCTGGGCGCTTACCCGCCCTTCCTGGCCGCATGGGCGCCCTTTTTCCTGTTCCTGCTGGTCGGCGAAACCGTCCTGTTCCGCACGGAAGAGTAAAGCCAAGAGGCGTCCCGTCCGCAGCCTGGCTCAGAGCAACGAGCGTTAAATCGAAATCACTTCCCCGTTCGCCCTGAGCCTGTCGAAGGGCTCTACTTCTTCAGGCCTCACACGCCAGAAGGAAAGAGAAGGGCTTCGACAAGCTCAGCCCGAACGGAATATTTCCTATAACCACAATCCGCTCTAACGCTTCACCATCGTGCTCCGGGCGATCTTGCCCACCAGCGGCCACATTCCGGCATAGTTGCCGCTTCGATAGGGCGACTGTTCGTCCAGCGTCGCCATCAGCCGAGCATGAGCCTTGCCAAGCGCATGATAAGGAACGCTGGGCAAAAGATGGTGCAACGCATGATAACGCAGGCCGACCGGCGCCCAGATGGCGGCCAGCGGCGATGGCGGCGGCACGTTAACCGAATCCAGATATTGCGCCGTCACCGTCATCGCTTCACCGTCATTTTCCCACAGATGCGCGACCAGAGTGCGCAGCTGGTTGATGACCGTCATGCTCGAATGCACGGCCATATAGACGAGCAGCGGTTTCCACCCCAGGAACAGGGGACTGGTCACCAGCGTCAGCGCGAACAGGCATACGCCTGCTTCCTGCCAGAGCCATTGCCGCCGAAACTCACCTTCCGGTGCGCGACGGCGGTAGGCGGGATTGATCGACAGTGCCGAATAACGCTCCCGGACCATCCGGCGCAAGGGCGGCACCATGATGCTGAGCGGCGTCAGCACGGCAAAGCGCAGGATCAGTCCAACCGGCGCGAGCGACGCCACGACGATGAACAGCGGCAGCGACCATGGCTTCATCAGCGCCAAAGGCAGATATTCCGGGTCGTCCACCGTGCCGTAGCGGGTGCGCGCATGATGCTGCGTATGCACCCCTTCATACATGAAGGACGGGATCATCAGCGGGACGCCCACCATCAGGTTCCAGACCAGCCGGAAACCGGGCAAGGCACCCTTGCGGATGTGGGTCAGTTCATGAATGAAGCTCGCCGCGCGATACAACGCCAGCATAGCAATCAGGCCGCTGGTCAGCGCCAATGCGGTGCTGTCGGCCAATATGGCGATCGCCAGTCCCGCATAACCGACCAACGCCGACGCCAGCATGTCGGGCCAGTAAATCGCCGGATCTGCCCGGGAATATTCACGCGTCAACTCAGCGGCGGCGCGCAGCATCGTCGCATCGTCGGGAATCGCCCTGCGATTATCCAACGCGCTCGCAATGATGGGATCATGCACAGTCATGCCGCGCTCCTATAATCCAATTGCGCTGAGATCGTGGCAGCAAAATGACGCTTTCGCCTTTGTAACACCCCGATTGACAATCGCGATCCAAGCGGCGAACTGCTCCCATCTCTTAGCGAAAGCTCTGCCGTGGCCCATTCCGATCTGGTGATTACCCCCGTAGCTTCAAAGGACGATCGCAAGGCCTTTGTCGATCTGCCCTGGCGTATTTACGCGAACGATCCCCATTGGGTGCCACCGTTGAAGAACGAAGTGCGGGCGCTGATCACGCCGGGCAAAAACCCGTTTTTCAGCCATGCAGAGGCGCAATATTTCCTCGCCCGTCGCAATGGGCAGGTGGTAGGCCGCGTGTCTGCCCATATCGACCATATCGCCCTTGGCCAGCCTGCCGAACAGGGCATGGGTCCTGGCACCGGCAATTTCGGCCTGTTCGAAGCGGAGGACGCCGAAACCGGCGCGGCCCTGATCGACGCGGCGGAAAACTGGCTGCGGGCCAAGGGCATGACCCGCGTACTCGGCCCCATATCCCTGTCGATCTGGGAAGAACCGGGCTTACTCATCGACGGTTTTGACCACCCGCCCACGGTGATGATGGGCCATGCCAAGCCCAGCTACCAGCCCATGATCGAAGGGGCGGGCTACCGGTCGATCAAGCAGCTCAAAACCTATGATCTGGGCATCACCACACCCTTCCCGCCGCTGATCCAACGGATCATCGCATCCGGTGAAAAGAGCGATCGCATCCGCATCCGCAAAGTGGACAAAAGCCGGTTTGACGCGGAGGCCGCGATCATCCTTGGCATCCTGAACGATGCCTGGGGCCGCAACTGGGGCTTTGTGCCGATCACGGACGAAGAAGTCGCTCATTTCGGCAAGCAGCTGAAGCCCATCGTCTTCGAAGACCTGATCATGATCGCCGAACTGGACGGCGAACCTGTCGCCTTCATGATGACCCTGCCCGACCTTAATGAAGCGACCGCGCCGCTCAACGGATCGCTGTTTCCCTTCGGCTGGGCAAAGCTGCTCTGGTGGCTGCGCAAGCCACAGGTGCGCACCATGCGCGTGCCGCTGATGGGCGTCGTCCAACGGCTTCAGGCGTCCCGCCTCGCCAGCCAGCTCGCTTTCATGATGATTGAACAAATCCGACTTGCCGCGATTTCTCGCTATGGCGCGACCCGAAGCGAGATCGGCTGGGTGCTGGACGACAATCAGGGCATGAACGCCATCGCCGACGCCATCGGCAGCAAGGTGAACAAGGTCTATCAGATCTACGAAAAGGACCTCTGACGCCGCCAGCCTGGCCAGCGCCCCCAAACGCCCAGCGTCAACGCGGCACCGCGACGTCGATCGCGCCCGCCGCCACTTTCGCCATTGCGGGCGTAGCCGCCAACACCTCGCCATCGATTGAGATACGCTGGCGGGGGCGCGTTTCGATGCGAAAGGATTTTCCGCGAAATTCCTTCGTATGCGCGTCCCGGTCCCGCAGCTTGAAGAATTTCGCATACCAGTCCCACGCCAATCGCGCATGGCTCCTGCCCACCACCGCCTGAATCACCAGTTCGCCGCTGTCGACATCGGCCCGATCCGATAGTTCGACACCGCCATGATAGGCACCGTTGAGGATTCTGACCTCCGTCGCCCACATGCGCTTTTCCCGCTGCCCGTCGTCTATCGTCAGCCGGAATGCCCGAAATCCGAGGGAACATTTGACCGCCCAGACCAGATAGCCCAGCCGCCCCAGATAGCGTTTGAGCTTGGTCGGCACAGTCCGCCCGATCATCGGCGACAGACCAAGCGACGCTGCATTCACGAAATAGTCCCAGTCGATCATGCCCAGGTCGATCCGTCGCCGCCGCCCCGATGCGATCACCTCGATCGCGCCATCGATGTCCAGTGGAATGCCCAGCGTGCGGGCAAAACTGTTCGCCGTTCCCAGCGGCAAAACCCCGAACACGCACCCCTTCCCCACCAGTTCATCGACCGTCCCCGACAGAGACCCGTCTCCCCCGCCCACAATCACCATCGGCGCGCCTGACTGCACGGCCTGACGCACGCTATGCTGTAACCTGTCGGGGTCGGTCACGGCCTCCGCCATGATCAACTTCACCCCGGCCTGTTCCAGCTTTTGCTTCGCCTGCTTGAACAGCGCTTCGCCCCTGCGGCTGTGGACATTGACGATCAGGGCCGCCTCACGCGGCAGGGCGTTTGTTTCCATGCCTCATCAACACGCCAGCCGCCGGTCGGCTCCAAGGCGAAACAATATCGCGCGCGCACTCGTTGGGGGACCATGGCCCGCATCGCTCATCTGTCCGACGTCCATTTCGGCGCGCATGATCCTAAAATCATGTCCGCGACCGAAGCCTGGCTCCAGCAGGCGCAGCCTGACCTGGTGATCGTCAGCGGCGACCTGACCCAGCGGGCGCGGGTACAACAGTTCCGGGATGCGTCCGCCTGGATCAATCGGCTCCGCGCGGCGGGCATGCGAGTGCTGCTCGTCCCCGGAAATCATGACGTGCCACTTTATAATGTCATCCGCCGGTTCGGCGCGCCGCTGCGGCGCTACGAACGTTATATCAGCAATGACCTCTGCCCTTGGTATGAGGATAATGAGGTAGCGATCCTTGGCCTTAACACCGCCCGGTCGCTGACGATCAAGGATGGCCGCATCAACCATGACCAGATGCAGCTGCTGCGCGAACGCTTCTCTCTGGTAGCACCCGACAAAACGCGCATTCTCGTGACTCATCATCCGCTCTTCGCCATGCCGATCGGCAGGGGAAATGAATTGAGCGAGGCAGTAGGTCGGCATGAAGATGCGGTAGCCGCAGCTTGTCAGGCGGGCATCCACATCGCCCTGGCCGGCCATTTTCACCGCACCTATGCGCAGGCCGCGCAAAAAATGGTCGCGGACGCGGGCGGCGCGCTGGTCATCCAGGCCGGGACGGCGACCTCAACCCGTTTGCGCAATGCCGAACCGCAAAGCTTCAACTGGTTGCACGTCCATCATAATGACGAGATTGAGCTGCAAGTCGTGGTTTGGGACGGGGCCAGCTTCCAACGCGGCAACCATATCGCCTACTGCCATCGCAACGGCATATGGGCGTCTAGAGCATCGTGCGGAAAAGTGGGAACCGGTTTTCCGCAAAAAACGATGCGACAACAAACAACTAGAGCGCGCGACCTGCGTCAGATTTAACGCAGCGCGCTCTAAGGATCGGAGTAACCCGACCGCCAAGTCCGGCATCAAAGTGGCGAAGGTGGCCCATGCCTAATGGAACGCCGGTTCGGCCAGAGCTGCGCCATGATCGCGGATCGCGACCGGCCAGCTTTCCGCCGCTTGTTGGAAGCCAGTGCTATCCCTTGCATACAGCGCTCGGATCGCCGCCTCATAGCCCGGTCGATCGCCAGCCATCACGGTCAGGAAATGATAAGCCGCATCCATGGCCGCACGGGGTGATGGCTGGTCCTGCGACGCCTTGCGCGCGGCCTCCACCAGTCGCCGCAGCGTGACCGACGCGCCGCCCGGCTGTGCCGCCAGCCATTCCCAGTGACGGGGAAGCAAAGTCACTTCGCGCGGTTGCACGCCCAGCTTCGGCCTGCCCCGGCCGCGCGGCGTCGCTCGGTCGGGGCCGCGCAGATCAATATCGACCTGCCTTCCCGTGCTATCGTCGAAAAGCAGCAGGTTCTGGGCATCATCCCCCATCGCGATCAGCGCCGCGCGCACCTCATCCTCATCGCCGGTGGCAATCCAAAGTTCACCTGCAAAGGCCGTCAAACTGCGCGTCATGCCGAATCTCCTTCGGCACCTAATTATTACCCGGATATTATTTAGTCAATATCACCCGGGTGAAATTACCCGGCCAGTTCCACCCATGTCGGCGCATGATCGCTCGCCTTTTCCCTGCCGCGAAAGTCCTTGTCGACCTGCGCATCGATCAGGCGGTCGGCGGCGGCGGGACTCAACAGCAGATGGTCGATGCGAAAACCCGCATCGCGCGGCCAGGCGTTCATCTGATAATCCCAGAATGTCCAAACGCCGCCAGCCGGATGCTTGCTGACGATCGCATCGGTCCAGCCGTCGCCTAGGATGCGGCGATAGGCGGCGCGGCTTTCCGGCTGCATCAGCGCGTCGTCCGCCATGGCCTTGACCGAATAGACATCCTTGTCGCGCGGGATGACATTATAGTCGCCCGCCAGGATGGCAGGCACTTCTTCGGCCCAGATCTGCTGGGCGCGATCACGCAACCGCTTCATCCACCGCAGCTTGTAGTCGAACTTGGGACCGGGCTGCGGATTGCCGTTGGGCAGATATATGCTGGCGACCCGCACGCCCTTTACATCGGCTTCGATATAGCGGCTATGTTCATCCTCCGGCTCTCCGTCCAGGCCGCGCCGGACTTCCACCGGCGTCTCGCCCCGCGCCAGGATCGCGACGCCGTTAAACCCCTTCTGCCCGTGCCAGATCACCCCATAGCCCGCATCCTCGATATCCTTCACCGGGAAGGTTTCGTCGGATGTCTTGATCTCCTGAAGGCAGGCGACATCCGGCTGCGTCTCGTTCAGCCACTCGATCAAACGCGGCAAGCGCGCCTTGATACCGTTGATATTGTAGGTGGCGATACGCATGGGACAGCTTCTCCTCAGGCGCATCCCTAGAGCATCGCGCGGAAAAGTGGGAACCGGTTTTCCGCAAAAAGCGATGCGACAACAAAGATAGAGATCAAGCTGCGCGACACATTTCGCGCTGCTTGGCCTAAAGAGAAGAACGCCGCTTCGACAAGGGCGAGCGGCGATTAAATCGAAAAGCTGGACCCGCAACCGCAGCCTGCGGTCGCGTTGGGGTTCGTCACCTTGAACGCCGCGCCGCCCAGATCGGATACGAAATCGACCGCCGCCCCGCGCACCAGGTCCAGGCTGACATCGTCCACCACCAGCGTGACGCCGTCCCGCTCTACGCTGATATCATCAGCCTCCACCGCATCGGCCAGCCCGAAACGATATTGGAAACCGGAACAGCCGCCACCCTCAACCGCCAGGCGCAGGATCGCGGGCTTGCCCTGTTTCGTAGCAATCGCGGCAACGCGGGCAGCGGCGGAAGGAGTGAGATCAATGTCGGCCATGGCGTCTAGATAGGATCAAGCAAAAGGCCCGGCAAGCCATGACGCGCCGGGCCTTATGAAAGGACATGAAGAAAAGCCGCTGGATCAGTCAGCCGCATGCTCCTGGGTCTTGGTCGGGCCGCCCATCGCAATCGGGGGCTTGGTGTTCATCGCCACCAGATAATCCGGCCCGGCGACGAAGGGGATCGGATTGACGGCCTGGCCATCGACCCGCACTTCATAGTGAAGGTGGCTACCGGTCGACCGACCGGTCGAGCCCATCAGGCCGATCAACTGGCCGCGACGCACATAGCTGTTCGCTGCAACGATCAGCTTCGACATATGACCGTAACGGGTTTCCATACCACTGCCGTGCGAAATCTGGACCAGATTGCCATAGCCGCTGGCCCATCCGGCACGGCTGACGATACCATCGGCGGTCGCGTAAATCGGCGTGCCCACCGGACCGGGGATATCGACGCCCTTGTGCATCCGCGTACGACCGTTGAACGGGTCGGACCGGGCGCCGAAGTTGGATGTCAGCGAAAGCTTCTCAACCGGACGGCCCGAAGGAATATAATTGGCCTGCTTCGCTTCGCCATCAAGGCGCTGGAGGCTGGAGAACAGATTGGAAAAGCCGACATCGGCCGGGCCAAGCGGGCTGGCGTTGATTTCGGAGGCGTCACCGTACGGATCGTCATCGACGTTCTTGGCCTGCACCGGCGCTGTGGCGCACAACATGCCTGCCAGACCTGCCGCTCCCGCCATTTTGAAAGCGGACCGGAACCATAGCGCCCGGCGCGCATTGAATAAACGTAGAACCAACATTGCGACCCCGACTATCCACCGAAGGCTGTAGCCTTTCGGTGTTCCCCGTGTAACCAATGCGACCTGAGCCGCCCCCGTGACACTAAAAGGTCAAATTGCGGCTCATTGTGCAAGCGCCCCGTAATATTCCAGCGTTAAACCGGCTTGTCGACGCGCTGAGTCGTTGAACGGTGGCTTCAGGCTGCCCCGAAAATGGCGTTTCACAAGCATTTGGTAACATTTTGCGGGCGTTAGACTGGCTCTGTTCGCCGCATGGTTGAACCATGTCGTCCCGGCGGCGACGTGGCGAATCTCATCCTGCATGATGCGTCGTAACATCCGCCCGGATATATCGTCTCCCACTTGCTCGAACCGGTCCACCATCGCCGGTGTGATGTCCAGCGCCCGCGCCTCCAGCACCATCGGCACGATGGCCAACCGCGCCATCGCATCATGCGCCGTTTCCGTCGCTGCCTGCCACAGGCCGTCATGCGCGGGCAAATCGCCATAACCACTGCCCATCTGCCGCAATCGCCGGTCCAGCAGCGCAAAGTGCATGGCTTCTTCCGCCCCCACCCGCATCCAGTCGTCGGTAAAGGCGCGCGGGAATTGCCCGCCGAACCGACCGACAAGATCGAACGCCAGATCGATCGCGACAAATTCGATATGCGCCAGGGCATGCAGCATCGCGACCCGCGTCCGTTCCGAACCCATCTTGCCGCGCCTTGGCATCTGGTTGGGCGGCAGGAGCGACGGCCTGTCAGGCCGCGCTGGCCGGTCGGGCATGGTCACGTCGAAGCGATGAGCGATCCGCCCCTTCGCCCAGTCACGCGCGACCGATCGTGCCGCCATCACCTTGCGCAAGGGATCGGCGCTGCGCAGAATATAGGCGCAACCGGAACTCACGCAATCAATCGGCGGAGTCAGGCTCAAAGCGCCTCCGCCGCCTCCAGCACCTCGGCGGCATGGCCCTTGACCTTCACCTGGGGCCAGACGCGTACCGCCGTACCGCTGGCGTCGAACAGGAAGGTAGCTCGCGCAATTCCCATATATTTGCGGCCATAAAGCGACTTTTCCACCCATGTGCCGAATGCTTCGCACGCATCGCCCGGCTCGTCGGATGCCAGCGTGACGGTCAGGCCATATTTGTCCGCGAACTTTTTGAGCTTGGCAGGCTTGTCCTTCGATATGCCGATGACGGGCACGCCGATCGCGGCGAAATCGCCCGCCAATTCGGTAAAATCCTTCGCCTCGTTGGTGCAGCCGGGCGTATCCGCCTTGGGATAGAAATAAACGGCCACAGGCGCCCCCTTATACCGCGCCAGGTTGAAATCAGCGCCGTCCGCATCCTTCAGCGCCACTTCGGGCAGGGCATCCCCGGATTCCAGCATCGTCATTCCTCCTCAAAGCGCGCGGCCACCGCCGCCCAGGCATCGCGCACGCCTTGCCGGGCCTTGGCATAGCTTTCAAGCAGCGCATCCCAACTTTCCACGCCGCAAGCTCGTGCGACCACCGGTCGCGTCGCCTCCGGCGGCTCCGTCGATCCGGGGGAAACGAGCCGCGACACGACCAGAAAGCGCGTGATCAGGTCATGCGCCTCTATCAGCCCGGCGGGCAGATGGCCCGCCGCGACCAACTGCTCCAATGCAGCCCGCAGGTCCGGGTCAAACGCCATATTATGCTGGAATTGCGTGACATGGATCAGGAACTCCAGGTCGACCAGTCCCCCCGGCACCAGCTTGACGTCCAGCTCGCCCGATGGCGGCTTATGCTTGGCGATGTCGCTGCGCATCTTAACGGCGCTGCGGGCCAGATCCTCAGAGTCGCGGGGCCGTTCCAGCGTTTCGGCCAGGATCGCGCTCAAAGCCGCCCGTCCCGCATCCGATCCAAAGACCGGTCGCGCCCGCGTCAGCGCCAGATGCTCCCACGCCCAGGCTTCCTCTCGCTGATAACGGGCAAAGCTGTCCAGACTGACTGCCAGCAATCCCTGCGCGCCCGAAGGCCGCAGCCGCGTATCGACTTCATAAAGCCGTCCGGCGGCGGTCTGCACCGACAGCGCGTTGGTGATACGCTGGCCTAGCCGGTTGAAATATTGCGTCGCGCCCAGCGGCTTGGCCCCATCGGATTCCGTCTGGAAATCGCCGGTGAACAGAAAGACCAGGTCCAGGTCGGACGCGTGGGTCAACACGCCTCCACCCAGTCGGCCCAGCGCCAATATCAGCATCTCGCCGCCGGGCACTTTGCCATGGGCAGCCTCGAACTCCGCGACGGTCGCGCTGGCAAGCGCCTCGATCGCCGCCTCGGCCACGCGGGAATAGCCCTGCCCGGCCTCCAGCGGGTCGCCGCCCCGGATGATCTGAGCGCCCAATGCGAAACGGCGGTCGTTCACGCGCTGGCGTACCCGGTCCAGCAACTCCTGATAATCCTCCCCTGCCTCCAGTTGCGCGAACTGGCTGGCAAGCACCGCAACCGCCGGCGGCGAGTCAAAGGCGGATGTGTCGATCAGCCCGTCGAGCAATTCGGCCCGCCGCCCCAGCGCATCGGCCAATGTCGGGGCATGGCTCAAAAGCTCCGCCAGCAATTCAACCAGCCCCGGTCGTGCCGCCAGCAGCTTGAAGAAATTGATCGCGCTTGGCAGCCGCCCGATCAGGTCATCCAGCCGGTTGAGCGCCCGCCCGCTGTCAGGGGCCTGGGCGAGCGCACGCATCATCCCCGGCAGCAAATCTTCCAGCGCCTCACGCGAAGGCCCGCCCCTCAACGCGCGGATCGTGCCGCTCCGCCAGCGGGCGATGCGCGCCACGGGCGTCTGCGGATCAGCAAAGCCCATCTCCGCCAACTGCGCCATCAGCCGATCCTCATCATGCGACAGCGCCTCATCCTTGGTCGCGGGGGTCAGCTTATCGTAATTGCGGCCCACCCATTCGACATGCGGCCGCAACAGGTCTAGCAGGGCAGCGCCATCCGCCACGCCATGCAGCCGCGCGACATTGTCCATCGCCTCCGCCGTCTTGGGCAATTCATGCGTCTGGCGATCTTCGACCATCTGCAACCGATGCTCGACCGTTCGGAACAGCACATAGGCTTCATCCAGTCGCCGGGCATCATCCTGCTCCAGCACCCCTGCCCCGGCCAGCGCGTGCAAAGCCTCCCGCGTATTCCCAGACCGCAGAGCCGGATCGCGCCCGCCATGGATCAACTGATGCACCTGCGCGAAAAATTCGACTTCCCTGATGCCGCCCCGACCGCGTTTCAGGTCGTAGCCCGGACCAAAGGCCTGCCCCTGCGCATAATGATCGCGGATACGGCGTGAAATATCGACGATCGCGTCGATCGCGCCGAAATCCAGGCTCCGCCGCCAGACAAAGGGCCGGATCTGCTGCATGAAATAATCGCCCAGCGCCAGGTCGCCCGCCGCCGGACGGGCGCGGATGAAGGCCGCCTGCTCCCATCCCATCGCCGTCGATTCATAATAGCCGATCGCAGCTTCCACCGGCAGCGCAATGGGCGTCGCTTCAGGCGAAGGGCGCAGGCGCAGGTCGACGCGAAAGACATAGCCATCGCCATCACGGGCGTTCAGCAGCTCGCTAACCCGCCGCCCGATCCTGACCGCCGCATCCGCCACATCTTCCCGCTCGCCATGCGGCAGCCGGGTGGGATCGTACAGGAGGATGGGGTCGATGTCGGACGAATAGTTGAGTTCACGGCTGCCATGCTTGCCCAGCGCCAGCACGACGAAACCTTCCGCCGGAGCATCGGGATAACGTTCGGCAAAGGCCGTCGCCAGCGCCTCCTCCAACGCCTGATCAGCAAAATCGGACAGGGTGCGCGTCACCCGGTCAAGGCCCCACGCGTCCGAAAGGTCGGCAGCTGCGGTCACCAGCGCCAATGCCCCTTTGCGTCGCCGCAGCGACCGGGCAACGCTGTCGCCTTCATCCGCCACTGCGTGCGCCGTCGCCAGCGCCGCGTCGAAATCACCCGTCGCCAGCAGATCAACCAGCGCTGGAAAACGGTCCATCTGCCGGGAAAGAAAAGGCGAATGCCCCTGCATCCGCGCTGCCACCGCCGTCCAGTCCGTCACTCGCCTCTCTCCCATCGGTCCGTCCGCTATCGCGCCACCATAGCAGGAACGCCAGCAACTTTTCCCAATCCCGGTCGTTATATGAGCATGGAAATGCCGCGAAAATCGTTGAGGGGATCGGCTGAGGAAGTGAATGCTTCCGGTCGCTCCGTCATGACGGTCGGGCTGCCTCAGCCTTATGAAGGCGTAGGCAATGCGCTACGCGCGACTTTCACCGCGCGTAACAACAAAATACCCGACGACATGATGGACCTGCTTAGAAAGCTGGACCGCTCCTAACCGGGCGAGCGCCCATTTTTCGCGCCCGCCGCAGCAAATGTGTCGCATTGGGCAGGGTCACCGCTCTCCAGACCCTTGTTTAGCCATTGCATCCGCTCCGTGCTGCTCCCGTGGGTAAAGCTTTCCGGGACCGGGCGGCGTCCCGCGGCCTTTTGCAGCGTATCGTCGCCAATCGCCTGCGCGGCGGTCATGCCTTCTTCCAGATCACCTGCTTCCATCAGTCCGGTGCGCTTTGCCCAGACGCCCGCATAGCAATCCGCCTGCAATTCCACCTGCACCTGCAACGCATTACCCTCCGCTTCGCTCACCGCGCGCTGGCGCTGGTTCACCTGACCCAGCGTGCCTTCCAGGTCCTGCACATGATGGCCGACCTCATGCGCGATGACATAGGCCTGTGCAAAGTCGCCCGGCGCGCCAAAGCGCTGCCGCAATTCGGTGAAGAAATCGGTGTCCAGATAGACCTTCTGGTCGTTGGGGCAGTAAAATGGGCCCATGGCGCTTTGCGCCGCGCCGCAGCCTGACGCCCCGCTTTGTGAATAGAAAGACAGCACGGTTGGCCGATATTGCTGGCCCGCCTCGCTGTATATCTGGCCCCACACACGCTCCGTCGATCCCAGCACCCGCAGGGACCAGCGCTGGATATCGGTCAATTTTTGGGGGTCGCGGCTGGCGGACACATCCTGCTGAACCGGCCCGCCTCCCCCGCCCAGCAAGCTCAATGGGTTGACACCCATCACCGCCAATATGATGAGCACGACGACGATGCCGCCACAGCCAAAGCGGCTGCCGACGAAGGGCAGCAACATGCCCAGACCCCCACCAATCCCGCCGCCAAATCCGCCCCCGCGGCTGTCCTGAACTTCAAAGTTCGAACTTTCCCGTTCATCGTCCAGCCGCATGTCGTCCTCCCTGTTCCCGCCCTGAATAGCCGCTTTGGCGAAGGGTTGGAACGGCTTCGATACGGGTTGGTTGCCTCTGCTTATCGGCAATCGCACGATTAAGTTGGAATGCCGCTGCCATTGACTATATTGCACTGCGACATGGCAGATATCGATCCTCCCATCCGTCGGCGCGGCAGCACGCCTCTCCCCTTGCCCCGCGAAGTCGCGCTGTTGTTGCAGGGCGGTGGCGCGCTGGGTTCTTTTCAGGCGGGCGTCTATGAGCGGCTGGACCTGTTGGGCATCGATATCAGCTGGGTCGCGGGCATTTCGATCGGCGCAGTCAACGCTGCGATCATCGCGGGCAACCTCCCGCACCGGCGGATCAGCCGCCTGAAGAAATTCTGGCTGACTGTGTCAGGCGGGATGCCCAATGTCGTTCTGCCGGAAATCGACCATATCCGCGAAGCCGCCCATCTGATGGCGGCGGGTGCGGTGGCGACCTTTGGCGTGCCCGGCATGTTCCGCCCCCGCCTCTGGCCCTCGATGCTGATGCCGGAAGGCTCGCCGGGGGCGATCAGCTTCTACGACAGCGCGCCGCTCAAGGACACGCTCAACGCCTGCATCGACTGGGACCTTTTGAACGACGGTCCGGTTCGCCTGTCAGTGGGCGCGGTCGATGTGGAAAGCGGCAACTTCGCCTATTGGGACACGCGCGGGCCGGATGGGGAAACCCGCATCGACGCCCGCCACATCATGGCGTCCGGCGCGTTGCCGCCCGGCCTGCCTCCCGTGGAGATAGACGGTCGCTGGTACTGGGACGGCGGCATCGTGTCGAACACGCCGCTGGCCCATGTGCTGGACCATCAGAGCGAGGACATGCTCGTTTTCCAGGTGGACCTCTTCCCCGCCGAAGGACCCAAGCCGCAACAGATGACCGACGTCTATTCACGGACGAAGGACATTCAATATTCCAGCCGCACCCGCCAGGTGACGGACCAGTATCTGCGCCTGCGCCGGGAACATCGCGCCATTGCCGCGCTGCTCGCAAAACTGCCGCCCGACCTGAAGGATGATCCCGACGCGGTACGACTGCGTCAATGCCTGGACCGGGGTTCCGTCAACATCGTCCACCTGATCTATCGCAGCCGCGCATGGGAAAGCGGGGCGCGCGATTTCGAATTTTCCCGCGCAACCATGCTCGACCACTGGAGCCAGGGGCGGGATGCGGTGCAGGAAGTCATGCACAAGGGCGACCTGATCGCGCGCAACATATTGAACGGGAAAAGCGCCACCTTCGACCTCGACGCGCCCGATCACCTCAAGGAGAAGAACGCATGACCAAGTCCCTCGCCGGAAAGACTGCCCTCATCACGGGTTCCACGTCCGGCATTGGACTTGCCTACGCGAAACTGCTGGCCGACCAGGGCGCCAACATCGTCATCAACGGCTTTGGCGACCCCGCCGCCATCGATCAGGAACGGCAGGCGCTGGAGCAGGCAAGCGGGGCCAAGGCGTTGTACAGCGGCCATGACCTCACCAAGCCAGCCGAAATCGAAGCGATGATGAAGGCCGCCGCAGATGCCTTTGGCGGCATCGACATCCTGATCAATAACGCCGGGATGCAGCATGTCGCCCCCATCGAAGATTTTCCTGTGGAAAAATGGGACCTCATCATCGCGCTCAATCTGACGAGCGCATTCCACACGTCCCGGCTGGCCGTGCCTTATATGAAGTCGCAAAAATGGGGCCGCATCATCCAGACGGCGAGCGCCCATTCGCTGCGGGCATCCCCTTTCAAAAGCGCCTATGTGACCGCCAAGCATGGCCTGGCCGGTTTGACCAAGACGCTGGCGCTGGAGCTTGCGACCTTCGGCATCACGGCCAATTGCATCTCGCCAGGCTATGTCTGGACCCCGCTGGTCGAAAGCCAGATCCCTGATACGATGAAAGCGCGGAACATGACGCGCGAGCAAGTGATGAACGACGTGCTGCTCGCAGGACAGCCGACCAAGCAGTTTGTGACCGTCGATCAGGTTGCAGCCATGGCGCTGTTCCTGTGCAGCGATGCCGCCGCCAACATCACGGGCGCGAACATGACCATCGATGGCGGCTGGACCGCCCAATAGGGCGCGCACCGCCGTCAATTTGCTGCAACGCAACATCCCTGCGGCGCGCTTGTCCGCCGCTCATTTCTCTTGTGACAAATTTATCACGGTTTGAACCATTTGTTTTCTGACGGGAAACCATCCCTCCCACGCTCGGTTCTCCCTCCCGACGCGTTCATATTTTGAAGCAGACAAGAGGGAGTTACCCATGAAGAAGTTTCTTTTCGCAGCCGCAATGATGGCCGCGCTTCCGTCCATTGCCTATGCCCAGGAAGAAACCGCGCCTGACGGCACCCCCGCATTCGGCGTCGAACCCTATGTCGGCATTATGGGTGGCTGGCACAGTTTCGACCGCGGGTCGGAATTCGGCAGCGTACCCGGCGAAACCATCATGAGCGGTGCAATCGTCAGCGGCGTTGCGGGTGTGAACATGCCGCTCGGCCCCGTCTTCGTCGGCGTCGAAGGTAATGTCACAAAGGGATGGGCCGACATCGATTGGGAATATGGCGTGAAGGGCCGCTTCGGAGCACGTGCAGGCGACAGCGGCATGATCTTCGCTTCGGCTGGCTACCAGTGGGTCAATGGCAAGCAGGGCTGGCCGAACAAGAAGGACTGGATGTACGGCGTCGGCGTGGAAGTCGGTCCCAAGGATATCGGCCTGGGCGGCATCACCGGTAACAGCGGCATTCGCCTGCGCTTCCAGACCGAAACCTATGATTTCGACAGCTTCCGCCCGACTGCGGGTGTGATTTTCCACTTCTGATCACTCCCATAGCGATCAGAGGAAGGCGTCCGTCTCACGACGGGCGCCTTTTTCTTTGGCATGATGTAAACGCAGGGCGATCTGGGCAAAATCTCCTTAATTTCTCATGCCGATGACCCTATGCTGCTCCCTTACAAATCGGAGAACATCATGCGTCATGCGTTGACGGCCCTGGTCGCTGCCTCCAGCCTTTCATCTCCGTCCATGGCGCAGACTTCGCGGCCCGGCGCGGTGGATGCTTCCGCGCCAACGAATGAAATCGCCGCCACCATCGCTGGGGACATGGATGGGCTGATGTCGCTCTACCGCGACCTGCATGCCAACCCTGAACTGTCGGAGCAGGAAAGCGCCACCGCAGCCAAACTCGCCCGGCGGCTGAAAGCGATGAAGTTCGATGTGACCGAAAAGGTCGGTGGCACCGGCGTCGTCGCCGTCATGAAAAATGGCGGTGGTCCGGTGCTTCTGATCCGCGCCGACATGGACGGCCTGCCCGTCACTGAACAGACCGGCCTCCCCTTCGCTTCGAAAGTCAGGACAAAGACCCCCGAAGGCGTGGAAACCGGGGTCATGCATGCGTGCGGCCATGACACGCACATGACCGCCTTCATCGAAACCGCGCGTCTTCTGTCGTCCATGAAGGACCGCTGGAAAGGCACGCTGGTCATGATCCTCCAGCCTGCGGAGGAAGTTGGCCGGGGCGCGCGGCTGATGCTGGAAGACGGCCTATATACACGCTTCCCGCGCCCGACCCACGCACTGGCCTTCCATGATGCCGCAAATCTGGAAGCGGGCAAGATCGGTTATACGCCGGGATATGCGCTCGCCAATGTCGATAGCGTCGACATATTGGTGCGCGGCACGGGCGGGCATGGCGCCTATCCGCAAACCGCGCGCGATCCCATCGTGCTGGGCGCACGGATCGTGTCGTCGCTCCAGACGCTCGTCAGTCGGGAACAGGATCCGCTGGACCCCGCCGTCGTGACCGTCGGCAGCTTCATGGGCGGGGCCAAGCATAATATCATCCCCGACGAAGCGAAGCTGCTGCTGACCGTGCGAAGCTATTCGGATGACACCCGCGAACGGCTGATCCGGGGCATAGAACGCATCGCGCGCGGCGAAGCGATCGCGGCTGGCATGCCCGACGACCGGATGCCCGTCGTGACCGTCAAGGATGAATTCACCCCCGCCGCCTACAACCCGCCCGTCTTCGCCAATCAGATGGCGGACAGGCTAAAGGCGCATTTCCCCGACGGCGCGGTCATGGAAGTGAGATCCTCCATGGGTGGCGAGGATTTCGGCCGATATTATCGCGCTGACAAAAGCATCAACAGCTTCATCTTCTGGGTCGGCGGCGTCCCGGCGGACCAGATGGCCAAGGCCGCAGCCGGTCAGGCCGTCCTCCCCTCCCTGCACAGCCCCTTCTGGGCACCCCAAGCCGACAAGGTGATCGCCACCGCAAGCGAGGCCATGACCGTGCTCGCACTGGACATATTAAAACGAGACTGAACCCAACCTCATCCTCCCCATGCCTGCATGGGGAGGGGGACCGCCAAAGGCGGTGGAGGGGAAAAGACGAAAGCTCGCCCCCGCCATAAACCCCTAAACGGGCCGATGCCCCTTACGCCATTTCGTCAACAAATGCCGCGCCAGCATCAGCGGCGGCATCCTTAACCAGTGCGATCGCAGGTAAAATCCGAAACGCAGCAGCTTACGCGTCTCTCGTCCCCAACCATCCCGCGCGAGCAGCCGCCGGAGGACAAGGCGGTCCCACATCCCCGCTCGCCCCCGACCCGTGCCATAGAGCGCGTGGGCCAAACGCCGCGCCTGCCGCACATGCGCCGCGATCCCGTGTCGCTCAGCGCGAGCGGCCAGCTTGGCCGTATCGGCATCGGCCAACAGGCAGTATATGTCCCAAAGGTTGCGCAAGCCCCCCGCCAAATCCCCGTCAGCCAGCAAATGCGCCACCGCATGACAGACCCGGTCTTCAGCGGACAGCATATATAATCGTTCGGTAATGGGAACCGCATCCGCCAACATCGCGTCCGCATCGGGCTTGGGCTTCGCGGTCAGCGGCAATATGGTATGATGAACGTCGATCATCCGATCACGGTCGCGATGAATGAGCGGCGGCAGTTCATGCATCCACTGCCGATAATAGGCGTCGTCATAGGGGTCTTCCTTGACCCATTCCCAGCCCGCCGCGATCAGACGCTGCTCCACGTCGTCAATGCCCGCACGCGGAACCAATATGTCGAGGTCGCCGATAAAGCGCCCCTCCCCCGCGCGCAGCCCGGCGGCGACATAAGCGGTCCCCTTCATCAGCACGACCGGCCCGTCGAAATCGGCCAACGCCAGTGAAGCACGGTCAGCTTCCCACAGCGCCTGCCGCGCCTCCCGTTCCGCATCGCGCCGCGCATCGGCCAGGATCGGCCGCACCGCGTCCGGCAATCCGCCCCCATCAACCCGCATTGCCAGCGTACCGATCAGCCGCTCCGCGCGCGACGCCGCGATCAGGGCGTTCCACCCTGCGGCATCCAGCGCCGCAACCGAAGCAGGATCGCGCAACGCCTGCACCAGCAAGGCCGCGCTCATGCCCGTTCCTCCCACAATCGCTCGATCATGGCGATGGCGTCGTCGCCCGACGGGAAATCGATCGCATGCGCGGGAACGCGCTGCACCAATCGGCTCAGCGCCAGAAATCCGGCCTCCCCCAGCGCAACATAATTGGTCGACGCCTGCGTCAGCCGCATGAACACCTCTGCCTGCCCCACGTCCCGCCTGTCGGCTGCATGGCCAAAGCGCGGGAATAGCAACAAGGCAGGCTGCCCCCCCTCTCCCATACGGTCGATCGCAGCCCCGTGCGGCACCATATGGCGGATGTCCCCCTTCGCCGTACTGGCCAGCAAAGGCCCCATCCGGTCAGGCGGCACCTCAGCGCTCAGCACATCGATGGCCCCATTCTTCAGCGACACCAGCCGGGGAAAGGGAAATATCTGTCCCGTCGCCAGGTCCAGCAGGGCGAACTCATCGCCCATCAGCCGCCAGCCTCTTTCGCCCAGCTGTGCGGCCAAGGTAGACTTGCCAGAGCCGGATTCGCCGGTCATCACCAGCACGCGCCCATCCTTTTCGACGCTGGAGGCATGGAGCAGCAGATGCCGCCGCCAGCCGAGCGCCATTTGCAGGTTCATGCCCATTTCCGCCGCCAGCAGGCCGTGGCGCAGGCTCATGGGCGCGGCTTCGGCCAGGCCATGGTCGCCAGTGATAAAGATCGACGGTCGCAACCACTGCCGAAACGGCCCCGCAGGCTCCAGCCGCACGCTGAAATCGGCAATGCCATCCGGCAGCATCGGATAGGCGGCGTACAGGCTCGCCAGACGATCGATCGGATCGCGCCAGGCGGACCCGATCCGAAAAGTCGCCGGACCGATTTTCAGGGTGATCCGATGCTTCACAGGCGGCGCGCCAGCCCCAGCGCCGTCAATTCGGCCAGATGCGCATCGATCAGGGCGATCACGCAACCGTCAGCGTCGCCCAAATCATAACGATCGGCCAGCCTGTCATGAACCTCTGCCGCCGTGCTCGGAACGGCTTGATCCAAAGCCTCCAATATCTCCGGCACAGGGCTGATCACCATATGCGTCTGACCGGACGCGCGGTGATATAGCAGGGTGAAGTCATCCAGCGCGCAGGCTGCAATCGCATCACGGTCTTCCCGGCAATATCGGTATATGGCGGTCACGACCCTGCTTTCGATCCCTGTTGCATCGCCAACGCTCTACAGCAGAGGAGTAAGCAGGTGCCTAACGCGGCATTTGCAACGAAGCAAAGCAGGTAAATCCGCTCGTCCCGGATTGGAGACGCCGGATATAGTTCATATAGGCCTGATTCTGTTCATAGCTGGTGCCCGGCAGCGGTCGTCCGCGCAGCGCCTGCTTCACCTGCTCACCGGAAAATCCGCGCCCCGTTCCCGGAAAAGCGCCTGGCGTTCCGGCAGGCACGATCTGGCCATTGGGGGCGATATAATTGGCCGCCCGCGCCTGATCGGGAACGTTGATGGTGCAATTGAGGACCGAAGCCGCCGTGTTGGCCAGCGCCGGGCGAATGGAAACGATAGCCGACGCGGCCACCGCCCCGCCCATCAGCAACTGGCGGCGCGACGATGCGCCCAGGTCGAAACCTTCCTCCTGGGAAGGCTCACTGGAATGTTCCGGCCGTTGCTCGCTCATATCTTCCTGATCCGCTATCGCCCTTGCCAAACCGTAAAGATTGCACGCTATTACGCCAGCCATCGCAGCAAGTGCGGCAGGAATCCAGCTTAGTAACCATGAATCGACTGACAATCTCCCAGATCATTGCTTCACTCGCGGTCCTGCTGCTGGCCACGGGCGGCGTGCTGATGATGGGCGTATCGCCCCTGGCCGTTGCCTTGCCGACGCTCGCCGGGGTCGCCATTCTGCTGATTACGTCGCGTGGAGGCCCTCCCGCAACCGAATCCCCGGCGATGGTCGAACTGGCAAAAGCGCCGGACCTCACCGCCATCCCGGATTTCTCCGGCTTGCTGGAAGGCATAGCCGACCCGCTGCTGTTGATCGAGCGCGGCAGGATATTGCGGGCCAACGGCGCGGCGCAACGGCTGCTGGGCAATCATATAGAAGGAGAGGATGCGCGTATCGCCATCCGCCACCCAGCCGCGGCGGAAAGGCTGGCGAATCAGTCGCCCATGGCCGAACCGGCGATAGTGGAACTGGTGGGACTGGGCACGCGGGAACAACGCTGGCAGATGCGAATCGCGCCGCTGGGCGACCCTGCCCAGGTGCGGCGGCTGGTGCATCTGGCCGATCATAGCGACGCTTATGCGGCGGAACGGATGCGGGTCGATTTCGTCGCCAATGCCAGCCATGAATTGCGCACCCCCCTTGCGGGCATATTGGGGTTCATCGAAACGCTGGCCGATCCCGACCTTGGCCGCGACACCGAAACGCGCCAGCGCTTCCTCAAGATCATGGAGGGCGAAGCCCGGCGCATGCAGCGGCTGATCGAGGACCTACTGTCCCTTTCGCGGATCGAGGCCGAAAAATATCGCGTGCCCGACAGCGAAGTCGACCTTTCCGAACTGGTGACAGAAGTGGTCGGCGTTTTTCGCGCCAGCCATGACGATCGCGGGCGCGATGTCGAAATGGACATCGCCTCCTGCCTTCCCCCGGTGCAGGGCGATCGGGCGCAGCTGTCGCAATTGCTCCATAACCTTGTCGGCAATTCGGTGAAATATGGCCGCCCCGGCACGCCGATCCGCGTGACACTGGACGAAGGCCCCAGCGGCATGTCGCGCATTTCCGTTGTCGATCAGGGCGAAGGGATTGGCCCTGACCACCTCCACCGGCTGACCGAGCGTTTTTACCGAGTCGATTCGGGCCGCAGCCGGGCGATGGGCGGGACGGGCCTGGGCCTGGCCATCGTCAAACATATCGTCGAACGGCATCGCGGACGGCTGGATATCAGCAGCACGCTGGGCAAGGGCACGACCGTATCGGTTCTGCTGCCACGCGGCGCGGAGAAGGAAAAACTTTCGACCCTCGGCGACTGAGTAAAAGGCGCATAAAAAATGGCATTCAGGGTCGATGTCATAAAAATGCAATTGGACTGTCACAAATGCGCGACGTACCGCGTCTAAGCGCGTCCCTATGAAGGGGGCAGCGAAAGCGATCGCGGCCATGTTGATGGAGATTTTCCCGTGAAGCAATTCGCCTTGTTCGTCGCCACGGCTGCGGCTGCATTCACTCTCACCGGCTGCGGCGACCAGGGCGCTGGCGGCGGCGGCACCCGTGACCAGATCCGCGCGGTCGGCTCCTCGACCGTCTACCCCTTCTCCACCGCAGTCGCCGAACTGTTCGTGCAGGGTAATCCGGGCATGAAGTCGCCGATCATCGAATCGACCGGCACCGGCGGCGGCATCAAGCTGTTTTGCCAGGGCGTGGGCGCTCAATTTCCCGATATCGCCAACGCGTCGCGCCGGATGAAAAAGTCCGAATTCGACGATTGTCAGAAGAATGGCGTCAAGGACATCGTCGAAGTCCAGATCGGCGTCGACGGCCTCGCCTTTGCAGAGGCGAAGAACGGCCCCGGCCTGAAGCTCACGCCCAAAATCGCCTATGAAGCGCTGGCCGCCAACCCCTATGGCAAGGGTTCGAACAAGGCGCAGACCTGGAAGGATGTGGACCCCAGCCTGCCCGCAGTAGCGATTTCCGTCTTCGGCCCGCCATCGACCAGCGGCACCCGCGATTCGCTGGCCGAACTGATCCTGACGAAGGGTTGCGAAACCGATCCGGCCATGAAGGCGCTCAAGGAAAAGAATGAGGACGAATTCAAGGCAACCTGCACCCGCGTCCGCGAAGACGGCAAATATGTCGACTCTGGCGAAAACGACAATTTGATCGTGCAAAAGCTGGGGGCGAACCCGCAAGCGGTCGGCGTGTTCGGCTATAGCTTCCTGGAAGAAAACAAGAGCACGTTGAAGGACGTGCCCATCAACGGCGTCGAAGCGACTTATGAAACGGTTTCAGCCGGTGAATATCCCGGCGCACGCCCGCTCTACATATATGTGAAAAAGGCGCATATGCAGGCCATTCCGGGCCTTCAGGCCTTCCTCAACACCTTCGCTGCCAATTGGGGGCCGAACGGCGCGTTGACAAAGCGTGGCATGGTCGCCGCGCCCGAAGATGCGCGCAAGGCTGGCGCACAGGCGGTCAAGTCGCTCGACCTGCTTGACGGTTCGAAGTTGAAATAAGCGGAAACGATGACAGGTCCTGCAATCTTCCTGCTGCTGGCAGGCCTTGGCGCGATCGCCTGGGTCAGCGCCCGCGCCCGTGCACTGCGGCTTCAAACCGCCGCGCGGGCGTCGGGACGGCGCGATGCCGTACACAGCCTTCCGGGCTATCATGGCTGGTATGTCGCGCTGTGGACGATTGTCCCGGCCGCCATCTTCCTGGCCGTCTGGACAAACATCGCGCCGGGCCTTGTCACGCAGGATGTGCTGACCAGCCCGGCCGCGCAGGACCTGCCCGCCGACGATTTTTCGCGGTCGGCCGTGCTGGCGGAGGCGCGGGCGATCGCGACCGGGCGGCAGACGGGCGCATTCAACCCGCTCTCGCAGGGCCTTGTCGAACCTTACCGCCAGGCCAGCGAAAAATTCGGCTATGCCGGAGCCGCGCTCGCGCTCGTGCTGGCCTTCGCCGGCGGTGCCTATGCCTTCACCCGCGTCCGCCCCGATTTCCGAGCGCGCACGCGGGTCGAACGGCTGGTGATGGCCGGACTGTTGATCGCCTCGCTGCTGGCGATCATCACCACGCTGGGCATCGTTTCATCGCTGCTGTGGGAAAGTTTCCGTTTCTTCTCAATGGTCAACCCCATCGACTTCCTGTTCGGCACGAAGTGGAGCCCACAGTCGGCGGCCATGGGGTATGGAAATGAAGACGCGTTCGGCGCGGTGCCGCTTTTCTGGGGCACCATCTTCATCGGCGCGATCATCGCAATGGTCGTCGCCATTCCGCTCGGCCTGATGAGCGCCATCTATCTGACCCAATATGCCAGGCCGCGTGTCCGCCAATGGATGAAGCCGATCCTGGAAGTTCTCGCGGGCGTCCCTACCGTCGTCTACGGCTATTTCGCCGCGCTCACCATCGCCCCCGCCCTGCGCGACTTCGCCGTCAGCGTCGGCATTCATGGCGCGTCGTCGGAAAGCGCTCTGGCCGCCGGACTTGTCATGGGCGTCATGATCATCCCCTTCGTTTCCTCCATGGCCGACGACAGCATCGCCGCCGTGCCGCAATCGATGCGCGACGGCAGCCTGGCCATGGGCGCGACCACCAGCGAGACGATCCGCAAGGTGCTGATCCCCGCCGCTCTGCCCGGTGTCGTGGGCGGCGTGTTGCTGGCGGTCAGCCGCGCCATCGGTGAGACCATGATCGTGGTGATGGCAGCCGGTCTTGCCGCCAACCTGACCCTCAATCCCTTCGCCAGCGTGACGACCGTCACGACCCAGATCGTCCAGTTGCTGACCGGCGACCAGGAATTTGACAGCGCCAAGACGCTGGCCGCCTTTGCGCTGGGCCTTGTCTTGTTCGTCGTGACGCTGCTGCTCAACATCGTGGCCCTGCGGGTCGTGAAGAAATATCGGGAGGCTTACGAATGACCGCCGAACGCCTCCCCACCGACTGGAAATCGGACGCCATGCGCAAGCGGATCGCGCGGCGCTACGCCGCCGAACGTCGCTTCAAGGCAGCGGGCATGTTCGCCGTGATTCTTTCCGCCGCATTCCTCGCCTTCCTGCTGTTCAGCATGCTGGGCAACGGGCTGCGCGGCTTTAGCCAGACGGACATCGCGGTGAGGGTCGATTTCCCTGCGTCGCCCCTCCTGCTTGATCCCGCCGCCATCACCGATCAGGCGCTCGCCAACGCCAATCTGCCGATGGTGACGGGTGAAGTGGTCAAGAAAGCGCTCGGCCCCGATGCGGGGGATTGGGTGTCGCCTGCCGCCTGGACAGTCCTGCGCGATGCGATCAAGGCTGACCCTGAAATCCTGTCACGTACCGAAACGCTGACCCTGCCCGCATCGACCGCGATCGACCTGGCCGCCAAGAGCGGGGGCACGCCCGAAGCCGAAGCCGCCGTGGATCGGCTTAAAAAAGCGGACTTGCTCTCGACCAGCTTCAATGTCGGTTTCCTGACCGGCAGCGACGGCACCGATCCGACGCAGGCGGGCATCTGGGGCGCGTTCAAGGGATCGCTGCTGACGATGCTGGTGACGCTGGCGCTCAGCTTCCCGATCGGGGTCGCGACCGCCCTCTATCTGGAGGAATATGCGCGCAAGAACTGGCTGACCGACATTATCGAAGTGTCGATCAACAATCTGGCCGCCGTTCCTTCGATCATCTTCGGCCTGCTCGGCCTGTCGATCTTCCTCAACTTCCTGCACCTGCCGCGTTCAGCCCCGCTGGTCGGCGGCATGACATTGGCGCTGATGACCATGCCGGTCATCGTCATCGCTGGCCGCAACGCCATCAAATCGGTGCCGCCCAGCATCCGGGACGCGGCGCTCGGCATTGGCGCTTCGCCCGTGCAGGTGGTGTTCCACCATGTCCTGCCGCTGGCGCTGCCGGGCATCCTTACCGGCACGATCATCGGCATGGCGCGCGCTCTGGGGGAAACGGCTCCACTGTTGATGATCGGCATGCGAGCCTTCATCGCGACCCCGCCGGGCGGGATCACTGATCCGGCGACCGTGCTGCCGGTGCAGATATTCCTCTGGTCCGACGAAGTCTCCAAGGGCTTTGTCGAAAAGACGTCCGCCGCGATCATCGTCCTGCTGGCCTTCCTGCTCGCGATGAATGGCCTGGCCATCTACCTGCGCAACAAGTTCGAAAAACGGTGGTAAACATGATGCACGAACCGCAAACGCTAAAGGCCGCCGACACGACGACCAAAATGACGGCCCGCGACGTCAAGGTCTTCTATGGCGAAAAGCAGGCGATCAACGGCGTGTCGATCGACGTCGACATGGACAATGTCACCGCTTTCATCGGTCCGTCGGGCTGCGGCAAATCGACCTTCCTGCGCACCCTCAACCGCATGAACGACACGGTGGCGAGCGCGCGGGTAGAAGGGTCGATCACCCTTGATGGCGAAGATATCTATTCACCCAGCATGGACGTGGTGCAGCTGCGCGCCCGCGTCGGCATGGTGTTTCAAAAGCCCAATCCCTTCCCCAAGTCGATCTACGAAAATATCGCCTACGGTCCCCGCATCCACGGCCTTGCGAGTTCCAAGGCGGACCTTGACGTGGTCGTCGAAAAATCGCTGCGCCGCGCTGGCTTATGGGAAGAAGTGAAGGACCGCCTGCACGACAGCGGCACCGCGCTATCGGGTGGTCAGCAACAGCGCCTCTGCATCGGCCGCGCCATCGCGGTCGAGCCAGAAGTCATCCTGATGGACGAGCCCTGCTCGGCACTCGACCCCATCGCCACCGCCAAGATCGAGGAACTGATCCACGAACTGCGCGGTCGCTACGCTATCGTCATCGTCACCCACAATATGCAGCAGGCCGCCCGCGTGTCGCAGCGCACCGCCTTCTTCCACCTGGGTGAACTGGTCGAATATGGCGTGACGTCGGACATCTTCACCAATCCCCGTCAGGAACGGACCAAGGATTACATTACCGGGCGCTACGGCTGATCGGATCGGAGAAAAAATATGGCTGAACATACGATCAAGGCGTTCGACCAGGAAATGGACAAGCTGCGCGGTCTGATCGCCGAAATGGGCGGTCGCGCGGAATCGGCGATTGAAAAGGCCATGCTGGCCCTGCAACGCCATGACAAGGATCTGGCGGCCCAGGTCGTCGCCGATGACAAGCGCATCGACGCCATCGAAGCAGAAGTCGAAAAGCTGGCAATCGAAGTCATTGCCCTGCGCGCGCCGATGGCGAACGACCTGCGCGATGTCATCGCCGCGCTCAAGATCGTCAGCGTGGTCGAACGCATCGGCGACTATGCCAAGAATATCGCAAAGCGTGTGCCGATGGTCGCGACGAACCAGCGTATGCTGGAGCCAGTCTCGCTCCTGCCCTCCATGGGGCAGGTCGCGGCGGAAATGGTGCATGACGTGCTCAACGCCTTCGCCGCGCGCGACGCGGACTTGGCGCTGGCGGTGGTAGAACGCGACACGGTGGTCGATGATTTCTACAACAGCGTCTTCCGCGCGCTGGTCACCTTCATGGTCGAAAATCCCAAGACGATCAGCGAATGCGCACACCTGCTGTTCGTGGCCAAGAATATCGAACGGATCGGCGACCACGCCACCAACGTCGCGGAAATGGTCT
>CBFHAG010000029.1:0-31435 GCA_965653535.1 uncultured Sphingobium sp.
ATAGCTGGCGCTCCAAGGCCAAGATCATCTTCCGCTGCACCCCGCAATGGTTCATCCCAATGGACCGTGCCATTGACGACGGCGTCATCCCCCGCTGCGCTGAGGAAGAATCCATTCTCGCGCGCCAAGGCAATAGCGCGACCCTGCGCGGCACCGCGCTCGACGCGATCGAGAACACCCGCTGGGTGCCGGAACGCTCGATCAACCGCATCCGCTCGATGGTGGAGGGCCGCCCCGACTGGGTGATTTCCCGTCAGCGCGCCTGGGGTGTCCCCATCGCCCTCTATGTTCATCGCAAGACTGGCGATTATCTTGTTGATAAATCAGTAAATCAGCGGATCGTAGACGCCTTCAAGGCCGGTGGAGCCGACGCCTGGTTCGGTGCAGATCATCAGGCGTTGCTCGGCCCAGATTATGACCTCAACGACTATGAGGTAGTGAACGACATTCTCGACGTCTGGTTCGACAGCGGCTCGACCCACAGCTTCGTGGTGGAAAGCCGCTACGGGGAGGGTGCTCGCGCCGACCTCTATCTCGAAGGTTCCGACCAGCATCGCGGCTGGTTCCAATCCTCTCTGCTCGAAAGCAGCGGCACCCGCGGTCGCGCGCCCTATGACGCCGTCCTGACCCACGGCTTCGCGCTGGACGGGCAGGGCCGGAAAATGTCGAAGAGCCTCGGCAACGTCGTCGATCCGCTCAAGATCATCGCCGAAAGCGGCTCCGATATCCTGCGCGTATGGGTCGCCAGCACCGACTATTTCGACGATGTCCGCATCGGCAAGGAAGTGCTGGCCGGTTCGTCCGACGCATACCGGAAACTTCGCAACACTTTCCGTTACTTGCTTGGCGCTCTTTCAGACTTTTCGGAAGAAGAAAGGCTCCCTGTCGCGGAAATGCCGGAACTGGAGCGCTACATGCTCCATCGGCTTGCAAAGCTGGACGCCGAACTTCGTGGTGTCGTGGACAAGGTCGCGGGCAGCGAGAATTGGCTGGAGTTCAGCCGCTACACCCGCGCCCTGTTCGACTTCGCCAACAGCGACCTTTCGGCCTTCTTCTTCGACATCCGTAAGGACTGCCTTTACTGCGACGCAAAGGCCGACCTCAAGCGCCGCGCCTACCGCACGGTCCTCGACACGTTCTTCCAAGCCCTCGTCCGCTACGCCGCGCCGATCATCCCCTTCACCGCTGAAGAAGTGTGGCAAAGCCGCTTTCCAAACCACGAAGAAAGCGTCCATTTCCTAGAATGGCCGGAAGTCGATGCCGGTTGGTTGGATCAGCGCCTGGATGACAAGTGGACCGAAATCCGCAACCAGCGCGATCAGGTCAACGAAGCCATCGAACCCCTCCGCCGCGAAAAGATCGTCCGCTCCAGCCTGGAAGCCGATGTTCTCCTTCCAGATCTGGCGGCTATCCTGAACAATGTGCGTGACCAGTCCGAAGAAGACTTGTCCGAGTATTTCATCGTTGCCAACGTAGCCTTTGAGAAAGGGATCGAAAGCGTCGCAGTCCGACCCAGCGATTGGCACAAATGCGGTCGCTGCTGGCGTTTGTTGCCCGAAGTCAAGGAAGACGGCACCCTCTGCCACCGCTGCGACGAGGTGTTGAGTGCCAACTGATCCGTGCTCCTGCGAAGGCAGGAGCCCAGTCCAAACGCTCGAACCAAAACATGATGGACGAAAAACTTTCCTGTCCTACAGGCGCATGCATCGGCTATAGCCAGCACCCTGTCGCCTGTAGGAACTGAATTAGGAAAATAATGGCGCTTTTCTGGGGTTCTATCGTGTCACCTTTGTCACCCAAATCCTGTTCGGCGCACCGCTGATGGCAGCCGTCAACCATCGCCCCCTGGGCCTCACCGTCGCCATCGTCACGCTCGCGCTCGACCAGCTCATCAAATATACCGTCACCTATCCGCTCGCTCTCAAAAGCCGGATGGACGAAGGCATTGAGATATTGCCGATCTTCCGCCTGCGCTGGCTGGAAAATCGCGGTGTTTCCATGGGCTTTTTCCACGCCGACACGGACATGATGCGTTGGATCCTTGTCGGCATGACGATGCTCATTGCCACCTTTGTCGGCGCGTGGATGTGGCGGGAAAAGGCGCGGCAGGACGTAGCGGCGCTGGGTCTGGTGCTGGGCGGCGCGATCGGCAACATCGTCGACCGGATGCGGCTGGGCTATGTGATCGATTATGCCGACCTGCACTTTGGCGAATGGCGGCCATTCCTGATATTCAACCTGGCGGACGCCGCCATCACGATTGGCGTGCTGATCCTGCTTGCGCGGGCGCTGCTGCTGCGCGAGAAGGGCGCAAAGACGGAGTCACTGAACTGATGCGTAAATTGATCCTCGCCGCTGGCCTTGTTACCACCCTGTCCGCCTGCGGTTCTTCCGGGCTTTTCAACCGTGATCGGCCTGATGAGTTCGCGGTTTCTCGTCAGGCTCCTCTGGTGATCCCGCCCGATTACGCGCTCGTCCCGCCCGCGCCGGGCACGCCTTCGGCTGCCGCCGTCGATTCCGGTCGTGCGGCGATGGAAGCCATGTTCGGCGGCCCCGCGCCCCGCAGCGCGACCGAAGCTGCCGCGCTCGACAAAGCTGGCCGCGCCAATGCCACGGCGGGCATCCGTTCTTCGGTTGGCGATCCGGCTACCGAAGTGGTCGACAAGGGCACGACCACGCGCGACATCATCGCCGCGCCCGAAGGCGACGGCCAGGACGCGCGGGCGACCACCCAGCCTTAACCTGAGAAATGGCGACCCCTGGCAGCAATGTCAGGGGGTCAGCCGCAGCTGAAAACGGCGACGGCGCGGGTCAGGCCCGCGCCTCGCTCCCGATGCCAGCGCTGTTATGCCGCAGCGCAGTCAGCACCGTATCCACAATCGCAGCCGCATCCAGGCGCGCGTCGGCATACTGCTTTTCCGGCTTATCCTGATCCTGGAAAATATCCGGCAGCCGCATCGTGCGCAGCTTCAGCCCAGTGTCGATAAGCCCCAGGTCGCTCGCCAGCGTCAGCACATGCGCACCCAGCCCACCGATCGCCCCTTCCTCAATCGTGACCGCGACCTCATGGGTAGTTAGCAGGCGGCGGATCATCGCTTCGTCCAATGGCTTGGCAAAGCGCAAATCGGCAACGGTCGTCGAAAGCCCCTTTGCTTCCAGCGTCTCGGCAGCCTTCAACGCTTCCTCCAGGCGGGTGCCCAGCGACAGGATGGCGACCTGCCGCCCTTCGCGCACAATCCGGCCCTTGCCGATTTCCAGCCGCTCCGGCGTTTCGGGCAACGCAATGCCAACGCCACTGCCGCGCGGATAACGCAGCGCGATAGGCCCAACGTCATGCATCGCGCAGGTGTGAACCATATGCACCAGTTCGGCCTCATCCGCCGCCGCCATCACCACCATGTTGGGCAAGGTGGCGAGGTAGGTGACGTCAAAACTGCCCGCATGGGTAGAACCATCCGCACCGACCAGCCCCGCGCGATCGATGGCGAAGCGCACCGGCAAATTCTGGATCGCCACATCATGCACCACCTGATCGTAGGCGCGTTGCAGGAAGGTCGAATAGATAGCGCAGAAAGGCCGCATCCCCTGCGCCGCAAGCCCCGCGGCAAAGGTCACGGCATGCTGTTCCGCGATGCCAACGTCAAAGGACCTGCTGGGGAAGGCCGCAGCAAATTTGTCCAGGCCCGTTCCTGACGGCATCGCCGCCGTGATCGCGCAAATGGTCGGGTCCCGTTCTGCCTCGGCGACCAGCGCGCCTGCAAAGACGTTGGTGTAGCTGGGCGGCCCCGGAGGCGCTTTCGCCTGCGCGCCGGTAATGACGTCGAACTTCTGGACGCCGTGATATTTGTCCGCCGCTGCCTCCGCCGGAGCATAGCCCTTGCCCTTCTGCGTCACGACGTGAATCAGGCAAGGGCCTTCAGCAGCGTCGCGGACATTTTCAAGCACCGGGATCAACTGGTCCAGATTATGGCCGTCGATCGGGCCGACATAGTAAAAGCCCAGTTCCTCGAACAGCGTGCCGCCCATGGCCATGCCGCGCGCATATTCGTCCGTCTTGCGGGCAGCATTGTGAAGCGGGCGGGGCAGCTTCCGCGCGATCCGCTTGGCAATCCCTCGCAGCCCCAGAAACTCTCTGCTGGAAACAAGCCGGGCGAGATAGGCCGAAAGGCCCCCAACCGGCGGCGCAATCGACATGTCATTGTCGTTCAAAATCACGACCAGTCGATTGCCCGCCTCGCGCGCATTGTTCATCGCCTCATAGGCCATGCCGGCCGACATGGCGCCGTCGCCGATCACCGCGATGCCCTTGCCCGGCTTGCCCGCCAGCTTGCTCGCAATGGCAAAGCCCAGGGCGGCGCTGATCGACGTCGAACTGTGCGCCGCGCCGAACGGGTCATATTCGCTTTCCGCGCGCTTGGTAAAGCCCGACAGCCCGCCGCCTTGCCTCAGGGTGCGGATGCGGTCGCGGCGACCGGTCAGCACCTTGTGCGGATAGCATTGATGACCCACGTCCCAGACGAGCTTATCGTCCGGCGTGTTGAATACATAGTGGATCGCGGTTGTCAGCTCGACGACGCCCAGGCCCGAACCCAGATGGCCGCCCGTCACGCCTACCGCAGAGATCACTTCCCGCCGCAGCTCGTCGGCCAACTGGCGCAGCTGTCCGGGTTCCAATATACGCAGATCGGCGGGCCAATTTACCTGGTCAAGCAGCGGCGTGGCAGGACGGTCATTCATGAAAGGCATATACTCCAAGCACGCTGGCCTTGACGGCACAATCGCATCAGTCCGGTCAGGCAGCGCACTTAGCGCAGGTGCCCAAAATCTCTATCACCGGCCGCTCTGCACGAAAACCCTCCTGCTCTGCCACGGACCGCACTTCCTTGGTCACCACATCGTCATCGACATGCGTGGCTTCCTTGCAGCTGCGGCATACCAGGAAGATGCAATCATGGTGACATCCGGGATGCGCATTGGCGATATAGGCGTTCGCGCTTTCGACGCGCATCGCTATGTTGTTGGCCACGAACAGGTCCAGGATGCGATAGACGCTGTTCGGCGCGACCCGCTTACCCCGCGCCTTGGAAACATTGTCGGCGATGTCATAGGCTGAAGCCGGTTTTTCCTCCGCGGCCAGCGCATCGAATATGGCGGCGCGCATCGGTGTCCACTGTTCGTTGCGCGCTTCCAGCGTGGAGCGCGCCGCGTCGGACAGCTTTGTCCCGGTTGGCTCATGATGGTGATGATGATGCTCGGCCATGGTCCTAATCTAGGCTTGGGGACGTCCTGGGGCAAGCGCGGCCTGTCAGGCCCGCCAATAGGTCCATGCGGTCCATATCCACC
This sequence comes from uncultured Sphingobium sp., assembly GCA_965653535.1. Lineage (GTDB taxonomy): Bacteria > Pseudomonadota > Alphaproteobacteria > Sphingomonadales > Sphingomonadaceae > Sphingobium. The sequence continues at coordinate 5,344 of CBFHAG010000029.1, forward strand.
CCGCGATCATCAACGACCCGCCGATGGGCGTTACCGCGCCCAGCCATCTTGGCCCGCCAAAGGCCATGGCATAAAGCGTCAGGGCAAAAATGGCTGCGCCGATCAACAACAGGATGGCTGGACCACGCGCGACATTCATCAGGCTGATCGCCGCGACGGCGTGGACCAGCTGATAAAGGCCGCCCGTGCGCAACCATTCCGCCGCCTGGGGGCTGGATGCGCCATGTGCGCCAAACGCGCCCGCGCCGATGGCGATCGCCGCCGACAGTGCCGCCAGAACTCCGATCATGCCGTTTCTTCTCCTTCGCCTCGCGCCAGCAACTGCATCCGTCGTCCAGGGCGAAACATCAGCTCCTTGGCCGCCAGCAAGCTGCCCTGTTCGTTCTGGACCGCCAGCCTTTGTTCGTCATTCTGGCGATATTGCCGCTCGACCTCTTCAATCTCGCTCTGCGGCACGCCCAGCGCGTCCATGGCCTGGACGCCCATGCAGATGGCCGATTCAAACACTTCGCGCACGACCCCCGTCAGGTCCATGTCGCGCAGTTCCAGCAATTGCCGCCGGTCGAATGCGCGCACCAGCAGAGCGGCCTGGGGGAAAGCCTCCGCGATCGGCTCCAGCGCCCGCTTGTCCAGCGTGGGGTCATCGATGCAAAAGGCGATCAGCCGCGCATCGTCGGCACCAGCCCTGCGTAACAGGTCCATTCGCGTGCCATCGCCATAATAGACCTTCATGTCGAACCGGCTGGACGTTTCGATTTGCGCCGGTTTCTTGTCGATCGGCACGACGCTGAACCCATGACCCATCAGCATCTGGGCGACCGTTTGTCCAAAACGGCCGAAGCCGACGATGATCGCGGTGCCACGGGTGGCTTCTTCCGGGCCAGCCAGCCCCGGTTCATCCTTGGGCCGGGCGAACTCCAGCCTGCGTGCGAACAGCATGAGGAAAGGCGTCGTCGCCATGGAAAGGGTGACGATCGCACTGAAAAGACTGGCCCCTTCCGGCGCGATCAGTAGCGCATTCTGCGCCTGCGCGAACAGGACGAATCCAAATTCGCCGCCTTGGGATAGTAACAGCCCAGCACCGACGGCGGGTGACCATTCCATGCCGAACAATCGGGCCAGACCGGTGATCAGCAATGCCTTGGTAGCCACCAGCGCCATTGCCATGCCGATGACGAAGACGGGATTTGCGGCCACCGCTTGCAGGTCGAGCACCATGCCGACCGCCAGGAAGAAAAGGCCAAGCAGGATGGATCGGAATGGCTCGACATCCGATTCAATCTCATGCCGATAGGGGGAATCGGCCAGCATCACGCCCGCGATAAATGCGCCCAAGGCTGTTGATAGGTGCAAGGCATGCATCAGCGCCGCAGCGGCCAGAACGGTAAACAGGCCCACGACCACGAACAACTCGCGCTCGCCCAGCCTGCCGACCAGTTGCAGCAGCGGACGCAGGACGAATCGCCCGGCCAGAACCAGCCCAACGATGGCGGCGACGGTGTAGCCCGCCAGCATCCATCCCGGCGGGCCAGCTGCATCGGCCGGGTTGCGCGACAGGGCTGCAATGATTGTGATCAATGGAACAATCGACAGATCCTGGAACAGCAGGATCGAAAAGACTTTCTCGCCAAAGGGCGAATTGATGCGCCCGCTGCTTTTCAGGCTAGGCAGCACCTGCGCGGTGGAGGAAAGCGCCAACGGCAGGCCAAGGGCGACGGCAGCGCCCAGGGAAAAACCGGTCAGGTAAAATATGATCGCCGTCAGGGCGAGGCCGCACAGAACGACCTGTGCCAGCCCCAGCGCGAAAATGTCGCGCTTCAGCCGCCACAGCCGGGCCGGATGCAATTCAAGCCCGACCAGAAACAGCAGCAGCACGATGCCGATTTCGGCAATGGCCAGCTTCGATTCCGCGCCGCCCACCAGTCCCAGCCCTTGCGGCCCGACCAGCGCGCCCGCCACCAGATAACCCAGGACGGCGCCCAGTCCGAATCTGCGGAACAGCATGACGAACAATAGCGCAGCGCCCAGCAGGATCACGCCTTCGGACAGCAGTAGATCCGTTGCGGAAACCGGTGGATGGCCCGCGGCCATGCTTTGCCCGGCCATCAGGCGTCGGCCATCCGCGCGGCCTCGGCAATCGCTTCAAACCCCAGCCGGATGGAGGCATGCCGCGCCGGATAGCCGCGCGCCGGGGCCAATACCGCTAGGCCGGGCCAGAAATCCAGATTGTCGCTGCGTCCTGACAGATAGTCGGTCAGTTTGTCACGCGCCTCAGCCAGTTCTTCGGCGGACAATCCGATCGCCTGCGCCGCCATCAACGCGGCTGAAGCCTGGCCAAGGGCGCACGCCTTCACGTCCAGGCCCAGGTCCGCGACCCTGCCAGCTTCCATGCGTATGTCAGCCGTGACCCGCGACCCGCAGGTCGGCGACCGCTTCTCGACGGTGGCCTGCGGGTCGGCCAGCCGCTGATGATGCGGGATGCTGGCGGCCAGCCGCAATATATCCTTGTTGTACAGGGGGGCGTTCATTTCGATCATGTAGGATAGCTTGGGGGCTGGCGGAAGGCTGCTTCTGTCCTGCACGCCGATAATAGTTCGGGCGTCTAGGGCGCGCTATTTTCCTCGACGGGTGGAGGCGCTGTTATGCGCGGCGGCGGCGTCTCCTGCGTTGGAGCCTGGCCCGGCGCAACAGGTGCGCCCGGCGGCGAACCGATGGGCAGGCGCAACTGATTGGGACCCAGGTTCACCGATACGCCGTCCGGGGCGATGTCCAGCGTCATGTTGCCCAGGCCCGCTTCGACCGTCACGTTGGCGATGGCGTTGACCAGGTCGCTATCCTGTTCTTCCTCAGGCGCTTCGACCGGCTCATTGATCGCGCGGCCCATGAAATCGCGCCAGATGCGCGCCGGGATTCCGCCGCCCGCCGCGCCGCCGGGCAGGGGGCTGTTGTCGTCATTGCCGATCCACACCGCCGTCACCAGCCCGCCGGCATAGCCCACGAAGATGGCGTCGCGGCTGTCCTGGGTCGTCCCGGTCTTGCCGAATGTGCTGGTGCGCAAAGCCGCTGCGCTGCCGGTCCCCCGGTTTGCCGCAGAGGACAGAAGGTCGCGGATCATTTCCAGATGATCGTCGCTAAAATGTCGCTGGCGGGCCATCAGCCGGTCGAACCAGCCTCGTTCCTCCGGCGGCAGTCCATGGGCCAGCACCGGATAGGCCCCGGCCGCTACCGCCGCATAGGCTTCGGCCAGTTCCACCAGCGGGATTTCCGACGTGCCCAGCGCCAGGCTCAGATCCTCGGTCAGCGGCGCTGTGATCCCCAGGTCGCGCGCGACCTGTATGACATTGTCCACGCCGACTTTCTGGGTCAGCCGCACCGCCGCGACATTGCTGGACGCGGCGAAAGCCTGCCGCAAGGTGATTCGACCGCGATATTTGCCGCCGTGATTGGCGGGGCGATAGCTGCCGGTGGTGATCGGCGTATCCTCGATCATGTCCTCCGGCATCATGCCCGCGCGGAAGGCGGCGAGGTAGACAAACAGCTTGAAGGTTGATCCGGGCTGCCGCTTTGCCTGCACCGCGCGGTTGAAGCTGCTCTTGCCGTAATTTTTGCCGCCGACCATCGCGACCACGCTGCCATCGGGTTTCATCGCGACCAGCGCCGCTTCCGCCTTGCCCAGCGGAGCCCGGCGGATGGCTGCTTCGGCCAGCCGTTGTATGCGCCAGTCCAGCGTCGTCCTGATCGTCTGCGCGCCATAAACCGCGCCCGCACGATCCCGCGCGTCGGGCAGGACCCAGTCGGCGAAGTAGGTGCCACTGGTTGGGTCTGCCGTTTCCCGCACGTCCAGCCGCGCCGGGCGCAGGCCATTGCGCCGTGCCCTGGTGATATATCCCGCATCGACCATAGCCTGCGTCACCAGTGCCGCGCGCGCGCGTGCGGCGGGCAGGTTGCTGGTCGGGGCGAGCCGGGACGGCGCTTTCAACAGGCCCGCCAGCATCGCCGCCTGAGGGATCGTCAGCCGTTCGGGCTGACGGCTGAAATAGTGAAGCGACGCCGCCCGCAGCCCGTAGACATTGTCACCGAAATAGACGTTCGACAGATAGCGTTCGAATATCTGGTCCTTGGTCAGCCACGCCTCCAGCCAAAAGGCAATCAAGGCCTCGCGCGCCTTGCGGCCGAAGGTCCGGTCGCTGGAAAGGAACACCCCCTTCGCCAGCTGCTGCGTGATGGTGCTGCCCCCTTGCGAAGACCCGTCCGACCAGAGGTTATGCCAGGCCGCCCTGGCGATACCGCGCGGATCGATGCCCCAATGGCTGTAGAAGCGGCGGTCTTCTATGGCCATGAACGCTTGCGGCACATGATTGGGCAGGTCGGCCATCGCGACCGGCCTGTCGATGACCGCGCCCCGGCGAGCGATCAAATGCCCGTCCGCCGACATCAGGCTGATGCTGGGCGGCGCGATCGGCTTGAGCGACCGGGACAGCGGAGCCGTGACCGCCAGCCACGCCATCATGATCATCAACAGCGCCAGCATGGCCGCGACGATCCACCCCGCGATATGCATCCGCCTGCGCCAGGGCGTGGACGGCGCAAAGGCGCTGGGCGGTCCCGCGCCGAATTCGCGCGCTGGATCGGAGTCGGGCTGGGTAGCGGGCAGGGGATCTTTCATCGGTCCGGTCATGCTGTATTATCGGATTGATACGGTCAAGAGTGTCCTGAAGCGGCACGAAATTTGATTAACCACGAATGTGGATGGTCCAAAAGGTAAAGAAAGCGTTAACTGGGTCTATGAGAAAGCGATCTCTGGCCCTGACGACGGAATCCGCGCGGCATCCTTTCCGCCAGCAGCTGCCCGCCCATGTGCTGGAAGCGGCGGACGCGAAGGGCAAGGACGCCACGCCTGCGTCCGACGACGGGGACTGGAAGCTGTTCCTGCTCAGCTTCAGCGCGTTTTTCACGGCCTTCTACAGCTTCATCTACTGAAGGAGCGCGATCAGTCGCACGCCTTGTGCAGCCGCCACGCCAACCATGCGCAGGGCAGGCACAGCAGCGCCACCAGCAGTAACTGGTTCACCACGGAAATGCCCCCGACGCTCAGCCCGATCGCGATCAGCGATCCTGTCACCATCGCGCCGGAATTCACGATATTATTCGCCGCAACGGTGCGGGCCGCCTCGCATTTTTCCACCGTCGTGGTCAGGAATGCGTAGAGCGGCACGACGAACATGCCGCCAAAGGTCGCCACGCCCAGCAGGCAAGCGGACAAGGCGAGCGCCAGCGGATGCGCCAGGAAACCGCCCAGGGACAGCATCTCGCCGTCCGATCCCGGCACCCACATGGCGCATACGATGTGAAAGGCGACGATGCACAGCCCCATGCCGATGACGGACGCGGGCGCATAGCGGGCCGACACATGGCCTTTCAGCAGGCGGTTTATGGCGATGGAGCCAATCGCAATGCCGATGGAAAAAATCGCCAGGAACAAGCTCGCGACCGGCTTGTCGGCGGACAGCACATTTTTGACTAGGGGCGGGAACTGGATGAACAGCACCGATCCCACCGCCCAGAAAAAGCTGATCGCCATGATCGCCAGGAACAGGCGGGGGATGTGCATGGTGCCGCGCACCAGCGTGACCGCCGACCGGATGATATGAAAATCGATCGGCTGTTCTTCCAGCAACGACGGAGCGGGCGGGACTTCGCGCCCGGCGATATAGCCGATCACCGCCGTGACGACGATGGCGATGGCCGCGACCTCCACGGGAATGATCCCTGCCAGGATGGTGCCCGCCAGGATAGCGATATAGGTGCCTGCTTCCACCAGGCCGGTGCCGCCCAGCACTTCGTCGTCGCGCAGATGCTGCGGCAGGATCGCATATTTGATCGGGCCGAAAAATGTGGAGTGAACCCCCATCGCGAACAGCGCCACCAGCAACAGCGGGATCGCGACAATATGGACGGCGATGCCGCACCAGATCAGCGCCAGCCCCACCGCGCCGACCAGCATGATCGCGATTTCCGCCGCCTTGACGTAACGGATGATCGTCGCCTTGTCGCGCTGGTCCGCCAACTGGCCCGACAGCGCGGACAGCAGGAAAAATGGCAGGATGAACACGCCGGTGGCCAGCGCGCTGAACCAGGTTTCCGACCGTTCGTCATTATACACGCTGTAAACGACGAACAGCACCATCGCGTTCTTGAACAGATTGTCGTTGAAGGCACCCAGGAGCTGAGTGACAAAAAGCGGCAGAAAACGTCGCTTTTTGAGGAGCCTTAGAGAGGCTTGCATAGGCCAGGGGGTCTTCTTCGCTGTGGAGGAGCGGAGCGGGGTCTAGCCTCTGCCGTCGGGTCTGTCCAACCCATCATGCCGCTTGGGCGCATGCCGATGTCAGCTTCGCTTGTGCGAGAGCGCGGACTGTGGCAGTTCGCGGCCATGCTGACGCTGCCCAATTTGCTGACGCTTTCGCGCATCCTGACGGTCCCCTTGCTGGTCGCCCTGCTGTGGCCTGCTGAACTGGGCGCGCGCTGGACAACCGGCTATGCCTTTGCCTTCGCGCTTTACTGCCTGATGGGCATCACCGATTATTTCGACGGCTATCTGGCCCGCGCGCAGGGGGCGGTTTCCCGGCTGGGGATTTTCCTTGATCCCATCGCGGACAAGATCATGGTTGGCGCGGTCATCCTGATGCTGTCGGCGACACGGGACATTGCCGGCATTCATATAGCCGCTGCTATGATCATCCTGTTACGGGAAATTGCGGTGTCGGGCCTGCGGGAATTTCTCGCCGGACTGCAGGTGTCGGTGCCTGTATCACGCCTGGCCAAATGGAAAACCGCGTTTCAGCTTATCGCATTGGGTGCCCTGATCCTGGCCGGAGCCTTGCCTCAGTTCCCCTTTGTTCAGATGGTGGGAATTGCAACCCTGTGGGCGGCGGCGATCCTGACGCTGGTGACAGGCTGGGATTATCTGCGCGTCGGCATCAAGCATATGGATTGACGATGGCAGCGCTCAACATCCTCTATTTCGCCTGGGTGCGGGAAGCCATCGGTCGGGATGAGGAACAGATTGAGCGGCCAGCGCCGGACATGCCGATAGCGGATCTTATCGCCATGCTCGCGGCGCGCGGGGGCGGCTATGCCCAGGCGCTCGGCGAACCCGAACGGCTTCGCGCTGCGCTGGATCAGCGCTTCGTGCCACTCGACAGCCCTGTCGGCACCGCGCGGGAACTGGCGATTTTTCCGCCGGTGACGGGCGGATGAAGCGGGTTTCGATCCAGACTGAGGATTTCGACACGTCGGCTGAGCTTGCGGCGCTGGAAAGCTGCGGGGGCGGGGGCGTCGCCAGCTTCACCGGCATCGTACGGGGCGATGACGGCCTGATCGCGCTGGAACTTCAACATTATCCCGCCATGACCTCGGCGCAGGTGGAACGGATTGTCGAAGACGCCATGGCGCGCTGGCCACTCCTTGGCGTGCGGGTGATCCATCGTTTCGGACGGCTGGAACCGGGACACCGCATTGTGTTCGTCGGCACGGCCTCACGCCATCGCACAGCCGCGCTGGAAAGCTGCGCCTTCCTGATCGACTGGCTCAAATCTCACGCGCCCTTCTGGAAGAAGGAGCATTTCAGCGACGGTGAAGCCCGATGGGTCGATGCCCGTGCCGAAGATGAGGTAAAGGCGCGGGACTGGCTTGGCTGACGGTCAGGCCGCCTTGGCTTTCAGCGGCGGAAGCTCCGCAGCTTCCCGCAACAATTCCGCCAGCAGCTGAAATTCCTTTTCACGCGGGCTGTTCTTCCGCCACACCAGTGCGATGTCCCGGTAGGATCGTTCCGACCGGAGCGGGCGCGCCGTAATCCGGGTATGTTCCAATATCCCGCCGGTAATCGCCATTTCAGGCATGATCGTTACGCCCAGGCCATTGTCGACCATCTGTACCAACGTATGCAGCGATGTACCCATCATCATGGCGCTCGCGCGGATTTCGGGCCGACTGCATGCCGCCAGAGCATGATCCTTCAGGCAATGCCCGTCTTCCAACAGCAGCAGCTTGGTCTCGTCAATCATTTCCGGGGCGATCCATTCGGGCGGATCGCGCGGATCGTCATGGGGGAAGGCGACAAAGAGTCGGTCCTGAAACAGCATCTCGCTGTCCAGCTCGCCAGTGGGAAAGGGCAGCGCCAACAGCACGCAATCGACATTGCCGTGACGCAGCGATTCGATGGCGGCCTGCGACGTTTCCTCGCGCAGATAGAGTTTCAGTTCGGGCCGTTCCGCCCGCAGGCGGGGCAGCAGCCAGGGCAGAAGGAAAGGGGCGATGGTCGGGATGACGCTCATCCGAAGCTCGCCGGTCAGCGGCTTTCCCGACGCTTCGGCAATGCCGGCCAATTCCTCGGCCTCCCGCAAAACGCGATGCGCCTTATCGACGATGCGATCACCCAGCGCGGTGAAGCGCACCACCCGGCGAGTCCGTTCGACCAAGGTCACGCCGATCAGCGATTCCAGCTCACGGATGCCCGCCGACAGGGTCGATTGCGTCACGTAACAGCTTTCGGCTGCCTTGCCGAAATGCCCATGTTCTTTCAGCGCAACAAGATATTGCAGCTGTTTGAGTGTTGGCATGTAGCTGGACATTGATCGCCTTTCTCGATGAGAAAGGCGGATATAAGAGCGTCAGCCGATATATCCAAGCCATTTGGCCAGGCCGAACAGCGACGTCAGCATCAGGATGGTCCCGACGCCGACGAACAGGATGCGGGGTGCGACATGGCGCGCCAGCATCGCTCCGAAAGGCGCAGCTATCACGCCGCCGATCAGCAGGCCCATCGTGTAGGTGGTGAACGCCTGCCACCCCAGATGAAGCAGGAAGGTGATGCTGATCGCCAATGTCAGGATGAATTCGACGGTGTTGACCGTGCCGATAGTATGACGTGGGCTGGCCCCCTGGATCAACAGGTTGGACGTGACGATCGGCCCCCAGCCGCCGCCGCCTGTCGCATCCATGAAACCGCCGGCCAGGCCCAAAGGCGCGACCCATTTGGGATCGCGCGCATGCGGGGGAAAGTGAAAGCCTCGCCAGACCAGATAGATGCCGATCGCCGCCAGATAGGCCTGAACGAAGGGCTTGATGACCGATCCGTCTATGTTCGACAGCAGATATGCGCCCGCCACCCCGCCGATCACGCCGGGAATGATCAGTCGCGCAAACAGCCGCCAGTCGACATTGCGATGCGCTATATGGCTGATGGCCGAAACGCCGGTCGTGAAGGTTTCCGCCGCATGCACGCTGGCCGAAGCCTTGCTGGGTGGAACGCCCAACGCCAGCAACAGGGTGCTCGAAATGACGCCATAGGCCATGCCCAGCGCCCCGTCGATCATCTGCGCTCCAAAGCCGATGAGAATGAAGGGCAGGATTTCCCCGAAATGGGCTATGAGAGTGTCGATCATCCGCGAACCTTTGGCATTTTATTTGTCTACCGCAATGATTGTTATATCGCTTGCGACCAAGAAACATTCTGTTTCGCTGATACAAGTCTAAATAGCCATGTGATCTGGAAAAATTATCCCTTTGCGCCTATGTACGGGCCGAACAGGTTTTCAGGGGCGTTTTCATGCTTCGCAATCTTATCGCTTATCTGGACTCGGTGAAATCGCGTGATCCGGCGCCGCGCTCGCGCGCGGAAATCCTGATTTATCCAGGGGTTTGGTCGCTCGCCTTCCACAGGATCGCCCACCCTCTTTATCGTATGCGGCTGTATTTTCTGGCTCGCGCCATCAATCATCTGTCCCGTTTTTTGACGGGCAATGACATTCACCCCGGCGCGCGCATCGGAAAACGCTTCTTCATCGATCATGGTTTTACGGTCATCGGAGAGACAGCGGAAATCGGTGACGATGTCACGCTCTATCAAAATGTGACGCTCGGCGGGACCGACCCCGCCAACGGCATCGCGGGTAAACGCCATCCGACCCTGGCGGACGGGGTCATCGTCGGATCAGGCGCGCAGGTCCTGGGTCCGATCCAGGTCGGCGCCCGCGCCCGCGTTGGGGCGAACGCCGTCGTGACCAAGGACGTGCCGGAAGGCGCGACGATGGTTGGAATCCCCGCGCGGCAGATGCTGGTCGACGTGACCGCTTATCAGCGGGAATTTCTTCCCTACGGCACGCCCTGCTCGGACTGCTACGACCCGGAAAAGCAGAAGCTGGAACTTTTGCAGTGCGAGGTCCAGCAATTGCAGAAGCGTCTGGCGGAACTGATGGAGGAACGGGCGGGCCAGCCCGCTGCTCCTGACGACGACATACCCTTGTTCAAGGAGCGTGGTCGCGCCTGATGAGCAATGTGACGCCGTTCCCTTCCCACGGCGCACGGGCTGCACAGATTGGCTTCGATCGTCTTGAGCTACAGCGGATTTTGGACCTTTACGGTCGCATGGTGTCGGCTGGCCATTGGCGTGACTATGCCATCGATCTTGGTGGCGACGCCGCGACTTTTTCGGTCTTCCGCAGATCGGCTGAACGCCCCGAATATCGCATCGAAAAGCGCCCGGCCTTACGCCATCGCCAGGGCATGTGGTCGCTGATCGGAGAGGCGGGCCATATAGTGAAGCGCGGCACCGAACTCCAGGGCATACTCGCCCCCGTGGAACGCCGCCTCCTCAAGGTCGTACGCGATTGATGTAAGTGCTTACTTACATGCCGATGGGGCTATCTGGCAGGCTGCACGAATTGACTGAAACCTTCATGGTTTAGGAAGCTGCCCAGCTCGGAAATGAACCTGTCGAACTGATCATGATGCAACCAATGTCCCGCATTCGCGAACTCGACAAGCCGGGCATCCTTGAAATGAGCAATCCTTCCATCCTTCACCGGATTCGACGCCCAGCTGTCGAGTCCCAGGCAAAGAAGGACAGGACAGGTAATGCGCGCCCAGAATTGCGGCAGCTCGACCTCCGACGCATTCTCTGGCGGCTGGGTACGTAAATCGGGATCGAACTTCCAGCCGTAGCTGCCATCTTCGTTCCGGTTGACGCCATGCAATGTCAGATGCAGCGCCTGCTCTGCGGAAAGATGATCGTTGCGCTCCCGCATCCGCCCTACCGCCGCTTCGATCGTGGCATAATGTCGGGGTAAGCGCCGGGCGCTCTTGCGACGGCCCGCAATCCATTCGCTCCATTGGTCCGGCATGGGAAGGGCAGCTTTCTCCTTCAGCCGGTCGGGCGACAATCCCAGGCCTTCGATAGCGACTACCCGCTCGACCCGATCAGGAAACAGCCCGGCATAGCGCAGGACAATCGCGCCGCCTAGCGAATGCCCGATCAGCGTCACCTTGTCGCGGCCGATCTGATCCATCAGTTGCGCCAGGTCATAAACGAAGTCCGCCGTCAAATAAGAGCCCTGCCTCGACCACGCGCTGTCCCCATGACCGCGCAAGTCGGGGGCGATGACATGATAATCCTGCGCCAGGACGCTCGCAGTCCAGTCCCAGCTACGCGCATGATCCAGCGCTCCATGCACCAGAATCAGCGTCGGCGCTGACGGATTGCCCCAATCGACATAATGCAGCCTGGTCCGAAGGGAGGTGTAGAAATGCGAGCTAGGGCAGGGCGGAGGCGATGAGGTCATGTAATTCCATGTGCCGTATGCTGTGGGCTGTTTGATACTCATCTTACTTCGACCACCTCCACAAGGCTGGCAAGCATCAGCGGGCCCCCGAAATGTGGAATGTAGCAGGTTTTTTGAAGAGCGGATTGCCGATGCCGGAATTACCGTCGAGAACCCGTGCCAAAACGGGAGATAAGACGCCGGAGGATCGGACTCAGCCTTGAAGTCGTGACGACCCAGCAGAGTAGCTAGCCCCGCATCCCTGCCGTGCGATCGAAACCATCCGCGCCAGTTCAGCTTGCTTGAACGGCTTGTCGAGCCTGAGCCGCCTCGTCGCATGAGGTGGCAATTCGGCGAAACCCGTGATGATGACGATGGGCAGGCCTGGACGGATTTCTTCCAGAGCATCGGCCAACTGCGCGCCGGTCATGTGCGGCATGGCATGATCTGTGATCACCATGTCGACATGGCCTTGATCCAATATGCGCAACGCGTCGGCCGCTGATCCCGCTTGAAATACGGTGTGGCCCAACTCCTCCAACATTCCGGCAGTATTGGTAAGGACCAGTTCGTCATCATCCACCGCCAAGATGACAAGCGGCTCGTCATCAAGAGCGAAGACAGCGTCAATCAGTTCGGATGAAGCTTCCGTCACCGTGCTTTCCAGTGAAGCGACGGGCAACCACAAGGATACCGTTGTTCCCTGTCCGGGATCGCTGGAGATGATCAGCGAACCGCCGCATTGTTCCGCGAAACCGTGAACCATCGACAAGCCCAGACCTGTGCCTTTACCGACCCCCTTGGTCGTGAAAAAAGGTTCGCGAGCGCGATCAAGCGTGGCTTCATCCATGCCTTCGCCTTCGTCAATCACCGACAACCGGACATATCGGCCCGATGCGAGGTCGGGGCGCTGGTGGGCGTGCACCTCCAACTCCAGCCCTTCTATGATAAGACGACCGCCGTCCGGCATGGCGTCGCGCGCGTTCACAGCCAGGTTGAGCAGCGCCAGCTCCAGTTGACCCGGATCGGCATGAGCGCAACTGAGCGAAAGCGGAAAGCGCGTCTCGATCGATATGGTGGAACCGAGCGTTGAATCCAGAAGGCTGGCCATGTTCCGCACCAGGCCGACACAATCCACCCTTTCCAGCCGTAATTCCTGCTTGCGAGCAAAGGCGAGCATACGCTGCGTCAGGGTGGCACCGCGTTCAGCGGCGGTCATCGCATTTTCGATATAACGCGAAATGTCCGCCCCGCTTGCCAGCCGCTGCCTTGCCAGATCCAGACTACCTACAATCACGGCGAGCAGATTGTTGAAGTCGTGCGCCACACCGCCGGTCAGCTTGCCGATGGCGTCCATCTTTTGCGATTGGAAGATTACTTCGCGCGCTTCCTCCAGCGCCATCTGGGACTCGCGCCGTTCGGTGAGGTCGCGCGTGACCTTCGCAAAACCGATCAATTCACCCAACAGGTTTCGGATGGGATCAATGACGACATTGGCCCAGAAGCGAGAGCCATCCTTTCGAATGCGCCAGCCTTCTGCTTCAAATCGACCTTCACGCTCAGCAATCGCGAGGGCTAGAGCGGGGATGCCCGCCGTCCGATCATCAACCGTGTAAAATCGCGAAAAATGCTGGCCGATAATCTCGTCGGCGTCATACCCTTTGAACTTGCGGGCACCCGCATTCCAGCTGACGATGACCCCGAAGGGATCAAGCATATAGATGGCGTAATCCGTAACGCTTTGGACTAGCAGTTCAAAGCGGTTTCCAGAATTCTCCGGCGCCGCCGTGATCATAGTGCCCCCGTAAAAATCATTATATCTTCTTCAGACATTCAAACCTGCTGAGCGGGCGTTCGTTCCTTTTTGCGAGCGCACAGTGCTTCCGTCCAGACCTAGTATATTGGAAAGAAATCTTTATTTGTTTTGGTCAGGTTCCGCGCAATAAGCCCCTGCATCGCACCGCCGTTGACGTGCCCTGGTGCAGCCGCTAGGCGGATGCCGCATGCGGGTGTAGCTCAATGGCAGAGCAGAAGCTTCCCAAGCTTACGACGAGGGTTCGATTCCCTTCACCCGCTCCACCTGAAATTTAGTTCTTCATACCGTCATCGGTTGATCGCAGCCGTGTTCGATGCCGGTCGAAAAGGGCCGCTCCAATGGCGGCCCTTTACCTTCGCAATGGTCCGAAAAGTCAGCGCTGTTGACCGCCCTGATCGTCCCGGCGCTCTTGCTGGCCGCCACCCTGCTGACGACGTTGCTCATCGCCCTGCTGGTTTTGCTGGCGGTCGCCCTGTCCGGGCTGCCCGCCCTGCTGCGTGCGTCCGCCGTCTTCCTGATTCTGTTGTCCGGGATTCTGGGACTGTCCGCCCTGCTGGTTGCCTTGGTCTTGATTAGCCATTTTTGGGATCCTCTCATGCGCCGAGGGTGACGCTATGATAGAACCGGCGGGGGGAAAGTCGCGTTCCCTGTGACTTGCTGATCGAGATCAGTTTGAGGTGCTATTTAGTCTCTTCCCCCAGCTATCCCACCTGACGCTTGGCAAGTTTGCGGGCGAGTGTGCGGCGATGCATGCCTAGTCGCCGGGCGGTTTCGGAAATGTTGAAGTCGCTATCCTTGAGCACTTCATGAATATGTTCCCATTCCAGCGTCTTGATCGATGTCGGACGGGGGGCGAGTGGGGTCGATGTGTCACCTGCTGATCGTGCGAACGCGGCTTCAATGTCGTCGGTGTTGGATGGCTTGGCCAGGTAATGGGACGCGCCGAGCTTGATCGCTTCGACTGCGGTCGCGATGCTGGCGAAGCCGGTCAGCACAACGATCAGCATTCCGGGGTCATGGGCATGAAGCCTCTGCACGCAAACCAGGCCGGATTCGGCACCTAGTTTCAGATCGACGACGGCATAGTCGGGATGATGGTTTTCCAGGATGGTCAGCAACGCGGCCAGGCTGTCCGCCGTCAGCACGCGATAGCCGCGCCGCTCGAACGATCGTTTCAACGTGCGGACGAAGGCCGCGTCATCCTCCACAATGACCAGCAGTTTGTCCTGCTGGCTCGCATCCTCATCAGTCATCTGCCTGCTCCTCCAGCGCCACTGTCCCTAGCGGCACCCGCATCAGGACCAGCGCGCCGCCATCAGCTCCGTTGCTGGCGCTGACGCTACCGCCCAGCTTGCGAACGACATTGACGACCAGAAACAGGCCCAGCCCGCTGCCCTGCTTGCCCTTGCTGGAACGGTAGGGCTTACCAAAATCCGCCAGCATGGCTTCGGTGAAGCCGCTGCCATTATCGCGCACTGCGATATTGAGCGAAAGGTTGTCACGACCGACAAACAGATCGATATGGCTTGCTCCCGCCTCTCGCGCATTGTCCAGAAGGTTACCGATCGCCTGCCTGATCACCGGGTCGGCGATGATGCGTGGATAGTCGTGCGGGCCATAATCGCAGCGCAGCGGCACGCCGGGGTTGGCTGCCCGCCAATCCTTTGCAATGCTTTGGATGAAATCCTGCACATTGGTGACTTCGGGCGCTTCTCCGCGCGCTTCTCCGGCTGACAGAAGGATGCCAGTCAGGATCGCTTTACAGCGTTGCACCGCCGTCTGCATCTCCTCCACTTCCTCTTTCAACGCAGGATGCTCGCTAATCTCGGGCATGTGCCGCCAGTCGCCCAGAACGACCGCAAGTTGAGACAGAGGGGTTCCGAGTTCATGCGCCGCGCCTGACGCAAGCAGTCCCATGCGAACGATATGCTCTTCCTCCACAGCCTGTTGCCGTAGCCGCGCCAGATAGGTCTCTCGTGCTTGAAGATTACGAGCGACCGGCATAACGAACAGCACCAGCAGCACCGCGATCATGGTCAGGCATATCCATGTTCCAATGATGTGCAGGTCGAAAAGACGGCCCTCCATCGCATCCGAAAGGCCGAGCGGACGGTACACAATGGACAGCATCGCCGCGCAGATCGCGGACATGAGGACGATGCCCCATATGCTCCAGCGGTCGAGCAGCACCGCGCCCAGCGCCACCTGCAAGAGGTAGAGGGAAATGAACGGGTTGGTCGCGCCGCCGCTAAGATATAGCTGTGCTGTCAGCATCAGCACGTCGAACAATAGCGCGACGAACAACTCTGCGTGGGCAACGTCGGTGCGGTGGCGGAGCGCGGCGAAGGTGACGATGTTCACGGCTGCGGCGATGGCGGCAACCAGCAGCATTGCAGCGACGGGCAGGCTGATACCCATAGCCCGGTGCACGAACAGGATGGTCGCGACCTGTCCCGCGATGGCTATCCACCGCAACTGCACCAGCAATGCCATATTCTTGCGGCCAGCGGCGTCGACCGGCCACTGGCTGGGCAGCCAGCGCCCTCTGAAAGGGAGATAGAGCTTCATGCCCGGCATGCTTTCCATTCGTGGCGCATGACCATTATGTAAGCCCCCGCAACCATCGCCGCCAGCGCGAACCAAGTGATAGCATAGGGCAGATGATTATTCGGGAAGCTGACGATGGTGAGGCCTCCAATCGGCAGCGTGTCGGAATCGCTGTGTTCCTGGTCCAGGAAATAATTCGCGACGGGAGCAGGGAGGTCGTGAGCGCAGTTGATTGCTGTTACATCGCGTGAATACCATCGGCCTGCCTTGGGATCATTGGCACGCAAGAATCCGCCGCCAGGTTCCGTTTGACGCAGCAGGCCGACGATACGCACTGTTCCGGCAGGCCGATCATAGCTGGAGCGGCGATCGGGGGGCACGAACCCGCGATTGACGATCATCGTGAATCCGCCGTCGGTGATCATCGGCGTCATCACCCAATATCCGGGGCCGCGGATCGTGGACGCCTGCACCAGAGTCGCGCGATCATGCAGAAAACGGCCGCGCGTCATTATGCGTAGATAAGTGTCGTTGGGACCGGTCAGCAGCGGGGCCGCGCGAGGGCGGTCGTGGATGCGCGTTTCGACCTGATGGATCAGCGCGCGCTTCCACTGCAACCGATGGATTTGCCAGACGCCCAGGCTGACCAAGCCCGTGAACAGAAGCGCAGCGACGATCGACAGGCTGATTAGGACTCCCGTCGACCGCCGTTTTTCAGTCACGGCATCTGGCTCATATCGTGCGGTGACATGCCTTGCATCTGGGGCATCATGTTGGTGTTGAGATGGTACATGACCCACATTGATCCCGACAGGGTGATGACGACCAGCACGATCGTGAAGACCAGCGCCATCATCGTCCAGCCGCTTTCCGACCGGGTGTTCATGTGCAGGAAGTAGATCATGTGAACGATGATCTGCACCACGGCAAAGCCCATGATGACGATCGCCGTCGTCTGCGGGTTGGCGAAATAGCCGGTCATCACCAGCCAGAAGGGGATGGCCGTCAGGATCACCGACAGGCCGAAACCGATCATGTAGCTGCCGAAGCTGCCATGGCTCTGCCCGGCGTCATGATGGCCGTGGGAGTCGTGCTGGTCGTGCGCGCTCATCGCAGCATCCCCATGAGATAGACGAAGGTGAAGACGCCGATCCATACGACGTCGAGGAAGTGCCAGAACATGCTAAGGCACATCAGGCGGCGCTGGTTGGCTGCGATAAGGCCTTTCTTCGCAACCTGCACCATCAGTACCACCAGCCAGATGATGCCGAAGGTGACGTGCAGCCCGTGCGTGCCGACCAGCGTGAAGAAGGCTGACAGGAACCCCGACCGCATCGGCGTCGCGCCTTCATGAATCAGATGCGCGAACTCGTACATTTCGATGCTGAGGAAGGCGAGGCCGAACAATCCGGTGATCGCCAGCCAGCCCTGCGTCGCCGCCACCCGGTTCTTTTCCATCGCCAGCATGGCAAAGCCATAGGTGATGGAAGAAAATAGCAGCATCGCAGTATTCAGAGCCACCAGCGGCAGGTCGAACAGGTCTTTCGGGCCAGGACCCGCCGCATAGTTGCCGCCCAGCACCGCATAGGTCGCGAACAGGCAGGCAAAGATGAGGCAGTCGCTCATCAGATACATCCAGAAGCCCAGCATGGTGCTGGACCCTTCTGGATGATGCGGCTCTTCCGACAGGTGGAACAGCGGGTTGCCGTCCTTGTCGAGGAATGCTGCGTCGATGGTAGATGCGCTTGCCATGTTGCTTCAGCCTTGCATCGCGAGTTGGCGCGTGCGCTCGCTCTCGGTGCGCTCGACCACATCCTGCGGGATATGGAAGTCGCGCTTATAGTTGAAAGTGTGGCCGATGGTGACGGCCAGGATGCCCACGAAGCTGAGGCCTGCGAGCCACCATATATACCAGATCATGCCGACGGCGAAGGCGACGGACAGCCCGCCAAGAATGACCCCGGTGCCGGTATTGCTGGGCATGTGGATCGGGAGATAACCGCGGGTGGGACGCTGGTAGCCGCGCTTCTTCATATCCGCCCACGCGTCGCCATCATGGATGACGGGGGTGAAGGCGAAGTTGTAATCGGGCGGCGGCGAACTGGTCGACCATTCAAGGGTCCGGCCGTCCCACGGGTCTCCGGTCGTGTCGCGCAGCTTGTCGCGATTGATGATGCTGACGGCGAACTGGATGAACATGCAGGCGATGCCGGCAGCGATCATCAAGGCACCCAGCGCCGCGATCTGGAACCAGATCTGCAAGCTGGGATCGTCGAACACGCGCATCCGGCGGGTGACGCCCATCAGGCCCAGGATATAGAGCGGCATGAAGGCGACCCAAAAGCCCACGACCCACAGCCAGAAACTGCGCACGCCCCACGTCTTGTCCAGCTTGAAGCCGAAAGCCTTGGGCCACCAGTAATTGATCGCCGCGAACAGGCCGAACAGCACGCCGCCGATGATCACGTTATGGAAGTGCGCGATCAGGAACAGCGAGTTGTGCAGCACGAAGTCTGCGGGCGGCACCGCGAGCAGCACGCCGGTCATGCCGCCGACCACGAAGGTCAGCATGAAGGCGACCGTCCACATCATCGGCAGTTCGAAACGGATGCGGCCGCGATACATGGTGAAGAGCCAGTTGAAGAGCTTTGCTCCGGTCGGGATGGAAATCACCATCGTCGTGATGCCGAAGAAGCTGTTGACGCTCGCGCCCGATCCCATGGTGAAGAAATGATGCAGCCAGACGAGATAGCTCAGGATCGCGATGACGACGGTCGCATAAACCATGGATGAATAGCCGAATAGACGCTTGCTGGAAAAGGTGGAGGTCACCTCGCTGAAGACGCCGAACAGGGGGAGGATGAGGATGTAGACCTCCGGATGGCCCCAGATCCAGATGAGGTTGACATACATCATCGGATTGCCGCCAAGGTCGTTTGTGAAGAAGGCCGTGCCAGCATAGCGATCGAGGCTGAGCAGCGCGAGGACGGCGGTCAGGACCGGGAAGGCGGCCACGATCAGGACGTTGGAGAGCAGCGAGGTCCATACGAAAATGGGCAGTTTCATCATGGTCATGCCCGGGGCGCGCATCTTCACGATGGTCGCGATAAGGTTGACGCCTGACAACAATGTTCCGACGCCCGCCACCTGCAGGCCCCAGATATAATAATCGACGCCAACGCCCGGCGAGTAGGCGATGCCCGACAGCGGTGGATAGGCGAGCCACCCCGTGCGTGCGAATTCGCCCACGAACAGCGACATCATGGTGATGACCGCGCCCGCAGTGGTCATCCAGAAGCTGAAATTGTTGAGGAAGGGGAAGCTGACGTCCCGCGCGCCGATCTGCAGCGGAACCATATAGTTCATGATGCCGGTGATCATCGGCATCGCGACGAAGAAGATCATGATGACGCCGTGCGCCGTGAATATCTGATCGTAATGGTGTGCGTTCAGATAGCCTTCCGACCCGTTGAACGCCCACGCCTGCTGTATCCGCATCATGATGGCGTCGGAGAATCCACGCACGAACATGATGAGGCCCAGGATCATGTACATGATGCCGATGCGCTTGTGGTCCACGGTCGTGAACCAGTCGCGCCATAACATGCCCCAGAGACGATATTTGGTGACCAGGCCCAAAATGGCGATCCCGCCGACGACGACCGCAAGGAAGGTGCCGATCAGGATCGGTTCGTGGAACGGGATCGCGTTCCAGTCGAGTCGACCGAAGATCAGTTTCCAGATGCCGCTATTTTCGGATGCGGGGTGAGGAACCATAGCGGGTCAGAGCCTTGGGTAGAGGGAGAAAAGTGAAGGGCAACGTGCTCCTGCGAACGCGAGAGCCCAGTTCGGATGGCAGGTCTGGGCTCCTGCCTTCGCAGGAGCACGTCGAACTTCCGGGCTTTCACGGCCCATGATGACCGCCCATATGACCATGGGCATCCTTCCGCCCGGCAGGTGTGCGCTCGGCGGCGGGCGTCATGCCCGAAGGCTGCGCGATCTCGCCTTTCTTGCCTGGTTCCACCGGATGAAAGCCGCCGACGTCGATCGTGCCGTCATGGCGCAGGCCCTGCGTGTCACGCGCGGACTCCTTGCCCCCGCCGCCATGCATGTCGGTCATCATCACCTCGTCCATGCAACGCTTGCCTGGCTGCGCGCACATGTTGAGCGCAGCATGGAACAGCCGGGGTTCGACGCTGCTGAAATATGTCGGCGGCACTTTCTCGCTTGGCTGTTCCAGCTTTACATAGGTGGCGCGATCGAGCGGCGTGCCGCTCGCCTTCACCTTTGCCACCCACTGGTCGAAGCCGCGCTGGTCCATGGCGTGAAAGCGGAAGCGCATGTTGGAAAAGCCCGCGCCCGAATAGTTGGCGGAAAAGCCTTCATAATTGCCCGGCTTGTTCGCGACGGCGTGCAGCACGGTCTGCATCCCCGGCATCGCATAGATCTGACCCGCAATCGCCGGAATGAAGAAGCTGTTCATCAGCGTCGACGACGTAATCTTGAATTCTATGGGCTGGTCCACGGGGGCGGCCAGTTCATTTACGGTGGCGATGCCCAGTTCCGGGTAGATGAACAGCCATTTCCAGTCGAGCGCGACCACCTGGACCTGCAGCCGCTTCGCCGCTGGATCGACCTTGCGCTCATGATCCAGCCGTTCGATTGGGCGATAGGGATCCAGAAGATGCGTGCTGGTCCACGTAATGGCGCCCAGCGCGATGATGATGAGCAGCGGCGCCGACCAGATCAACAGTTCAAGGCTGGTCGAATGATCCCAGTCGGGGTCATAATCCTTCGCCTTCGCCTTTTCCCGGTAACGCCAGGCGAACCACACCGTCATTGCCATCACGGGCAGGATGATGAGCAGCATCAGCAGCGTGGACACAAGGATCAGATCGCGCTGTTGCAGCGCAACATCGCCCGCAGGGGACATGACGACCCAGTTGCATGCCCCGAGCGGCAGCAGCAGCAGCGGAGCGAAACGACGGGCAACGGCGGGTGACAAAGCGAGTCGGCGAGCGGTCATACTGGTCGCATAAGTGGGGTAGGACCGGTTCGACATTGGACCTTTTGTCCTATCCCCTCGCGGGTGCAAAATCAGGCATGGCCATTTCGACCACCGGGATGATTCGCTATGCTGCAACGATGTTGGGCGCGGATCGTTCCCGCAGCATGAAGGCCAGTGACAAGCCATGACGTCAGCGACGACCACGCCATCCTCCACGTCGATGGAGCGCGACGCGCGAGATGTCACTGCGCGTGACAAGCGTGTCGCGCCGGGTGAAATCGCCATCGGGGTGATCATCGGGCGGACATCGGAATTTTTCGACTTCTTCGTATATGCGATTGCGTCATGCATCGTCTTTCCGGCGCATGTCTTTCCCTATCTGAGTCCGCTTTCGGGAACGCTTTGGTCATTCGCCATCTTTGCCCTTGCCTTCGTGACGCGGCCGATCGGGTCGTTCCTCTTCATGGCGATCGACCGAGCCTATGGCCGTGGCGTGAAACTGACCATCGCGCTGTTCCTGCTGGGCGGATCGACCGCGTTCATTGCCTTCCTTCCCGGTTATGAAACGATTGGTATCTGGTCGGCGGCGCTGCTGGCGGCATTCCGGGCGGGGCAGGGGATCGCACTGGGCGGCACCTGGGATGGTCTGGCCTCGCTTCTGTCGCTCAATGCGCCGTCGAACAAGCGTGGCTGGTACGCGATGATGCCGCAATTGGGCGCGCCCATCGCGCTGGTGGTCGCGAGCGGCCTTTTCGCCTTTTTCCTGTCGAACCTGTCGCGAGCTGATTTCCTGGATTGGGGCTGGCGATATCCGTTCTTCGTCGCGTTCGCGATCAATGTCGTCGCGCTCTTCGCCCGGCTGCGCATCGTCGTCACTCATGAGTTCGAACGGCTATTCGAAGCGCGCGAGCTGCAACCGTCCCCCGTGATCGAAACGGTCCAGAGGGAAGGCCGCAACATCGTCATCGGCGCTTTCGCTCCGTTGGCCAGCTTTGCGCTGTTCCATATGGTGACCGTGTTCCCGCTGAGCTGGATCGCGCTCTATACCGAGCAGCCGCTGGAGCGATTCCTGGTGATTGAGGCCATCGGCGCATGCGTCGGCATCCTGGCCATCATCGTGTCGGGATTCGTCGCGGATATGGTTGGTCGCCGTGCGCTGCTGGCCTGGTCGGCATTGGGCATCGGCATTTTCAGCATCGTCGCGCCCTTGCTGCTGGACGGTGGCGAACTGGCCGAAATCGCCTTCATGATCCTGGGGTTCATCCTGCTGGGCCTCAGCTTTGGTCAGTCGTCGGGCATCGTCGCCTCCAACTTTTCCAGCGCGACGCGCTACACCGCTTCGGCGCTGACGTCCGATCTGGCCTGGCTGGTGGGGGCGGGCTTTGCGCCGCTGGTCGCGCTGCTGCTGTCGAGCAATTTCGGGCTGGCGGCGTCGGGCGTTTATCTGTTGTCGGGCGCTATCGTTACCGGCCTCGCCCTGTTCATCAACAAGGAACTGGCGGGCAAGGATCGTTAGTCGCTATTTTGCGACCGCATCCGTTTCAGGGCGATCCGGTCGAACCACCAGTTGGTGCCGACGCGCGGCCTGAACCGTCCCAGCCATAGCGGGTAGAGGTCGGACAGCCGCGCAGGCAGGCCGTCCGGCCCTTCGCGTTTCATGATGTCCGATATCATCCGGTTCTGGAAAAATCGCACCGAATAATTGACCATCCGCCGATGCTGCATCCGCCAGCTTGATGGGTTGGCCAGCCGCACCGGGTCGCAGAAGAAACCTGCTTGGGGGCAGGCCACGACCCGGTCACGCTGCCACGCGAAGTCGGATTGCAAATCGGTGTGCGCCCAGGCCGCGACCAGGCCGTCGTCACCTATCAGGTCATCGGGCAGGCGAAGCCCGCGCGCGCGAATGCGCTGAACGAAGCGTCCCGACAGCGCATAAAGGTCGCCGAACAGTCCGCCTTCTTCGCAGAGCAGGCCGCGATAATGGTTGGCCAGTCGTCCGTTCATGGGCATGGCCGCGGCGGCATTGGCTGCGGGGTTGGCGGCCAGCGCAGACAGTAGGGCATCGACCGATCCTTCGGCGATCCGCGCGTCTCCATCCATGCAAAGGACGGCGTCTTCGTGGCCATCCAGCAGGTCGTGCACGAAGCGGTTCCACGTCCGTGCCTTTCCACCCGTTGCGAATTCATGCACCATTACATTGGTGCGTCCTCCCGCCGCTGCCTGCGCCTGTGCGGCGGTAGTGTCGGTCGATCCGTTCACCAGCACATGATAGATGATGTCGGCGCAGTCGAGGGGGAGTGAAGCGAGGCAGGCGTCGATCCGCCGTTCCTCCTGATGCGCGAAAATGCCGACGGCGATGCGCATGGTGTCAGCGGAAGTCCCAGCCCTGTTGGCCGTGCTGGACGCTGTCCAGACCGTCGGATTCCTCCTGCGCATCTCCGCGCATCGGCAGGATGACGGAGAGGATCAGCGCGGCGATCGCCGACCCGATCATCGACCACAATGCGACGACGACGATACCTATGGATTGCGAAGTCAGCGCTCCGCCAAGGGTGATGGATGGTTCAAATCCTACGCCGCCTAGCGCAGGCAGCACCATCACCGGCATGAGCAGCATGCCGGTCAGGCCGCCCAGGCCATGAATCACGAAAATGTCGGCGGCATCGTCTATGCGGCTTGCGATGAGAGCCTTGCCAGCCCGGCATATGATGACTGCCGCGACCCCGGTGAGGATCGCGCCGCCCATGCCGACCAGCGCTGCGGATGCTGATACCGCCACCAGCCCAGCCAATGCCCCGGACATCATTCCGGTCGCTGTCGATCGGCCTGCCGCGATGCGATCGATCGCCATCCATGACAGTGCACCGGCGCAGGCGCCGAAATGGGAATTGAGGATAGCGGTGGCTGCGTCGTCTGTCGCGCCCAGCGCCCATCCGCCGACTATGCCGGCCCATCCGATCCAGACCAGCGCGCCGCCCGCCATGCCGAGCAGCGGCGCATGGCCGCCGCCGGGCGAGCGCCGCCGCCCAATAATCAGGGCGAGCGCGAGTGCGGAAAAGCCAGTGCTCACATGAATGACCAGCGCGCCCGCAAAGTCCATGACGCCAAGGCTGGCGAGCCAGCCGCCGCCCCAGACCCAATGCACCACCGGCGCGTAGACGAGGACCAGCCACAGGGACGCGAGCGCCGTTATCCAGCCGAGGCGCGCACGTTCCGCCAGAGCGCCCGGCAGCAGGCATGCGGCGAAGATCGCGAGGCTCATCTGGAAAAGGACGAATGCGGATTCAGGCACCGTCAGCCCTTCGCGCAGGGTTCCGAGCTGCGCCAGCAGGAGGTTGCCCCCACCGCCCAGCCAACCGCTGCCGGGGGCATAGGCCAGGCTGTAGCCCGCTATTCCCCACGCCAGCGATACGCCTGCGGCGACGGCGGCGGTTTGGGCAGCGATCGCCAGCCCATTGCGGACATTGACCATAGCCATATGGCGCAGCATCAGGCCCGGCAGGGCGGCCAGCAGGACGAGGACGGCGCAGAGCATCATCCAACCTGTATCGCCGCTGTCGGCCACCGCAGCGATCTGCGCTCCGGCAGGTTGGGGAGCGGCGACAAAGAGGAAGAGGAGGAGCAAGCGAGCGAACATCGTATATCCGGCTATCAATGAGCCTGCATGATTAGCCGCCGCCGGGTAAAGACTTTGATAAGCAACGCGCGTGCGGGCTAATAGGCTTTGCCGCCGCAGGAGATCCGTCCCGTGCCGCGATTGCTGACCTGACAGGCGGCCTTGCCGACGATTGTTATGTCGCCCGATCCCGATGCGGCGACCTTTGCCGTGACGTCGGCGGTGAGGGCGATATTGCCGGGGCCGTCATTCCCGACCGTCGCCTGGCGCACATGCAGATCTTCCGCAGCGACAGCGCCCGGTCCGTTGACCCGCACGACAGCCGTGCCTGCTCGTCCGGCCAGGGTCACTCGGCCCGCGCCCGCCAGACCCAGATTCAGCTGGTCGACATCGATCGCCGCCACGGTGATGTCTCCATTGCCGCCCAGGATGATGTCGCCGCGCTGGCCCTTGATCCGGCTCACCGAGACCGATCCGCCGCCGGTCAGCACGATGCGGCTAAGGTCGCCGGTCGATAGGCGCAGGGTTGCGCGTCCGCTACCCTTGTCACCCGACGGGCTGCGTTCCAGCGATACGGTCAGCAAGCGGCCCGACACGTCGATGCGCAGCCGATCGATCAGGCTTTGGTCGCCTTCTATCCTTGCGGATGCGCCTGCTCCGGTGGTGATGATGACCTCCAGTGGCGCGTCGACCCGGATCGCGCTGAAGCTGGTGATCGTATAGCCGCGCGTCGCCGCAGCCGCTGGAGGGGCGAGCAATGCCGCGCCGAATGCGAGCCAGATCGCCAATCGCCTTGCCTTCGTCATCGCCCTTCGCTCCGCCAGATAAGCGCCTTCGTCCAGAGTGATAGCGTCCCGGTGTAGCGTCGCAAGAGCGTTTGCCGCATCGGAACCTTGATCGGTCCCCCATGGCGGCCTAAACCGCGCGGATGAGCTATGCCCCCTATCCCGCGCTTCGTCTGCGCCGTACGCGCGCTGCGGCCTGGAGCCGTGCCATGTATGCCGAAAATCGCCTTCATCCCAGCGATTTGATCTGGCCGCTGTTCGTTACCGAAGGGGAGGGGGTACAAGAGCCGGTCCTGTCGCTTCCCGGCGTTTCGCGCTGGTCGGTGGATGGGATCGTCGCCCGCGCCAGGGAAGCACGGGATGCGGGGATTCCCTGCCTCGCGCTCTTCCCCAATACTCAGCCGGACCGGCGTAGCGATGACGGGGTGGAAGCGCTGAATCCCGATAACCTCATGTGTCGCGCCATTCGCGCGATCAAGGATGCGGTGCCGGAAATCGGCATCCTGACCGACGTGGCGCTCGACCCCTATACGGCGCATGGGCAGGACGGGCTGCTGGATGAGGCGGGCTATGTCGTCAACGACGCGACGATCGACGTGCTGATCGGCCAGGCGCTGAACCAGGCGGCTGCTGGCGCTGATATTATCGCGCCTAGCGACATGATGGATGGCCGCGTCGGCGCGATCCGCGAGGCGCTGGAGGAGGAAGGCCATGCCAATGTGC
>CBFHAG010000030.1:0-26164 GCA_965653535.1 uncultured Sphingobium sp.
GCAGCGGCCAGGCGCGCGGCCATGTCGGCATCATGCCGTTCAGGATGCAGGTTGGCGGCGTCGGCGTCGATCACCTCCATATACGGGCGGGTTTCGATCTCGACGCCATCCATGATGACGGCGGTCAGGTGCGGCACTGCACCCAGCAAGCGCGCACCCAACCGACCGATGGCGATACGGACCAGCGCCACGGCGAGTGCCGAAAATCCCAGGCCAGTGACGAAGGTAAGCCGCGAAAGCTGTTCGGCGATCTTACCCAGATAGACGATCAGCAGCATCAACAGGGTAGCCTGCGCCAGCGCCAGCATCCCCCGAAAAATGCCGCGGCGGATATTGGCCAGCATGTGAATGCCATAGGCCCCGCCCTGCACAGCGAGCAGGATGTAAAGTGGCGCGATCATCGAAAACATGACCAGCCCGTGCGGCTTGCCCGGCTCGCCCAGGAACGCGCCCAGCGCCAGCCGATTGGCCAGCAGGAACGACAGGAACAGGCCCGCTAGGTCTCCCAGGAGACACAGGAGGTAGAGGCGCGCGCGCACTATTTCCTTGGAGACTGTCACTACTGTCCCTGAACGCCATTAACTGAACGACCCGTTGGCACTCGCCCGGCCGGGTTGCAAGCGTTGATGTCCCGCTGAGCCAGCTGGCCGTTCAAAGGCCGAACAACCGGCCCAGCGCCTTGTCCAGCATCAGCAATTGCCAGAGCAGGCGGCCATGGTCGGAAACGCCGGACTTGTGATCTGCGGCTACCTTAGCCAGCATCTTCGTATCGAACCAACCCGTTTTCGCCAGCGCCGACGCGCCCGCAATGGCGCTCGCTTCCCCCGCCAGCGGTCCGCGAAACCAGTTGCTGATGGGCGTCACGAACCCCATTTTGGGGCGATAGAGAATGTCCTGCGGCAGATAAGGCTCCATGGCCCTCTTCAACATATATTTGCCGCTATTGCCCCGGATGCGCTGGGCAACCGGCAGGCGAGCGGCGAATTCCACCAGTCGGTGGTCCAGCAGCGGCTCACGCGCTTCCAGCCCCACGGCCATGCTCATGCGGTCAGTCTTGGTCAATATGTCACCCGGCAACCATATGCGGATGTCGGCATATTGTGCGCGATCGAGCGCGTCGCGGGCAGGAGCTTCCGCCATGGCGCGGATATAGCGATCCTCGGCGCGATAGCCCGCCAGGCGCGAACGCATATCCTGCGCAAACAGGCACTGACGCAGCGCATGGGGGGTGACGCCGACCGACGCCGCATAAGCTTCCCCGCCTTCGCCCGCCAGTTCAAGGAAGGTCGATTTGGCTCGCAACGAACGGGGTGCCCAGTCCGCTTTTGGATACCAGCGTCCCAGCGCCCCGAACAGCGGCTGACGCACCGACGGCGGGATCAGCGCGCGGATTCGTTCGCCCTGCATCTGAAAACGATGGCGGCGGTATCCGGCAAAAGCTTCGTCAGCGCCATCGCCTGACAGTGCCACCGTCACCTTCTCCCGCGCCAGCTCACATACGCGATAGGTGGGCAGCGCCGACGCGTCGGCAAAGGGTTCATCGAAGTGAAATGCCAACGCATCGATCAGGCCATAATCGTCCGGCGACACGATGCGCTCGCGATGATCGGTGGCGAAACGCCGCGCGATGCGGTCGGCATAGGCAGTCTCGTCCAACGATGCGACATCGAACCCGATGGTGCAGGTCTTGACCGCCTGGGTCGACGCCTCCGCCATCAGCGCGACGACGCTGCTACTGTCGACACCGCCAGACAGAAAAGCACCCAGCGGCACGTCCGACACCATCCGCGACCGCACCGCCTGCCGCATCAGCGCGACCAGTTCCTCCTCCAGTGCTTGGGGCTTCGCCTTGCTGCGTTCGGCAAAGCTCACATCCCAATAGCGTTGCGGCTGGGGCATGGGCCGCCCGCGCACCATGCGAAGCGTCTGCCCTGCGCCCAGCTTGCGCACTCCGGCGACCAGGCAGGCATCGTCAGGGACATAGCCATAAGCCATATAGTCTTCGACCGCCGAAAGGTCAGGCGACCGACGCAGCAGGGGATGGGCAAGCAATGCCTTGAGTTCCGACCCAAAAATCAGGCTGCCGTCCGACAGCAGCGCATAATGGAGCGGCTTGACCCCCAGCCGGTCGCGCACCAGCCACAATGCCTGCGCCCGCGCATCGAACAGGGCAAAGGCAAACATGCCATTGAACCGCTCGACACAGGCTTCGCCCCACTGGCGATAGCCGTGCAGGATGACTTCGGTATCGCTATCCGTGCGGAAAATGTGCCCCTTCGCCTCCAGTTCGACGCGGACTTCGGCGAAATTATAGATCTCGCCGTTGAAAGTGACCGCCAGGCTTTCATCCTCGGTCAGCATCGGCTGAGCGCCGCCGCCAAGGTCGATGATGGACAGCCGCACATGGCCCAGCCCGACACCGGGCGCGGTCCAGATGCCGCTGCCGTCCGGCCCGCGATGCGGCATCACGTCCAGCATGGCGCGCACCCGCGCCGGATCGACCGGCTTGGCCGTCTCTAGGTGAAAAATGCCCGCTATCCCGCACATGCGAAATGGCCTTAGCGAATGCCGACGCTTTGGTCAGCCAATTCCTTCACATCGCCCAGATCGGCAATGAATTGGGCGATGGCGGCATCCGCCGACACGCCCTGCCCCATTTCGGCGGAAACCAGAATGGCGACCGCGCGCTGATCGCGGCCCATCAACCGAGCGTTCATCGTCGCCAGCTTGACGCGCGGGGCGTTGCCGGTCAGCGCGCCGTCACCGACCCGGTAAAAACTGACCACATGCCGAATCACCGGGCCGGGTGCTGTGATCTGTTCTCCGCGCGCATTGGTCGGAGCCTTTGCGGGCGAAGACCATGTCCACTGCTGATCGGGATCGGCGGCACCCTGAGCAAAGCCGACCAGTTCGCGTCCTTCGTCCTGCCGGGCGAAAGTGGCGATGGCCAGGTCGACCGTCCAGCCTTCACCATTGCGGTATCGGGCGGAGACCAGGTGATCGGCTCCATCGAAGCGCGGTTTCCACGAGTATCGCGCGGGTTCGGATGTCAGGCTCCACCCTTTCACAACCGGCAGTGCGGGCGCACCGGGCAGCGGTTCGCTGGCAGCCGCGCTAACCGCAAACCATAGTGGCGCAGCAAGGATCAGGCCCATCGCAATGAGCGTGGCAGCCACGGGGGATACCACTCCAGCCGTGGGATTACGCAGCTTGTCGGGATCGAACCAGGGATCGCCGGGCTTGCGGTCGAAAAACGACCATGCCGCTGCCATCACGATGATCATGACGACCGCAAAGAAAATCCAGCCATATAGCACATGGTCAAAGCCTGCGGCTGCGTCGATGCTGGTGTAATGAGCGACCAGGATCGTCGCATAGGCCCGGACCCCGTTCGCCAGCACCGACAATGACAATGCGCCGGTGATGAACAGGATGCGCCGTGTCCAACGCGTGAAACAGACATTGCATACCAGCGCGCCATAGGCGGTCATCGCAATCACGAACTTCGCCCCCGAACAAGCCTCCGCCACTTCGAAATAGCCGGTGGGCGTGGTGATGAATATGCCGTCCATATGGGCGGGCACACCCGACAGGCTGAGGAAGAACATGCACAGGCGCGCCGTTACGATCTGCAACGGCGCGACAATCTCTTCGCCAAAGGGCACCATGAAAAATGCGTAAAACAACGGAAATAGCAATGCGCGCGAAACCGCCGGACCCAGCAGCGTGATGACCGCCCCCTGCATCATCAAGACCAGCGCAACATGGCGGAACAGCGCAACCCCCGCCGCCGCGCCCAGCAGCCACGCGACCGCCCCCAGCGCCAGCCAGGTCAGCCCCGGCGTCCAGGCCACCGGCTGCATCCGGCGCAGACCCGGCAAGCGCTGCTGCACCAACCAGCCGATCAGGAACGGTATGAACAGGCAATGTTCGAATGTGGAGGCATTCCACCAGATCGACACCATCCCGGTCGCGTCCCGATGGAACAGCGCCAAAATCGCCAGCCAAATGATGGCGACTGCGGACAGGTGCCCACGCCACCCCGACAGGGGCAGGCCCCAAAATCTGTGCAGAGAAAGCGCGCGATCGGTCATGCCGCGCACGCATCATCCACGGACTGACCAAACAGCATGGCAGGCAAGTCCCGCAACGTCGCGGACCAGCGATAACGCTGCTCCATCCGCGCCCGCGCCGCCCGCCCCAGTCGCCCTGCCGCTACCGGGTCCGCGATCAACGACATGATCTTTTCCGCCTGTTCCGCAGGATCATCCGCGATCAACAGATGCGCGCCGTCGCTGGCGTCTATGCCTTCCGCGGCATCGGAGGACGCGACCACGGGCCGCGCCATCGCCATCGCCTCCAGCACCTTATTCTGTATGCCCCGCGCGATCGTCAGCGGCGCGACCACCACATCCGCCGCCGCCAGCCAGCCGCGCACATCCGGCACGGCCCCCGTCACGGTGACGCCGGGCAACTTGCCAAGCGCCTGCACCTGAACGGCGGGCTTACGCCCCACGATGGTGAAGCGGGCCTGCGGATAGCGCGCGCGGACGATGGGGAAAGCGCCCCATGCAAACGCTTCCACCGCTTCGATATTGGGGCGATAGTCCATCTGGCCGGTAAACACGATCAACGGGCCTGCCCCCCCATCGACGGAGGGGAAACTGGCAGCGGGGTCGAAATAGTCGAGCGCCACACCATTGTCGATCGCGCGCGCCTGGCTTCGTCCCAGTCCGCTTGCCGCGCGGAACAGCTCCGCTTCGGCCTCGCTGACAAAGGCGCTGATGTCGGCGCGCGCGGCGGTGGCGCGCTCGAAGTCCAGCAACATCCTGCCCTCGCGGCGGTTAATCCAGCTCATCGGACCTGCGCCCTGGGCACCATAGGCGGTGTATTTGGCGGAATCGAAATCGACAAAGTCCATGACGAAACGAACGTCGGGCGACAGCAGCGGAACGAAATGCGCCATTTGGGCCGAGTAGGCGAACACGGCGCTGATGGGCCGTTCGCGCAACACTTGCTCCACCCAGCGATGAAGCCCCGGATGATCGAACAGCGACACCAGCATCGGTTGCCGCCGGACAAGACCCCGCAACCCAGCCGCAATACGAGAACGGTCGCGCGGCAGCACGCACTGGCTGGCCGTCAGCGCTGCCATATCGGCGGCAAAACCCATGTCGCGGTCGTCATCGGCGAAGCAGCCGACATGAACCGGCGCGACCTCCGCAATCCGCTGGAGCATATGATAGGACCGGATCTTGTCGCCCCGGTCGGGCGGATATGGAATGCGGTGACACAGAAAGAGGACTTCGCCGCTCATCCCAACCCCCGCGCGATCCAGGGGCCAATCAGGTTGGCGACGGGCAGCGGCAGCTTCTTCCAATATTCCACCCGCCGCTGATAAGCGGGGCTATTGGGGTTGATGTCCCGCCGCGCGCCTTGCGCCGACCAGCTATGATAGGCGAGCGGGACCGGATCAAAGCCAAAGCTCTTCTTCCACGCCGCCTGACCGCTGCCTGTCTTGGACCGACCGAAATCGAACGTCGCCATGCCCCGCGTCCGGCCATGGCCCATCAGGCGGTAATACATCAGCTCATTGGACCGCAGCCGCCGCGCATCAGCAACACCCCCGCCCCAGAAAGGCATGACCTTGCCGCGATGGTAGAGCGTCAAAACAGCCGATACCGGACGATCACCGTCATAGATGGCCAGGATGTCCGCATCGTCCCCAAATTGATCCAGCACGTCGCGGAACAGGCGCGCGGGGAATACCGGCGTGCCCAGATTGCGGACGCTTTCGGAAAAAACGCGATAATGGTCGCGAATCAACCGCTCGGTGCGCCCGGCCACCATATGCAACGCCGGGTTGGCAAGCGCCTTGCGCAATTCGGCCCGATGCTTGCGCGGAATGGCGAGCAGTTCGGCCTCATCATCAGGCGCGATCGGGCGAGAAAAGCCCAGATGGCGGCCCTCGTGCCGCACCCACGCATCCGATGGGGCACCCCCGCCACGCAGTTCAATCGATCCGACCGCCCGGCTATGGGCCAGGTCCTGCGCCGCAGCACCCAATGCCTGGGCCGCGCGCGGACCTTCCGCCAGAACGCCGCCGTCCACCGCAAAGCCGGACGACACTAAAGCCTGTCCAAACAGGCGGCTCTTCATATGCGTGAGGGGAAGCAGCCCCCTGATCTTCCCCGATGGAGCCACCGCCGCCAACATATGCGCCGTATTGCCGGTGGCGCTGGCAATGGCGTTCAGCCAAGCGGGACGGTGGAATGGCGTGCCGTCCGCCCTGCCCATCACAAATTCGTCGGCAGCCTGCACCTGAACCGGATCGCGAAGGTTCAGCGTCGTAACGGCCAGATCGGCGACCATCATGTCGCGCGCCATGCTTCCTGGGGCAGCAGCGCATCCACGCGCGTCCAGGCAAAATCGCGGGTCAACCGCCGCAGCTTGTCGGCCATGCCGGGAATATTGGTATAATGACGAATGCGCGAAAGCAGGGGGGCGTCGGTGATCCGGGGCTGATCTGCATCGATTTCCCAGGGATGAAAATAGATGATGGCGGGTCGCTGTTCCTGCCGGTTCACCTGACCGATCGCCCAGCGGGAAAAGGCATAGGGCAACAGCCGAAAAAAGCCTCCCCCGCCCGCCGCCAACCGGCGTCGGCCCAGCACAGCCGTCGTTACCGGCAATTCGACCAGAGGCGAACCCGCCACCGGCTTCCAGGCAAAGCGCGGGGATTCGGGCCAGCCATAATGATCATGTTGAATCGGCGCGACGCTGCTCGAATAGGCATAGCCTTCCTCGGCCAATATGATGTGCGCCCATGGCGTTCGCTGGTCGATGGAAAAACTGGGCGCGCGATATCCTTTGACCGCCTGACCGCTGGCGTCTTCCAACAGCGCGCGCGACTTGCGCAGATCAGCGCGGAACTCTTCGGGGGACAGGGTAAAGACGCGCGCATGGTCATAGCCATGGCTCGCCACCTCATGCCCTGCGGCCGCGATCCGCTGCATCAGTGCGGGATAGCGCTCCGCCACCCAGCCCAGCGTGAAGAAAGTCGCGCTGACCCCGGCTTGTGCGAACAGGTCCAGCACTGCATCCGTATTGCGTTCCACGCGATGGGGCAGGCCCTCCCAACTCTCGCGCGCAATCGTGCGCTCGAAAGCACCGACGTGGAACCAATCCTCGACATCGACCGAAAGGGCGTTCTGCATCATCGCGATATGGCTAGTCAGGCCGCCGCGCTGTGCTGCGGATCACCCATGCGCTGTTCGCGCTCCACCCATTCCACCAGCAGCGTCAAGACGCGGCGCAACGCTGTATCCTGCTCACCAACGCGGAATTCCAGCGACGACAGCCGTTCCTCGATCAGGGTGAAGCAGTCCTTCAACGCTTCGGGGTCGACCGCCTGAAGGTCCGCCTGCCCGACCCGAAGCCGGTTCAATTCGGCCCGCAACGCGGTGATCTCATCCGTTAGCGTGACCGACGGTTCGGGCTGACGAGCGCGCAGCGCCTCCACCTCCGCCCTCAGCGCGATGGCTTCATTCGCCTCCACCGGCTTTTGCGGCTGGGCCGGAGCCACATCATCCTCCTCAACACAGTCAAGCACGGACGGTCTCACCGACTCCAGCGCGGCATCGCTGTCCGCTCCCATATCGGCAACGACCGCAGCCACCGCCTCGGCATCGATTTCCGACAACTGGTCGAGCGCACCCAGCAGCAGCACGCGGCTGGCCAGCACGTTGACCCGGCGCGGCACCCCCCCGGTCGCGGCATAGATGGCGGTAAAGGCGTCCGGCGTGAACGACGGGTCGCCATTCCACCCAACCACTGACAGGCGGTGCAGGATGTAAGGCTCCACCTCGCTCTCCAGCATCGGTTCCAGATGATGGGTCGCGATGACACGCTGGCGCAGCTGCTCCAGATGCGGAGACTTCATAAGGTCGCGAAATTCCGGTTGGCCCAGCAGGAATATCTGCAACAATGAATGTCCGCCCAACTGGAAATTAGACAGCATCCGCAATTCCTCGATCGCGGAAACAGACAGATTCTGCGCCTCGTCCACGATCAGCAGCGATCGACGGCCCGCCCGCGCCTGCCCATGCAGGTAGGATTCGACCTGGCGCAGGATCTGCGCCTTCGGCATGCCATCGACCTGCAGGCCAAAGCTTTGCGCCGTCAAACGGAGCATATCGTCGCCCCCGACCTGCGTCGATACGATCTTGACCGCTGTCAGCCGCGCGGGATCGATCGTCGCCATCAGATGTCCGACCAGCGTCGTCTTGCCCGCGCCGATGTCTCCTGTGATGACGATGAAGCCTTCACCCTGTGCCAGCCCATAGCCCAGATAGGACAGCGCTTTGCGATGGGTCGCGCTTTCGAAATAGAAATGCGGGTCCGGCGTCAACTGGAAGGGGCGGCCCTCAAATCCATAGAACTGATCGTACATTTATCGTCTCCACCCGGCCGGGTTAAAAGCTGTAGCGCAGGCCGATCTGGCCCATCGCTGTGATCAACGCATCCAGTTCATCCGCCTTCGCGCTGTCGATACCCAGCGACGCGGATGCCTGCAGATTGCGGTTGATCAGGCGGTTGTAGCTGGTGAATGCACCCAGGTTGAGCACATCCAGTCGCGCGCCGCTCGCATCGAAATAGTTTGCGTAGACGGCGCTATCGATGCTGGATTGGCTATCGATCACATAGGTGAGCGATCCCGTGCCATACCAATTTTGGTCCTTCGATCCCCGCACGATCACCCCCTGGCCCGATGGCGTCAGGAACTTGCGCTGTGAATAGCCCAGGCCAACGCCCAGCCCCCACGGCCCGCGCCGCGCGGAATATTGGGCCGCGACGCCGCGATAGCGGAAATTGGCGTTGGTAACGCCCGACAATGCATCATTGAAGCACTGGCCACCGCCCGTTTCCGAAAAGGCGCAGCCGGTAAAGTCGCCCGTGAACGGATTGCGCACGACGTCCAGGCTGCTGCCGGACACGGCGGCAACGTTGGAGGTGATGATCCGCCCAAAACTGTCAATGCCGTCGAAGACCACCAGCGCGACGCTGCTGTTGCGGCCCTGCCATACGAAGCTGCCGCTATAGGTCATGCCGCCATAACGCTCACCCACGCGTGCTTCCAGCGACGCGCGGCGGGTGGGCCGCCACAGCACGCCCGCGTCCCAAATGATGTCGTCAAATTCGTAGATCAGCTGGCGCGGCGAGCTGTCATCGGTGACATAACGACCGTTGGACACGACCGGCAAACCGTTAGTGTCCAGCACCGGCGAACGTTGGCTGACCTTGATTTTTTCATAACCGATCCCGCCCGCCAGAGCGACTGTGGGCGAAACCGGCAGTGTGGCGTCCAGACGACCCCATTTATCTTCGAACCGCTGGTCCAACTGATCGACATCTTCCCGATCATATCCCGCGCTGGCGACGATCCCCAGCGGCAGCCACACACCCGGCGCGACCCCGACGGAGCCAGCAAGGCTATGTGAAACGGATTCGTCGAACAGGCCCGCGCCGCCAAGGTCCGCGCCCGCATCCTCTTCGACCCTGGCATAGCCCAGCCGATAGGAAGCGGTGACGTCGATGTCGCCGAACGACGCTGCATAAGCTGGCCCGACATAGCCGGCATAGACCTGGCTCGTCTGGCTGTCATTCAGCGTCGCCGCGCCCGAAAAGCCGTCGGTGCGGATGCGGCTGGCCAACGCCCCAGCATTCAGCGTCAGGCCGCTCGCCAGTCCATATTGGCCCGATATGATGCCGCTGATGACATCCTGATCGGTCGCGGTGCCACCCCAGCCAAAGCTGTGATTATATTGCACGTCAGCGACGGCTTCCATCCGCCGCGTCTTGATGCTGGCCGTCGCGCCTGCCGTAACGTTGGTGTAGGTCAGAACCTCACCATCGCCGGTCAGCGGGGCCATCACCACCTGATCGATGCCCAGATAGGGCGTGACTTCGACCTTGCGCTCCTGCGCATGAACAGGCGCGCCCAGACCTAACGTCACAACGCCAGCGGTCATCAGAAAAACTTGCAGCCTCATTCGCCCGCGCCCTCCGTGGCGTAATAGCTGCCAAAGCGCCGCCCGGTGCCCGAATAGCTGACGCCGTTCAGCAACAACTGCACCTGGCCCGCACCCTTCAACATCCCAGCCGCATCCCGCAGCGCGCTTTCGCTCGTCTGATCGGCTCGCACCACCAGCAACGCGATGGCGGCATGGCTGGCCAGCACGGCACCCGCCGAAGCGGCAAGCAGTGGCGGCGAATCGAATATGATCACACGATCCGGCCGCCCCTCCGTCAGTCTATTCAGCAACGCTTTCGTGCGGCTCGACGCGAGATATTCGGTGTCATTATTGCTCCGCCGCCCTGCCGGAAGCACGGACAGCGAAAGCAGGTCGGTGCGGATGATGCAATCTTCCACAGCTATGGTGGGATCGGCCAGCGCATCCATCAGGCCCGGCCCACTCGTCAGGCCCAGCGCCTCGGGAATGCCGGGCTTGCCGAAATCGGCGTCGACCAACAGGATTTCCCGCTCCTTCTCCGCTGCCAGGCTCAGCGCCAGATTGATCGCGCAGAAACTTTTGCCCTCTCCGCTATGGGCCGAACAGACGAGAACGTGGTTGCCCCGCGGATCACCCGCCAGCTGCGAAAGAAGGTCGCGCTTCAGCAGGCGAAACTCCTCGCTCATCGCGCTCACAGGCCCGTCGGGCAGCAGATATCCTGCCTCCGCCAAGGCGATGCGATCGATCGGCTGGACCGGGCCGGTCCATTCCGGCGCTTGCACCACTGCACCGACGCCCGACGCCATCTCCACCGTTGGAACCGTCGCCGCCAGAGCTTCAGCGGGCACGTCCACATTCGGCGCAGCGCGCCCGCGCAGCGCGGCGGTAAAATCGTAAATCTCCGTCGCCCGCTCGATCAGCGAACCGTTGGAGAGGGAGCTATGCTTGTTCATCGTGCCGCTCTCTTTCAGGCCATGCCGCGCTGGATGAATTCGATCAGGACCAGCAGCACGCATACCGCCGCCAGCCCCCCGCTCGCGCCCGCGAACCATTTCAACCGTTGTTTTTCCACCGCCTTCTGCGCGGCGCTGACCGTCTGGGTAATCGACCCGATCACCGGCAGGCCGACGGCCCGCTCCAACCTGGCGGCGGTCGGGAAGCTGCCCTTGAGCTGCCCCACGGCAAAGGCAGTACCCACGCCCGCGCCGATGCCCAGGATCAGGACACCGACCAACAGCAATGGTCGGTTCGGCGCGGTTGGTGCGGTCGGCGCGCTGGGAGGGTTGACGACGCGGAACTGCACCGCGCCGGTTTCCGTCTTTACGTCGCCACGCAGGCGGATCTCCTCGCGGTCGGCGAGCAGCTTGTCATATTGGGTCTTGAGCACCTGATAGTCGCGGTCGAGCTTTTCCTGCTCGGCGGCAAGGCCCGGCTCATCGGTCTGGCGCGACGACATGGCGGCAAGGTCCGCCTGCAACTGCCCCTTGCGCGCCTGAAGCGCCTGCACCGTCGCGGCGCGCTCGGCCTGCATCGATTTGATGGAGAGATAAGCGGGATTGGGCGTGCCACCACCCGCACCGCCGCCACCCTGCTTGCGCAGCGCATCGACCTGCCGCTGGGCGGCGATCACATCGGGGTGGCTGCTGGTCCATCCCCGTGCTCTCATGCCCGCAAGATCGCCCTGCGCCTGTGCCAGAGCGGACGGGCCGCCCGAAGCGCCTGTCCCCGGCAGGGTTTGCGGCGTGCCCGCCAACTGCCCGTTCATGGCGCTCAACGCGCCTTGCGCCTGTGCCAGTTGCGATTCGATATTGTTGATCTCCATCCGGGCTGCGTCCATGCGCTGGCCGATGGAGCCAGCGCCCGGTAGGACGCCTGCATAACGCTGCTCAAACTCGACCCGGCGCTGTTCCGCACCAGCCAGTTGCTTGCCGCGCTCGGTAATCTGTTGATCAAGGAAGGCCAAGCTCTGCTTGGTTTCCACCCGGTCCGACGACAGGTTCGCTTCCTGGAAGATGTCGATCAGCTTTTGCGCGACCTGCTGTGCGATACGGGCATTGGCCCCATCGGACAGG
Source organism: uncultured Sphingobium sp. (assembly GCA_965653535.1). Lineage (GTDB taxonomy): Bacteria > Pseudomonadota > Alphaproteobacteria > Sphingomonadales > Sphingomonadaceae > Sphingobium. Next base: position 12,086 of record CBFHAG010000030.1, read on the forward strand.
CCCGAATCGGCGGACTTGGCGCTGATGTCGATCATGCTGGGATCGACCTGCGCCATAACGGTTATGCCTTCGCGCAGGGTCGTGATCTTCGCCGCAATGTCGCGCGGGCCGCTGACCGTCTGGTTCAGGTCGGTTTCCTTGACCACCCGTTCCAGATTTCCGGTGCTGGCCAGCGTCTGGCGGACACGATCCAGGTCCTGTTGCGACTGGACCTGGGTGATGCCCACCTTGTCCTGCAACAGCGACTGGGTGTTCACGTAAACACGCGCCTTGCTTTCATAGCTATTGGGGACCAGCGCCACGCCCAGCCAGCCCAGCATGCACACGCCCCATGCCACAGCCAGCGCCAGCCAGCGCCGGGTCCATATGCCGTGCAGCGCTATCAGCAACTCGTCATATAATGCCGCCATGTCAGAACATGCTTTCAGGAATGATGATGACGTCGCCGGGAGCCAGCATGACGTTCGCCTTGCTGTCCCCGCGTTTCAGCAGGTCGCCGATGCGGACGTTGAATTCCTGCTGCTTGCCCGCTTCCTTGTCGAAGCGCACGAGCCGCGCGCGGTTGCCCGCTGCATATTCGCTGAGGCCCCCGACAGAGATCATGGCGTCAAGCAGCGTCATGTTCGCTCGATAGGGGATGGACGCGGGCTTTTCGGTCGCGCCGACGATCCGCACCTGCTGGCTGAACGTGCCGGAAAAATTGTTGACGATCACCGAAACCAGCGGATTTTCGATATATTTGGTGAGCGCCGCTTTCATGTCCTCGGCCAACTGCTTGGGCGTCTTGCCCACCGCCGCCATGTCGGTGACCAACGGCGTGGTGATGCGACCGTCAGGCCGCACCTGCACCTTCGCGCCCAGTTCAGGATTGCGCCACACGAACACCGTCAGATCGTCGAGCGGGCCGATCACATATTGCTCGCCCGGTCCTTCTTCTTGCGACACGAAAGACGCCGGCGGAAGCTGCGGCCCACCGCCCCCCGACGCGCAAGCAGAAAGCGCGACAGCCGGGATCGCTGCGCCAATTAAGGCTCGAGAAACTGACAGGAAACGCATATCTTCACCTCTTCGTGCAGCCGCGCGGGATGGCCGCTGCATAGGCAGGCGAACCATCAAGCCATGGGCTTTGGGCTTCTTCTTGCACTCAAAGGGTAAAGATTGGGTTAGGCCTCAGCCGTCCCTGGCGTCATCCAATCAACAGTTCCAAGGGGTTGGGATGCCCCAGAAAGGCCGCCGGGCTGGCCGACGCGCCATATGCGCCCGCCAGAAACAGCGCGATCAGATCGCCCTCCTCCACCGTCGGCAACGCCACCTTGTCGCCCAGCTTGTCCATCGGCGTGCACAGGCAGCCCACGACAGTGACCGCTTGTTCCGCCGGGCTTTCCTCGTAACGGTTTGCCACCGCGATGGGGTAGTTGCGGCGGACGACGGTGCCGAAATTGCCGCTGGCGGCTAGCTGGTGATGCAAGCCGCCGTCCACGACCACGAATGTTTCGCCCTGGCTGACCTTCACATCAACGACGCGGGTCAGGTAGACCCCGCATTCGCCCACCAGCCAGCGGCCAAGCTCCATCGCGAAGGCGCTGCCCGCCAAAATATCGGCCCGCGCGTCCAGCTCCTGCGCCAACGCTTCGCCGATCGGCCGGATATCCAACCGCACTTCGCTGGGAAAATGGGGAATGCCAAATCCCCCGCCCAGATTGACTAAGGGCGGCGTCACACCCACCGCGTCGGACAAGCGGGCCGCCAACGCCACCGTCGCCGCCTGCGTTTCGATCAACGCTGCGGCATCCAGTGCCTGCGAACCGGCAAAGATATGCCATCCGCGCCAATCCGCCCCTTCATCGACCAGCCAGCGGGCAAGCGCCGCCGCCCGGTCGGCGTCCACGCCAAAGGGCTTGGCCCCACCACCCATCCGCATCCCCGACCCTTTCAGGTCGAAATCGGGATTGACGCGAACGGCCAGCCTGGGCGTACGGCCCCGCTGGTCGGCAATGGCGATGGCGCGCCGGGCTTCTCCTTCCGATTCCAGGTTGATCGTCACGCCTGAATCAATCGCCGCGATCAGCTCATCATCCCGCTTCCCCGGCCCCGCAAAGCTGACATGCGCGGGGTCCATCCCAGCTGCCAGCGCCCGGCTCAGTTCGCCGCCAGACGCCACATCGAACCCGTCCACCATTCCCGTCATGCGCTGCAACAAAGGGGTGTAAGGGTTGGCCTTGACCGCATAATGAAGCGACAGTATCGACGGCATGGCGTCACGCCAATCCTGCACCTGACGCTGAACGACGCCTATGTCATAGACGAACAGCGGCGTGTCTCCTGCCTCCTCCACCAGGCTGGCCGCGCCACAGCCGCCGATCAGCAGCATGCCGTCTTCACTCGTGAAGAACGGCGGGATGGGACCCATCGGCTTCATCGCTCAAATTCCCCCATCAATGCTACTCGGTCTATTTTTCCATTGGGCGTGCGCGGAAACTCCTCCCGCCTGACGATCGTGCGCGGATGCATGAAATTGGGCAGTTCAGCCTTCAGCAGCACTTCCACCTGAGCCTCGGCCAGCGGATCGGCGGAACGGATCAACAGCAGCACCGCCTGTCCCAGTCGCTCATCCTTGACGCCCATCGCCACCGCTTCCGCGACGCCCGGCACGGCGACCGCAGCCTCCTCAATCTCGGTCGGGCTGATGCGGTTGCCCGCCGACTTGATCATCGCATCATCGCGACCAATAAAATACAATAGCCCCTGCGCATCACGCCGCACCGTATCGCCGGACCATACGGCCATGCCGCCATAGCGCGACGCTGGTGGCGCGGGGCGAAACCGTTCGATCGTGCGCGCCGCGTCCTGCCAATATCCTTGCGCGACCAGCGGGCCACAGTGCACCAACTCTCCCGACTCATCATCGGCGGCCACGCTACCATCGGGCCGTACCACCAATATTTCCGCATGCGGGATTGCCGATCCCATCGAATCGGGATGGCTGTCCACCAAAGCAGGCGGCAGATAGGTTGACCGAAACGCCTCCGTCAGGCCGTACATGGGGTATATGTCAGCGTTGGGAAACAGATTGCGCAGCTTCGCTACCAGCGGACGGGTCAGAGCGCCGCCGCTATTGGTGATCCGCCGCAGCTTCGCCGCGACTTCAGGCGGCCAGTTTATTTCCGTCAGCTGTACCCACAGCGGCGGCACGCCCGCCAGCATCGTGATATCGCGCCGCTCCACCGACTTCATGACGTCACGCGCCGTCAGATAGTCGAGCGGATAGACGCATCCCCCCGCGAACCAAGTCGAAAGCAGCTGATTCTGCCCGTAATCGAAGCTGAACGGCAGCACGCAAAGCGTCCTGTCGTCGGCGCTCAGTCCCAGATACTCGGCTACCGACGCTGCCCCCAGCCACAAATTGGCGTGGCTTAGCATCACGCCCTTGGGCCTGCCGGTCGACCCGCTGGTATAAAGAATGGCGGCTAGGTCCTCCGACGCGGCATCGGACGGGCCGATCGCGTCTCCCCCGCTCATCGCGCAGGCGGCATCCTCCTCGCGCAACAAGCGGCACTCATCCGGCACATCGGCAGCCCCCAGCGTGTCGATCCGCGCCGCTGTGCCGATCAGCAACCGCGCCCCGCTGTCGGCCAATATATGGGCGACCTGCGCATGCCTCAGCAGTGGATTGATCGGAACATGGACCAGCCCCGCGCGTGGCGCGGCAAGCGGCATCAGCGCGGCAACCGGCCCTTTCGCCATCCAACTGGCGACCCTTGCCCCGCGCTCCAGCCCGAACCCAGCAAGCCAGCCCGCAAGCTGTCCCAGCGTTTCTTCCAATTCCGCGTAATTCTGCGTTCCCGACCGCCCATCCAGCGCCGACCGGGTTGGGTCGCCACGCAACAGCAGATGGTCGACGGGCCGCACTTCCGCGCCGTCGATGACGACCGGTGCGCGTTCCAGGCGATTACTTAACTCCATGTCCAGACTTTTCACCTACATGCGGGGGTGACGGGGAGATAGTGGTTTGCTGGTCGCAAGGGAATATAGCACGATCGCCCATGCTCGTGACGCGCTGGCGGGACGGATGGACCGCGCTTCCACCCCGTCGCTGTTCGACCGGATCGACTGGTTCGAATCGCTGCACGCCCATTGTTTCGGCAAGGTGCCGGTACGCATCCTTCATACGATGGAGGATGGCAATGAAGCCTGGCTGTTCCTGATGTCCCCGACCGCGCGGCGGCTGAGCGCGCTCGCCAACTGGTACAGCTTTTCCTGGTCGCCGGTCTTCATCGGTGATCCCTGCCCGGAAACCCGGCGGCGATTGGTCGAAGTTATGGCCGCGCACCTGATCGCCGCCAGCACGCATATCGACCTCTATCCCGTCACCGATCACGCCGACCTGCTGCTCGACGCCTTCCGCCGGGCGGGCTGGTTCGCCGTACGCCGACCCATGGGCGGCCGCCATCTGCTCGACCTCAATGACCGCGATTTCGCCACCTATTGGGCTGACCGCCCCAGTCGCCTGCGCAACCAGTTGCAGCGCAAGGCACGCGCCAGCCGCTTCACCATCGACATCGGGCAGCACGTCAACGACGCCCTGTGGCGCGACTATATCACCGTCCATGCCAGCAGCTGGAAACAGCCCGAACCCGGCCTCGCCTTCCTCCGGGCGCTTGCAGAACGGGAAGCGGCTGCGGGAACACTACGCCTTGGCTTCGTCCGGCTCCATGACCAGCCTGTCGCGACACAGCTCTGGACGGTCGAAAATGGCACGGCACTGATCCATAAACTAGCGCACGACCGCGCGTTCGACGGCGCTTCGCCCGGCACGTTGCTCAGCCATGCGATGTTCGCCCGTGCCATCGACACCGATGGCGTTCAGCGGATCGACTATGGCACCGGGGACAATGCCTATAAGGCGGAATGGATGGACCGGCGTGAACCTCTCCACCGTCTCGACTTCTTCAACCCCCGCTTCGCCTCGGCATGGCTGCCCGCCGCCCGCACCGCCATTTCCGCCCTTGTCGGCTAGAGGCTGAACGATTAGGTAAGCCCATCATGCGGGCGGAACAAACAATGCCGGTCGACCGGACAAGCGATATCGAAACGGTGGTGCGCGACCTATTGCGTGATGTGCTGGCACTGTCGCAGGATCGCGCGGACGCCTTTGACAGCGGCACGCCACTGTTCGGAGCCCTTCCCGAACTGGACTCCATGGCCGTCGCCAGCCTGCTCACCGAAATGGAAGATCGCCTCGGCATCCTGATCGAGGATGACGACATTGACGGCGAAACCTTCGAAACCTTTGGCACGCTCACCGCATTTGCTCAGGCAAAGCTGACGCAATAACCCCGTGCTCCTCGCAGGCGGGAACCCAGTTCAAGCTCCAGAGCCCCCGTTCCCGTACCATCCGCTGAGCCAGACCGTCCTGGTCCGACCCAGCCGATCGCCCGCCTTATTCCGCCGCCATCGCCTCAAAATCGGCTTCTGCCAGGAACTTCTCGACATCCAGCGCGGCCATGCAGCCCATGCCCGCCGCAGTCACCGCCTGGCGATAGATTTTGTCGCTGACGTCACCTGCCGCAAAGACGCCGGGAATATTGGTGCGGGTCGTGCCCGGCTCCACCAGCAGATAGCCTTCGTCCATCGGCAGCTTGCCCGCGAACAATTCCGTGGCGGGCTGGTGGCCGATCGCCACGAACGCGCCATCTGTCTCAATATGGGACGCCTTGCCCGTCACCGTGTCGATCAGGTCGACACCCAACAGTCCTTCGGGATTACCGCCACCGACAAAGCGTTCGATCTTCTGATTCCACAGCACCTTGATGTTCGGATGAGCAAACAACCGCTGCTGCAAAATCTTCTCTGCGCGCAACGAATCGCGGCGGTGGATCAGCGTCACGTCATGGCTGTGATTGGTGAGGTAGAGCGCCTCTTCGACGGCGGTATTGCCGCCACCGATCACGACCACTTTCTTGCCGCGATAGAAGAAACCGTCGCACGTCGCGCAGGCTGATACACCCTTGCCCTGCAACAGCTGTTCGCCTTCCGCGCCCAGCCATTTCGCCTGCGCGCCCGTCGAAATGACCAGGCTGTCGGCATAGTAGGCCGCGCCGCCGTCGCCCTTCAGCCGGAATGGCCGCTCGGACAGATCAACCTCGACAATCTGGTCGTACATCATCTTCGCGCCGACATGCTCGGCCTGCGCCTGCATCTGCTCCATCAGCCAAGGGCCTTGGATGACGTCACGAAAACCGGGATAGTTCTCAACATCTGTGGTGATGGTCAGCTGCCCGCCCGGCTGCATGCCCTGCACGACGATGGGGGCCAGGCCAGCGCGCGCGCCGTAAATGGCGGCGGAAAGACCCGCAGGTCCCGATCCCAGGATCAGCATGCGAGTGGAATGGCTTGCGGTCATCAAATGTCCCCGGCTGTCAGATTCGTTCGTCGCGATGAAATAGGCTGCATCGGCGGACACGCAAGCCCAACCGTCGGATGCATTTGCTTGGGTGCGGGGAAGTTCAATCTTTCAGCGCGCTGGGCGAACCTCGCCATTCCACTGCCCTCAGCTTCAATCACTCAATCCAGCACGTTGGGCAGGTCCTCAAACCCCTTGCGCAGCGCCGCCGACCAGCCGAGCGAGAGCAGCTGAAATTCCTCATTATCCGCTTCGATCCGGGTGCGGACCCGAAAATCGAACTGGTCCCGTTCGATCACGGTCAGGTCCAATGGCATGCCGACAGACAGATTGGAGCGCAGGGTCGAATCCATCGACACCAGCACCGCCTTGGTCGCATCTTCCAATGTGGTCTCGCGCCGGACGATGCGATCCAGGATCGGCTTGCCATATTTATGTTCGCCAATCTGGAAAAAAGGCGTGTCTTCCGTGGCTTCGATGAAGTTGCCCGCTGAATAGATGAGGTAGAGGCGCTGTTTGCCGCCCCGGCGCTGCCCCGCAACCAGGATAGATGCGTCCGCGCCCGACCCCTGCATTTCGATGGTGCTGCGGTAATGATGTTGCATCTCGCACATCGCGTCGCCGACCAACTGCGCCACACGGTGCATCGTCCCGCAATTCAGGATGCTTTCAATGTCGGGATCGAGCTGCGAATCCTTGATCGCGCGGCCCAACATCGCCTTCACCCCCTGGGTGATCGACAAGTTGCCCGAACACATCAGCGTGATCGCGCGTTCACCTGCGACGCTGTAGGTGAAGCTCTTCCGAAAACGCGCGATATTGTCCATGCCCGCATTGGTGCGGGTGTCGGACAGCATGACCAGACCCTGATCCACGCGAACCGCCACACAATAGGTCATCGCCCACCGGGCTCCTATCTAACCTTGATACTCAACGGGATGGATGGCTGGGCACATTGTTGTTGCTGCCGTTGCAACTGCCGATCCTCCACCCCATCCTTCGCCTGCGCGATACGGACGTCCGCGTCAATCCAGATATCACCCGCCACCGTGACAGAACCCCGGATGGGCGCAGCATCGTCCGCGTCTAGGCCGGACGCAAGGCGCAGATAATGTTCCGTTACGCACACACGGTTGGAAGGGTCGAAGCCCACCCAGCCAAGGTCAGGTGCCCATGCTTCGACCCAGCCATGGGTTTCATGCAGCGCCATTCCCTCCTGCGCCAGCAGATAGCCGGTCACGTAACGCGCGGGCACCCCCATGGCGCGCGCGCCCGCGATGAATATCTGCGCATGGTCCTGGCATACCCCTGCACCTAACGCGAATGCCTCTGCCGCCGTGGTCCTGGACGTTGTGGCACCGCTGCGGTAGGCGACCGCGTCGCCCACGGCAGCGCTCAAATCGTGCAGGCGGTTCAATATTCCTGCATCGCCGGGCAGCGATAGAGCCATGTCCCTGATCGCATCCGACATCCGGGTCAGGGGCGTTTCGCGCAGGAAATAATCCGGGCGCAGGCTACCCTGCTGAGGCCCCAGCACGCCGTTTCTGTCCTGTGTTTCCACCAGACCCTCCGCCACGATCACCGCATTGTCCAGCCGGTCGTGACGAATCCAGATGGCCTCCATCTCTCCAAAGCTGTTGGGGCGGAAACTGTCGACAGGTTCGCCATTCACGCTGACCTGCCATTCCAGCACCTGTTGCATGGCGGTGTCGATCGGCATCAGTTTCAGGCGCATCGCGGCGCGCCCCGCCGATGCCTGATAGTGATAGACCGTCTGATGGCGGACAATCAGCTTCATGCCCCGCCTGCCCCCTTCATCCAAAATGGTAAGTCTGGGCAATTTCGCCGCCCAGTCGGTCGGTCATCTCCAGCCCGCTTTGCACGGTTTCATGCAGTCCGACCCGGAAAATCTCTCCGCTGTCCGACTGTTCGAGGTCGGCCACCATCTGCCGCACGGTGTCATGGCAGGGACCGCGGCTGTCATGCCATCCCGCCAATCGGTTCAACCGGTAGGCCATCTGGTCGTAGCAATAGGCGACGCTGCGCGGAAACATGCGATTGAGCATCAGGAAGTCAGTGATCCGCCAAGGGGTGTAAGTTCCGCCATAGACGTGATGATAGGCCCGCGACCCCGACAAAGCGTGAAGCACCGACGTCCATTGATAATGGTCGCGATTACCCCCGATCACTTCGGTTTCGGGTAGCAGCACATAATATTTCACGTCCAGCAGCCGCAAGGTCATCTGCGCCCGCTCCAGCGCCGAGCCGACCCGCAGGAAATCATGGCCTTCATTGCGCAACTGCCCCGAATGCGCGGCGCCCCGGAATGTCATGACCCGCGTCTTGACCCAATCGATCAGGGTGGGAAGCTGCCGCCGCGCCTCTCCCACATCATAGCTGTCGAGCTTGCGCCACCCTTCGTTCAGCGCCTCCCACATATCCTGCGTCAACATGGTGCGGGCCGATTTGCCATTGCCCCGGGCTTTCAACAGGCAGGACCGGATGGAGCTGGGATTGTCCAGGTCCAGCATCAAATAGGATACCGCATCGCTTTCCGTCACCTGCGTGCCTTCGGGAAAGTTATGGCCATTGCCCGTGGCGCGCACGACCGACCGCCATTCGTCCCGATGATGGGCACCGGGCAGGATCGCCATGCGCTGTCCCATGGTCAGCAGCCGAGCCGTGGCCTCTGCGCGCTCCATGTAACGCGCCATCCAGAACAAATTTTCGGCGGTCCGACTCAGCATGGGCCCGGTCCCTCCCCTTTCTCCCGTTCGCCCTGAGCCTGTCGAAGGGTTTTACCTTCTTCAAAAGAAGGAAAGGGCTTCGACAAGCTCAGCCCGAACGGAGATGAGAGGCATCTGACTTTCATCTCCATCAATCCTGCAGCACCCATGTGTCCTTGACCCCGCCCCCCTGGCTGGAATTGACGACCAGCGATCCTTCGGTCAGCGCCACGCGGGTCAGCCCGCCGGGCACCAGCCGAATTTGCTTGCCGACCAGGCAATAAGGCCGGAAATCAGCATGCCTGCCCACCACCGACGCCGGTCCCAGCGTCGGCACCATCGACAGGTCCAGCGTCGGCTGGGCGATGAACCCGCCGGGATTGGTGCGGATGCGATCGGCATAGGCGGCGATCTCATCCCGCGTGGCCTTGGGACCGATCAGCATGCCATAGCCGCCCGATCCATGTACCTCCTTCGCAACCAGCTCATGCAGATGCTCCAGCACATAGGCGCACTCATCGGATTTGGAGCATTGCCACGTCTGAATGTTTTCCAGAATGGGCTGCTCCCCCAGGTAGAAACGGATCATCTCCGGCACGTAGATGTAAACAGCCTTGTCGTCCGCGATGCCTGATCCGGGCGCCGACGCCAGCGTGACCCCACCGTTGCGGTACACGTTGAAAATGCCCGGAATGCCCAACATGCTATCGGGCCGGAATACCAGCGGGTCGAGATATTCGTCGTCGATCCGGCGATAGATGACATCCACCTGCTTGGGCCCCAGCGTGGTCTTCATCCACACCCGGTCCTGATCCACAAACAGGTCGGCCGGTTCGACCAGTTCAATGCCCATCAGGTCAGCCAGAAAACTATGTTCATAATAAGCGCTATTAAGCGCGCCGGGTGTCAGCAGCACGACCACCGGATCGTCCTTGCAGGCAGGTGGCGCGACCTCCTTGAGGCTCTTGAGCAATTCGGCAGGATAATCGTCGACTGGTGCCACGATCCCTTGGCCGAACAGCTCCGGGAACATGCGCGTCATGATCTCCCGGTTTTCCAGCATGTAGGACACGCCCGACGGGGTCCGGCAATTATCCTCGAGCACTTCGAACCGGGCCGGGCCGGTACGGACAATGTCGATCCCGACGATATGGCTGTAAACCTTGCCCGGCGGGGTGAAACCCGCCATCTCCGCCAGATAGGCGCTGTTCTGGTAGATGATGTCGGCGGGCATGATCCCCGCCTTCACGATTTCACCGCGATGATAGACATCGTGCAGAAAGGCGTTGAGCGCCCGCGTCCGCTGGCGGATGCCCCGGTCCAGCACGCGCCATTCCTGCGCCGTGAAGATGCGCGGCAACAGGTCGAACGGGATCAATCTTTCCGGGTCGCCCCCCTCGCCATAGACGGCAAAGGTGATGCCGATGCGGCGGAATATCGCCTCAGCCTCTTCCATCCGGCGATTGAGTCCGGCAATGCCTGTCCGTTCCACCCAATTCTGCACTTCCCCATAACAGGGGCGTAACGAACCGTCGGGTTCAAACATTTCGTGGAAGGGCAAGGCGTCGATCCTCCCTCGGCGGCGACCGCCGGTTGTGCATTGCAACATTAGTGCAATGCACAGACCCGATTGCAAGCGCTAAAATGCGCGCCAATCCTCGACTATCCCAAAAATACTGCGACGGCCCGCCGATATGCCGTCCTGTCCGCAGCGCGACAGAATCTGCGGCAGCCTATCAAACCCCGTTGACCCCGCCCATCACCCTGCTTATAGCGCGCCCTCACCGCAGGGCTGGACGCCCGGCGCAGCCCTTGGGGCGGAGTAGCTCAGCTGGTTAGAGCAGCGGAATCATAATCCGCGTGTCGGGGGTTCAAGTCCCTCCTCCGCTACCATCATCTTCCCGATCAAATCTCAAGTTGCGATCCAAGTTCCACGACCCGGTTCGTGGGCAGCTTGAAATATGCCATCGGGCTTTCTGCATTTCGGACCATCCACGCGAACAATCGCTCGCGCCATATAGCCATGCCAGGCCGCGATGAAGGCACCAATGTTTCGCGGCTCAGGAAATAGCTGGTGTCCGCGACGCCGATCGGCCCGCCACAGTCACGCACCGTCTTCATGGCGGCGGGCACGTCGACATTCTCCATGAAGCCATGGCGCAGCACCAGCCGGAAGAAACCCTGGCCATAGTCCCGCGCTTCGATGCGTCCGTCGAATGGCAGGTGCGGCACATCTTCGGCACGCACGGTCAGGATGATGTTGCGTTCGTGCAGGATGCGGTTGTGCTTCACGTTGTGGAGCATCGCGGGCGGCACGCCCTCTCCCGAAGCGGACAGGAAGATCGCCGTGCCGGGCACGCGCTTGAGCGACGATCCTGCCGACCGGATGAACAGGTCCAGGTCCATGGCCTCCTCAAGCAACGCGTTCCGCATTATCCGTCGCCCGGTCGCCCATGTCGTCAGCACCAGGAAAGATATCGCCGCCACCATCAACGGGAACCAGCCGCCGTCAGGTATCTTGGTCGCGTTGGACAGGAAATAGGCACCATCGACGATCAGGAGCAGCCCGGTCACGGCCCCCGCGACCAGCGGGTTCCAACGCCACACGCTGAATGTCAGCACGCCCAGCATGCATGTGGTGATGACCATGGTGCCCGTCACCGCAATGCCATAGGCCGCCGCCAGATCGCTGGAACTGCCAAAGCCCAGCACCAGCATGATGACGCAGGCCAGCAGCGCCCAGTTGATCAGCGGCACATAAATCTGCCCCGCCGCCGAAGCGCTGGTGTGCAGGATGCGAAGCCGGGGCAGGAACCCCAGCTGAACCGCCTGGCGCGTCACCGAAAAAGCGCCGGAAATCACCGCCTGGCTCGCGATCACCGTCGCCATCGTGGCCAGGATGACCAGCGGCAGGCGCGCCCATTCGGGTGCCAGCAGGAAGAAGGGGTTCTGCGCCGCCGCCGGATTATCCAGCAGCAACGCCCCCTGCCCAAGATAGTTGAGCATCAGGCAGGGCAGCGCCGCATAAAGCCAGGCGATGCTGATCGCCTTGCGACCGAAATGCCCCATATCGGCATAGAGCGCCTCCGCCCCCGTCACCGCCAGCACAACCGAACCCAGCGCCAGAAAGGCCAGCTTGGGGTCAATCTGGAAAAAATGCAGCGCCCAGGCGGGGTTCACGATCTGGAAAATTTCCGGGTGACGCAGGATATTGGCGACGCCCAGAACAGCCAGCGTCACGAAATAAACCGCCATGACCGGCCCGAAAAGCGCGCCGACCTTGGCCGTTCCGAACCCTTGGATCACGAACAGCGCGATCAGGATCACGATGGCGATCGGCAGCACCAGCGGGGTCATCCCCGCTTCGACCGCAGTCAACCCCTCCACGGCGGACAATACCGAAATGGCCGGGGTGATGATCGCATCGCCGTAGAACAGAGATGTCGCCAACACACCCAAAGCCATGATGGCGGGCGTCCAGCGCGTGTCGCCTAACCTCCGGCCAATCATCGCCAGCAACGCCATGCTGCCGCCTTCGCCGTCATTGTCCGCCCGCAGTACAATGAACACATATTTGACCGTGACGACCAGCATCATGGTCCAGAAGATGAGCGACAAGACGCCGTAGATATGCGCCGGGTCCACCGCCAGCGGATGATGCCCGACAAAACTTTCCTTCAGCGCATAGAGCGGCGACGTGCCGATATCGCCAAACACGACGCCCAGTGCCCCCAGCGCGAGCGGTGGGAGCGGCCCATGCGCAGCATCGGTGCGCTGACCGGCCAATTCTTCCTGCATGGGCATGCGTGCGAATCCCCCTATTTTATGAGGTGCCCTATGCCACATCCGGCCAGCACCGCGCCACCAACGAAGCGTCAGCCGAACCGGCAATCCTCGTCGCCAGCCCTTGCCAGCCCCGACAAAGCGCGCCAATGACGGCGCGGGATACGCTTGGAGAGGATCGGGGGCCGATGAACCATTATGATATTGTGATCGTGGGCGCCGGTCATGCCGGCGCACAGGCGGCGATTTCCCTGCGCCAGCTGGGCTTTGAAGGTTCGGTCGCGATGATCGGCGATGAAAAGGACCCACCTTACGAACGCCCTCCTTTGTCGAAGGAATATTTTGCGGGCGACAAGAGCTTCGACCGCATCCTCATCCGCCCGGCCAGTTTCTGGCCTGAACGCAACATCGACATGCTGCTGGGCCACCGGGTCAAAGCGGTGGACGCTGCGGCGCACACGCTCGCGGCGGGTGATGAACAGATCGGCTATGGCAAGCTGATCTGGTGCACCGGCGGCAGCCCGCGCATGCTGACTTGCAATGGTGCCGACGCATCCAACGTCCACGGCGTCCGCCGCCGCGACGATGTCGATGCGATGATGGCAAAGCTCGACCAGATCGAACATGTCACCGTCATCGGCGGTGGCTATATCGGCCTGGAAGCCGCCGCCGTGCTGACCAAATTGGGCAAGAAAGTCGTGCTACTCGAAGCGCTGGACCGCGTTCTCGCCCGGGTCGCGGGCGAAGAATTGTCCCGTTTCTACGAAGCAGAACATCGCGCCCATGGTGTCGACCTGCGCACCAGCGCGAAAATGGACTGTATCGAAGTGGCCGATGGTAAAGCGACCGCCGTACTGATGCAGGATGGTGAGCGGATCGAAACCGACATGGTCATCGTCGGCATCGGCATCATCCCTGAAACCGGCCCGTTGATCGCGGCGGGTGCGGCGGGCGGCAATGGTGTCGATGTGGACGAATATTGCCGTACCAGCCTGCCCGACATCTATGCCGTGGGGGATTGTGCATCGCATGCCAACCGTTTCGCGCGCGGCGCTCAGATCCGGCTTGAATCGGTGCAGAACGCCAACGACCAGGCAAAGACCGCCGTGGCCCACATCATGGGCAAGGAAGACGCCTATGACGCCGTGCCGTGGTTCTGGTCCAACC
>CBFHAG010000031.1:0-26094 GCA_965653535.1 uncultured Sphingobium sp.
ACGAACCGACCAACGACCTTGACGTCGAAACGCTGGCCGCGCTGGAAGAAGCGATTGAAAATTTCGCGGGCTGCGCCGTGGTCATCAGCCATGACCGCTTCTTCCTCGATCGCCTGGCCACCCACATCCTGGCGTTCGAAGGCGACAGCCATGTCGAATGGTTTGAAGGCAATTTCGGAATGTATGAAGAAGATAAGCGCCGCCGCCTGGGCGATGCGGCGGATCGTCCGACCCGACTTGCCTACAAGAAACTGACGCGCTGATCAGCGATTGCATATCTTGCAAGCGGGGCGGCTTTTTCCGCACTTGCGAAATGACATGCCGCACTGCACACAAAGGGTGCCTTTCAGGCATCCTCTCCTAAAACTTTCCGGCCGGTCCTTCGGGATCGGCCTTTTTTTGTGCGGGGAATGGCTGGACTGCATTCCTGCTTTCGCAGGAGCACATGGCGCTTCTACTCTGTGGGACGTTTCTGAAAGCTGCTCATTCCTTCGGGGGCTACATCGCCAGTTTCGATGCGTGAGACCTTGGCGGCAGGCGGGCCGTCGTGGGCGAGCCGAATGAACTCATCGACCTGAGTCCCTGGGCCTTCAACCCAGGCTTCAACACTGCCATCGGTCAGGTTGCGGACCCATCCGGCCAGGCCGAGCGCGCGGGCGGTTTGCACGGTCCAGTTGCGGTAGAACACGCCCTGCACCGTTCCCATGATCATAAGATGCCGGGCGATCAGGGTCATCAGTGCACCCGCTTGATCCACGCCTGCCCATTCTCACGAGTCTCCACGACGAAATTGGGAATGGCCTGAACCAGATCGGACAGCCGCTTGAAGCCGTAATTACGCACATCAAAGCTGGAGCGGTTGCCCACGCGCTGGCCAACAGGACCAAGGGCAGCGAAGCCATTTTCGTCGCGCTTGGCGGTGTCATATGCCTCGATGAGAAGCCTCACGACCTCATCATCCACTTTTTTGACGTCTGCTTTGACCGGATCGACGACCTTCGTTGCTCCTGTACCCGTGACGACGGCGTCGGGTAGGATTTCCGCAGGGGGGCTGGCCAAAGAGCGGGCCAGCGCGGCGACGTCGATGAAGCGGGTGCAGGCTCGCCGAAATCCTTCCGGCGTCTTGTCCGACCCGAAACCATAGACTGCGATACCCTGCTGGCGGATGCGGGTGACCAGTGGTGTGAAATCACTGTCGCTGGACATGAGGCCAAAGCCGGTGACGCGCCCGCCCGCCATCAGGTCCATGGCGTCGATCGTCATCTTCATGTCGGTCGCGTTCTTGCCCTTGGTCAGGTCGAACTGCTGCTGTGTTTCGATCGCTTGGGTCACCGCCTGGTGCGCCCACCCCTTAAGGGCAGGCTTGCTCCAGTTGCCATAGGCACGGCGGATGTTGACCGTGCCCAATTCGGCCAGAACCGTCAGTACAGGGTCGAAATGGTCGGCGGAAGCATTATCGGCGTCGATCAGCAAGGCAACATTGCCGCTGGGGATCGCCGATGACATCAGGCCGATTCCAGCGCCGCTGGGTGGAATTCCCCGCTTTGTTCGTCCAGCAGATGCAACTGACCGTCGGAAATCGCGAAAAAAGCGCCGACCAGTTTCAGTTCGCCCTTGCGTTCCTTGGTCCGCACGCAGGGGAAGGTGCGCAGATTGGCCAGGCTGACCTTCACGCCTTCCTGCTCCATCGCGCGATGAGCATCGCGTCCAAGGTCGTCACCAAAGCGGCCGATGACATTTTCGCGAGCCTGGTCCAGCATGTCGATCCAGTTGTGGATGAAGCCGCCTTCCCCTGGAGGCGCGTCCTTCAATTCCTGGCTCAGCGCGGCCTTGCAGCCGCCGCATTTGCCGTGGCCCATCACCACGATTTCGCCCACCTTCAGAACCTGAACTGCAAATTCCAGCGCCGCCGAAACACCATGATGTCCCGGATTGGTTTCAAACGGTGGCACCAGCGCTGCGACATTACGCACGACGAATATCTCACCTGGCAAGGTGTCGAAAATCTGCGCGGGGTCGACGCGGCTGTCGGAGCAGGCGATCACCATGACGCGGGGGCTTTGCCCCTCGCTCAGTTCATCCCATCGTCCGCGCTGTTGAGTCCAGCCGGTGTTGCGGAAACGGCGATAGCCTTCAAGCATGTCTGCAAATTCGGTCATGACCAAGTCTCTGCCGGACAAAGTGAGGGCTGGCAAGAGCATGCTTGCGGCGCTATCTGGAGCGCATGAACGATGTCGTCCCGATTGCTACCGGACCCGATCAGTCCGGCCTGAAGCCTGAGCGCGTCCGCAAGCCGGACTGGATCCGTGTCAAGGCACCGACCAGCCCCGGCTATCATGAAACGCGCAAGATGATGCGCGAAAAAGGCCTTGCCACGGTGTGCGAGGAGGCAGCCTGCCCGAACATCGGGGAATGCTGGACCAAGAAACATGCCACGGTCATGATCCTGGGCGACGTTTGCACGCGGGCCTGCGCATTCTGCAACGTCAAGACCGGCATGCCGCGCAAGGTCGATCCCAACGAGCCGCAGAATCTGGCGGATGCCTGTGCGGAAATGGGGCTGGAACATATCGTCATCACATCGGTCGACCGCGATGACCTGCCCGACGGTGGCGCGTCGCAGTTCGTCAAGGTGATAGAGGCGCTGCGGCGGACGACTCCGGGTACAACGATTGAAATCCTGACGCCCGACTTCCGCAACAAACATGAGCGCGCGGTGGAAATGATCGTCGCTGCCCGGCCCGACGTCTATAATCATAATCTGGAAACGGTTCCCCGGCTTTACCCGACGATCCGGCCCGGCGCGCGCTATTATGCATCGCTGCGGTTACTGGAGTCGGTGAAAAAGCTGGACCCGTCGATCTTTACGAAGTCAGGTATCATGCTGGGCCTGGGCGAAGAGCGGCTGGAAGTGCATCAGGTGATGGACGACATGCGGTCGGCCGACATCGACTTCCTGACCATGGGGCAATATCTTCAGCCTACGCCCAAACATGCCAAGGTGATGGAATTTGTCGCTCCGGCGGCATTCAACGCCTATGCGGCTATCGCACGGGCCAAGGGCTTCCTGCAGGTGGCGTCAAGCCCGCTAACGCGGTCCAGCTATCATGCAGACAAGGATTTCGCCGAGATGCGGGCGACACGGGCGGCGCAACTGGCAAAGATGGCCCGCTGATCTTCATGCCCAAGCATCACGAAACACGGCCACTCCCATATACGCCTGAGCAGATGTATAATCTGGTCTCGGATGTCGCCGCTTACCCAGAATTCCTCCCGTGGATCAGCGCAATCCGGGTGCGATCCGACAGTGATTCCGAAATGGTTGCTGACATGATCGTCGGGTTCAAGGGCATCAAGGAAAGCTTTTCATCCCGCGTCCACAAGCACCGGCCCGATTTCGTCCGCGTCGATTATCTGGACGGGCCGCTGAAGCATCTGCACAATGAATGGCGCTTCCGTGATGACGGAAGCGGTGGAACGCTAGTGGATTTCGAGGTGGAGTTCGAGTTCAAGAACCACTTGTTCGAAATGCTGGCAGGGCAGATGTTCGACAAGGCCCTGCGCAAGATGATCGGCGCGTTCGAGCTTCGCGCAGCGGAGCTTTATACCGAATCGGGTAACAACAGTTCGAGCGCGCAAAGCGCCGCCTGAAGCCGCACGCCGCCGCGGCCGCTATCTTCAAAATGGCGCATGTCTGCGACGACAGTGTCAGGGCTGGCACCACGTTCAGCACGAGCGAACACCACGGTTCCCACCGGCTTCTGTTCCGACCCGCCACCTGGTCCAGCAATTCCCGTAATGGCGACCGCGACGCTCGCATGGCTTTTGATCAGCGCGCCCTGCGCCATGGCCCAGGCGGTCGCGATGGATACCGCTCCGAAAGTTTCCAGCACATCCTGGGAGACTTTCAGAAGTTCATTCTTCATCTCATTGGAATAAGTTACAAAACCGGCTTCAAATACGTCGGATGATCCGACAATTTCAGTCAGCGCTGCTGATACGAGGCCGCCGGTGCAGCTTTCCGCAACGGCGACGGTGCGGCCAGCGCGGCGGTTGGCGATGATGACGCGCTCGGCCAGTTCGACCAGCGGCGATGGAAGGATGCTATCGGGCATGATGGGTCAGGATAGCGCGGGTAGGGCCAGGGTGGCAACCGCCTGTGCGGCAATGCCTTCCCGCCGCCCGGCAAAGCCCAGGCGTTCTGTCGTGGTGGCCTTCACGCTCACGCGGTCCAGAGGCACCTCCAATATTTCGCCGATGCGGGCGCGGATGGCGTCCCTGTGCGGGCCGATCTTGGGTGCTTCGCAAATGATGGTGAGGTCGATATGGTTTATCCGACCCCCTCGGGCCGTCACCCGTTCCGCAGCATATTGGAGGAAGCGGGAAGACGCCGCTCCCCGCCATTGGGGATCAGATGGCGGGAAATGGCTGCCAATATCCCCTTCTGCCAGCGCACCCAGCAGTGCATCGACTATGGCGTGAAGCGCCACGTCGGCATCGCTGTGCCCGGCAAGGCCGTGGTCATGTTCAATGCGCACGCCGCCCAGCCACAATTCTTCCCCGGCGGTGAGGCGATGCACGTCATAACCCATTCCCACACGGACGATATGCTGCGCGGACAGCCGCGCCTCTGCCTGGGCGAAATCCTGCTGATAGGTCAGTTTTTCGAGCCTTTCATCGCCTTCGACAAGTATGACGTCATGGCCCCGCTCCCGCAGCATCTGTGCATCGTCCGTTGCTTCCCGGCTGTCATCCCAAGCGCGATGCACGGCAAGAATGGTTTCGAAGCGGAAGGCTTGCGGCGTCTGCACCCGGAACAGGTTGGACCGATCCACCACCGCGCCGGCATGGCTGTCCACCCCTCGGATCAGAGTATCGGAGACGGGTATCACGGGGATCGCTCCTTCACCTTGACTGAGGGCAGACAGGAGCCGGTCGACGACTTGGCCCGGAAGGAAGGGGCGGGCCGCGTCATGGATGAGGACGCGATCGGCTCCTCCTAACGCTGCAATGGCTTCCAGTCCCGCGCGAACCGATCCCCGGCGGGTGTCCGCACCTTCGACAAAGGCCGTCACCGGGCGGTTAGGCAACAGGCAACGGGCGACGGATTCCTGTCCCGCGGCGACCACCAGCACGATAGCGTCAATTCCGCCATGCGCCGCCAGCGCATCGACGGCGTGAGCCAACACCGGCTTGCCAGCGACTATGCGGAACTGCTTGGGCAGACCACCACCGGCCCGACTTCCCTGACCCGCCGCCACCAGCAGCGCCACAACGCCATGCTTGCTCTTCATCATGGCGCGGCATTTAGCGGAGGGGAGGGCAGTTCGCCAGAGCTTGCTTTGCTTGCCGCTGGTGCGCTTTTCGGTTAAGGGCTGCCTGTTTTTTAGGCAGACGTGGTGATGCGCAGACTTTCCCCTATTTCGGTCGGCCCGGCGACCATTGATATGCCGGTGATCCTGGCCCCCATGACTGGCGTCACCGACATGCCGTTCCGCACTTTGGTGCGCCGTTATGGTTCCGGCCTCAACGTGACGGAGATGATTGCGACCGCCGCCATGATCCGCGAGACCCGGCAGTCGCTCCAGAAGGCGGCATGGCACCCGGTGGAAGAGCCGGTTTCGATGCAGCTTGCCGGATGCTCACCCACAGAAATGGCCGAGGCGGCGAAGCTGAATGCCGATCGGGGCGCGGCGATTATCGACATCAATATGGGATGCCCGGTAAAGAAGGTCGTAAACGGCGACGCAGGCAGCGCGCTGATGCGCGATCTGCCTTTGGCGGCTGCGCTGATCGAAGCGACCGTGAAGGCGGTGGACGTTCCCGTAACAGTAAAAATGCGGATGGGCTGGGACCATGCCAGCCTGAATGCACCCGAACTTGCGCGAATCGCTGAAGATCTGGGCGCTAAGATGATCACGGTTCATGGCCGGACCCGGTGCCAGATGTACAAGGGCAGCGCCGACTGGGCGTTTGTTCGCAGCGTCAAGCAGGCGGTCAAGCTGCCGGTGATCGTCAATGGTGATATCTGTTCGATTGAAGATGCCGACGCGGCGCTGGAGCAAAGCGGAGCCGATGGCGTCATGATCGGACGCGGTGCCTACGGGCGGCCCTGGCTGATCGGGCAGGTGATGCATTGGTTCCGTACGGGTCAGAGGCTATCCGATCCTTCCATTGATGAACAATATCGCGTTATTACAGAACATTATAGCGCGATGCTGAATCATTATGACAGGCTGACCGGCGTCAACATGGCCCGCAAGCATATCGGCTGGTATACCAAGGGTCTTGTTGGGTCCGCGGAGTTCCGCAACGCGGTCAATCAGGAGCCTGATGGCGATGTCGTTCTGGACATGCTTGCTCGTTTCTATGAGCCGCTGATCGCGCAGGAAGGGTCAGCCGACGCGCGCGAGGCGGCATGACGGCACCGGTGCCCGCCATCCCGCCGCTCAATTTGCCGTCGGACGCTCCATCGCTGGCGGACCTTATGACAGCTCTGCCGGTGGCGACGCTGGTTGTAGCACCGGACAATATTATCTCCGACGCCAATGTGTGGGCCGAAACGCTACTCAATATGGCACGTTCGGCCATCGTGGGAAGTGACGTTACCCGCACGATAAGAATGGCGGAAGCGGGCGGGCGCTTCGACATATGGCATAGCGATAAGCCTATCGCCGCCTATGACATCAAGGTTCATGCCGGGCGCACCGCCGAAATGGAGGTCGACCTGATGATCGCGCCAATCATCGACCATGACGGATGGCGTATCATTTCCATCCACGCACAAAGCCATGCGCGCAAGATTGGCCACAGGGGCACGACTGGCGGCGCTCGTTCGGCAATCGGCGCGGCGGCAATTCTGGCGCATGAGATCAAGAACCCGCTTTCGGGCATTCGCGGCGCTGCGCAACTGCTGGAATCCGGGAATGAAGGGCATGACACCACGCTGACCCAGCTGATTTGCAATGAGGTCGATCGCATCGCGGCGCTGATCGACCGGATGCAGGATTTCACCACCGATCGAACGCTGGAATGCAGGCCGGGGAATATCTATCCGCTGATCGACCGTGCGGCCAATATTGCTGCGGCCGGGTTTGCAAAAGATGTTCGTATCATAAGGCGCTACGATCCTTCCCTTCCATTCGCGGTCATCAATGATGACGCGCTGGTGCAGGTCATGATCAATCTGATCAAGAATGCCGCCGAAGCGCTGGAAAATGTTGATGATGGATGGATCCGGGTTGAAACGGCGTTCCGTCATGGCGTGTCGGTTGTCATGGACGAAGGGAAGGGCAGCGCCGTCCTGCCGATTGAGATACTGATCGTCGACAACGGCCCCGGCGTGCCGGACCATATCCTCGATCACTTGTTCAATCCCTTCATCACGGGCAAGCGCGATGGTCAGGGATTGGGATTGGCGTTGGTCGACAAGCTGGTGCGCGACATGAACGGGTTTGTGCAATATTCGCGCGATCGGGCAGCGGGGGAATCGACCTTCCGCATCCTGTTACCAATGGGGATGGGGTGATGAGCGCGACGGGCGCGATTTTGGTTGTGGACGATGATCCGGCGATTTGCGTTGTCGTTGGAGAGGCGCTGCGACGGCAGGGACACAAGGTCAAGACTGCTTCCTCCATCAAGGAACGATGCGCGCTGCTGGAAAGCTTCGCACCTGACGTGCTGATCACTGACGTCATGCTGCCGGACGGTGACGGGCTGGATGGGGTGGCAGAGATATTGGAGCGAAGGCCCGACCTTAGCGTCATCGTGTTGTCGGCGCAGAACACGCTCAACACCGCGATTCGGGCGACTGAAAAGGGCGCATTTGAATATCTGCCCAAACCTTTCGACCTTAACGAACTCGCCCGGGCGGTCGGCGATGCGTTGGGTGCGGGCAGGGCGCAGGACAGCGACAGCACGGATATGGGACTGCCCCATGACGGGCTGCCGCTAGTCGGTCGGTCGCCGGCGATGCAGGAGGTTTATCGCACCATCGCACGGGTCTTGTCGAACGACCTGAGCATATTGGTGCTGGGAGAATCTGGGACAGGAAAGGAACTGGTTGCCGAAGCCATCCACAGCTTGGGTCAGCGCAGGACAAAGCCCTTCGTCGCGATCAACATGGCCGCCATCCCCCGCGAACTGATCGAAGCAGAATTGTTCGGTTATGAAAAAGGCGCGTTCACTGGCGCGCATGTCCGCACTGCAGGAAAGTTCGAGCAAGCTCAGGGCGGTACGCTGTTCTTGGACGAAATAGGCGACATGCCGATGGAGGCGCAGACGCGGCTGCTGCGTGTCCTACAATCCGGGGAGGTGACGACGGTCGGCGGATCAAAACCCGTCCGCGTCAATGTCCGTATCATCGCTGCGACGAACAAGCACCTGCCCACGCTGATCGAGGAGAACAGGTTTCGGCAGGACCTGTATTACCGGCTCAACGTTGTCCCGATTTCCCTCCCGGCGCTGCGGGAACGACGAGAGGACGTCATCATGCTGGCACGACACTTCCTTGATCGTGCCGCGCTGGAAGGCTTGCCCCGCAAAGCACTGTCAGATGACGCTGCGCAGTTGCTGATGGCCTATCATTGGCCGGGCAACGTCCGTGAATTGCAGAATCTGATGCAACGGTTGGCGGTGTTGAGCCGGGAGAACGTCATCGCGGCGGACATGCTGCGTAACAGCCTGCCGCTGGATTTGGTGCCCGCAGACTATGCCGCACCGGCCGATCAGTTGGGCCAGGCGGTGCGAGAATGGGCGAAACGCCAGCTGGGAATCGGCCTGGGTCAACCTAACCGGGCGCTGCACGACGACCTGCTCGCCCTGGTTGAGCCGATATTGTTGCAGGAAACGCTGGCAAGCGTCGACGGTAATCAGATCCGTGCTGCGGGCCTGCTGGGGATTAATCGCAACACGCTCCGCAAAAAGCTGACCGACTATGGGCTGGATCCGCTCCAATTGCGCGTCGCGGATTGAGCGTGCGGGACGAAACGATCAGACTGTCGGGCAAGAGGACAGGTCAGGTCGATTACTGTGTTTGATCGAGCACGGCCTTGTTGTAACAATGCCACTATGGAAGGTGCAGTGACTCTCCCCAGGCGGGGCCGGACGTGGAAAAAGCATGTTCCGCCGTTCCTGCGCCGTCGGCTGGCCCCTTTGGTGGAAGCGGCAACGCTGGTGCTGTTCATGGGGACGGCTGGGCTTACTTATTTTCTGCTGTCGGGGCAGGGGCAATCCTACACCCTGCTGACCCCGCCGATTGTTGCGCTGCTGCTGGTCTGCAACCTGGTTCCTGCCATCGCACTGCTGGTACTACTGGGGCGGCGCGTTGCCCGGCGACGCGCGGCGCAGTCCGCAATTGGTAGCGACGGGCAACTGCATGTGCGGCTGGTGGCGATCTTTTCGTTGGTCGCCAGCGTGCCGATGCTGCTGGTCGTCATCTTCGCTTCGCTGCTGTTCCAATATGGCGTGCAATTCTGGTTTTCCGACAGTGCGCGGGGGATGTTGCAGAACGCAAGCGACCTGGCGCGCGGCTATTATGAGCAAAATCTGCGTGAGGTCGGCGACGAAACCGTCACGATGGCAAGCGACCTGCGCGACTATCTGTCCCAGTCCAAGGTTTCGAGCCCGCGTTTTGCCGAGGGATTCATCTATCAGGTCGTGACCCGCAAGCTCAACCGGTCGGCTATCATAGAAGTTGGTAACGATGGCGTTGCGCGCACGGCCGCCACCGTAGACCCGGACAGCCGCCCCGCGTCCGAGATGCTCTCCAATGATGTGATCCGGCGGCTGGCATCGGGGGAGAATGTCGTCGTCGCGGCCAAGCCCACCCAGATCGAGGCGGTGACGCTGCTCTATCCGGGCGCGAAAATCTATCTTTATGCCACGCGGGACTCGGGGTCCACGGCGTTCAGCAATGTCGAGCGGGCGCAGAAGGTGCTGGCGGACTATGATATATTCGCTGCGCAATCCCGCGCGCTGCAGTTGCGATTCAACGTGGCGCTGTTCGTCGGCTCGCTTCTGCTGGTCGGCATAGCGGTCTATATCGCGCTGGCCGTTGCGGACTGGATGGTGAGGCCAGTCAACGAACTAGTGACGGCCGCCCGGCGCATTACCGCGGGCGATCTGTCCGCGCGCGTTACCAGTCCGCAATCCCGCGATGAGATCGGCACGCTGGCAT
The DNA here is from genome assembly GCA_965653535.1 of uncultured Sphingobium sp. Classification (GTDB taxonomy): domain Bacteria; phylum Pseudomonadota; class Alphaproteobacteria; order Sphingomonadales; family Sphingomonadaceae; genus Sphingobium. Next base: position 10,178 of record CBFHAG010000031.1, read on the forward strand.
CAGCCTTTAACCGCATGACGCAGCGGCTGGAGGCGCAGACGGGCGCTTTGGTGGCTGCCAATAGCCAGTTGGATGAACGACGGGCCTTTATCGAGGCGATCCTGTCGGGCGTGTCGGCGGGTGTGCTATCGGTCGACCGCGACGGCGTTATCCTGCTGCTCAACAGTTCCGCTGCCGCCATCCTCGTACGGGAAGGGGATGACCCGGTGGGCCGTTCGCTAAGTGAGGTTTCGCCCGAACTTGGCGCGCTCGTCACGTCGGAAGAAGATGCGGGCATCGTGCAGACGCGCGCCTATGGCGAAGTGCGGACGCTGGCCGTCAAGGTTTCCCAGGATGCGTCCCGGCACATCCTGACCTTCGACGACATTACGCAACAACTATCCGATCAGCGGCGAGCGGCATGGTCCGACGTCGCGCGCCGCATCGCGCATGAGATCAAGAACCCGCTAACACCGATCCAGCTTGCTGCCGAACGGCTCCAGCGCCGCTATGCGGACGAAGTGACCAGCGACAAGAGCACTTTCACCCGCCTGACAGGAACGATCGTGCGGCAGGTCGGGGACCTGCGGCGCATCGTTGACGAATTTTCGTCCTTCGCCCGTATGCCCAAGCCAGTGTTTCGTCGCGAAGCGGTGGGCGACATCGCCCGCCACGCGTTGTTTCTGCATGAGGTGGCGCATCCCGGCATTATGTTTGAATTCGACACGGACGAACCGGATATCGAACTGGTTTGCGACCGGCGGCAGTTGGGGCAGGCTCTCACCAATATCGTCAAAAACGCGGTTGAGGCGATCGAACCCAAGCCTGAACCGACGGCGGGCGAAGTACGCGGACATGTTCGCATGACCATGAGTCGGCAAGACGGTTATCTGCTGATCGAAGTGCGTGACGACGGTATCGGCCTGCCCCCGGAGCGGGAAAGAGTGCTGGAACCCTATATGACCACCCGAACAAAGGGTACGGGTCTTGGTCTGGCGATCGTCAAGAAGATCGTTGAGGAACATATGGGCGAGATTCGACTGGATGATGTGGAGGGCGGCGGAACCTGCGTCGCCCTTCGTTTCCCCGTCGGGGCGCTTGAAAAATTGGAAGAAGGGCAGGTCCTGACCATGTCCAAGGGAAAAGTGACGGCCAATGGCGCTTGATATTCTGGTAGTCGATGACGAAGAAGACATTCGCGATCTGGTCGCGGGCGTGCTGGAGGACGAGGGCTTTACCACCCGCACTGCAGCGAACAGTGACAGCGCCATCGAAGCGCTGGACGCGCGACGTCCATCTCTGGTGCTACTGGATGTGTGGCTTCAGGGGTCGAAGCTGGATGGCCTGGAATTGCTTGAGGAAATCAAGCGGCGCGACGCCACCATTCCGGTTCTTATGATTTCAGGCCATGGTAATATCGACACGGCTGTCGCTGCAATCCGCAAGGGGGCGGCCGATTTCATTGAAAAGCCCTTTGAAGCGGATCGCTTGCTGCATCTGGTGTCCCGTGCGACGGAAACTGAGAGGTTGCGACGCGAAAATCAGGTGCTGCGCGCTCGATTTGGTCAGGATGATGAACTGACCGGCACTTCGGCGGCGATCAACAGTGTCCGTGCGACGATCAAGAAGGTTGCGGGCACCGGCAGCCGCGTCCTCATCTCTGGCTCCGCAGGCGTCGGTAAGGAAGTGGCAGCGCGTATGCTGCATAGCTGGAGCGGGCGCGCGGACGCGCCCTTCATCGTCGTCGCGGCTGCCCGAATGGACCCCGACCGGGTTGAGGAAGAATTATTCGGCGTTGAGGACCCGAGTGGGCTGGTGCGGCCAGGCTATCTGGAACAGTCGCATGGCGGCACGCTGTATCTGGACGAAATCGCCGACATGCCGGTGACCACGCAGGGCAAGATATTGCGGGTGCTGACGGACCAGAGCTTTACGCGGGTTGGCGGGCAGCGGCAGGTCAAGGTCGATGTTCGCGTCATTTCCTCCACCGCCCGCGACCTGACCGTGGAGATCGAAGAGCGGCGCTTCCGTGAGGATCTGTTCTACCGCCTGAATGTCGTGCCGCTGGTCATTCCATCACTGGCCGAACGGCGCGACGACATTCCGCCGCTGGTCGAACATTATCTGGCGCGATTCGCCGCCGATCGCCGCGTTCCTGCGCCTGAAATTGCCAGTGACGCCATGGCTGCGTTGCAGGCGAATGAATGGCCGGGCAACGTGCGCCAGCTTCGCAACGTCATCGAACGGACGATGATCCTGGCACCGGGCGAACGGATTGGCCGGATCGAACTGGACATGCTGCCCAGTGAATTGACGAACAATGGCGGTGGGGAGGGGATCGGCCAGTCCGCCATTATGGGAGCGCCCCTTCGCGAGGCGCGCGAGAGTTTCGAACGCGAATATCTGCGCATCCAGATCCGGCGTTTTTCAGGAAACATCTCACGCACGGCGACGTTCATCGGCATGGAACGATCCGCGCTTCATCGCAAGCTCAAGCTATTGGGCATCACGGATGGCAAGGATAATTGACGCATAAGAATTAGCCGTTGCACAACAGGGGCATGGACGCCCCTTCGCAATTGCGGTAGGTTCCAAACGCTTCCGACAGGCGGAAGCAGGCAAGACACCCTGCCCAGGGGTGCAAGAGCGGGTAACGTCCCGCCAATAAGGACCAGTGACCACCATGGCCGATAAGATGAACAATCTTCAGGATATTTTTCTGAATAACCTGCGCAAGACCAAGACCCCAGTCACCATGTTTCTGGTGAAGGGCGTGAAGCTGCAGGGCATCATCACCTGGTTTGATAATTTTTCTGTGCTGCTGCGCCGCGACGGACAATCGCAGCTGGTCTACAAGCATGCGATCTCCACCGTCATGCCCGCACAATCAATGGACCTGACGGACCTGCGCAAGATTGGCGATGGTAATGGCAAGGGCAAGCTGCTGCAGGAAATATTCCTCAACGCGGTGCGCAAATCGGGCAGCCCTGTCACCATGTTCCTGGTCAATGGCGTGATGTTGCAGGGTGAGATTGCGGCTTTCGACCTGTTCTGCATGCTGCTGGAACGCGACGGCATGGTCCAGTTGGTCTATAAGCACGCCATCTCCACGGTTCAGCCACTGCAGGCGCTCGACCTGAGCGGTGAAGGCGAGGATGACGATTGAGCCTTTTTGCGACGTGCTGCCGACTGCCGATGAAGCGCGTCGGCGGTTGAGGCGTTAGGCGAGCATGGCGGTTTTCAATCGCGATTCCGATGATGAAGTATCGCGTGGCGCGCGCGCTATCGTCGTGCGTGCGGAAACGCATGGTGCGGAAAGGCGTGACAGTGACGCGCGGCTGGAAGAGGCGAAGGGCCTGGCGCTGGCGATCGGCATTGACGTTCGGGCAGTCCAGGCTTTTCGTGTGCGGGACCGGAAACCTGCGACCTTGTTCGGCAGCGGGCAAGTTGACCAGATCGCGGCTCTGGCCGAGGCGGTGGAAGCAGAGCTTGTCATCATCGACAATGCACTTAGCCCCGTCCAGCAGAGCAATCTGGAAAAGGCCACATCGACTAAGGTCATCGACCGAACCGGCCTAATCCTGGAAATATTTGGTGAGCGGGCAGCGACCAATGAAGGGCGGCTTCAGGTCGAACTCGCCCACCTCGACTATCAGGCGGGTCGGCTGGTTCGCAGCTGGACTCACCTGGAAAGACAGCGGGGCGGCTTCGGCTTTCTGGGCGGCCCTGGCGAAACCCAGATTGAGGCTGACCGCCGGATGATCCGGGACCGGATGGCCAAGATCCGCCGCGAGCTGGATCAGGTCACGCGCACCCGCAGTCTCCACCGCGCCCGACGGCAGCGCGCGCCGTGGCCGGTCATCGCGCTGGTGGGTTATACCAATGCGGGCAAATCCACGCTGTTCAACCGGATGACCGGTGCTGACGTCATGGCGGAGGACTTGCTGTTCGCCACTTTGGACCCGACCATGAGGCAGATTGCGCTGCCCGGATTAGACAAGGCTATCCTGTCGGACACGGTGGGTTTCGTGTCCGACCTTCCCACCCAGTTGATCGCAGCGTTCCGCGCCACTTTGGAAGAAGTCCTGTCCGCCGACCTCATCATTCATGTCCGCGATATCGCTCATCCCGATAGCGAGGCGCAGCGTGACGATGTCATGGATGTGCTCAGCGAGCTGGGCGTGGCTGGCGAAGGCGCGCTGGAAGGGGGCGGGGAAGATAGGCCGGTGCCGATCATCGAAGCGTGGAACAAACTGGACCTGCTGGACGATGACGCTGCGGAACGGATCCGCGAACTGGCCGCGCGCCGGGATGATGTGGTGTTGCTATCGGCAGTGACGGGGCAGGGGGTTGACGGTCTGCAACGGGTAATCAGCGGCAAGCTGACCTCCGGCGCTCAAATCCATCAGTTGCATGTGCCATTGTCTGACGGGGCAGCGCTAGCCTGGCTGCATGAACATGGTGAGGTGATCGGCAGCATGACAGAGGGTAGCGAGATGCAGGTCGATGTCCGCCTGTCCGAGTCTGCCTTCGCCCGGTTCATGAAGCGTGGGCGGACTGAAGCCTAAGGACCGATCGATATTCGCGCCCGACAGCCTGCGGATGGTGAGCGCCCATGGCTTACGTGCTTAGAGCGCGCGTCTGCAGCTTTGCCTGTTTCCACAATGCTTCCTTGCTGTCCAGCGTTAGGCCAGAAAAATCGTCCCCGGCCATTGATTCCATTGTACGGAACCGGCCCTCGAACTTTGCCGTGGCCGCACGCAAAGCGACTTCGGCATCAATCTTCAGATGACGTGCGAGGTTGACGACGGAAAAGAGAAGGTCACCGATTTCGTCCTGATGCTCATCAGGCGTTGCTGCGTCGCGGACTTCCTGCAATTCTTCCTCAACCTTGGCGACGACGCCGTCCATGTCCGGCCAATCGAAACCGGTGCGGGCAGCGCGCTTCTGTATCTTTTCTGCGCGTAGCAGCGCCGGTAGTGCCTTGGCCACGCCGGCAAGAGCGCTGCCGTCATCCTCTTTCCCAGCACGTTCAGCCGCTTTGATGTCTTCCCAGCGCCTGTGGCCGTTCTCACGATCAGCGCCTTCGCCGAAAATGTGCGGGTGACGCCGGATCATTTTTTCCGTGATGCCCTCGATGACGTCCTGAAGGGTGAAATGTCCGGCCTGTTCAGCGATGCGGCTGTGAAACACGACCTGGAGCAGCAAATCGCCTAGCTCATCCCGCAGCGCCGCCATATCGTTGCGCTCAACGGCATCGGCGACCTCATAGGCTTCCTCGATCGTGTAAGGCGCGATGCTGGCGAAATCCTGCTCTATGTCCCACGGGCAGCCCGTTTTCGGGTCCCGCAACCTGGCCATGAGTTTGGCGAGAGGCATGATGTCGGCAGGGCTTGAATGGGTATCGGAAGACATAAGCAATCCTGAGCAATAGAGCAGCTTGGACGGGTTAAGTTTTGATCTGGAGAGTGGATAGCCCACCCGAAGACTTATTCGATAATATGTATTATGTTAAATATAAGGATATACTGTCGCTTTGGATCAGTCCTCCAGGATGCGGCTGTGCTTCTGGGTATCGCGCATTCGGCTGTACACAATGAGCGAAATTGCGATCATGATCGTGACATATATGTAGAATGCCTGCTCAATACCCAGATGCTTGAAATATAGCGCGACAAACTCGGCGGTGCCGCCAAATAGCGTATTGGCCAACGCATAAGGTAATGCCACGCCGAGAGCGCGGATATGCGCCGGAAACAATTCCGCCTTCACCACTGCGTTAATCGACGTATATCCCGTGACGATAAACAGCCCCACCATAACCAGAGCTCCGGCGAGCAGCGGGTCGCGGGTCACCGCCAAAGTTGCAAAAATCGGATAGGTGCAAAGGACGCCCCCAATGCCGAAACCTATCATCAACGGTTTTCTACCGACCCGGTCAGACAACATGCCTGCAACTGGTTGCAAGATCATGAAAATAAACAGCGTTATCCCATTGATTTGAGATGAAATCTCTCGACTGAACCCGCTGGTATTGACCAGGAATTTCTGCATGTAGATGGAATAAGCGTAGAATGCGATCGTGCCGCCTGCGGTGAGCAGCGTCACCGTCAGGGTTTCGCGCGGATGTTTGGTGATCAGCTCAACGAAGCCGGACTTTGGTGCATTATCTGCTCTCGCAATGGCATAGCTCTGGGTTTCGGTAAGTCCGCGACGTAGCCAGAAAACGACAATCGCCAATGCTCCGCCGATCAAAAACGGAATGCGCCATCCCCAGGCTTCAAGCTGCGGTTCGCTAAGCAAAGCCTGCAGGATCAGCAGGACGCAGATTGCAACCAATTGCCCGGCGATCAGTGTAACATATTGAAAACTGGAGAAAAATCCGCGCCTTTTGCGCCCTGCCATTTCGGATAAATAGGTGGCGCTGGCACCATATTCGCCGCCGATCGACAATCCCTGCATCAAGCGAGCCAGCACCAGCAGCATCGGCGCGCCTATGCCGATCATCGAATATCCCGGTATCACCGCTATGAGCAAAGACCCTGCGCACATAAGGGCCACGGACAAGGTGAGTCCGCTCTTGCGGCCATGACGGTCAGCATAGACCCCCATCATCCACGCTCCGATCGGACGCATCAGGAAGCCGACGGCAAAAATGCCCGCCGCACCCAGTAACTGAGCGGTTTGATCGTCGCTGGGAAAAAAATGCGGTGCGAAATAAAGCGTGAAGGCCGCATAGGCATACCAGTCATACCATTCGACCAGATTACCCGCCGAACCGCCGATGATCGCCTTCATCCGTTCCCGCTGGGTCGGCGGTCGATGGACCAGTGGCGCGGTCATGGCGTCAACACCATTTCGCTATTCTGGACGCCCCAGCTTTTTAGGCGGGACAGCATGTTCATGCCGATCACGTTCACCTCTCCAAAGCTGGGTGACACCACAATGTCGATGTCGCTGGCGCGGATCGGCCCGATGGCCAGCGTGGAAACCGAAGCACGCTGAGCGGCGATCCTGCCATTGGCGGTCATCATCGTTACACCGGGGGCATTGAGGTCGAAATTCAGCCCGGCGGCGCGCGCGGATTGCACAGAAAGCGCCGTGATGCTGGCACCGCTATCGATCAGGAAACGCGTGGGCGTACCGTCGACGGTGCCTTCCACCCAGAAATGACCGTCGGCGGCCATAGGCACACGCAGCGCCTGCCCTTCGGCGCGAGCGGCTGGCACGGAAGCGAGTGCGAGATTTTCGGATCGCGTGGGAGAGCCCCCCCCCTTCCCTCGCCAACTGCGCGGAAAAAAGGCCGCTCCGTTCACCCAGTTTGAACAGCATCAGCAGCACGGCGAATATGACGATCCACAATAAAGCCATGCGCAGTAACCCGGACATGGGCACGCGCCGGGCCAACAGAGCAGAACCGACCAGGACCAGCGCCAGCACATACCAGAGGCTGGACATCGCTTGATCGCCGCTCACGTCCATCAACTGCGCCACCCTTCGCCATTGAGTTCAACCACCATGCCGTCATAGGCTGGCTCCACGCCATCGGGAAGGGTCTGGCACAGCGTGGCATAATCCATGCTCTGGTCCATGTGGGTCAAGACCGCCCGGTGGGGTGCCAGTGCGGCGATGCCGTCCAGCGTCAGCGCCAGATGCGGGTGGGTGGGATGTGGCTTTTCCCGCAGCGCGTCCACGATCCAGATGTCCAGCCCGTCATAAAGGGCGATCATTTCCGGCGTAAGCGCATGAAAATCAGTGGCATAGCCGACCGAATGGCCATCATGGCTGAAGCGAAAGCCAGTCGAATAGATTTCGCCATGCGGCTGATCGGTGCAGGCTATGTCGATGTCGCCAATGCGCAAGCCGTCTGGCAAAACGCGGCCTTCGATTGTCGCATGATAGCCCTGCCGCCCTTCAAAAGCATAAGCGAAGCGCTCTCTCAAAAGCTTGAGAGTCTGGCGGCGGGCATAGCCGGGAACGGGACTGCGCCGATGATGATAGAGCTGACGCACATCATCTATGCCATGACAATGGTCGGCATGGTCATGGGTCCAAAGGATGGCATCGATGTGAACGACATCCGCTGCGAGCAGTTGGGCGCGCATGTCCGGGGACGTGTCGATCAGCAGGCGCGTCGTCGGGCTTTCGACCATGATCGATACGCGGGTGCGGCGGTTCTTCGGTTCATCGGGATCGCAGCTTCCCCAGTCATTGCCAATCCGAGGCACTCCCGATGACGTGCCGCAACCCAGGATGGTGACTTTAAGCCCCATGGATCAGGCAGCGCCTTCGATCTTGCTGAACAGTGTGCGGAAATTGGCCGATGTCGCTTCGGCCAACTGCTCGATGGTTTCGCCGCGTAGGTTGGACAGAAAGCGGGCCGTGTCCGCGACATAAGCCGGTTCGCAGGGCCTTCCACGATGCGGGACCGGGGCAAGGAAGGGTGAGTCTGTTTCGATCAGCAGCCGATCCAGCGGCAGGCGAGCAGCCGTTTCTTGCAGATTCTTCGCATTCTTGAACGTAACGATGCCCGAAATGCTGATATAAAAACCCAGATCCATGGCCGCATCGGCAAAGGACCCGCTGGCCGTGAAGCAGTGAATGACGCCGCTATAGGCCCCGCGCGTCATTTCGTCCCGCAGGATAGCGATCGTATCCTCCTCCGCGTCACGCGTGTGAACGATCAACGGCAGGCCCGTTTCCCGCGACGCGGCGATGTGCGATTGGAAACTGCGCTGCTGCCGCTGCCGGTCGCTATGATCATAATAATAATCGAGGCCGGTTTCGCCGATCCCCACGACGCGCGGATGAGCAGCACGTTCGATCAGCTTGGCGGTGTCGACATGCGGATGTTCATCCGCTTCATGAGGATGGATGCCCACCGTCGCCCACACATCCGGTTCACGAACAGCGGTGGCAAGGACAGCGTCCCACTCGCTTTCGCGCGTGGCGATGTTCAGCATCAAGCCGATCCCGGTCGCACGGGCGCGTTCCAGCACATTCTGCTGATCTTCGATCAAGCCCTTGTAATTCAAATGACAATGGCTATCGATCAGCATCGTTCAAGCGTCCGCTTCTGTCAGTTCCAGACGTGGGAAAAGCGGCTTGGGCGCGCTCAATATAAAGCTGTCAGCGCGCAGCCGTGCGTACCAGTCCGTACCAATGACGTCATAGCCTCGCACATCACCATCCACGCCCATCTGATCGAGCAGGGCTGCCGCGCTGGCCGGGATCACCGGCTGGATCATGATGGCCAGACTGGCGATGGCGTCATAGAGCGTCGCCAGGACAGCCTCCATCCGCGCTGGATCGGTCTTGCGCAACGCCCATGGTGCCTGCGCGTCAATATAGGCATTGCAAGCAAAGACGGCCTTCATCCACGCCTCGATTGCCACCGACGGCGCGAGATCAGCCATGGCTTTTTCAAAGTTTTCGGCGGCCCGGCGAACGGAGACAAGCAACTCGATGTCCGCGTCCTGCGCGTCAGGCTGAGGCAGGCGGCCGTCCAGATTCTTCGCGATGAAGCTAAGCGTCCGCTGGGCGAGGTTACCGAAGCTGTTTGCAAGGTCGCTGTTGGAACGGGCGACGATGGCATCCGCGCTGTAGCTGCCGTCATTGCCGAAGGTGACTTCCGACAGCAGGAAATAGCGTAGCTGATCGACGCCGAAGCGATCGGCCAGTTCCATCGGGTCCGCTACATTGCCGACCGACTTTGACATTTTTTCCCCTCGGTTGAGGAGGAAGCCGTGACCGAATATTTGGCGGGGTAAAGGTAGCTTCGCACTCATCAGGAAAGCTGGCCAGTATACCGCATGAAAACGAACGATATCTTTCCCGATAATGTGGGTGATATCGCCGCCATCCGACCAATAGCGCGCCATCCGTCCGGCATCGTCGGGATAACCGCAGCCGGTAAGATAATTGGTCAGCGCGTCCACCCACACATACATGACATGCCCTCCGCTGCCGGGCACTTTCACTCCCCAGTCGAAGCTGGTTCGGGAGATACTGAGGTCGCTAAGCCCGCCTTCGACAAAGCGCATGATCTCATTGCGGCGGCTGACGGGCTGGATGAAATCCGGCTGGCTGTTATAAAGGTCCAGAAGTTTCTGCTGATAGGCTGACAGACGGAAGAACCAGCTTTCCTCGACCGTCCATTCCACCGGGGTAGCCTGGGGCGAAAGCTTCTGGCCGCCCTCTCCCTCCACCAGTTCCTTTTCGTCATAAAAGGCTTCGTCGCGGACCGAATACCAGCCTTCGTAACGGCCAAGATATAGATCGCCGTTGGCCTCCATGGCCTGCCAGATCGCCTGGCTGGCGCGATGGTGATCAGGTTCGCTGGTGCGGATGAAGCGATCATAGCTGATATTCAGCCTGTCATTCATCTGCTTGAAATAGCCTGACATTTCATCGGCCAGTGCTCGCGGCTCCATATCCCGCCCGCGCGCGGCCTGGGCCATTTTCAGACCATGTTCGTCAGTTCCAGTCTGGAAGAAAACATCGCGGCCTATTATCCGCTGAAAACGGGCGATGGCGTCGGTCGCCACCACTTCATAGGCATGGCCGATATGCGGACGGCCGTTGGGATAGCTGATGGCGGTGGTGATTGTGTAGGGTCGCGACATGGCCCTTCCCTAGCCGCTGTTCATCGCAAGGCAAAGCCTGCTTTTATCGATCGATCAGGGATGTTGGGGGGCGAGAGCTGCAACGTGCCCGGCGAGTTCGAAGGTCACCGATCCCGGCTCGAGCGACAGGATGATGGCTCCCCCCCCAAGCTGGCGGGCCGCTTCCCAATGTTCGATCGCCGCCCCCAGTGCGGGACCGCTGCGCTGTCGGGCAGTTTCCGCGATAAAGGCAGGGACGCGTTCCAGAAAAGCCTCATAGCGCGGCCGGGCGCTTTTGGTGGATAGGGCTTTGGCCAAAGCCAGCCGCTGCCGGTTGCCCGGATCACCCTCAGTGGAGATCGAAACCAACGCGCGTTCAATCTCCGCGATGTCGAGACCAGCATAGCGCAGCGCCCGTCCAGGCGCACCCTCGCCCGCCTGTACCAGCGGTTCGATTTCTTCAGTCGGGATCGCGGGTTCCTGCGCGCGAAGCACGGTGCGGACAGCGTCATCGCTCAGCGGATCGAAGCGCAGCGTACGACAGCGTGACCGGATAGTCGGCAAAAGGCGTCCGGGCGCATGACTGACCAGCAGGAACAGCATGCCCGGCGGCGGTTCCTCCAGGTTTTTGAGCAGCGCATTGGCCGCTCCGCGCTCCAGATCGTCTGCGCTGTCAATCACGACGATGCGGCGTGATGAAAAGGTCGGGGCGGACTGAATCAGTCGCTGAAGGCCGCGCACCTGATCGACACTGATGTTGCGCGCGGTCCCGCTTTCTTTTTCCAGGCAGTAAAGTTCGACATAATCGGGATGGGCGTCGGCTTCGATGAGCTTGCGGGTGGGGTTATCCGACGGGACGGCAAGCCCTTCTGTCGACAGGGGCTGCCCGGCCGCGTCGGCCAGCAAGCGCATCGCCATGGCGCGCGCGAATGTCGCCTTGCCGATCCCGCGCGGTCCGGCCAATATCCAGCCGTGATGCATGCGCCCGCTGCGTGCGGCCGCCTGCAATGTTCTGGCTTGGCTGTCATGGCCGACGATCACCGTCATGGCAGAAGGTCGTCCAACGCTTCCATCAAACGTTGGGTGACATGGGTACGATCGCCGGATGCATCGATCCGACGAACGCGACCGGGCTCCTGCGCCGCTATCCGCGCAAAACAATCCGCGACAGCCTGATGGAAGGCCGGATCGCGCGCACCAATGCGATCGGCGGCGTCACCATCGCGGGCATGCGCCCGGCGTTCGGCTTCACCATCGGGCAGGGTGAGGAAAAATGTGCGGTCGGGCGCAAAACCGTCGCTGCCGATGCGGTGGAGCGTCAATATATCCGCGTCGTTAAGGTCGCCCATCCCCTGATAGGCGCGGCTGCTGTCCAGAAAGCGGTCGGAAAGGACCCACGCCCCTTTTTCAAGCGCTGGCCTTATTCTTTTGTCGATATGGTCGGACCGGGCGGCGGCGAAAAGCAACGCTTCCGCGCGCGGATTCCAACGATCGGCCTCCCCCGTCAGCAATAGCGAACGGATGGCCTCCGCGCCCTCGCTGCCGCCGGGCTCGCGCGTTTCGACAACTTCCAGCCCGTGCGCGCGCAAAGCGGTGGCAAGCGCCTTCAACTGGGTAGACTTGCCTGCCCCCTCCCCGCCTTCCAAGGTGATGAAGCGGCCGCGTGTCACCCGAAGAAAGACTTTAACCCATTCCACATCCGACCGAAGAGACCTGCCTCGGCCACGGCTTCACCAGCAACCAGGGGCAGAATTTGCGGCGGCGTGTCGGGGGTGGAAATGATCAGATGGGCGATCCGCTGCCCCTTCGCGATCGGAGCTTTGATGGGGCCGGTATAGACGACCTTGACCGAGATGTTGGTCGAAGCCGTGCGTGGCAGCGTGACGGCCATGTCCCGCGGCGCGACGAGTGGCACGCTGGTCGCGCTGCCCAATTGCACTTCGGCGGTTTCGACAGTCTGCCCCTTTTTAAACAGCGGCTGCGCTTTCCACGCCTTGAACCCCCAATCCATGAAACGGACGGATTCGGAAATACGGGCGTTGAAGGTGGGCAGGCCGGCGACGACCATCACCAGGCGGCGGCCACCCTGTTCGGCAGAACCGGTGAAACCAAAGCCCGCCTCTTCCGTATGTCCGGTCTTCAGGCCATCCGCACCGGCGATGCGGCCCAGAATGGGGTTGCGATTGCCCTGCTGGATGTCCTGTCCACCCATCGTCTTGCCCCACGTGAACGACCGGGCTGCATAGAAGCGCTTGTACAGGTCCGGCGTTTCCTCCACCGTGGCTTCAGCCAGGTTGGCGAGGTCTTCAGCGGTGACATATGTTGCGCCCTCGTCAGGCCAGCCATTGCTGTTGCCGAAGTTGCTGTTCTTAAGGCCCAGCCGCTTGGCTTCCTCGTTCATCAGGGCGACGAATGCCTGCTCCGTTCCGGCAATCCCTTCGGCCAGCACCACGCACGCGTCATTGCCAGACAGCGTCACGATGCCATGGATGAGGTTTTCGACCGACACTTGTTCCCCTGCGGACAAAAACATGGTGGAACCTGCTGACGGACCATGCCATTTCTGCCAGGTTTCGGGCCGTACCGTGAACTTTGTATCGAGCTTCAGATCACCGGTCTGGATCAGGCGAAAGGCGACATGGGCGGTCATCATCTTGGCCATGGAGGCAGGCGGGATCCGCGTCTGGCCACCCTTGTTATACAGAACTGCGCCCGACGCCAGATCCTTCATATAAGCGATCGGCGCTTCACTGGTATAAGGCGGCGCGGCAGCAGTGAGCGGTTGCGCCAGCAGCCCGATGAAAAGGATGGTGGCTACGGACTTTTTCATGTGGTCTGCCTTCGCACTATATGGATTCGGGTGGTGAAGATGCCTTCGCCAGTCATTAGCCATGACGGCAACATTCACAAGGCCCCACAAGGACTGAGAGGGCTGCGTAGGACTGCTATCGCTTCACGGCATCGGCCAGCAGGCCCACCGAAAGAGCGTAGAAATTCGAACAGTTATAATCCAGGATCGCCCGATAGTTGCTGGTGAGAAGATAGGCGGTCTTCCCCGGCCCGTCCGGCTCCAGCAGGGTCGCCATCACCGTGTCGGGCGGCCAGTTCCCGCTGGTGATGCCCAGGCCGCGCCATTCGGCCATGCTGAGCCAGCGGCTGTGCCGGTTGAAAACGCGGGGGCAGCGCGCGGGGGTGGTGCGAGCGCCAAGGCTTGCGCGATCAAGGCTGGACGGCACTGACACCGCCACGCCCCATGGTTGGTCCCGTCGCCATCCGGCACTGACGAAATAATTAGCTATGGAAGCCAGTGTATCGGCTTCGCTGTTCCAGATATCGACGCGGCCATCACCGTCTCCATCCTTGCCCCGGCGCAAATAGACGCTCGGCAGGAATTGAGGATATCCGGTCGCTCCCGCCCAGCTACCGACCAGGCGGCTACGCGAGACGCCGTTGTCCAGCATTTTGAGGGTCGCGAGCAGTTCCGGTTCGAACAGAGTGCGCCTCCGCCCTTCATAGGCCAGCGTCGCCAGGGAGCGAATGAGGTCGAAGTCGCCCGTGTAGGACCCATAATTAGTTTCATGGCCATAGATCGCGACCATGATTTCCTCAGGAACCCCGGTTTCTGCTTCGATCCTCGCCAGACGGGTCCGGTTCGCCTGATAGGCTACACGCCCCCGACTGATACGCGCCGCATCCACATGGCTCAGCCGATAGGGTTCGAAATTGGGGATTGGCGCATATGCGCCGCCACCCGGCTGGTTCTGGTCAAGCTGGACCACACGCGGATTGGGGGTGAGCGTGGGAAAAACCGAATTCAGCGTAGCATCACGAATCCCCATCGAGTGAGCCTTGGGCCGCAGCGATTCCAGATAGCTGCGGAAGGCTGCATCCTCCTGCGCTCTCGCCGGTTCGTTGGTCGCAATAGCCGATACTACGGCACCAAGGCCCAGAAACAGCAAGAGAATGATTGAACGCATTAAAGAATCTCCCTCCCCCGTTTGTGCCACAGGGACAGCAGGACATGAAATCCCCTAATCCGCCCAAAGCTCCAGATACGAACGCGCACTTTGCATTTTAGGCTTGGCTTGGCCGCAAGGTTCGCTAGGAAGCCAGCAACGGACAGGTGGCCGAGTGGTTTAAGGCAGCGGTCTTGAAAACCGCCGTGGGTTTCGCTCACCGTGGGTTCGAATCCCACCCTGTCCGCCAATTCCCGCAACGCCCAGTCTGACCTTTGCCAGCGCGCGCTGGAAATGAGTTTAACCCGCGTTAAAGCATGCCCTCGTTCGAGGTGCTAGAAGCAACGCTCTCTCATGGGAGGTTGCGATGCCAGCCGATACAGATGCGCGTTACCTGTTCCGCCGCGCGCGCGAAGAAGCCGAGAAAGCAGATGCTGCGATTGCGCGCCACGCTTCGGAAGCGGAGGTTGCAGCACATCGGGAACTTGCGTTGCGTTACAAAGTCAGGGCGCTGGCGACGTCAGCGCCCGATCAGGTTCTGCATGACGCGATGGAGAAATTTAATTCGTCAGGGCATGCTGGAGCCGGGACCATCGCTCAATAAGCGCGAAGGACTATAGGCAAGCGCAGCAGCAGAAAATGAAACGCCCCCGGGCAAGGGAATGCCGGGGGCGTGATCTGTTTGCTGTCGGGCAATCAAATCACGGGCCATTTAGCAGGTGATGCCGTGCTCGGCAATGCCGCTACGGCAAGGCCGTGATATTGCAGCTTTTCGAGGTCTAAGACCCCAGCGCGATCAATAGCTGGGACGAAACGCTCAATTGCAATCTGTGCCAGACCCATCACATCAGCCGGGGGCAAGGAGGGCGTTGGCATGGACAATCAGGACAAGGCGATCGTGTCGCAAGGCCGGGATGGCTGGCGGCCCCGTTCGGCGATTGAGACCGGTGTCATCGGTCGTTGCCCCCGGTGTGGCGAAGGTCATATCTTCGACGGGTTCCTGACCGTGCGTGATCGTTGCGAAGTATGCGGACTTGACTATTCCTTCGCTGATCCAGCTGATGGTCCAGCCGTGTTTGTCCAGCTTTTTGCATGCGTGCCGGGCGTGATCTTCATCGTGATGCTGGAGATATTTGCCCGCCCAGGGCTATGGGTGCACATCGCCGTCGGCATTCCGGTGCTGATCCTGACCACCGTGTTGCCATTGCGTCCGATCAAAGGCTGGCTGATCGCCGCTCAATATGTGACCAAGGCGCAGGAGGCAGGGACCGGGGCGCTATGGGCAAAGCTCCATGGCGAAGCTGCGGACCGGAAGCGCGACCGCTAGGTTGTGTCTGCATTCATCTTAGCCAGATCATGGCGCACGCGAGGTGAACGA
>CBFHAG010000032.1:0-24504 GCA_965653535.1 uncultured Sphingobium sp.
GCGCAGGAAGTGCTGGACAATAGCAGCCTTGAACGGCTGGTCGTGGGCTGCGTGGCAGAGGCGCTGCCGCCGACGAAGTCGGTGTTTTTCCGCCTTTTCAAACGCGGCGAAACGGCTGCCATTCCTCATGATGCCCGCATCACCAGCTATGCCGACCTGCTGCGCCATGGCGATGATCCGGTGGCGGTCGACATCGACCCTGAAGAAGACGTGGCCCTGCTGCAATATACAGGCGGCACCACCGGACGGCCCAAGGGCGCGATGCTGACCCATCAGAACCTGACCGCCAATGCGCGTCAGGTTCAAATGATCGATCCGCATCCCGAAGCGCCTGACCGGATTCTGGCCGTGCTGCCTTTCTTTCACGTCTTCGCCAATACATGCGTGCTCAACCGCACGGTGTTGAACGGCGGCGAGATGGTGATGCTGCCCCGGTTCGAAGCGGTGCAGGTGCTGGCGGCGATTCAGCGGACGAAGGCCACGTCGCTGCCCGGCGTTCCCACCATGTATCAGGCGCTGCTGGATCACCCGGCAACGCCGAACATCGACTTTTCCTCGCTGCGCCTCTGCATCTCTGGCGGTGCGCCTTTGCCGTTGGAACTGAAGCAGCGGTTCGAAGCCATGACCGGCGCGAAATTGTGCGAAGGCTATGGTCTGACGGAGAGCAGCCCCGTGGTCTGCTCCAATCCATATGAAGGGGTGAACAAGCCGGGCACCGTCGGTCAGCCTGTTCCGGGGACACGGGTGAAGCTGGTCGATCGCGAAGATCCATCCAGACCCCCGCCGCCGGGTGAGCCGGGTGAACTGGTTTTCGCAGGGCCGCAGATCATGAAGGGCTATTGGCAGCGGCCCGACGCGGACAAGGAGGTTTTTCTGGACGGTGGCTGGCTGCGGACGGGCGACGTCGGCGTCATCGATGCGGACGGCTATGTAAAGATTGTCGATCGCCTGAAGGACATGATCTCTGTCGGCGGTTTCAAGGTGTTTCCCAGCGAAGTGGAGGCGGTCCTCTACCACCATAAGGGGGTGAAAGAGGCGTTGGTGATCGGCATCCCCGATGCTTATCGCGGGGAATGTCCCAAGGCATTTGTCACGCTTCGGGAAGGAGCGGACGTAGATGGCGAGGCGCTCAAGCAATGGCTCAACCCGCAATTGGGCAAGCATGAAAGGGTTTGCGAGGTCGAAGTGCGGCTGACCCTGCCCAAGACGCTGGTGGGCAAATTGTCCCGCAAGGAACTGGTGGCGGAGGAACGGGCCAAAGCCGAAAGATTGTCCCGCCAGGCTGGAAGCGCGGCCTGATCCTTCCTATCTCTTCCGCCAATCAGGATAAGGAATGTTCGATGGCGACGGAAATCGCGACCCTGGCTGGCGGTTGTTTCTGGTGCACGGAGGCGGTGTACCAGAATCTGAAAGGCGTTCAGTCGGTCGAGAGCGGCTATATTGGCGGAAAGAATGCCCATCCCACCTATGAGCAGGTCTGTTCCGGGGCGACCGGCCACGCCGAAGCGATCCGCATCACTTACGATCCTGCCGTGATCAGCTATGCCGACCTTCTCGACATTTTCTTCGCCACCCATGATCCCACGACCCTGAACCGGCAGGGTAATGATGTGGGAACGCAATATCGTTCCGCGATCTTCCCGCATTCGGAAGGGCAGGCGGCGGAAGCGAAGGCGGGAATCGCGCGGACGCAAGCGGATCATCAAAACCCCATCGTCACCACGATCGAGCCGGACGCACCCTGGTATCCCGCTGAAGATTATCACCAGAAATATTGGGACCGGGCAGGGGATCGCAATCCTTATTGCATGGCGGTCATTCCCCCCAAGCTCGCAAAATTGCGCAAGGGGTTTGGGGATCGTATCAACGGTTGAACCCCTTGCCCACGCGACGGCTTGCCGCATATTTTCTGCGGCTTAGGCTTTGGTTCATCTTGTCCATGCCATGGCCGCTGCTGGACTATCAGGGGTATAAGCGATGCGTAAAATTTCCCTTATGAGCGCGCCGGTGGCGATGTTGCTGCTGCCGGGCTGCATCGCCAAGACCGCCCTCGATGTCGTGACCATGCCGGTGCGCGCGGGCGCTCAAGCGGCTGACTGGGCTACCACGAGCCAGGACGAGGCGGATCGCAACTACGGTCGCCGCATGCGTGACCAGGAAGCGCGTGACGCCCGCGAACAGAAAAAAGCGGAAAAAGAGCGTCGGCGTGAATGTCTGCGTGCCGGACATGACAACTGCTGACCACTGACGGCCCAGATCGGGGTTGGCTGGCCCGATTTTAGGCTGCCGCCCTGCGCAGCCTGTCGTTGATCGCGGCGCCAATGCCATGGTCGGGGATCGGAGCCACAGCGATCCGCGTGGCGGCGCTGGCGTCGGCGATATGCAGCGCGGCGAACAGGTTGGCGGCTGCTTCCTGAATGTCAGCTTCCGCGCTGAGATTCATGTGACAGGGCATCAGGCCAAAGCCGATCAGATATTCGTCCTTTTCCGCGTTCAAGGCGTTCAGGCGAACGGGTTTGGACGGAGCATAGTGGCTTTCCAGCTGTCCCGGAGCCTCGATCTTGGCATCGGTGCCGACGATCGCGGGCAGGCCGGTTGCTTCCTCCATCATCGCCGCTGTGACCGGGCCGGGGCGCAGCAGGCGGATGCGATCCTGCTCCGGTGCGGCGATGGTCGATTCCAGCCCTTCGCTGGTAGGGCCTTCGTCCAGGATCAGGCGGATCTTTCCGTTCAGGCTGGCAAGCACATGTTCGGCACGCGTTGGGCTGATCGACCCGCTTCGGTTGGCGGAAGGCGCGGCCAATGGGCGACCGCTTTCGCGGATCAGCGCGCGCATCGCGGGATGGGCAGGCAGGCGCAGCGCCACCGTGGGCAATCCCGCCATGACCAGCGGGGATAGTCCTCCATCTTCGCGAACCGGCAGCACCATGGTCAGCGCGCCGGGCCAGAATCGGGTCGCGAGCCTTTCGGCGGTGGGCGAAAACAGCGCGAGCCTTTCGGCCATGTCCCGGTCGGCGACATGAACGATCAGCGGATTGAAACTGGGTCGTCCCTTCGCGGCATATATGGCGGCTACCGCATTGGAATCGGTGGCGTCGGCCGCCAGTCCGTAAACCGTTTCCGTGGGAACGGCGACCGGTTCGCCTGCGCGGATCAGCAGCGCCGCTTCCCGCAACGCTTCAGCGCCATAGTGGCAGATTCTGGTGGAAAAGACTGGGTTTGAGATGGTCACGACCCCGGCGATATATAGGTCCCCGTCATCGAGTAAAAGTCCATTGCTACAGAAGAATGACAGATGGCCTGCGCTTGCCCGGTCGGCGGGGCAGCGGTAAGCCCGTTGCATGAACGACGCCCTTCTAACCCGCATCGCCGACGCGCTGGAGCGGATCGCTCCTCCGCCATCATCAAGCGCTGACCTTGCCGCAGCACCTGCCTATGTCTGGAATGGAGCGACCATTCATGCGGTGGAGGCCTTTAGCCCTGTCGATTATGTTTTGCTGACCGGCATCGACGCGCAAAAGCAGACGCTGCTCGACAATACGCGCCGTCATGCTGCCGGGTACGCCGCGCACGATGTCCTGTTATGGGGTGCAAGGGGAACGGGCAAATCAGCGGTGGTCGCAGCCGTGATCCGCAAGCTGCAGCAGGAGGGGCAGGATATCGCGCTGCTGCAATGCGCCATCGACGAACTGGCCAGCCTGCCGCGCCTTTTTTCGATCCTTCGGGAAACGCAGCGCCCTTTCATCCTGTTTCTGGACGATTTGGGTTTCGATGAGAATGGCGTGGGCGACGCCAGATCGTTGCGGTCGCTGCTTCAGGGGGGCACCGCCGCTCGCCCGGCCAATGTACGGTTATATGTCACGTCCAACCGCCGTCACATCGTCCCCCGGCATCTTTCCGAGCAGGGCGATCCCGTCAATCCGCGCGATGTGGTGGATGACAAGATGGCGCTGTCGGATCGGTTCGGCCTGAGCCTTGGCTTTCACGCCATGGACCAGCAGGCCTATGTCGACATCGTGTCGGGTTATGCCGCGAGCCTTGGCCTTAGCTTCGATCCGCTGGAGGCGATCCAGTGGGCGACGCAGCGGGGCAGCCGGTCAGGCCGCGTCGCCTGGCAATATGTCGTCGAACTCGCCGGACGGAACGGCATGACGATCTGATCGCGCCTTTTTTTGGGGGGCGGGCCGAAAGCTCTATTTCGCGCCCGCCACGCGCCACACGATCCCGGCGACATCGTCAGTCACCAGCAACGCGCCCTTGGCGTCGGCGGTGACATCCACCGGTCGCCCGCGCGCATCGCCATCTGCATTCAGAAAGCCGGTCAATATGTCGACCGGCTTGGCCCGCCCGGCCTCACCATCAGCGGCGAAGGGGACGAATACGACTTCGTAGCCAGCTGCGGGCTTGCGGTTCCAGCTCCCGTGCAGGCCGACGAACGCGCCGTTCTGGAAAGGTGCGCCCAGCTTCACCTTGTCGGCGAAAACCAGGCCCAGCGGTGCAACGTGATTGCCCAGCGCATAATCGGGCCGCTTGGTATATTCGCGCACTTCCGGTCGCTGGGGCTGTACCCGGCGATCCTCATAGCCGCCCCAATAATTCCACGGCCAGCCATAGAAGCCGCCAAATTCGATCCGGCTGAGATAATCCGGCACCAGGTCGCTGCCCAGCATGTCCCGTTCGTTGACGACGCCCCAAAGCGTACCGCTATTGGGTTCAAAGGCCAGCCCCACAGGATTGCGCAGGCCCGAAGCAAAGATGCGATAGTCGCCGGTCTTGGGATCGACCTCCAGCACGGCGGCGCGATTTTCTTCGCTGTCCAGGCCATTTTCGCCAATGTTGCTGTTCGATCCGACCCCGACATAGAGGAGGCCGGTCGGGCCAGCAGCCAGGCTCTTGGTCCAATGCTGATTGGGTGCCTGCGCGGGCAGGTTCAAAATCTTGCGCCCCTTCGCCGCTATCCGGGTCTCGCCCGCCTTATAGGGGAAGGCCAGCAGCGCATCGGTGTTCGCCACGTAAAGCGTGTCACCGATCAGCGCCATGCCGTAGGGTGAGTTCAGGCCGGTGAGGAATGCCGTTTTCACCTCTGCCCGGCCATCTCCATCGGCATCGCGCAGCAGGGTGATGCGGTTGGCCGAAGGCACGCCTGCGCCCGCCTTGTCCATCAGATAGCCCATGACGCGGTCCACGATCCCGCCGGTTGGACGCGGTGGGCTGTTGGTTTCCGCAACCAATATGTCGCCATTGGGCAGGGTCAGCATCGATCGCGGATGGGCCAGGCCTTCGGCGAAGCGGACAACCGTCAGGCCCTTGGCCGGAACGGGCTTCTCGTTCGCATGCCAGGGAACAACTTCGGCGACATTGATCGTGGGGAAGATTTCGCTGCGAGGAGACGTGAAGACCGGCTCCCGCCCAGTGTCCGCTCCGGCGGCAAGTTTCGCTGTATCACCCCGCGCGAAGTAGAAGACGACGCCCGCGACGAGGGCCAGCACGATGAGGCTGATGGCGATCAGATGCTTTTTCATGGCCCCTGTCTATGCTGCCAGCCATTGTCGGGCAAGAAGCGGAAGGACCGAAAGTCGCGCTATTTTCCGCGTTCCCAAAGCCAGAGCAGCAGAGCGATCAGCGCGCCCAACGCCGCGCCTGCAAGTAGCCCGGCGCTAGGTTGCCCCATGAGCCCGCCGACAATTGTGCCGCCCAGGATCAGCAGCGCGATGATGGCACCCGCGCCGGTGGGATTTTTTTTGCCTTTGGTCATGTCGCGTCAGCCATTGCCACGCGAAAAGCGGTGACGCCAGCGGCTTTGTTTCGCGTCATTTCGAAACGCCTCCCGTCCCGCAGCGGGATTGCTGTATCGGTCCGGGATTTGGATAATGGTCCGTTCACCTTCGCAACTCGCTGGCAGCCGTCGGAACGACGAATTGGCATGGCGATTGAATGGCTTACTTAGTCGGGACAGAATGCGGGGGTCATATGCAGGTGCCATATCTTTCGGATCGAAAGAGCTATGAGGACGCAGCCGAACTCATCGCGACCTTTGGCGTCAATGCGGGCTATGAAGCGTCCGCGCGCGCCGACCGGAGCCGTGACCTTGGCAACCACATTCATTTTTGCCGCTGGCGTCAGGTCGAACGGCTGATCGTGCTGCTGACGCAGGATGCGCCAGCAGGTACCCTCCACTGACACGCCGGAGCGTCAGAGGCGCAAACCAGCCGTTTCGGGCAACCCGGCCAGAATATTGAGGTTCTGGACCGCCGCGCCTGCCGCGCCCTTGCCCAGATTGTCTAGCGCCGCGACCAGCCGCGCCTGACCCGTTTCTTCATTGCCGAATATGAACAGGGCCAGCCTGTCGGTGGCGCCGACATGCTCCAGGCTCAGCTGGGTCATCGCTTTGCCGTCTTCCAACGGAGCAACCTGAACGATCGCGGACCCCTCATAGGCTTTCGCGATCGTCGCGTGGATATCGATCACTCTGGGAGCGCCCGGCATGGCGCGCAACTGCAATGGCACTTCCACGATCATGCCGCGATAAGCGCTCGCGACCGCCGGTGCGAACAGGGGCGGATGCGCCAGCCCTGAATAGCGCTGCATTTCCGGGCCATGTTTATGTGACAGGCCAAGGCCATAGGGGCGGAAAGCGCTGGGCGCGCCGTCCGGGCCTTCGAACTCGGCGATCATCGCCTTGCCGCCACCCGAATATCCCGATGCGCCCGATACCGTCACCGGCCAGTCAGTAGGCAGCAGTCCGCCAAGAACCAGCGGCCGTACAAGCGCCAGGAAACCGGTGGGCCAGCAGCCAGGATTGGCGACGAACCGCGACTTCGCCAGTTTTTCGCGATGGCCCGGTTCCAGTTCGGGAAAGCCATAGGTCCAGCCATCGGCCACGCGATGAGCGGTGGATGCGTCGATGACTCGCGTGCGGTCATTATCGATCAGCGCCACGGCTTCGCGCGCAGCGTCGTCAGGCAGGCACAGGATGACGATGTCGGCGGCGTTCAGCGCCTCTTTCCGTGCATCCGCATCTTTCCGGCGGTCCTCGTCAAGCGTGATGACCGACAATTCAGGGCGGCCGGACAGCCGCTCCACGATTTCCAAGCCAGTGGTGCCGACGCCGCCGTCAATAAAGATCTTGTGAGTCATGCGCCGATCCTCCGCCGCGCGATGATGGGCTGCGCGTGGCTCTCCGCCAGCCGCGCGACCACGTCGGCCAGCGGTTCGACCACTACCGCCATCCAATGTGCGTTGGCGTGCAGCAGATTGTCGCCATCGACCATGATGCCGACATGGCCGGGAAAGAAGATGAAGTCGCCGCGCTGTAGCTTAGCATCGTCCGGCAGCGGTGATCCTACGCCATCACGTTGCAGGTCCGTGTCGCGCGGCGCGTTGATGCCGCACTGTCCCAGCGCGACTTGCACCAGGCCCGAACAATCGACCCCCCGATGGCCTCGTCCGCCCCACACATAGGGTTGCCCGAGATAACGGAGCGCCACCGCGACCCAATCGCTTTCCAGCGCGGCGGCGACGACCGCGTGCCGCTGATGAACATAGCCATCTCCGCAGGCTAGGAAGTCGCCCTGCGCCTCTGCGCCGAACAATGCGCCGCCCGGCCAATAATCGACGATTGACGCCTTTATGTCGGGCGCGCTGAACAGCGGGGCAGTTCCGGCGAAAATCCGGTGGCTCGTATCTTCGCGGGTGTCCAGGGCGTCGCGGCGCACATAGCCGACATAACCGTCATGGCCACAAAAACCCCATGTCCAGTTCGTCGTCACGTCAAGGGCGTGAAAACTCTCACCGCGCAGCAATTCGCTGACCGCTGTTGCCGTGGCCGACGGTGCCGACAGGATAGGAGCGCCCGGTACGACGCAAGTCAGTTCGACGGCACGGGCATAATGGGCGGAAAATAGCACGCCTGCCAGAGAAACGTCGGCCAAGTCTCCCCGTGCAGCATGGATGCGGCTGTCGAGCTTAACGGAACGGCCGTCCAGTGTGAAACGGGTGCGTTCAGGCGGAGCGTTCCGCAGAGGGGTATTCGTTGCTTTCATCGCGGCCGGTTCCTGCGATGAAATGGTGAAAGGCGTCAAGAAATTCCGCGCCCTTCGGGGTGCGAGTGATGAAAATATTTCGCCGGTCTGCCGCATCGCGCTCCCGACGAAGGTAGCCCAATGCCGACAGCTTGTTAAGCGCGCGCGTGATTACCGGTTTGGAAACATTCAGCGCCTCGGCCAAACCGCGCACAGTGTGAGGCCCCGCATTGATATAGACCGTCATCATCAGCGCCATTTGCCGGTTGGTCAGGTCCGGCCTTCCTGATCGGACATAATCGACCAGCGTCCGCATCCATTGCCCGAGCTGCTTCAGGCCGGGGCGGGTCAGCTCAGTGGCCATCTCTGGAGAAGATGTGGCGTTCATGCCCCCCTAACGCACAATGGCCAATGCGGTTGCGTAACGGACTTGCCCGCAACAATCATTTCTGCGCAGCTGCACCGTAACGTCGTTGCAAAAGGTGGAAAACCGACCGAAGTCCGAGGGCTTCTCCGCCCTTGGGACGTCCCGGACGCGCGGACTGACGCCATGCGAAAGTGTCCAGATGCATCCATTTCGCGTCTTCCGGCACGAAGCGCTTCAGGAACAGCGCGGCGGTGATTGCGCCCGCAAAGCCGCCTTCGCCAGCGTTATTGATGTCGGCAATGTCAGACTTCAGCATTTCGGCATAGCCGTCCCACAAGGGCAATCGCCAGCTGGGATCGTCGGCCTCTGTGCCCGCTTGCTCCATTTCCGTCGCCAGTGCTTCGTCGTTCGTGAACAGGGCGGGGAGATCCGGCCCCACCGCAACCCGCGCCGCGCCCGTCAATGTTGCATAGTCGATGATCAGTTCGGGACTATCTTCGCCCGCCAGCGTCAGCGCATCGCCCAAGACCAGGCGTCCTTCGGCATCGGTATTGCCGATCTCCACCGTCAATCCCTTGCGGCTGTGCAATATGTCACCGGGGCGAAAGGCGTTCGCGCCCACCGCATTTTCGGCAGCCGGTATCAAAAGATGCAGCCGCACCGGCAGCCGCGCGCCCATGATGAGGCGCGCGAGAGCCAGGGCATGGGCCGCTCCGCCCATATCCTTCTTCATCAGTCGCATGGCGGAGGAAGGCTTGATATCCAGCCCGCCGCTGTCGAAGCAGATGCCCTTGCCCACGATGGCCAGGCGCGGGTGGGACGGATCGCCCCAGCGCAATTCGATCAGGCGAGGCGCGAAATCCTTGCCCGCGGCGCGTCCGACGGCGTGGATCATCGGGAAGCCCTGCTCCAACGCATCGCCTCGCGTCACGGTCATGTTCCCGCCGCACTCTTCCGCGACAGTTCGCGCGGCGTCCTCCAGTTGAGAGGGTCCCATGTCGGCCGCAGGCGTATTCACCAGGTCGCGGACAAGGGCGACTGCCTGCGCCAGCCTCACCTGCGCGTCGATCTTCGCCACTTCCCCGGTCAGCAGGACGCGGGGGCCGGGCGCGGCTTCATCCTTGCGGTAGCGGTCGAAACGATATTGCGCCGTCATCCAGCCCAACGTCGCAGGCCCAGCCTGGCCTTGCGCGAGGCGATAGTGACCTTCCGGCAGGATTTCAGCCAGCTTGGCAAGGCACCATGCGGACAGCTTCGCCTGGTTTGCTACCCCAGTCACGACCGACCAATCTGCCGGACCCTCGCCCGGAATGATCGCATGTTCATAGCCTTTGCCGCTGAACTTCTGGGCAACGACTATCGCCCGCACGCGGTCCGATTGCGCCGCGAGCCATGATTCAAAGCTCGCCGCATCCACGATCTGGATCATATGCGCGGGTTGATTGTTGTCCGCTTTGAGCAGTTCGGAAAATTCGGTCATGTCCCTGACTCTGAACAATGCCAGCCATGTTGGAAAGTGCAATTTTCGTCCCTCCGAAGGCTCATTCCGGCGGGCGGCCCTTTGCTAAAGGGGCTGGCGGGTTTAGATTGAATGCAATAGCGAAAAGGAGAGAAGCGATGATGCATAGCGAAGATGGCCGCCTCCAGGCGCTTCGTGCCCGCGCTTATGTGCTGGCCGAAAGCGGGCGCTACGACGGCGCACATGCGGTCGAACAGGCACTGGTTGCGGAAGGCTGGCCCAATGCGGGCGTGGCGCTTCAAAGCAGCTATGCGCGCAAGGCCATCAGCGAACGCTGCCTGGCGGCTAAAGCGCATTGATGCCCGCATCGATGTTGCGAACAGGGCCGTTCGTAGGAGCGGCCCTGTTGCTTTGTGCCTGCTCGGCCTCTGGCCCGGCAGAAGTTGCCGATCAGGACGGCCCCGCCGATGTAGCCGCCACCAATTTCCTCAATCGCATGGCCGGAGCGGAAGCGCCCCGTGCTGTTCCCGCCGCGCCGTTCGAGGAGTCTAGCAAGACCGGGGTTCTGGAATTTCTCTATGCCTGGCCAGCGCAGGTGTCTGCCGTTCCCGACCTGAGGGCCAAGCTGCGCAAGGATATGACGGAGGGCAGGGCGGACGCACTGAAGATGGCGGAGCAGGACAGGAAGTCGGCCCGTGAGTCGGGCTTCCCCTTTCACGCGCATAGCCTTGAAACGCGCTGGACGGTGAGCGCGGACACGCCCCGTTTCCTGGCGCTGCAATCTTCGACCTACAGCTATACGGGCGGAGCGCACGGGATGACCGGTTACAAAGCCCTGCTGTGGGACAAGGCCCGACGACGCGAAACCAGCTTTCAGGCGGTCATGACTTCGCCCACAGCTTTTGCAGAGGCGATTAATGATCGTTTTTGCGTTGGATTGGACAAGGCGCGGGCCAAAAAGCGCGGAGGGCCGATCGCGGCGCGCAGCGACGACCCATTTTCTGCCTGTATCGACCCGATGAAAGAGGTGCTGACGCTCACGTCAAAGAGCGGCAAGCTGATCGACGGCGTGACCGTGGTGATCGGTCCCTACAGCGCCGGTCCCTATTCCGAGGGCAGCTACGAGATATTTCTGCCCGTGGATGCGACCATGCGGAACGCCATCAAGACCGAATATCAGGACGCCTTCGCCTCCGGATAGCTGGGGATTAGACGGTGACGGGCACGCCATACAGGTCGTGCTCGTCGGCGTCCTCGATCAGCACATTGAAGATGTCCCCGGCTTTCCGCCCCTCGCCTACGTCGCGCAGGAAAACGCTGCCGTCGATCTCCGGCGCGTCCGCCTGACTGCGTCCAGTGGCACCAACGGTGCCGTCTTCGTCCGCTTCGCCAACTTCGTCCAGGATGATGGGAAGCACACGGCCGACTTTCGCGCTCAGCTTGGCGGCGCTGATCGCTGCGGTCTTTTCCATGATCCGCTGGTAGCGTTCTTCCTTCACTTCTTCCGGCACTGCGCCTGGCAAGTCATTGGCGGCAGCGCCTTCGACCGGTTCGAACCGGAATGCGCCCACGCGGTCCAGCTGCGCTTCGTCCAACCAATCGAGCAGATATTGGAAGTCCTGCTCTGTTTCGCCGGGGAAGCCGACGACGAAGGACGACCGGATAGTGATATCCGGGCAGATCGACCGCCAGTTGCGGATGCGGTCCAGCACCTTGGCTTCATTGGCGGGCCGCTTCATGGCTTTCAGCACATTGGGTGACGCGTGCTGGAATGGGATGTCGAGATAGGGCGTCAGCAGCCCCTGCGCCATCAGCGGAATTACGTGGTCCACATGGGGGTAGGGGTAGACATAGTGCAACCGCACCCATGGCGGCGTGCCATCGGCTGTCCGCAGTTGGCCAAGTTCGCGCGCCAGGTCGGTCATGTGGGCGCGAACATCCCGCCCTTTCCACGTCCGTGTTTCATGCCGGTTGTCGACGCCATAGGCTGACGTGTCCTGGCTGATGACCAGCAGTTCCTTCGTCCCGGCATGGACCAGCTTTTCCGCTTCACGCAGCACTGCGTCCACGCGCCGCGAGACTAGGTCGCCGCGAATCGAAGGTATGATGCAGAAGGAGCAGCGATGGTTGCAGCCTTCCGAAATCTTCAGATAGCTATAGTGGCGGGGCGTCAGTTTCAGGCCGCCTTCCGGCACCAGATCGACAAAGGCGTTGGGCACCGGCGGCGATGCTTCATGCACCGCGTTCACCACCGCCTCATATTGATGCGCGCCGGTGACGGCCAGCACCTGGGGGAATTTCTGGCGGATCAGTTCCGCTTCATTGCCCATGCAGCCGGTGACGATGACGCGACCATTTTCCGCGATTGCTTCGCCAATGGCCTCCAGCGATTCCTCCTTGGCCGAATCGAGGAAGCCGCAGGTATTCACTAGCACCACGTCAGCGCCGGCATAGTCGGCGGACATCTGATAGCCGTCGGACCGCAGCTTTGTCAGGATGCGCTCGCTATCGACCAGTGCCTTGGGACAGCCCAGCGACACCATGCCGACCTTCGGCGCTTCGGGAATTTTGGTTGCCATGATCGGCGCGCACATAGGGTTTTTTGCGCGCTATGTCACCAAAGCCTTTGTTGCGGTCGATTCAGGCGGGATTGTGTGCCTGGTCATGTTCGGCCCCGGCCACGATCTCTATGATCATGTCGCCATTCTGCAACTTGGCC
Organism: uncultured Sphingobium sp.; assembly: GCA_965653535.1. Classification (GTDB taxonomy): domain Bacteria; phylum Pseudomonadota; class Alphaproteobacteria; order Sphingomonadales; family Sphingomonadaceae; genus Sphingobium. The sequence goes on from CBFHAG010000032.1 coordinate 12,567, forward strand.
GCTTCGGGTTCCCAGAAACCGATGACCCTGCTGTCGCGATAGATGCGCACGCCCAGTCCCGTCCGTATGGCCGATAGCGGCTGGCCAATCTCTTCCGCCAGCACGCCGCGCTCGTGCAGTCGTACCCTGCCGCCGGTAGCGGCAAGATCGGCCATATAGTCGGCGATATGCGGCCCGCTCGTGCTTCCGGCCAGCAGAAGCCCGGCAAAGCTGACGGGGTTGATCACTGTCGTCGCTCCCGCCTGGCGAGCGGGCAGTTCATTATCTTCGTTGCGCACCACGATGCTGATGGGGAGGTGCGGGGCCAGATGCCGCGCGGTGAGCGTGATGAGGATGGAGGTGTCGTCGCGCCCCGCCGAAACGATCAGTGTCCGCGCGCGATGGACCGCCACATCCTTGAGCGTCCGGTCACGGGTGGAATCGCCGCATATGACGTTACAACCCAGCTCCTCGGCCTTTACCAGCGCCCTTTCTTCGGGATCGACGATGACGATCTCACGCGGATTGACCCCGCGTGCCAGCAGTTCGTTGACGGCTTCGCTGCCGCTGGTGCCAAAGCCAGTCACGATGATGTGATTATGAAGATCGGCCTGAATGCGAGCCATGCGCCACCTGTAAAGGATGTTGCGGAAAAACAGATGATAGGCCGTTCCCAGAAAGATCAGCCAGACGAACAGCCGGATCGGTGTCACCAGCAATGCTTCGAACAGCCGCGCTTCCGGGCTGACCGGAACGATATCGCCATAGCCCACGGTCGTCACCGTGACCGTGGTGAAATAAAGGACATCGATAAAGCTGATATGGTCGTCCAGATTATCCCTGAGACCATCGCGACCGATCCAGTGCAGCACGAGCACCAGCGCCACCAGGCCGAACACCAATCCCACACGCCATGCCAGGTCGGCCCAGACCGGCATCGATGATCGTCGGCGCAGGAACCCGCTCTGGGCCAGGGGAGGGCGGACAGGGTTGATCCTCATCGTGCGTGCCCATCAACATTGGAAAGCAGGACGCGCATCAAGACCCCTCAGCTTACCTGTCGCGCCGCCCAAGACCCCAGCTTTCGCTGGAGTGACGAAGCCTTTAACGAGGCTCCAGCCGCGTAATGCCACCCATATAGGGCAACAGCACGTCAGGCACGATCACGCTGCCATCTTCCTGCTGGTAATTTTCCAGCACGGCGACCAGCGTCCGTCCAACAGCCAGTCCCGACCCGTTGAGCGTATGCAGAAAGCGCGTCTGCTTTTCACCCTCTGGCCGATAGCGTGCGTTCATCCGTCGCGCCTGGAAATCGCCGCAGTTGGAGATGGAGCTGATTTCACGATAGGTTTTCTGGCTGGGCAGCCAGACTTCCAGATCATAGGTCTTGGCAGCGGCAAAGCCCATGTCGCCGGTGCACAGCAACATCTTGCGATAGGGCAGTTCCAGCGCCTGTAAAATGCCCTCCGCCGCCGTGCACATGCGCTCATGCTCTGCCTCGGACTCATCGGGTGCGCAGATCGCGACCAGTTCGACCTTTTCGAACTGATGCTGACGGATGAACCCGCGCGTGTCGCGGCCTGCCGATCCGGCTTCGGACCGGAAGCATGGCGTCAGCGCGGTGAAGCGCAGGGGCAGGACGTTCGTCGCCACGATCTGGTCGCGGACGAGGTTGGTCAGGCTGACTTCAGCGGTAGGGATGAGCCAGCGGCCATCGGTCGTGCGGAAGAGATCGTCGGCGAATTTCGGCAACTGACCCGTGCCGAACAAGGCTTCGTCCCGCACCAGCAACGGCGGGTTCACTTCCTCATAGCCATTCTCGGCGGTCTGGCGGTCAAGCATGAATTGAGCGAGCGCGCGGTGCAGCCGGGCCATCTGTCCACGCAGCGCCGCGAAGCGCGCGCCCGACAAGGCTGCCGCGCCTTCAAAATCCAGGCCCAGAGCGGGGCCGAAATCCGCATGATCCTGCGGTGCGAAAGCGAAATCGCGCGGGGCACCCCAGCGGGCGACCTCTACATTGTCCGCTTCGTCTGCTCCCTGCGGAACATCGGAGGCCGGAAGGTTGGGCAGGGCAGCCAGCAGGGTCTGCAACTGTTCATCCAACGTCCGGTCTTCATTCTCCAGCACGGGCATGCTGTCCTTCAGCGCCGCGACCTCCGCCTTCAGCGTGTCTGCCTGCGCGACGTCCTTGGCTGCCATCGCCTGTCCGATGGCCTTACTCAACTCGTTGCGGCGGGCCTGGCCTTGCTGAAGCTCTGTCTTGATCGCCCGGCTGCGTTCATCGAGCGACAAAATCTCGGCACTTTGCGGAGCGAGGCCGCGCAGAGCGATGCCCGCGTCGAAATCGGCGGGGTTTTCACGGATGAAGCGGATGTCGTGCATGGGTCAGCCCTATGCCGTTCCGCGCTGAACCGCGCAACCCTGCGCGCTGCCGTCCGTTGAATGGAACGAAACCAAGGAAAGGAACCCGCGATGTGGATCGATCATGGTGCGATGGTGCTGGTTGCCGATGGGCGCAAGATGCTGTTCTTTCGAAACAAGGGTGATCGATTTGCGCCCAATCTGGAAGCGGAGAATGTGAAGACACAGGATAATCCGTTCGATCGCGAACAGTCTTCGGACATGTCGGGCCGGGCACCTTCGACCAATGGAGGACAGGCGACCATGGGCAAGACCGATTATCATGAGCAGGAAGAAGCCCGTTTTGCTGCCGAAGCGAGCGACATGCTCAGGCAGCGCGCGCTGGCCAACGACTTTGACAAGCTGATCGTCGTGGCTCCGCCCACGGCGCTAGGTGAAATGCGCAAACATTATCACAAGGAAGTGCAAAGTCGGCTGGTGGGGGAAATTGCCAAGGATCTAGCGAACCACCCGGTTCCCGAGATCGAGCGGATCATCGCCCAAAGCTGAAGCGAGCCGATAGGCTGAAAAAAAGGGCGGCTCTGTGAAGGAGCCGCCCTTTTTATGGACCCTGTCAGGCCGCCTGGGCCTTCCGTTCCGCAAAGCGTCGGCGGGCGATCAACGCTACCGCCGCTGCTCCGAAGAGCAGGACCATCGGCGGCGCGGGGACGTCGGTTCCGCCAGTGCTGCTCGAACTGCCGCCGGAACTGCTCGACGAACTGGAGGATGAGCTGCTCGACGATGTGGACGAGCTGGTGCTGCCGAAGCTGGACGAGCTTGAAGATCCGCCGGACGAACTTGACGAACTGCTCCCGCTGCTGCCGCTCGATCCGTGAGGCTTCCCGCCAGAACTGCTGGAAGAGGAGCTGGAGGAAGATGACGATGAACTGGAGCTGGAACTGGACGAAGAAGAGCTGCTCGTCACATTGCCGCTGGAGGTCGAGACGTTACCGCTAGAGGTCGAAACATTACCGCTCGACGTAGAGACACCGCCGGTCGAAGTGGACACGCCACCCGTCGTCGAACTCGTGGAACTGCTGATGCCACCTGTCGAGCTGCTGGTGGAGGAAATCACGACTGATCCGCCGCCGCTGCCGCCACTGCTACCGCCGAAGAAACCGCCGACAAAGCCGCCGCCGCCGAATCCGGGGCCGCCCGCCATCATGATCGGCGCGGCACCGCCGCCTGACATAACGGGCATCTCGCCCATCACCATGGGAGGTGGCAGGGGCACGGGCGGCGCCTGGGTGGTTACGGAGATTGTCTGCGGGGCGCAGGCGGTGACGGTTTTCACCACCTTGCGCTTCACGGGGCGGGCGGCATACCGCTTGGGCGCAGCCTTGACGCTCTTCGTGCTCTGGACCCCTGCCGGCCGCGCGCTTTCCGCGACATGGACCGCACCGCCACCGATGAGGGCGCCGCCGCAGGTGCAGGCGCATAATTTAGCCAATGCCATCCGTACCGACATAGTGATCCACTCTTGCTTGTCTTCCTGTCCTTCAGTCCAGTCACCGCATGTCGGTGGCAGATGAAGAACAATCACCTTCATGTAGAAAGGCAAAAGAACATATTAACTTCAACAGCGTTAACTCTGATTGTCGGGGGTAAGTCGAGAGAAATTGTTGGAACGCCTCAATCATGATGGTTAACGTCCCATAGTGGAACGGGCGCGGCGCTACCGGGACCTCTTTCTTGGTCGCCAACTCTTTGCACGGGTAGAATCGCCATGTTTGGCCCCTCGCGGGGAGGGTGGAAGGAGGTGAGCGTTTCTTTTCATCGGAATGGGCGCTTGTGTCGCCTCTCGCCGCTGGCTATTAGGCGCGATCAATCATAAGTCACGGCCCTCAAAGCAAAACGCGAAGGGGCCTATTGAGTCGGAGAGCCAGATGGCATCGGTCCTTAATTCCGATAATGACGGCCAAAATCCGCCAAAATCGGCTATATCCCTTCCCACCGACTATCGTCCTTCGCCTGACGAAGAGTTTATGAATTCCCTGCAGCTTGAATATTTCCGGCAGCGATTGTGGGACTGGAAAAAGCAGATATTGACTGAGGCCGAAGGCACTCTGGCGGTCCTTCAGAACGAACCATTGCGTGAACCCGATCTCAACGATCGCGCGTCGAGCGAGACCGATTGGTCCATCGAACTGCGCACCCGCGACCGCCAACGCAAGCTGATTTCCAAGATCGACGCGGCGCTTCGGCGCATCGATGATGGCGAATATGGCTATTGCGAAGTGACCGGTGAACCCATTTCATTGGGCCGTCTGGAAGCTCGGCCAATCGCCACCATGACGGTGGAGGCCCAGGAGCGGCACGAGCGCCAGGAAAAAGTATCCCGCGACGATTAACCCTTTCTCCATCGACCCATGGCAAGCCGTTGGAGATAACGGGCATCGCAAGGGTTGATGATGGACATCGAACAGGAATTGGGTGAGCGGGGTCCGGCGCGGTCTGGGCCAAGGGACAGCCTGTTTCTACTCACCAGCCTCGAATCGACCAGCGGCGCTCCTTTGGGACGCGCGCGGGTTCGCAATCTGTCCGCCACGGGCATGATGGCCGATTGTGAAAGGCCGGTGCCTTCCGGCGTCGAGATTTTCATGGACCTACGCGGTGTCGGTAGGGTGAAGGGCAAGGTCGTATGGGCGCGCGGGGACAAGATCGGCATCGCGTTCGAACGTGAAATCGACCCCCAACTGGCCCGAAAGCCGGTTGCCATCCGCAGCGCAGCTCAGCCCCGGTCGACCCATCCGCACGCGCAGCAGTTGAAGCGCTAACGTCGCTCCTGCTGGGCGGCTACCCGGCCCGATATGGCCGTGTTCGTCGGTACGCTATGGATGGGCAGGTGATCGATGGCAAAGGGCCGGATGGCTATTGCGCCGATCCGACCCCTTTTGCCTATGCGGGGGTTAATTCCCGACCGACATTTCCTCTTTCAGCCGCAGCTTCTGTTTTTTGAGCGAGGCGACAAGGATCGCATCAGGCATGGGCCGACTCGACTCCGCCTTTATGCGTGCGTCAAGCCCTGCATGTTTGGCCGAAAGAGCTGAAATGTGGCTATTTTCCATGACGTTCTCCTTGTGAGGGTGATGGATGAACGAGTAAATCATGATTTTGGCGCTTTGTCCTCAGGGTCGCGTCGCTTTGCGACCGAATAGGCCAAATTTTGCGATGGTCCGATGACCCGAGCCAAGCTATCAGAGGGGCATTCGGAAGCATGGCCGGGAAAGAGAGTGCGGATTGAGCCGGGAAGACATTATGCGTCGGCTGGAACTGCTGCGAATCGAGCATAGGGATCTCGATGGTGCCATCGGCGCGTTGATCGGCACCGGGGCGGGCGACCAGATGCAGGTGGCGCGCCTGAAGAAACGCAAATTGCGGCTGCGCGACGAAATCGCGTTGCTGGAAGATGCTTTGATCCCCGACATCATCGCCTGAATCGGGGCGGTTGCTCGATTCATGGTTAATTCCATGGTTAAGCGGCCCTTAATGGGACAAGCTGCGTGATGGGTGCCACGCGGGCCTGACAAGGCGAATCTTTTATGTCAGGAATGCAATATGTCTCCTGCGCTTTTCCTTGACCGTGGTCTTCACCGGCGACTGGTCGATGGCCTCTATCTGGAGGCTATGGTCATGGCGGATGAAGCCCGTTCCTATTTCGACCAGCGCGAAACGACCGTGGCGGAGATTGACGATCCGCTGCGCCGGGTATCCTTCGCATGCGAATCGCTCAAGGTGACGACCCGGTTGATGCACGTCATCGCCTGGCTGCTGAGCCAGCGGGCATGGCAGAGGGGAGAGATTGCGGACGCCGACCTAACCGATGAGAAATATCGCCTGGGCCGTGCGGCCAGCACCGATGCGGAGGTAGCTTTGGCCTTTCCCTTCGCCGCCCGCGCCCTGGTCGAAGCCAGCCAGGAATTATATGATCGGGTGTCCAGGTTGCAGGACAGCATGGACAAGATGGCGCGGCCAGCTGCCCAGCAGGCGGCAAACCCGGCGCGCGCATTGATGGACCGGCTGAACCTGGCATTTTGAGCGGTGCGCGGTTCAAGCGTGCCCCACGATACGCTCTGGCGCTACCCTGCCCAAATGGTCTAGATCATTGATATGAACACCGGTTTGCGGAACAACTGCCGCACTTCAGGCACTCCGCAAGCTGCCCGGCTTTTATTGGCGCCGCTGTTGCTGCTGTCGTGGCCCGAGGCGCAGGCGCAAAGCGTTGCCCCACCCGCCGTCGCCGACGATCAACAGATGCCGCTCGACCCCATGCCCGATATCGGGGTCGCCTGGCCCGATCTGGATCAACCCGACAGCGCCGATCCATTTCCTGCCGATGATATGGCTGACATCCCGGCCGATGACAGACCAGTCGTGGCGGATGATGGAGAGGCGGAAACGGAGGCAACCGCATCCGCAGCGATTGATCCCTCCGGGGAATTCACCGACCCCGCAAAGGAAAGCCGCTATTCATTGCAGTTGAAAGGCGTGGATCAGGTCGCCGACGCGCAGTTCGACGCGCGTTTCCGCGACCTGTCGGTCTTGCGGCTGGGCGAAGGCAAACCGGCCAATCTGGCGCAGATCAACCGTCGTATTGCGGAAGACACGGCGTTGCTGGACCGGCTGCTGCGCGCCAAGGGCTATTATGCTGCCCGCATCCGCACGTCCGTCGCGCCTGCGGGTGATCACCTGTCGGTCACGTTCCAGATCGCGCCGGGAACGCTTTACCTGCTGTCCAGCGTGGATCTGGAGGGGCTATCGGCAGCCGGTGAGCGTGAGGCAAAGCTGCGCGCGGCATTTCCGTTGAAGCCCGGCGATGCCGTCGATGCCGACGCCATCCTGTCCGGCCAGGCCGCCCTGTCGCTTGCACTGGCCGAAAACGGTTTTCCCCGCGCCAAAGTGGGCGAGCCAGAGGTCCATATCGATCATGAAGAGCGCAAGGGCGATCTGGACATTGTCGTGACGCCCGGTGCCTACCGGACTTTCGGGTCCATCCTGCTGACAAATGACAGGCTGTTCAGTGCCAGTCATGTCCAGCGCATCGCTCGATTCCGACCGGGCGACCCCTATATGGCTTCCGATGTGGAGGATCTGCGCAGCGCCATCATCGCTACCGGACTTGTATCCTCGGTCGGCTTGACCCGGAAGGATGCTGGCGATGGGGAACATGTCGACCTGGTGGTCGATGTGCGGCCCGCGCCGCTGCGGACCATTGCCGGGGAGTTGGGCTATGGCACCGGCGAAGGGTATCGCGCGGAAGTCAGCTGGCAGCATCGCAACCTGTTTCCGCCCGAAGGAGCCGTGACGTTGCGCGGCGTCCTGGGCACGCAGGAGCAGACGGCGTCTGCCACCTTTCGGCGCAACAATTTCCGTCGGCGCGATCATGTGCTGACCGGGCTGGTTTCCATCAGCAACATCAAGCGCGATGCCTATGACGCGCGCACCATAACATTGTCCGGCGCGATTGAGCGGCAGACCAACATATTGTTCCAGAAGAAATGGGTTTGGCGTGTCGGGGCCGAATTCATCGCTTCGGACGAAAAGGACGCGTTTAGCGGAGGCAACCGGCGCACCTTCCTGATCGGAGCTGTGCCGCTCAGCCTCACCCATGATGGTAGCGACAATTTGCTCGATCCGACCAGGGGTTTTCGCCTCGGTGGTCGATTAAGTCCTGAGCTGTCCTTCCAGAACGGCACTTTCGGCTATGCCCGCATCCAGCTGGACGGCAGCGTCTATCAGCCCATGGGGGATCGTGTCGTTCTGGCGGCCCGCGCCCGTTTTGGCACCATATTGGGATCGACCGTGGATCGTATCGCGCCGTCGCGCCGTTTCTATGCGGGAGGAGGGGCTTCGGTGCGTGGCTATGGCTATCAGGCCATCGGCCCGCGCGATTCCGGCAATGATCCGATCGGCGGCAAGAGCCTGGCCGAATTTTCGCTGGAATCGCGGATACGGTTCGGCAATTTCGGCGTGGTGCCGTTCGTGGACGCAGGCAATATCTCGACCAGCTTCGTGCCGCGCTTTCGCGATTTGAGGATCGGGGCGGGCCTTGGCGTGCGCTATTATAGCAGCTTCGGGCCGATCAGGGTGGATGTGGGGACACCGATCAATCCGCAAGAGGGCGATCCTAAGGTCGCGGTTTACGTTTCGCTGGGTCAGGCATTCTGATGGCGGAGGACGAGGTTCAGCTTCAGTCGCGCCCGGCAACCGCGCGTCACCGCGCCTGGGATGGGCCGTGGCAGAGATGGATTGCAGGATTGCTCGCTCTGCTGCTGCTCGTGGCGGCGGGCGCGCTGACCTGGCTGGATACGTCGTCGGGCCATCGGTTCCTGATTTCGCGGATAGATCGGATCACCCCGCCGTCGGGCCTGCGCATCCATGTCGACCGAATAGAAGGCAGCATCTATCGCCGGGCCGTGCTCCACGGCCTGACCCTGTCCGATCCAAAGGGAGCGTTTCTGGAAGCGCCGCGTGTCGAACTGGACTGGTGGCCCTTTGCATGGCTGTCCAATCGGCTGGACATCGACCGTCTGGTCATTCCCATCGCTACGCTGCACAAATTGCCCAAGCTGAACCCAAGCCAGCGCGAAGGCCCGATCCTTCCGGGCTTCGACATCCGCCTGATGCAGTTTTCGATCGACCGGCTGATGATCGATCGGAGCGTGACGGGGCGGGCGCGGCAGGCGACCATTGTCGGCGACGCTGACATTCGCGACCGCCGCGCAGTGATCGACCTGTCGGCCCGGCTGCTGGACGGCGACGACGCGCTGAACATCGCGCTGGATAGCCGCCCGGACGATGATCGGTTCAATCTCGATGTCACAGCCAACGCGCCGAAAGGCGGAGTGCTGGCGGCGATGGCGGGTCTGAGTCAGAATGCTAATCTGCGTATTCGCGGTCAGGGCAGTTGGACGCGATGGGACGGCCGACTGTCCGGCACATTGGACGGCAATCCCGCTATGGACCTGCGGCTGGCGGCAAGGGGCGGGGCCTATTCGGCAACCGGTTCGGTCGAAGGATCGGCCATCGCCGGGCAGGGTCTCGTCCGGCGTCTGTCCGCCCCACGGTTGGCGGTGACCGCGAAGGGCACAATGGCCAACCGGCGGATCGACGGCCTCGTGTCGCTGCGTTCCAATGCGCTGGAACTCAGCGCGGATGGCGCGCTCGACCTGCGCAACAACGCTCTCGACAATGTGCTCGTCGACATGAAGTTGGTTCGCCCCCAGGCGCTGCTCAAGTCGATGCGCGGGCGGGATGTCACCGCGCGCATAAGGCTGGACGGGCCTTTCGCAGCCTTTGGCTATGAATATCTCCTGCGGGCCAGGCAACTGGCGTTCGACCGCACTTTGGTCAGCGACGTGCGCGCCGAAGGCAAGGGGCGCAAGGCGAAGAATGGTCCCACGTTGATCCCCGTGCAGTTGAAGGCGCGGCGGCTGGACGGTCAGGGGGACTTGGTCGAAGGCATAGTGCGCAATTTTTCGCTGAACGGGGTGCTGCAAATCAAGGGGCAGCAGATCGTCAGCAATCCCATGTCGATCCGGTCGGACAAGATTGGCGGCAAGTTGCTGATGCTGGCCAACCTCAAGACTGGCCGTTACGATTTCGGACTGGATGGTCAAATCCGGGGTCTCGCCATTCGGGGGCTGGGTGTGGTGGACCTGGTTTCGCGGTTACGCGCCGTGCCGGGGGCGGGAGGTGCGTTCAGCCTTAGCGGCAATGCAGCGGCAAAGATGCGGCGGCTGGATAACAGCTTCCTCCGGTCGCTTGGCGGCGGGTTGCCCACACTGCGCAGCGGGCTGTCGCTGGGACCGGACGGGCGGCTGATCTTTTCCAACCTGTCGCTCGACGCGCCTTTGCTCAAACTGTCCGCTCAGGGCTATCGTCGCCCGGATCGCAGCTTCCATTTTGAAGGTAGCGGCAGGCATGGGCAATATGGCCCGCTGCGCCTGACGCTGGACGGCCGGATCGAGCGCCCATCCATCGATATGGTGCTTGCGCGCCCGCTCGACGCCCTGGGTGTCATCGATCTGCATGCCCGTCTGACGCCCAGCGAACCGGGATATGATTTTACCGCCGAAGGAGGTTCAACCCTCGGTCCGTTCATGGGCAATGGCACGATCATATTGCCACCGAACGGGCAGGCTGTGGTTCGGGTGGCGCGGGTCGCCGTGTCAGGCGTCACCGCAAGTGGCGACCTGCGCCCGGTGACCGGAGGGCTTGACGGACGGCTGGCGGTGGCGGGGCCTGTCGCGGGCGTCATTGCCTTTGCCCCCGTAAACGGCGTGCAGCAATTGGTGCTGAATCTGGATGCGACCGACGCGAGTTTTGATGGGCCGACCATCATAACGGTGCGGCGCGGCAAGCTGGACGCGACCATCCTGCTCAATCCCGCAGGCGCATCCGTTAATGCCGCGATGCAGGCGCGCGGATTGCGCGTGGGCGGCATGCTGGTGGGCCGGATGACGGCCAACGCCGAAATGACCGGCGGGCGCGGCGTCGTCAGGGGTAGCCTGTCAGGCCAGCGCGGGCGCTTGTTCGATCTTCAGGGAGAGGCGCAGGTCGAACCTGACAGTATCCGCCTGACCGCCAAGGGGACGGTTGACGCACGGCCTATCCGCTTGACGCGCGCGGCGCTTTTCACCCGGATCAATGGTGGATGGCGGCTGTCCCCGACGACCATCAGCTATGCGGGTGGATCCCTGCAACTGGGCGGGGAATTGAGCGGGGGGACGACACGCGTCGACGCGCGGATGAACAAACTGCCCCTCGCGCTTCTGGACATCGCCTATGATGATCTGGGTCTGGGTGGCACAGCCACTGGAACGTTGAACTATGTTCACACGCGCGGCGGTTTGCCCAGCGGCAAGGGTGACTTGCGGGTTCGCGGCCTCACCCGTTCCGGCCTGTCGCTCAGTTCGCGACCTGTCGATGCTGGCGTCAATATCATGCTGACGAATGACCGGCTGGCGACCCGCATGGTCTTTGCCGCAGATGGGCAGACCATTGGGCGCGGCCAGGCGCTGCTGACCCCGCTGGGCAGTCAGGGAGGGCTGGTGGAAAGGCTGAACCGCGCGCCCTTGTTCGCTCAACTGCGGTTCAAGGGAACGGCTGACACGCTCTGGCGGCTGACTGGAGTGGAGATTGTCGACATTTCCGGCCCGGTCAGCGTGTCGGCCGATGCGCGTGGCACTTTGGGCAATCCGGTCATTTCCGGTTCGCTCACAACGGACAAGGCCGCCATCAACAGCCCCGTTACCGGCATGCGTCTGAATGGCGTCAAGGCGCGTGGGCGCTTTTCCGGGGCGCAACTCGTCATCTCCGAATTTTCTGCCACCGCGCGAAACGGCGGGTCGGTGACAGGCGCGGGGAATTTCACCTTTGCGGGCATCGGAGGCGTGGCCATGGACCTGCGGCTCCAGGCTGACAATGCCGCCTTGCTGGAACGGGATGATATCGCCGCGACCGTGAGCGGCCCGATCACGCTGCGCTCTGACGGGGCTACCGGCACAGTCGGTGGCGACCTGATCCTCAATCGCAGCCGGTTCACTATGGGCCGGGC
>CBFHAG010000033.1:0-24204 GCA_965653535.1 uncultured Sphingobium sp.
TTGCTTCGAAGACCAACGACATCGCCGGTGACGGCACCACCACCGCGACCGTTCTGGCCCAGGCCATCGTTCGCGAAGGCATGAAGTCGGTTGCCGCCGGCATGAATCCGATGGACCTGAAGCGCGGCATCGATTTGGCCGTGACCAAGGTTGTCGAGGATCTCAAGGGCCGTTCCAAGCCCGTTGCTGGCACGAAGGAAATCGCCCAGGTCGGCATCATTTCGGCAAATGGCGACACCGTCGTTGGCGAAAAGATCGCTGAAGCGATGGAGCGCGTTGGCAAGGAAGGCGTGATCACCGTCGAAGAAGCCAAGGGCCTCGAATTCGAGCTGGACGTCGTCGAAGGCATGCAGTTCGACCGCGGCTACCTGTCGCCCTATTTCGTGACCAACCCGGAAAAGATGGCTGTCGAGCTGGCTGATCCGTACATCCTGATCCACGAAAAGAAGCTGTCGAACCTTCAGTCGATCCTGCCGATCCTCGAAGCCGTTGTTCAGTCAGGTCGTCCCCTGCTGATCATCGCTGAGGACATCGAAGGCGAAGCGCTGGCGACCCTGGTCGTCAACAAGCTGCGCGGTGGCCTGAAGGTCGCTGCGGTCAAGGCACCTGGCTTCGGCGACCGCCGCAAGGCCATGCTGGAAGACATCGCCGTCCTGACCAAGGGCGAAGTGATCTCCGAAGACCTCGGCATCAAGCTTGAAAACGTCACCCTCGGCATGCTTGGCACCGCCAAGCGCGTCACGATCGACAAGGACAACACCACCATCGTCGATGGTGCTGGTGAAGGCGAAGCGATCAAGGGCCGTACCGAGCAGATCCGTGCGCAGATCGAGACGACCACGTCCGACTATGACCGCGAAAAGCTGCAGGAACGTCTGGCCAAGCTGGCTGGCGGCGTTGCTGTCATCAAGGTCGGTGGTGCTTCGGAAGTCGAAGTCAAGGAGCGCAAGGACCGCGTCGACGACGCGCTGCACGCAACCCGCGCAGCCGTTGAAGAAGGCATCGTCCCCGGTGGTGGCACGGCTCTGTTGTACGCAACCAAGGCTCTCGAAGGCCTGAAGGGCGTGAACGACGACCAGACCCGTGGTATCGACATCATCCGCAAGGCTATCGAAGCGCCGCTGCGCCAGATCGCCCAGAATGCGGGCGTCGATGGTGCGGTTGTCGCTGGCAACCTGCTGCGCGAAAATGATGAGACCCAGGGCTTCAACGCCGCGACCGACACCTATGAGAACCTTGTCGCCGCTGGCGTCATCGATCCCACCAAGGTTGTTCGCGCTGCCCTGCAGGACGCGGCCTCGGTCGCCGGCCTGCTGATCACCACCGAAGCCTGCATCGCCGAAGCGCCCGCCGACGACAAGGCGCCGATGGGCATGCCCGGCGGCGGCATGGGTGGCATGGGCGGCATGGACTTCTAAGTCCTTCGCCCTAGCGAAACGAGAAGGGCCGACGGAGCGATCCGTCGGCCTTTTTTTTAATGGCGGCGGCAGAAGTCCGCCGTTCGTAATCGCTGGAAAACGTCCATTGCGGACGTCTCCGGCGACTAAAGTTTACGAAATGGAAATCATGTTCCGCCAAAGCTGGCGGAGACGTGTTTCGCTTCCTTCGCCACTTGAGCGCAAATTTGCGCGAGCGCCTTGCTCCCGATTCCCAGCAGAGCGCTGAGGTGCGGGATAGCCTCGTCAAATCGCTCTACGCTTCGCCCGGATCGCTGATGATCGGAGCGATTGCGGGTGGTGCCTTGAGTTTCGTCGTCGCTTATCATGCACAACGGCCCGCGATCACCCTGATTGCCTGCCTCATCACCATCGTCGCGATCAGCCGGTCGGTATCCGCCGTCTATTTCCAGCGCCAACTTGCGCACCAGCACGGCCCCACGCGGGCAATCTGGGGCCTGGCCTATGAACTAGGCGCGTGGAGCTATGCTGCGCTGCTCGGCACGCTTGCCTTTGCAACCCTTTTGCTCACGGGCGACGCATCGCTGCACATCCTGAGCGTTTGCCTGGTCGCAGCCTATTCGGGCGGCATTTCCGGGCGTAATGCTGGTCGTGTCGAGGTGGCGATCGGCCAGACCTGTTTTGCCCTGCTGCCCACGTCGCTTGGCCTAGTCCTGGCCGGGGGCCTGGGCTATTATGTCCTGGCCGCGATGTTGTTCCTGATGATCTTCGCCATGGCGGAAATCACCCGGACCACCCACCGCATTGTCGTCGAGGCGCTTCAGGGTAAATATGAAAAGTCCCAGCTGGCCACCAAGTTCGAGCGGCTCGCACGATTCGACAGCCTGACCGGTGTGGAAAACCGGATGGCGATGCAGATGCGGCTTCGGGAACTGTTTGATAACCGGACTTCGGATCAGGAATCGATGTCGGTTTTCTGGATGGATCTGGACCGGTTCAAGGAAATCAATGACTCGCTGGGCCATATCATAGGCGACCAATTGCTCTGCGCGGTTGCGGACCGCATGGCTCGCGCCCTCGACAGGCGCGGGCATATCGCGCGTTTTGGCGGGGACGAATTCATTCTCATCTGCCCCGGCGCGAACCAGGAGATCGCCGAACAGATCGCCGACGACGTCATGGTCGAATTCAGCCATGATTTCGAAGTTAGTGGCTATCACCTCACCATAACCGCTTCGATGGGCATCGCAGTCGCGCCGCAGGATGGTCATGGCAGCGAGGAACTGCTGCAACATGCAGACATGGCACTCTATCAGGCCAAGCATGCCGGGCGGAATTGCTATGCCTTCTTCGACTGGAAGATGAAGGAACGGCAGAACCGGACCTATGATCTGGAAGTTGGGTTGCGCACGGCGCTCGCCAATGGCGAGCTGCTGCTGCACTATCAGCCCATCTTCGACACCGCGACGGGCCAGATCTCCATTTGCGAGGCGCTGATGCGCTGGGATCATCCGGTGATGGGGCGCATTTCGCCCGCCGAATTCATTCCGATCGCCGAAAGTTGTTCCCTGATCGAACCCATCACCGCTTGGGCGCTGGAGCGGGCGTGCCAGGATGCGATGGAATGGGACGATCATGTCCGCGTTGCCGTCAATATCTCGCCGGCCCTCATCAAGAGCGACGGGCTGCCGCGCGCCGTCATTTCGGCGCTGATGCGGTCGGGACTGAAGGCGCGCAGGCTGGAACTGGAAGTGACCGAATCGATCTTCCTGGAGGATAGCGGTCGCACCAGCCTGATCCTTCTGGAACTGCAACGGATCGGGCTAAGGCTGGCGCTGGATGATTTTGGCACCGGCTATTCGTCGCTGGGCTATCTGCGCGACTATTCGTTCGATACTCTGAAGGTGGACCAAAGCTTCATGCGTAGCGTGAAGGAAGGATCACGGGATCGCGCCATCGCGCAATCGGTGGCCTATCTTGCGCATTCGCTGGACGTGGAAACCGTTGCCGAAGGCATAGAAACGGAAGAACAGCTTCAATCCGCGCGCGACATGGGCTTTACGAACGTCCAGGGCTTTGTCCTCAGCCGACCGATCCCCGCCGAAGATTTGCTCGACATGATGCGCGCAATGGCTCGGGACAAGAGCAACGTCGTCACGCTGATGCAGGACAAACGCCGCGCCTGAACGATGGCTATTTCGTCAGGCGCGTCTGGGCCGAAGCCAACCGTCGCATCATCCGCAGATCCTTGGGGTCCAGCTTCAGCGCGGTCGCGGCCCAATTTTCCACAATGTCCTTCAGTTCCGAATATTCGATAGGATCGACCCGGCGGCCTGCCTCGAACACGCCGACATGTCCTGCGTGATGAGGGCGGTTGCCGGTGATATAGTCGCGCACCGCCTGTTCGCCCTCGCCATCTTCGGCCAGGATGGTAACGACGCCCATGTCGTACATTTCTTCGGCCGTGTAGACCTTGCCAGACAGGATCATGCGTTCCGCCATGCGGCGTCCCAGCTTGCGGGACAAAATGGAATAGGCACCCATGCCGGGGAACAGGCCGAACAACATTTCGGGCAAGCCAAATCGGGCGCTGCGTTCAGCCACCACCACGTCAAAGCAGAGCAGTGCTTCAAACCCGCCGCCCAACGCATCGCCCTGGGCCAGCGCGATGGAGATCAGGGGCATGTCCGCGTTGCGCCATGCGCGATGCACGACGTCGATGCAGGCATGACCATATTTGACCAGCCCGGCCAGGTCGCCCCGTTCGATGCAGCCAGCAAACAGTTCAAGGTCGCCGCCCAGGTTGAAGACACCGGGAAAACGCGAACCCAGCACCATATAGCGGGCGGGCAAGGCACCTTCGTCGAACAGCCTTTTGGCTTCCGTCTGCCAAAGGCGGATGTCGCGGAGCATCGGCAGGCTGTAGTTCGGTCGAGTCGCAGGCGTCATGAACGCCCACAATGTGTCCAATGGTTCATCCCAGCTGACATCGATCTGCCCCAGATCGAACAACATCGACTGGCCCGCTTCACGCGTCGCCGGGTTGATTTCCGTAGCGGCAAACTGGTGAATGTCGACCGCATCCGGCACCTGCACTGAGGACATATCGTCCACTTCATTTTGTGTAGGACTAAATCGCGCGGAATCAATCATCTGTGCCCCCAAATTTCGATCCATGCCGAAGAGACCAGTGTTGACCTGTCGGCGCAACCGCCACTGTGGCAAACCAGCCATTGTTAACCCTTTTTATCGCCGACTGTTGCGATTAAGTCGCTGTAAGCGCCCGATAACCATGGTTAACGTGGTATTAATGCAACATGGCGAGTTTGTGCACATCTGTAAAATTTGGCGTCAGAGCTTTGTTAACCATTATTAATTAGAAACCTGATGCATGGACCCGCATCGCACCGACCGCCAGATCGTGACGCTCCTGCTACATGACAGGGAGGGCGCGTCCTGGCGTCTGAGCCTCGCCGCCGACTGCCTATGTTTCATCGGCAATTACCGTCGCGTGGAAGGGTTCGATATCGACGCAATCGTTGCGTTCGACGGTGTCCGTCGCGAAGGCTGACGACCTCACGGTTCGCGCCACAGGCATGGCCGGTGCCGCCCTGATCGCTTCGTAATGGCATTTCGCAAAAATCGGGTCCCACTTTGCTGTGTGATGCTTTAGAGCGCGCCGGGTGACCCAGACCCGCTTTTCCTTCACCATCGCCGCCACCGACGGCAAGGCCCGCACCGGATCGATCCAGATGCGCAGGGGCGAAATTCGCACACCTGCCTTCATGCCTGTCGGCACCGCCGCCACGGTGAAGGCCATGCGGCCCGCAGAAGTGCGCGCGACGGGCGCGGATATCATCCTGGGAAATACCTATCATCTGATGCTCCGGCCTGGCGCTGAACGCGTCGCACGGCTGGGCGGGCTGCATGGTTTCATGGGATGGGACCGGCCGATACTGACCGACAGTGGCGGTTATCAGGTGATGAGCCTGTCCGCGCTCACGAAGATGAGCGAGGAAGGCGTTGCCTTTGCAAGTCATATCGACGGTTCCCGCCACATGCTGACGCCCGAGCGGTCGATGGAGATACAGCGGCTGTTGGATAGCGACATCGTTATGGCGTTCGATGAATGCACGAAGAATGGCTGCACGCATGACGAAGCGGGGAAGAGCATGGAACGGTCCATGCGCTGGGCTAAGCGGTCACGCGACGGGTTCGACCAGGGCGGCGATCATGCGGAACGGGCGGCGCTGTTCGGCATCCAGCAGGGGTCACTGAACGAGGATTTGCGCCGCGCTTCCGCGCAAGAATTGATCGAAATCGGCTTTGATGGCTATGCGGTCGGCGGCCTTGCGGTGGGGGAGGGGCCGGAAGCGATGTTCGCCTGTCTGGACTATGCGCCTGGTATGCTGCCCGTGAACAAGCCGCGCTACCTGATGGGCGTGGGTAAGCCGGACGACATCGTCGGCGCGGTGGAGCGGGGGATCGACATGTTCGATTGCGTGCTGCCCACGCGCAGCGGCCGTAATGGCCAAGCTTTCACCTGGGCCGGCCCGCTCAACATCCGCAACGCGCGCTTTGCCGAAGATATGTCGCCGCTCGATCCCCGCTGCGGCTGTCCAGTCTGCGCGAACTGGGGCAGGGCCTATCTGCATCATCTGGTGAAGGCCGGGGAAATGCTGGGTGCCATGCTGATGACGCAGCATAATGTCCATTTTTACCAGGCGTTGATGCAGGCCATCCGCGACAGTATCGCTCAAGGCCGGTTCGCTTCATTCGCGGCGGATTTCCGCAGGAATTATCAACGGGCCTGACTGTCAGGCAGGACCGTGATTGCGATGGCATAGTCGCCAATTTCCGCGTCATGTTCCAGCGGCGAGCGGAGCTGCCGCGACAGCCCGGTCATCACCCGGCCATAGCGTTCGTCGATCCGGGCAGTCATGTCGTCGGAGCCGCGCAGCGCGGGTGAACTGACATGCAGGATGGCCCTGTTAGCGCTGCTGCTGTCGAGATGGGCGGAAATCCGCATGCTTGCCTGCGGGTCCGAAGCCATGGCAAGCTCCACCAGCTCGGTCAGCAGGAAAGCGATGGGGACGGCCACATCCTGACTGATGTGCAGATTGTCGCTGTCGATCTGGATAGCGAAACGGCGGGCTTCTGCCGGAGCGGTGCCGCGCAGGCTGGCGGACAGTTCGCTGATCAGGGAGCGAACGCCGACGCCGCGATTTTCCTCCAGTTCGGCATAATGGTTCCGGTGGACGACCGACAGGGCATCGACCCGGCGCTGTATCGATGCATAGGCTTCCACAGCTTCCGGGTCATGCGCCGAACGTGCATGCAGGCTGATGAGGCTGGCGATGATTTGCAGGTTGTTCTTGACGCGGTGGTGCACTTCGCGCGTCAGCTTGCGCTGCCTTTCCAGCCCTTCGGCCATTTCGGCCTCATGGGTGGCGACATCTTCGCTGATTTCCCGGAAGGTTTCGCCCAGCGCGACGATTTCCTGCGCGGGCGTGCGGATGCGCCGCATGGGTTCCAGCACTTCGCCGGGATGATAGGCGGCAACCGCCCGGCGCAGCATGACCAGCGGACGGATCAACAGTCGGTTCACCACGAACCAGCCGATAGCGGCTGCTGCGAACCACATGACCAGCGGCAGGAACAGCGACAACATCCGCGCCAGCGTCACCGGGGGATCGCGCAGGGTCATGGTCAGCAGGATATCGGGCGGATCCAGCCGTGCCGACAGGCTGCTGCTGTGGCCGCCAAGGTCTTGGGAAGGGCGGCTGACGATCAACGTGCGGTCACCCTGTTGCAGGCTGAGCTGTCGGTTCTGCAACCCGGTCGCTGGATTGGTGATCGCTTCCAGATAAGCACGCGAATAATAGGCCAGCGCGACGATGCTGCCGTCTGTGCTTTGCGCGCGGCTGACCAGAAAAGCTGACTGCGGCAGCAATTCGACCGCGCGCGGCGTGAAGCGGCTTCCCCCGGCCAACCCGCGCGGTTCTGGCCGGGACGACCCGCACAAGCGGCGTCCGTTGCGATCATAGATATAGTAGCGCGCGCCTTCGCGGTCATGTGACGTCAAAAAGACTGCGAGCCTGCGGCACATGCGGGTATCGGCATCTCCGCTCGCCAGAGCGTTCGCCGTCAGCATCATCGCCGTCCGGTCGGAGGCGAGGTCGGTGGTCAGCTTGCGCGCGCTTTGCGTCACGGCCACGCGCAGCAATGCTTCCTTTTCCAGATCAGCCGTGCGGATAGCCTGGAGCGATGCAATCAGGGCCAACAGGCCCAGCGGCAGCAACGCGAGCGTCAGGATGAGGAACATCTTGACGCCGGTGGACTGGATGATGCTGTTCAAAGGGCGCATGAGCAACAGGTTCGCCGAAAGGAGCGGCTTGCGATCATGCGATCGCCAGGGCCATTCGCCATTTCGCAAAAGTTTCCGTGGAGGCGAGCAAGGTGCCCGCGCAGTCACATGGAACCCGTAGGGTGGCGGAAAGTTTCGACTGGGCCGCTTCGAAACGCAAGATCACCCCCTTTGCATTCCCGCCTCAGACGACGGTCAGGCTGCCGAACTGCTGACTAGTCCAGCTTGCGCAGAAGGTCGAGCATTTCGGCGGGAATATCCTCCTCAACCGCGCGCTGATAAACGGTGCGCAAGGCGTTCGACACCTCGCTCCCTTCCTTGGCCGAAGACGGGCGTTTCCGGGACGTGGGATCAGCTTTCACGCCCGAAGTGGGGGAGTTGGCACCGACATTTGTTTTGTCCCCTCCCTTCACATCCCGTTCCGTCGCTGAAGCCACCAAAATAACGTCCCTCTGAATACCCGGCCTGTTCTCTTCGCGGCTTTCCCGGATGACGTCAATCGATCGTAGAGCACGTCGCGCAACGAAATTTCTGGGCGTCAATGAAAAAACCGACCGGCTGTGAAACAAATCGTCGCTTTGTTGGTTCCGTCACACGAAGCATTTTTTGCTGTCAGGCAATTCGGCGGCTTCACAGGGGCGGGGGACTTGCCACATCGGCATCTGCGATCCATCCTCCTCCTCTGGCAATGGTTCGGAACAATGCGCCCCCTGGGGCTGGGAGAAGATTTACAGATGTCGCTAGGACAGCAACTGCACCCCCATCTTCCTTTTCTGCGCCGCTATGCGCGCGCACTCACGGGCAGCCAGGCGCATGGCGATGCTTATGTCCGGGCTACGCTGGAAGCGATCGTTGCCGCGCCGGAAGAGTTCCCGGCCAACGTCGATCCGCGACTGGGCCTTTACAAGATTTTCCATGCCATCTGGTCGTCATCTCATCTGGAAGACGGCCCGGTCCTGTCCGGCGCGGATGGGCATGAAGCCGTCGCGCAGGCTCGCCTTGCCCGGTTGACCCCGCTGCCCCGCCAGGCGCTGCTGCTGACCGCGCTGGAAGGTTTTACCGTCGATGATGTGGGCTACCTTATCGGGCTGGAGCCGATCGATGTCGAGGCGTTGGTCGACGAAGCCCTGAGCGAGATCGAAGCGCAGACCCGCGCCAAGGTCCTGATCATCGAGGACGAACCGATCATCGCGATGGATATCGAAACCATCGTGCGCGACCTGGGGCATGAAGTCACGGCCATCGCCGTCACGCGGGAAGATGCCGTGCGGGAAGCCATGGCGGAACGACCGGGCCTGGTGCTCGCCGACATTCAACTGGCTGATGATTCCAGCGGTATCGATGCGGTGAAGGACATCCTTGCCGAATTTTCGGTTCCGGTGATCTTCATCACCGCCTTCCCGGAAAGACTGCTGACCGGTGAGCGACCCGAACCAACCTTCCTCATTACCAAGCCGTTTCAGCGATCGACCGTGAAAGCCGCGATTTCGCAGGCGTTGTTCTTTGACGAAGCGACCGCGCCGGCCTGATTTGCCGGGATTGGCGAAAGAGTGGAAGGTGGACGGAACCGCTGCTCCGACCCCGCGTTATTGATGCGTAACGATCGGGAGACGACGCAATGCAGGACGATGAACAGCATATCGTTACCGAAGACGCTCGTTCAGGATCCACGCCGCACATCGTCCGCTACATCCTGGGCATATCCCTGCCCCTGGTGGTGATCGGGATGCTGATTGTGCTTTGGGCATATTTTAAAGGGTGAAGTTCATTGGTTGTCGGCAGCAATGGGTATAGGATGCGGACGCTTTTATGGCTTTGACGACTTCGATTCATGTGACGAGGGCGACGGTCAATGAGGGGGCTGTTCCCGTGAGCGAAGGGCCGGGCCATCAAGTGGAGCATCAGGAACCGCCGCGCGAAGCGCTGTCGGATTCCGACTTCAAGCGAGAGCTGGCCGCGGTCATTCCCCATTTGCGTGCGTTTGGCCGGTCGCTTTCGGGTAATCGCGATCTGGCCGACGATCTGGTTCAGGAAACGCTGCTCAAAGCATGGGCGGCGCGTGCGCGGTTCCAGGCCGGAACGAATATGCGCGCCTGGACGTTCATCATCTTGCGCAATCATTATCTTTCGCAAATGCGGCGCTCGCGCTTTCGTGGCGATTGGGATGACCTGACGGCGGACCGGCTACTGGCCGCCCCCGCGGGTCAGGATAAGCATGTGGAGCTTTCGGATATGCAACGCGCCCTGTTGCAACTGCCGCAGCCACAGCGCGAAGCTTTGATTCTGGTAGGCGCAGGCGGTTTCGCCTATGAAGAAGCAGCGGAAATTTGCGGCGTAGCCGTCGGTACGATCAAAAGCCGGGTTGCACGCGGTCGCGCGGCGCTGGAGCAGATTCTGGATAGCGGTGACCTGCCGTCTCGGCGGAGCCAGGAAACCAGGGATACACCGGTGCTGGATGAGATTATGGACGATGTTGACCGGCTGAGCCGGGGACGGGGAATAAGAGAAGACGAAAGCGGCTCCAGTGCGGAATAAATCCTGAAGGCCACCTTGGTAGGGAGGGGCGGTTATAGGAGAGGACGCATGGTAGGAAATGGAAGAGGCCTGCCGGACGATGATCCTGAGGCGCATGACGCTTCGGAACCCGCAGACGCGCGTGGCAGCGGCCTGATCTTCTTTTTGATCGCGATCGCGCTGATTTTGGCCATCGGCTTTTTCTACCTCACGAAAGACCGGGAGAATGAGCAAGGCCGCAATGTGACGGAGGCTGCGGAGTCGACTGACATTGCCGTCCGGCTGGTCGGCGACGCTGCGGACAATGCGGCCAGCCAATTGGTGAACCGCCGCTAAAGCAGATTACGCTTCCGTGACCCAATTACCCGCATTCCCTGTCGCATAGCGCTATCTTCAGAGAATCTTTGCGAATTTCGTGCAAGGGTCCACTCATCGTCGGATCGTCTTGCAGCGCCATGCCGGTTCGACGCCACAGGCCCTTTCCTTACGGCCAACACCGGGAATAAGCGCGAACGATGATCAGGCTGTTCAAACATTATGTGCCGCATGCGGTGCTTCTGCTCGGATTGCTGGACTTCATTCTGCTGCTTTGCGCCGCTGAAGCGGGATGGCTCATCCGGGCCCGCCAGATCGGGATGGACGTAGACCATATTGCTACGCGCATCGCCCCACTTTTGAGCTTTGTTCTGGCCATCCAGACTGGCATGATCGCAGTGGGCGTCTATGGGACAGAGGCGCTGCAATCGATCCGGTTTGCCCTCGCGCGGCTGCTCGTCGCGATTTCCCTGGGTGTGATATTCCTGTCGGTCATGCATTTCGCGCTGCCTGACTTGACCCTGTGGCGATCCAATTCCCTTTACGCCATGAGCCTGTCGATCGCGCTGCTGCTGGCGGTGCGGCTGCTGCTGGGGTCGATGCTGGGGGGGGAAGCCTTCAAGCGGCGACTGGTCGTGCTGGGTGCCGGAGACCGTGCCAACCGCATCCGTGAGCTGGAACATCGCAAGGGGTCGGGCTTCCTGATCGTCGGCTATATTGCGATGAATGACGGGCCGCAGGTAATTCAGGAAGCGATCAACCGCAGCGCTATCTACAATCTCGCCGATTTTGTCGTCCGTCTGGGCGCGAGCGAAGTCGTGCTGGCCCTGCAGGAACGACGCAACGCGCTGCCGCTGTCGGATCTGCTGCGGATCAAGACGACTGGCGTGCATGTGAATGAAATATCGACTTTTCTGGAGCGTGAGACAGGTCGCGTCGATCTGGACAGCGTTAACCCCAGTTGGCTGATCTTTTCCGACGGTTTTTCTTCGGGCCGCCGATTGTCCTCCATCGCCAAGCGTTTTTTCGACATCATTGCCAGCTCGCTCCTGCTGCTGCTGACCGGCCCCATCATTCTGCTGGCCGCCATATTGGTGAAGCTCGACAGCAAGGGGCCTGCTTTCTACCGCCAGCAGCGCGTAGGCCTGTTCGGCGAGGAATTCTGGATCGTGAAGCTGCGGACGATGCGTCAGGATGCGGAAGTCAGCGGCCAGGCCGTCTGGGCTGAAAAGGACGATCCACGTATTACGCGCCTGGGTTATTGGCTACGTAAGCTACGTATCGATGAACTGCCCCAGACCTGGACTGTATTGAAAGGGGAAATGAGCTTCGTCGGGCCTCGCCCCGAACGACGCCAGTTCGTCGACGATCTGGAACAGCATCTGCGCTATTATGCGGAACGGCATATGGTAAAGCCCGGCATCACGGGCTGGGCGCAGATCAATTATCCCTATGGCGCATCGATAGAGGACGCCCGGCACAAGCTGGAATATGATCTTTATTATGCGAAAAATTACACGCCGTTCCTGGATTTCCTGATCCTGATCCAGACGTTGCGGGTCGTATTATGGCCCGAAGGCGCGCGCTGAGGCAGTGCTGTGAGCCGCGCCCGATTCCTGCTGTTTACTGCCATCGTGGCTGTGCTGCTGTCGGCGGCGGGGCTGTGGCAATGGCATAGGGGGAGGGCGGACGGGGCCTTGTCACGCGGCGTGGCCGCCCTGGCGAAGGGCGATGCCCGCACGGCCCGGGTCGAACTGATGAACGCGATCCGCGCCCATCCGCGGTCTGTCGCAGCGCGCATCGCTCAGGCGCGGGCGCTGCTTGACCTTCATGACGGAGAAAGCGCGCGAGTGCAGATCGATCGCGCCCGGCAATTGAGCGGTGAAGCGGCGGCGACCCGGCATCTGATGGCCGAAGCGATGCTGCTTCAGGGCGATGACGACGCGGCGTTGCGCGAGGCCCGCATGGCCGATATTCCCGCCAATTCCCGCGCTATCGCGTCGCGGGTAGAAGGACAGGCCTGGCTCGCCAAGGGAGAGATTGGTCCCGCAGCAGCCGCTTTCGACCGCGCGCTGCAACTGGATGATGCCGACCCGCAGACATGGGTGGCAATGGCCCGCTTTCGGATGACCGTCGGCGATCAGGCGGGGGCGATATTGGCGGCGGATCGCGCGCTGCAACTCGCGCCCGGCAACGTCAATGCGCTGACCGTGCGTGGCGAACTGGTGCGGGGGCAATATGGGCTGACCGCAGCGCTTCCATGGTTCGAACGTGCGCTGGAGCGTGACCCTGAAAATATATCCGCGCTGGAACAATATGGCGCGACTCTGGCGGACAGCGGCGCGGCGGCGCGGATGTTGAGCGTGTCGCGGCGATTGCTGGCGATCGATCCGGGCAATGCGCGCGCCTGGTTCATGCAGGCGGTGATGGCGGCGCGCGCGGGCAGGGTGGAACTCGCTCGGTCGCTTCTGGTGCGTACGGGCGGCAGGCTGGATGCTGAACCGGCGACGATCCTGCTGCGCGGCGTGCTGTTGATGGAAAATGGCAATGCGGTCCTGGCGGCCCAGACGCTCGCCCCCCTTGTTGCAGAACAGCCCGCTAATGAAATCGTTCGCACCCTGCTGGCGCGCGCTTTGCATGAGACAGGAGATTATGCCGGAGCGGCTGAAGTGCTGGCCCCCATGGTCGCCCAAAGCGATGCCGATCCCTATGTCCTGACCCTTGCCGCACGTGTGCAGGAGGCGATGGGACGAACCGACATGGTGCAGGATATGCTGGCCCGCGCCGCATGGCCCGTGCGCCCTTCCGCCACTCCCTTCATCAGTCCGCGCGACGCCATCATTGCGCAAGCGTCAGCGCCTGCCGATCCGGCGTCCGCCAGCGACAATATTCCCTATATCCGCGCCCTGCTGAACAATGGTCGGCCCGATCAGGCGATCGACCGCGCCAGGCAGTTGAGTCAGGCCAATCCAGGTGCCCCGGCGGCATGGCTCGTGCTGGGGGATGCGCTCGACGCAGCCGGACGATCGCGCGAAGCCGTTCGCGCTTATGAGGCTGGCGCGAACATTCGCTATTCGCAGGAAGCCGTGCTGCGGCTGGCGTCGGCATGGCGGCGGCTTGGGGATGCGGGCAGGTCGGCGCAGATCGTCAAAACATATCTCGCCCAGAATCCCAATGATATAGAAGCGCTGCGGCTCGGGGCGGCTGTGGCGATGCAGCAGGGCGACTGGCGCGGCGCTGCCCGCCTATTGCGCGGCGTTCAGGCGCGGGTCGGCAGCAATGACGCGCTGCTGATGGCTGATCTTGCCCGTGCGACGCTAGAAGGGGGCGATGTCCGCGCCGCCCGCGCCTACGCCGCTCATGCCTACCGGCTCTTGCCGGGCAACCCGGTGACGGCGGACGCTTATGGCTGGGTCCTGCTCGCGAACGGAGAGCGTCAACCAGCCGTTGATCTGTTGGAAAAGGCCGTAGCGCTTGCTCCGCGCCATCCGATATTGCGCGCGCATCTGGCGCAGGCTTACGCTGCCATGAAGGAAAAAGGCGGAAAGCGGGCCGCGCGCTGAACCCGTGTCAGACGCGTTGGATGTCCAGGTCCTCGGCAGAAATGCCCAACCTCTTTATCTGATCGGCAACCGGGGGCCAGACGGTGTCCAGGAAACGGCGGCGCTCCGCTTCACGCAATCGGCGGCTCGCGCCATCGGCCACGAACATGCCGACGCCCCGCTTCACCACGATCAGCGCGTCATCCTGAAAACATTGATAGGCCTTCGCGACGGTCAGCGGATTTGCGCCCTGCCGCGCTGCCAGCGCCCGCACCGACGGAAGCATGTCGCCATCGCTGTAGCTGCCGTCCAATATGGACGCGGCGATTATTTCCCTCAGTCGCAGATATACAGGCTTGGACTCTTCCACCATGGGTGCATCAGTGCCATAATACAGCCATTCAGGTCAAGCAAAGCGCGGTGTGCGTCGGGCTTGATACGGCAACTATCTGTCCCAAAAAGACACTTTTTCATCATATAATGGCCGTGGCCGTTCTTCCTGCGGCCTGCCAGGCGTGCCGATGAACAGGAATCCCGCAATGCGTTCCTGATCTTTCGCGAAAGCGGCGCGCACATCTTCATTATAGGCGGGCCAGCCGGTCAGCCATCCCCCGGCAAAACCCATCGCATGGGCGGCGTGAAGCAGGTTCATGATGGCTGCCCCTGCGGACAGTTCCTGTTCCCACGTCGGGATCTTGCTGCCAGCCACGGGCGCGGATAGCGCCACCACCAGCGTGGGAGCCTGATGAGCGAACTGGTGCATCGCCTCCAGCTCCAGCCTGCCCGCACCCGGCTTTTCCGCGCGATAGGCTGCATCCAGAACCGCCGCCAGGGCATCGCGCCTGTCCTGCGGCACGATGACGAAGCGCCAGGGGGCAATTTTGCCATGGTCGGGCGTTCGCAGCGCGATTTCCAACATCTGGCGCAGCTGCCCGTCATCGGGGCCGGGCGCGATCAGGTCGCGCGGTTTGCCCGACCGGCGGGTGCGAAGAAGGGAAAGCGGGTTGCTAAGGTCATTGAACATGCGGCCTCAAATGGCGCGCCGCGCCTTTTCGCGCAAGTGCGCCTCGCTGCTTTGACAGTGCCATGATTTCCGCTCTACGCTTTCCGGCATGGCGATTGCGAGTGAAACGAGCGGAGGCGAAACGGCCAAGACCTGGCTCGGTCATCCGCGCGGACTGTTCCTGCTTTTCTTCATGGAAATGTGGGAACGCTTTTCATTCTACGGCATGCGCGCCCTGCTGATCTTCTACGTGACGCAGCACTTCCTGTTTTCCGATCGCGACGCGTCCTACGCCTATGGCGCCTACATGTCGCTGATCTACATTTCGCCCTTGATGGGCGGCTATTTGGCCGACCGTTACTTGGGCCAGCGCAAGGCGGTGCTGTTCGGCGGCGTCGTCATCGCCATGGGCCACATCATCCTGGGGCTGGAAGGCGGTGTTTCGGATGGCAGGATGGGCCTGGGCCTGTTCTGGCTTGGCCTCGCCACCGTCATCACGGGGACCGGATTCCTGAAGTCCAGCGTGTCCGCACTGGTGGGGCAGCTTTACCCGCGCGCCGACATGCGCAGGGACCCGGCCTACACGATCTTTTACATGGGCATCAATGTGGGTGCGACCATCGGGCCGCTGATCTGCGGCTATCTGGGCCAACGCTGGGGCTGGCACTGGGGCTTTGGCGCGGCGTCGGTGGGCATGATCGCGGGGGTCATCGGTTTCGTCTGGTGCAGGCCGCTGCTGCAGGGGGGTGGCGAACCGCCCGATCCCGTGCGCCTGGCCGAACGGGTGGGCGGCATCATCAGTCGGGAATGGCTGGTCTATCTGTCCAGCCTGCTGTCGATCCTGCTCTGCTGGTTCCTGATCCAGCAGCATGCGATCGTCGGCTGGATGCTGGTGGCGTCCAGCGCGCTCGTGGTGGTCTACATCCTCTGGGAAGCCTTTGGCCGGATGGAGCGGATCGGGCGGGACCGGATGTTGGCGGTGCTGTTCCTGCTGGTCATCAACCCGATCTTCTGGGGGCTTTATGAGCAGACCGGCTCCTCGCTCGCTCTGTTCACTGACCGCTACACCGACCGCAGTATCCTGGGATTCAATGTGCCTGCGTCTATGTTCCAGTCAGTGAACGCGGCCTATATCCTCCTGTTCGGACCGGTTATGGCCGCTTCGTGGATCTGGCTGGCGAAGCGGGGGTGGGAGCCTTCGACTCCGGCCAAATTCGGCCTGGCGCTGGCGTTGGTGGGGGCAGGGTTCCTTGTCCTAGTCGCGGGCAGCGGCGCGCCCGGCACGCTGACCCCGCTGCTATTCATTTTCCTCCTGTATCTTTGCCATACGCTTGGCGAACTGTGCCTGTCGCCCGTTGGCTTGTCGGCTATGTCAAAGCTGGCACCGTCGCGGATGATCGGACTGATGATGGGGATCTGGTTCCTCGCCATGGCGCTCGGCGAATATGCGGCGGGCATGATCGCGGCGGCCACGGGCGGGAACGACGGCGTGGCGTCGCGCGACGGGGTGCTGGCGGTCTATGACCGGATCGGCTGGTGGTCGATCGGCATCGGCGTCGTGGTGATGGCGCTTGCGCCGCTGGTGAAGCGGCTGATGCATGTTGACCGGCTGAATGAGGAAGATGGCTTGGCGATCCGCGCCCCAAGAGGCGAAGGAGCGATCGGATAAATCCGCTACTGCGTCGCGCCCCAAATGTCGCTTGCCCGCACAAAGCCCCGCTGCCCGCCCACGTCAAATGCGCACCAGCCGTCATTGCAGGACGTCAAACGGCCCACCACGCCCTTTTCCGCGCGATAGACCGCGCGCGCGCCATCATCGGCGGCGGCGCGCATCCGCGCGGTGGGGGCAGTGACGATGGCGGTTGCGGTATCGCTGAGCAGCCGGACATGCATCCAGCCCTGCGTGCCGGCCGGGTCCTCGACCTTGCGCCACAGGCCCAGCACCTGCACTACCTTCACCGGCAGGTCGCGGCGGCGATAGACCCAGTTGGACGGATAATCCAGGCTGGGTCCCACGCGCATCCGCGCTTCATCCTGACTTATGGAGGCCCAGTAAGGCACGGCCTTTTTGGGCGACGCCCCCGATGCCCCTGCGACGCAAAGCGCTGCGATCGCTCCCGCGCCGAGCAGATACCCCTTCATGGCTAACCCGTTCCCCTCGAATTCACGAGCGCGACCATAGCCGTTGCCAACCCTGCCCGACAACCACTCTATTCCCGACACTATATTCCTGCTCCGGGATAAGCGCTTGACCATCGCAGCAACCGGGAATAGCGGCCTTGCATGGCCAAGAAACCGCGTCCCGCCACGCCGCGCGTGATTGTCACGCGCCGCCTGCCTCCCAATGTAGAGGCGCGGATGGCGGACTTGTTCGATACGGTTTTCAATGTGGGCGATGTCCCGATGGATCGCGCCGCCCTGACCCGCGCGATGGCCCAATGCGACGTGCTGGTGCCGTCCGTCACTGATCAGATTGACGCCGCCCTGATCCAAGCCGCGCCCGATCGGCTACAACTCATCGCCAGTTTCGGCAGTGGGGTCGATCATATCGACCTTAGCGCCGCGCGCAGCAGGGGCATCATCGTCACCAATACGCCGGGCGTCCTGACCGAAGATACCGCCGACATGACCATGGCTTTGATTCTTTCCGTGCCCCGGCGGCTGGCGGAGGGGGAAAAGCTGGTGCGGTCGGGCAACTGGCCGGGATGGAGCCCGTCGGGCATGCTGGGCCACCGCATCAGTGGCAAGAGGCTGGGCATTATCGGCATGGGGCGGATCGGCCGCGCCATCGCCCGCCGGGCCGCAGCATTTGGTCTGACCGTTGCCTACCACAACCGCCACCGCCTGCCTTTCGAGGTGGAGCAGGAATTGTCGGCGACATGGCATTCCGATGTGGATTCACTGCTGACCGACAGCGACATCGTGTCGATCAACTGTCCGCTCAACAGCGACAGTCGGGGCATGATCGATGCGCGGCGTATCGGCCTGATGCGGCCGGACGCTTATCTGATCAACACCTCGCGCGCGGAG
Source organism: uncultured Sphingobium sp. (assembly GCA_965653535.1). Classification (GTDB taxonomy): domain Bacteria; phylum Pseudomonadota; class Alphaproteobacteria; order Sphingomonadales; family Sphingomonadaceae; genus Sphingobium. The sequence goes on from CBFHAG010000033.1 coordinate 18,169, forward strand.
ATCACGGACGAATCGGCGCTGATCGCCGCCCTTTCCGAAGGGCGGATCGCGGGCGCGGGACTGGACGTCTATGCCCACGAACCAGCGGTCGATGCGCGTTTGCTGGCGCTGTCGAACGTGGTGCTGTTGCCGCATATGGGATCAGCGACATTCGAAGGCCGTGACGCCACCGGCGCGCGTGTCATCGCGAATATCCGCAGTTGGGCCGATGGCCACCGCCCGCCCAACCAGGTGCTGGAAGGATGGGTTTGACCCAGACTGCTGACGGCAAGGTCGACCGCCGCAGCCTAGGTGTTCAGCCGCGCTCCACCGTTCACTGATCCATGGCGTCGAAGAGCATGACAAGCGCCCCGATGATGAACGGCATCGCCGCCAGAGCCGCAACGATCAACAAATTTCGGGAAAGCCGCTTCTGCTGCCGTACGCCGAAGACCTCAGTCGGGGATGACAGAGGAATATCGGTTGCGACGCATTTTAGCCGTTCTGCCGCGTCCCAGGCAGCCTCGGCCTGGGCGAAAGCAACGGCATGGCTGGGGTGGGCCTCTACCCATTCCCAAAGTTCGGCTTCGTGCTGCGGCGTGGGTTCGCTTTGAAGCCTAGCAAGCAGGCGCGCGGCTTCCGCCTCTGTCTCGCTCCTGCCTCCGCAGCTTGAACCTGGCCCCGACGCCTGCACGTTCGAAATCCGTTTCCTCACGTTCTGCCCAAGCCCGCATAACTATCCCGATTGCTTTGGCCAGATGTTTTTCAACTGTAGAAACGGACAGGGACAGATCCGCCGCTATCTCCAACATCGATTTTTCGTGGACTCGGCGGAGGATGAACACCTTGCGGCACTGGGGCGGTAGCGTGTCTACAATCATCTCCACCTGGCGGAGTGCTTCACGGGCATGGATCTGCGCTTCCAGATTGTGACCGCCCTGCAGCAATTCCAGGTCGGCGATCGTTTCGAAACTGACAACCTTGTTACGGCGAGCGGTGTCGATGACCAGATTGCGCGCGATCGTGAAGAGATAAGCGCGACCGGTAACTACATTCTGCCAATTTTCGGTAGCATAGGCGCGGGCAAGAACCTCCGCGACCATGTCGTCCAGTTCCTGAGTGGCAGGCAATATCCGCCGGAGCCGCCCGCGAAGAGCCGGTTCCTGTGGAAGAATGACCGTCTTGAACCAATCTAACTTGGCGCGAACCTGATGCACGTCGACTCCCTTGTTGCCAGCCGCGCCTCTCCCGCTATCCATGTTTGTTCGCGGTTCAATCATGCCCGCAAGGACCTGTCCAGCGCCGGAAGGCAAATCTGGACCCATGCAGCGATAAAAGTTTGCGCTGATGCGGCAAAATGGCCGGTATGCTGGCGTCAATCCGGCGGCACCTCTGGAATCGATCGATCGGGCTGATCATAATCGGGGCGGTGGGGCACGACGCCGGGCGGCTGTTCTCCCGGCATTTCGTCGGGCGTTGATGGTGGCGGCGCTTCCGGGGGCGATTGCGGCTGGATCGTGTCCGGCGGGGGGACGTTGATCGGGTCCGGGTCGGGTTGTGTGGCCATGTGTCTCTCCTTTCCAAGGGCTACGCGCGGGCCGGGCGTAGGGTTCCGTGCGTGTTATCCACTATTGCTTGCCTCCCCGGATGCTTTTCTCTATGCCGCGCCGACCGGCGACCGATGCGGGCGTGGCGAAACTGGTAGACGCGCCAGATTTAGGTTCTGGTATCGCAAGATGTGGGGGTTCGAGTCCCTTCGCCCGCACCAGTGCGCCAGGCCTTGTGTCACAGCAGGCGCCATCGAATTCAGCTGAAGAAAGCGTTTGAGAGAAGAGATGCAGACTGTCGAGACGTTGAACGAAGGCCTGAAGCGCGCCTACACCGTGACCATCACGTCGAAGGATATCGACGCCCGGGTGGAAAGGGAAGTGGCTGCCATCGCCCCACAGGTCCGCATGCCTGGCTTCCGCCCTGGAAAGGTGCCCGCCAACCTCGTCAAGAAGATGCATGGCGAATCGCTGAAGCGGGACGCCCTCAACGGCTCCATCCAGGACAGCATTCAAAAGCTGATTTCGGACAACAAGCTGCGTCCCGCGATGCAGCCGTCGGTCGAACTGGATGAAGGGTTCGAATTCGGCAAGGACGCCGAGGTGAAGGTTGCACTGGAAGTGTTGCCCGAAATCGCCGCCCCAAGCACCGATGGTTTGAAGCTGGAACGGCTCACCGTCGAAGTCGCCGACACCCAGGTGGACGAGGCCGCTGGCCGCATCGCCATTCAGCAGGGTGCATTGGAAGAACATGCCGCATCGCATAAGGCGAAGGACGGCGACACGCTAACCATCGATTTCGTCGGCAAGATTGACGGCGAAGCCTTTGAAGGCGGTTCAGCCGAAGATGTGAAGCTGAAGATCGGTTCGGGCCAGTTCATTCCGGGCTTTGAAGAACAGCTGACCGGCGTCAAGAAGGGCGAAGAGAAGACCATCACGGTTCCCTTCCCTGAAGATTATGGTGCAGCGCACCTCGCTGGCAAGACGGCGACCTTCGACGTCACCGTCAAGGCGATCCTGAACGCGGAAAAGCCCAAGCTGGACGATGACTTCGCCAAGTCGCTGGGCCTCGAAGGTCTGGACAAGCTCAAGGAGCTGCTGAAGGGCCAGATCGAGCAGGAACATAACGGCCTGACGCGCACATATATGAAGCGCAAGCTGCTCGACCAGTTGGCTGCTGCTCATGATTTTGACGTGCCGCCGACCATGGTGGAGGCCGAGTTCGACCAGATCTGGGCGCAGCTTCAGCACGAAGCTGGCCATGAGGAATATCCCGAGGCCGCCATCAAGGAGATGGAAGCGGAGAGGGAAGACTATCACTCCATCGCCGTGCGCCGCGTCCGCCTGGGCCTGTTGCTTTCGGAAATCGGTCAGGCGAACGGCGTGACCGTTTCGGACCAGGAAATGAACCGCCTGATCATGCAGGCTGCACAGCAGTACGGTCCGCAGGATCGCGAACGTTTCGTACAATATGTCCGTCAGGACCCGATGGCTGCCGCTCAGCTGCGTGCGCCGCTTTATGAAGACAAGGTCGTCGACTTCCTGTTCGAAAAGGCCGAGATCAGCGAACGCGCCGTCAGCCGTGAAGAGCTGGAAGCCGCGATCGAGGCTGAAGATGGCGACCTGAAGCCGCACGTTCACGGGCCGGGTTGTGGTCATGACCATGACGAAAAGCCCAAGGCGAAGAAGGCCGCGGCTCCCAAGAAAAAGGCTGCTGAAGCTGAAGAGGTTCCTGCCGCCGAAGCGCCTGCCAAGAAGGCGCCGGCGAAGAAGGCTGCAGCCAAGAAGGACGACGCCGTGGCTGGCGAGGCCGCTGCCGAAGAAAAGCCTAAGGCCAAGAAGGCTCCGGCCAAGAAGGCTGCCGCCAAGGCGGAATAAGGCAGCAGGCAAAGGCCTGCGGGGTTCTATCTTGCTCCACGGTCCATCCGGCGGGCGCAAGGCCAGAAATGTGAAAGCGTCCGTCTTTCCGAGGGAAGGACGGGCGCTTTTCATTTCTGCCCTGGCGTGGCAGATGAAATGTTAATCCAGCCCGTTCATGCCGGGCAGTATAATGATTCAGGCAATATTGCGCCGTTGCTTTGGCAGACACTCCGCTGATAGCGGGTCTGAATGCAGGGATGTAAAAGGTTTTGGGGTCGATGAAGGAATTTCCGGCAGTGGAGAGCGCAGAGGGGATCGCCACGCCTCGGATCGCGGTCCTCTTGCCCTGCTACAATGAAGCAGGCGCGATCGTGCAGACAGTCGAGGATTTTCGCCGCGCTTTGCCCACCGCCGACATCTATGTCTTCGACAACAACAGTAGCGATGGTAGCCGGGAACTGGCCGCCGGGGTTGGCGCGATCGTCCGCCGCGTGTCGCAGCAGGGAAAAGGGCACGTGGTCCGCCGTATGTTTGCGGATGTGGACGCGGACATCTATGTCATGGCCGATGGCGACGCGACCTATGAGGCGGCCGCCGCGCCGCGCATGGTCGCGGCCATGCTGGACGACAATCTCGACATGGTCGTAGGCGCGCGCAAGAGCGAGGCGGAAGAAGCCTATCGCCGCGGCCACCGCTTCGGCAACTGGGCGCTCACAGGCCTTCTGAAGCAACTGTTCGGCCGTAGCTTCACCGATATATTGTCGGGATATCGCGTCTTTTCCCGCCGCTTTGTCAAAAGCTTCCCTGTCTTGTCCGCTGGCTTTGAGATCGAAACCGAAATCAGCGTCCACGCGCTGGAACTGTCCATGCCGGTGTCCGAGGTCCTGACGGCTTATGGCGCCCGCCCCGAAGGCTCGGTCAGTAAACTCAGCACCTATCGCGACGGCTGGCGCATCCTGCGAATGATTATCACGCTCTACCGGATCGAACGTCCGGTTCTATTCTTTGGTATCTTCGCGGTTTTACTTGCAGGAACGGGATTGATCCTGGCTGCGCCGCTCATTCTCACCTATATGGAAACGGGGCTGGTGCCGCGTTTTCCGACCGCCATTTTGGTGACGGGGCTGATGATATTGGCGACGCTGTCGGGCACTTGCGGCCTCATTCTGGATACGGTCGTGCGTGGTCGACGGGAAGTGCGTCGCCTTGCCTATCTGGGATTTCGCGCCCCGTCCGACTTCGCCCGCCGCGACTGACGTCATCGTCTGTTCACGCGCCCCCTTGAACCGCCCCGCTTTTGTGCCGATGTAGTGATCGGGCAAAAGCACCTAGCTGAAAGAGCATAATGACCGATATCATGTCTGATCCCATGGCCGCGCTGGTTCCTATCGTCATCGAGCAGTCGAATCGGGGCGAGCGCAGCTTCGACATTTATTCGCGCCTGCTGCGTGAACGGATCATCTTCATTACCGGCCAGGTCGAAGATCACATGGCGTCGCTGATCGTCGCCCAGCTGTTGTTCCTCGAATCGGAAAATCCGAAGAAGGACATCTGGATGTATATCAACTCGCCGGGCGGCGTGGTGACGGCTGGTATGGCGATCCATGACACGATGAAATATATTCGCCCGCAGGTCGGCACCGTGTGTATCGGCCAGGCGGCGTCAATGGGCAGTTTCCTGCTGGCGGCGGGTGAACCGGGCAAGCGTATCGCGCTGTCTAATGCCCGGATCATGGTGCATCAGCCCTCGGGCGGTGCGCAGGGCATGGCGAGCGACATTGAAATCCAGGCAAAGGAAATCCTGCGTATCCGCCAGCGGCTGAACAGCCTCTACGCGACCTACACGGGTCGTCCGCTGGAAGAGATTGAGCGTGCCATGGACCGCGACACATTCCTGGAAGCGGAAGAAGCAAAGGCTTTCGGTTTGGTGGATGAGGTATTCGATCGTCGACCGGCGCTGCCGGATTCGACCGAAAGTTAACATGGATCTTGATCGCGCGCGCCGTTTCCCCCCTTGTGAAACTGGCGTGACGCGGTCTAGGATGATCCTTGGACCGAAATGTCCCTGGCCTGGCGCGGCGTTCGCAAAGGGCAGGGAGGAAAGATTGGCGAATGACTAAGCTTACGGGCTCCGATTCCAAAAGTACGCTTTACTGCTCCTTCTGCGGCAAGTCGCAGCATGAGGTGCGAAAGCTGATCGCGGGGCCGACCGTGTTCATCTGTGATGAATGCGTGGAATTGTGTAACGACATCATCCGTGAAGAGACCAAGGGCGGTCTCGTCGGTAAGAAAGATGGCGGCGTCCCCACCCCGCAGGAAATCTGCGATGTCCTGGACGATTATGTGATCGGCCAGAACCGGGCGAAGCGCGTGCTGTCGGTCGCGGTCCATAACCATTACAAGCGGCTCAACCACGGCAGCAAGCCGGGCGAGGTAGAGCTGGCCAAGTCCAACATCCTGCTGGTCGGTCCCACCGGCTGCGGCAAGACGCTGCTCGCGCAGACGCTGGCCAAGACGTTCGACGTTCCCTTTACCATGGCCGACGCGACGACGCTGACCGAGGCGGGCTATGTGGGTGAGGATGTGGAAAACATTATCCTCAAGCTGTTGCAGGCGTCCGACTATAATGTCGAAAAAGCGCAGCGCGGCA
>CBFHAG010000034.1:0-24020 GCA_965653535.1 uncultured Sphingobium sp.
ACCGATGGACCTATTCTAGCGCGTTGTGGCCTTGCGCGCGGGCCCCGCTAATCGTGATCTTCTAAGCCCGCCGGAATCTCGCCTTCCGCGATCAGTTCCGCAAGGTTGATCGCCCGCACCAACGATTTCTTAATTTGGACGGTGAACGCCTCTTTGAGCGGCGCATCCTGATACATCATGGCGCTCTGCAGGCTCGAATGGCTTGTGCCCTCGACCGTGATCAGTTTCGGCCTGAATTCCCCCGGGCGCGTCGGATCGCACTCGAGGCGGTAGGTCATGAAGATGATGTTGACCTGCGCATTTTTGACGTCGGTCGACCGGATGAAGTCCGCCCGCTTCGTGATGTACTGGTAAACCTGCTCCGGGATGACCGCAACGATCTTCGATTTCCAATGGTGGTGGAAATAACCCTTACGGATCAACTGTGTAACGTAGCGCTTATAGACGTTGTCCCAATTGAGGCCGTAGGTTGGGCGCTTGTCTAGGTCGACGCCGGCCCGCAGTGCCGTGTAGGCCTTGAAGACCGAACCCGTGATGTCGATCGCCTGCAACTCTACCGACAGAAATTGATCGACGTCACCATTTTCCTGCACGTCCGCGATTACGAAGTCGACATTGCCGAAGCCCGTCATCTTCACTTCGGGGGCGACCTGTGGGTTTCGTGGCTTATCGCCGGGCCAGCAATGCTCGATCACGTCTTTCAGGAAATCGACCGCGTAGAAGCGTTTCGGGCAGACGAAGATCAGATCCTCTTCGGGATCGGCTTTGTCGTTTTTCCGCCACAGCGTGCAAACGGGATACGGCTCGTCTGGAAGCTGCGTGCTGCGCTTCGGACACCGAGAATGGATATAAGGGCACTCGAATTCGCTGGCTGCCGGATCGAGTCCTTTGACCGCCCTCTTCCCGAGGACTTCGCCGACGATTGTCTCGGGATCACACGGCAATATGCAGATCCTTGGCCTGGCGGCGGGTCTTGGGCTGAGCCTTCATCTTGTCGGCCTTGAGCACGGCTTCCGCGACCGCACGGCCCAGAATTGGCGGCACGGCGTTGCCAACCTGCACATATTGCTCGGTTGTGCTCCCCTTGAACTCGAAAAAATCAGGGAAGCCCTGCAGGCGGGCGGCCTCGCGCACCGTGAAGGAGCGATCCTGCACCGGATGAATATACGCCCCCCAATGCAGATCACACTTGGTTAGCACCGTGCAGGACAGGTCTGTCTTCCGCGGGCGCCCATACCGCTTCGTATGATCTGAGCGCTTGGCTTGCAGCATGCCCTTCGGGAGCAAGTCCCGCGGGATGTCGCGCCACGAGCCGCCCGGCGGGATATGCTTCATGCGCTGGAGGTTGATCGCCGAGAGCTTCGAAGCGGAATGGTTTTCGACGATCACGCGGTTGCCCCGGAGCACCGCCTGATAACCGTTGAGCGGTCCGGTGCCGTAAGGCTGCGGACCGGCCTTTTCGCCGTTCTGGAGCTTCGGAAGGTCCGAGATCGCATCCCATACCGTAATATAGGGGTTGAGATCCCGCCCATGTGTGACTTCAGGAAACAGGACCGGCGCATCGGTGCGAGTGGCGATGAAGAACACGCGTCTGCGCTCTTGCGGGACGCCGTAATCTTCCGACCGTAGAATCTTCATGTCGACGCGGTAGCCGAGGCCTTCGAGGCCCTTGTAGATTTCGTCGACGACTTTGCCGCCCGCGATCGACGTGATCCCCGTGACGTTCTCCATCACGATCCATCGCGGGTTGATGCCCTCGACGATGCGCAGATATTCGCGGAAAAGCCCTGCCCGCGGATCGGCCTCGCCGCGCTGGTGGTTGTAGACCGAATACCCCTGACACGGGGGGCCACCGACGATGACGTCGACTTCGCCGCGCTTCTTGCCTGCCGCCTTCAGCAGCTGCTCGGGGGTGACGTTCTGGATAGGACCGCCGATGAATTCCGCTTCGGGGTGGGTTGCGGCGAACGTCTCGCCGGCGCGATTGTCATAATCCTGGCCCACGAGGACATGGAAGCCCGCTTGCCGGAAGCCTTCCGATAATCCGCCCGCGCCGCAGAACAGATCGATCACCGTCAGCGCGCGGTTCGGTTGCATATATTTCCCCATCGACGGCTTTAATTTCGCCGCTATGCCCAACACGGGATTCCTGTGTCAAGATGTTCTTTGTTTGTTCTTGAATAATTTATGAAAAGTGGATGGGTGTTTTCATACTTTGTCGCCCTAACCGGTCGATTTGCGGCTGACCTGATCCCGGCACCCCAAAACGCAACGGGCGCGGCAATCAGTGCCGCGCCCGTCAGATTTGTCAGGGAGGGACTGCCCCCCCCTCCGCTTTTATTGGCCAGCGGCAGCCGGGCCGGTTGCCGGGGCGGCGTTGGCGGGGGCCTTGCCCTCGACGCTTTCGGCGGCGTTTGTTGCGTTGGCGGCGGCTTCGCCTGGCGTGGCGCTTGCTTCCGCCGGGGCTGCGTCGGCGGCGGGCAGGGGCAGGTTCGAACCCTGCGTGTTGAGCCAGGCGATCAGGTTTGCGCGGTCGGCGGGATTGCCCAGACCTGCAAAGGTCATCTTGGTGCCGGGCGCGAATTCACGCGGGCTCTTCAGCCAGTGATCCAGGCTGTCGAAGGACCAGTTGCCGCCCTTGCTCTTGAGCGCGTCGGAGAAGGCGAAGCCAGCCTTGCCATGGCCGATTTCTTCACCGACGGTGGCGAACAGATTGGGGCCGATGCCGTTAGCTCCGCCCTGATTGACGGTGTGGCAGGCCGCGCACTTGGCGAAGACCTTTTCGCCGGCGGCGACGTCTGCGCTGGCGAGCAGGGTGTTGAGGCTGGGACCGGCTGCTGCGCCGCCTTCACCTTCGGCTTCGACGCCCTCGATCGCGTAGCCCATCTTTTCAGGCCGTTCGGCATGATAAAAGTGGGAGCTGACGATGCCGCCGCCCAGCGCAATAATCCCCGCGAACAACGCCCAGCCTGCAACGGTGTTGAAACGATCGCCCATTCGCTCGGATTCCCTTGAATTTTTGTTCTGGCGGCTTGGATTCCGCGCCCCCTTTAGCGCGCTGCATAATGGCGCAATTGCGAACGCGCAAGCCAAGTTGAATGTCAGGGCGCGTGCTTTTGGCAGGCGGATACCGTGCTCACGCTTGCGGGCGCGCGCGGGAGTGCGTAAGCGCGCTGGCGTCCATGGAAAACTATCCCGCCCCCGCTCGCGTCATCGTCGCCGAACTGGCCGCCAAGGCCGCGACCGATCCTGCCCGCGCCGTCGCCTATCAGGGCGCGCCGGGGGCCAATTCGCATCTTGCTGCCTTGGGCTATGCGCCCGACTGCGTGCCGCTGCCCTGTTTTGCGTTCGAAGACGCGATCGATGCCGTGCGGTCGGGGCAGGCCGCACGGGCGATCATCCCTATCGAGAACAGCCTGCATGGCCGTGTCGCCGACATGCATTTCCTGCTGCCCGAATCGGGGCTGCACATCATCGACGAATATTTCCTGCGCATTCGTCACTGCCTGATGGCGGTGGACGATGCGCCGGTGAAAAGCGCGATCAGCCATCCGCAGGCGCTGGGCCAGTGTCGCCATTATCTGCGCGAACGCGGCATTGCGCCTGTGGCCTATGCGGATACCGCCGGGGCGGCTGCGCTGGTCGCTGAATCGCGCAAGCCGGGGGAGGGGGCTATCGCGCCCTATCTGGCGGCGGAGCTTTACGGCCTTCGCCTGGTCGCGGAAAATATCGAGGATAGCGACGATAATATGACGCGCTTCCTGGTGCTGGCGCGCGAACCCAACATGCCGCAGCCCAATGGCGGGCCGGTCATGACGACATTCCTGTTCGAGGTGAAGAATGTGCCTGCCGCGCTGTACAAGGCGATGGGCGGCTTTGCCACGAACGGCGTCAATATGACGAAGCTGGAAAGCTATCAGCGCGGCGCAAGTTTCGCGGCGACCGAGTTTTTCTGCGACATCGAAGGGATGCCGGGCGACCCGGCGGTCGACCGGGCGCTGGCCGAGCTGGAATTCCACTGCAAGTGGGTGCGCATGCTGGGCAGCTATCCCCAGGCGCGCGCGCGGACTTAAAGCATGATCCGATCTGATTGAATCGGATCATGCTCTAATTGTCTTTTGTTTTCCGCATTTTCCGAGTCGTCAGATGATGCCATCTGACTGGAAAATGCTCTAGGCGTCCGCCGCATCCGCCTTTCGCCTGCGGGCAAGCGTGGCTATAGGGGTGCCATGGTCGCGGCCCTGATCCCGTCCGCTCTGATGATGAGCGCTATCGTCGCGGCTCGCTACCTGCTGACCAGTGGCGGTTTCGCGCTGACGACCCATATCCGCCGTCCCGGCCTCTATCGTGGCATGAGGCAGCAGATCGGCCGGGAAATCGGCTGGTCGCTGGCCGCCGCGCTGATATATGGCGTGCCTGCGGGCGTCGTCGCCTGGGGATGGCAGGCGCATGGGTGGACGCGCATCTACAGCGACCTTCATGCCTGGCCGATCTGGTATCTGCCGCTTTCGGTGCTGCTGTATCTCGCCGCGCATGACAGCTGGTTTTACTGGACGCACCGCTGGATGCATCGGCCCAGCCCGTTCCGCATCCTGCATGCCGTCCACCATGCCAGCCGCCCGCCCACAGCCTGGGCGGCGATGAGCTTTCACCCGTGGGAGGCGCTGACCGGCGCAATCGTCATCCCGCTGCTGGTGTTTTTCATCCCCATCCATGTCGCGGCGCTGGGCGTGGTGCTGGCGATCATGACGGTCATGGGTGTGTCCAATCATATGGGGTGGGAAATGTTTCCGCGCTTCATAGTTCATGGGCGACCGGGGAAATGGCTGATTACCGCCAGTCATCACCAGCGGCATCATGACCTGTATAAATGTAATTACGGCCTCTATTTCCGTTTCTGGGACCGGCTTTGCGGCACCGACCGGGGATTGGGCAGCTTTCAGGGAGGGAAGGTTTGAAGCCTGTTCTTTGTGCCTTCATTGGCTTGATGCTGGCGGGATCGGCCCCGGCGGACCAATCGCAACCTTTGAGCATGAGCGTGCAGGGCCTGCGGTCCACCAAGGGGCAGATATTGGTCTGCATCACGCGGCAGGCGCGTTATTTCCCCGATTGCAGCAAGGACCCCGACCGGCGGCACCTGACGATAGCGACGACGGACCAGCCGATGCCGCTGGGCGTGCTTCCGCCCGGCGACTATGGTCTGGCGATCATCCACGATGAAAATGCCAATGGAAAGCTCGACACTTTCGCAGGCATTCCGCGTGAAGGGATTGGATTTTCGCGCAATCCGCCGATCCGTTTTGGTCCGCCCAGCTTTCGATCCGCTATATTCTCCATCGCGGGGGGAGCGGTGCGTCAGGATGTGAAGGTGAAATATTTCCTCTGATCCCGGTCATCTGGAACCCGTGATGGCATCGAAACATTTTATGCTTCAACATTTCATCAGGGAAACAGGGGAACTCATGATCTATCGTCACCTTTACATAGTCGGCGCGTGCCTGGCGGCTGTCGCGGCGGCAACTCCGGCGCTCGCGCAGCAGGAAGACAGTAATTCGCTGACCGTCGGCCTGGGTGTTGCTGCGATCCCCAGCTACGAAGGGTCGGACGATTATCGCATCATTCCCGTGCCACAATTGCGGGGCAAGGTTAGCGACTTCGCTTTCTGGACGCGCGGGCCGGGGCTTTATTTCGACGCGATCCCCAATACCGACCCCGACAGACTCGACTTTCAGCTTGGCCCTGTCGTCACCGTGCGTTTCGACCGGTCCAGCCTGAAGAATATCAAGGATGACGCCGTACGCGACCTGGGCAAGCGGGATGTGGCCGTTGAAGTCGGCGGCTTTGTCGGCATCGGCAAGACTGGCGTCATTACCAGCGCCTACGACAATCTGTCGGCGCGCGTCGCCGTGACCAAAGATGTGGCGGGCGCGCATGGCAGCATGGTCGTCACCCCGGCGATCGAATATTTCACGCCGCTATCGACCCGCAGCTTCGTCGGGATGGGCGTGTCCGCCGATTATGTCGGCAAGGGATATGGCCGCTATTATTATGACATCGACGCGGCGGAATCGCTTGCCTCTGGCCTTCCGGCCTATTCGGGAGCGGGGGACAAGGCGGGGTTCAAGCGGGTGGGCGTCAACCTGACCGGCGGCGTGTCGCTGTCAGGCGACTTGCGCAAGGGCTGGGCGCTGTTCGCGCTGGCTGGCTATTCGCGGATGCTGGGGGACTATGCGGACTCGCCAGTGGTCAGCATCGCGGGGTCGCGCAGCCAGTGGGTGGGTGCGGTGGGCATCGGCTACACCTTCTGACACAGTCTCTTGTTCCAGCAGGGTGACGCTCCCCATATTGCGCTGTATGGAGGCGGCACCCAACCGCATGGCAGGAGAATGAAACGTGGCGACCCTTGGAATGAGCGACACCGATAAAGCGGCGGTGGAGGCGTTCCGCCGCGATGTGGTGGACCCGTCGCGCACCCAGCTGGTGATCGTCGATTTCTGGGCCGAATGGTGTGGCCCGTGCAAGCAGTTGACCCCGATCATCGAAAAGGTCTGTGCCGATTATGCGGCCAAGGGCGTCAAGCTGGTCAAGGTCAATGTCGATGACAACAAGTTCATCGCCGCCCAGTTTAGGGTACAGTCGATCCCGACGGTATATGCGGTGTTCCAGGGCCAGCCGGTCGCCGACATGAGCCAGGCGCGTACCGAAGGGCAGTTGAAGCAGTATCTCGACCAGTTGCTGTCCCAGCTTCCGATCGCGTCAGAAGAGAAAGACCAGCTTGAAGAAATCGCGCCGCTGATCGCCATGGGCGAAGAGCTTTTGACCGGCGGTGAGCATGAACGCGCGCTTTCGGTGTTCGATCAGATCGCGCAGATGGTTCCTGACAATGCCGAAGTCGCTTCGGGTCAGGTGCGGGCGTTGGTCGGGCTGGCGCGGCTTGACGATGCGGAAGCCGTGCTGGCGGCGCTGCCTGAAGATGTCGCCAAGGATCATGTAATCGACCGCGCGCGCGCCGCGATCGCGCTGGCCCGCGATGCCCGGCCCGTTGCCGACCTGTCCGGCGTCGAGGCACGGGTCGCCGCCAACCCTGACGATCATGAAGCGCGGTTCGAACTGGCTGGCGGGTTGATGGCCAATGGCGACCGCGATCGCGCGGCACAGGAACTGCTGGAGATGATCCGCCGCGACCGGGAATGGAATGACGGCGCGGCTCGTACCCAGTTGCTGACGCTGTTCGAGGCGACGGGGCTGGAAGATCCCTGGGTCGCGGCGCAGCGACGGAAATTGTCGCAGATCCTTTTTTCCTGACGGTCATCCGGTGAATCGCGCCCGCGTCTCCATCTTTCCGCTGTCAGGGGCGCTGCTGCTGCCGGGAATGGACTTGCCGCTCCATATATTCGAACCCCGTTATCGCGCGCTGATCCACGACGCGATGGCGCGGGACCGCCGCATCGGCATGATCCAGCCGCGCGGGGAAGGGGAAAAGTCGGCTTTGTTCGACATGGGCTGCCTGGGGCATATCAGCCATATCGAGGCATTGGAGGATGGCCGCTTCAACATCATCCTCACCGGTCTTTCCCGTTTTCGCGTCATCCGGGAACTGGACGTTTCCACCCCTTTTCGCCAGATTGAGGCGGATGTGGAACAGGCCCCTGAGGACGAGGTGCTGGCCGCGGTCGAACGCGCGTCGATCGAACTGGAGGCGCGCCGCTTCGCCGAAGCGCTGGGCTATGTGGTGGACTGGACAGCCGTGTCACGGCTCGACGACATGTCGTTGATAAACGGCATCGCTCAGGTGGTGCCGTTTGACCCGGCGGCCAAGCAGACGTTGCTGGAGGCGGACACTTTGCGCGAACGGTCGGAACGGATCATCCAGCTGATGCAGATCATCGGGCGCATCGAACGCAATGGTGGCGGCGGCACCATGCAATGAGCAGCGACCTTGACCCCGCTCTGCTGGCGAAGCTGGTCTGCCCCGTCACCCGCACGCCCCTGCGCTGGGACGCGCAGCGGTCGGAACTGGTTTCGGACGCGGCGCGCCTTGCCTTTCCGGTGCGGGACGGCGTTCCCGTGCTGGTGGTGCGGGAGGCGCGGGCGATATAGCGTTTGACGCCCGAAGAAGTAGAGCCGTTGGCTATCGCCGCCCTTCGGGTCGACAGGCTCAGGGCGAACGGGGGGAAGTGATTTCGATTTAACGCTCGCTGCTCAGTGTGTCCTTAATGCTGGGCGAAAACGCCGACGCCCTGTCAGGACTCCAACGCCGCCTGGATCAGGTCGCGGCCTTCCTGGCTGTTCCAATCCATCGCGCCGACGACGCGCACCATTTCCTTGCCCTGCCTGTCGTAAAGCACGCTGGTGGGCAACATTCCGGTGGCATAGTGAAAGCCGAACTGGTTCTCCGGGTCGATCCAGCCCTTGAGATGGGGCAGTTTGTGCTTTGCGAAGAAGGGCTTGACCACGCTTTCGCCTTGGCTGTCCTGCGATATGGTCAGCACCGCTAGCCCCTGTTCCGCATGCGCCTTTGCCACCGCGTCCAGCGTCGGCATTTCCGCGACGCAGGGCGCGCACCATGTCGCCCACAGGTTCACCAGGACCGGCTTTCCGGCGAAATCCTGCAGGGTCATGTCCTTGCCGTCCGGCCCGGTGAAGGGAAAGTCCGGGGCGGCGCTGCCTGCCTTCGACCGGTCGAGCGTGTAGCTGAATGCGCCTTCCTTGGCCTGCGAAGCGCCGGTGGCCTCTCCGCTTGTCGCGGGGGCTTGCGCGCTGCTATTGGCTTGATCTTGCCCCGACGGCGGTGATTGCCTATCGCACGCGCCGAGGCCAGCCAGCAGGAGCAGTGTCATTACGCAGGGCAAAGTCGATCGGGACGGGGAAGTTCGCACGGGGGACAGCTCCAACAGCATGTGGGGCGGGCGCTTCGCAGCTGGCCCGGCTTCGGTCATGCGCGAGATAAATGCCTCCATCCCGTTCGACAAGCGATTGTGGAAACAGGATATCGCCGGGTCCAAGGCGCATGTCGCGATGCTGGCCAAGCAGGGCATCGTCAGCGCGGAGGACGCGCAGGCGATCACGCAGGGTCTCGATACGGTTGCCGCTGAATATGAAGCGACCGGCGTGCCGGTTAATCTGGACCTGGAAGACATCCACATGGTCACCGAGTCCCGGTTGGCCGAACTGATCGGCCCGGCGGCGGGGCGGCTGCATACGGCGCGGTCACGTAACGATCAGGTGGCGACCGATTTCCGGCTGTGGGTGCGTGATGCCATTGACGAGGTGGAGGCGGGGCTGGACGCGCTTCAGCAGGCGCTGCTGGCGCGGGCGGAGGAGCATGCCGATGCGGTCATGCCCGGCTTCACGCATCTTCAATCCGCGCAGCCGGTGACGTTGGGCCACCACCTGATGGCCTATCATGCGATGGTTCGCCGCGACCGCAGCCGCTTTGCCGATGCGCGCGAGCGGCTCAACGAATGCCCTCTGGGCGCGGCGGCGCTGGCAGGAACCGGCTTTCCGATTGATCGCCACGCGACGGCGGCGGCGCTGGGCTTTGCCAAGCCGACCGACAACAGCCTGGACAGCGTGTCCGACCGCGACTTTGCGCTCGATTACCTGATGGCGGCGACGCAGTTGGCATTGCACCTGTCGCGCCTGGCTGAAGAGTTCATCATCTGGGCGAGCCAGCCCTTCGGGTTCATCAAGCTGCCCGATGCTTATTCGACCGGCAGCTCGATCATGCCGCAGAAGCGCAACCCCGACGCCGCCGAACTGGTGCGCGGCCATTCGGGCCGGATCATGGGGTGCATGAACGCGCTGTGCGTCACGATGAAGGGCCTGCCGCTCGCCTATTCGAAGGACATGCAGGACGACAAGCCGCCAGTGTTCGAGGCGCATGACCTGATCGGCCTGTCCATCGCCGCGATGACCGGCATGATCGAGACGGTGACGTTCCGCACAGACCGCATGCGCGCGCTGGCGGAGAGCGGCTTTGCGACCGCGACCGACCTTGCCGACTGGCTGGTGCGGGAGGCGAACGTGCCTTTCCGTGAAGCGCATCATATCACTGGCCGCGCCGTGGCGGCGGCGGAGGGCGCGGGCACGCCGCTTTCTGACCTGCCGATCGAAACGCTGAAGGCCATTGACCCGCGCATTGATGATCGCATCTATGCGGTGCTGACGGTCGATGCGTCGGTCGCCAGCAGGAAAAGCCATGGCGGCACCGCGCCCGATCAGGTGCGCGCGCGGATTGCGCAAGCGCGGAAGGAGAAGGCATGAGGATCGGCATCAGTCGCGCAATCGCCTTCACGGCGCTGACGCTCGCTATCGCTGCCTGCGGCGGACGCCAGCCGCTCAAACCCATTGAAGGGCAGAATATGCCTGCCGTCCCTGTTGGTGCGACCGCCGCGCCGACCGCGCAGCAGCTGATGACGCCATCCCTCCAGGCCCGGCCGGAACGTTCCGTCGATCTGCTGACCAATTCACGCTTGCGGGAGGATGATGAATTCGATCTGCCCCCCGAACGTAAGCCCTGACCAGACGCTAGGACAAAAGAGCCTTGGACCATTTCGACTATGTGAACGGCGCCATGCATGTGGAGCAGGTGCCAATGGCAGCCATTGCCGATGCCGTCGGCACGCCCGTCTATATCTATTCCACCGCCACGCTGACGCGCCATGTCGGTGTATTCCGTGACGCGCTGTCGCGCCTTGCCGACCCGCTGATCGCCTTTGCGGTGAAGGCAAACCCCAATGGTGCGGTGCTGGCTACGCTGGCGAAGTTGGGGCTGGGCGCAGACGTGGTGTCGGGGGGCGAATTGCTGCGGGCTATCGCCGCGGGCATTCCGGCCAACCGCATCGTCTTTTCCGGCGTCGGCAAGACCGCCGAGGAGATGAAGCTGGCGCTGGAACATGGCATTTTCCAGTTCAATCTGGAAAGCGAGCCGGAAGCAGAAATGCTGTCCGATGTCGCGCTGTCCATGGGCCGGAAAGCGCCGGTTGCCTACCGCATCAACCCCGATGTGGACGCGGGAACCCATGCCAAGATTTCGACCGGCAAGTCGGAGAACAAGTTCGGCATTCCCTATGACCGGGCTTTGGAAAGCTATGCCGCCGCGCGCGATCTGCCGGGGCTGGACGTGCAGGGTGTGGCCGTCCACATCGGCAGCCAGCTGACCGACCTTGCGCCGCTGGAGGCCGCCTTTATCAAGGTTGGCGCGCTGATTGAAAAGCTGCGGGGCGATGGGCACGCCATCCGTACCGCCGACCTGGGTGGTGGCCTGGGCGTTCCCTATGATCCCTCGCTACCTATCCCGCCGCTTCCCGCCGCTTATGGCGAAATGGTGACGCGCGTGACCGATGGCTGGAACGTCCGGCTGATGTTCGAACCGGGCCGCGTCATTGTCGGCAATGCAGGCGCGCTGCTGTCCCGCGTGGTGCGGGTGAAACAGGGTGCGCAGGCCCCCTTTGTCATTGTCGATGCGGCTATGAACGACCTGATGCGCCCCAGCCTCTATGATGCATGGCATGATATCCGCGCGGTCGATCCGGTGGGAAGGCGTGCAACGGCCAATGTCGTGGGGCCGGTCTGCGAAACCGGCGACACCTTCGCCATGCATCGCGACATGGATGTGGTGCAGGCGGGCGATCTGGTCGCCTTCATGACTGCCGGGGCCTATGGCGCGACCATGGCGGGTACTTACAACAGCCGGCCGCTGACGCCCGAAGTGCTGGTGTCCGGCGACAAATGGGCGGTGGTCCGTGCACGCCCGCCGATTGAAGCGCTGATCGAAGGGGACAGCATCCCGGATTGGGTGCGCGACTGATGCAGAGCCTGCCCGTCTTCCTGGCGTTGGCGGGCCGCCCCGTCATCCTGACTGGACAGGGCGATGCGGCAGAGGCCAAGCGCCGCCTGCTCGAACGGGCGGGCGCGCGGATCGTGGGCGAAGAAGATCAGGCCGCGATTGCCATCGTCGCGGACGGGGATGAAGCGACCGTCGCCCGGCTACGCGCGCGTGGTGTGCTGGTGAATGCGACCGACCGTCCCGACCTGTGCGACTTCACCCTGCCTGCGATAGTGGATCGTGCGCCGGTGCTGATCGCCATCGGCACGGGCGGCGCGTCGGCGGGCCTTGCCAAGGCGCTGCGCCAGCGGATCGAGGCGTTGTTGCCGCAAAAGCTGGGCGGGCTGGCCACCGCGCTGCATGATGCGCGGACGGCGATACGCGCGCGCTGGCCGGATGCCGCCGCCCGCCGTCGTGCCATCGATGCGGGGCTTGCCCAAGGCGGCATGATCGATCCCTTCGCCGACGATGCTGCCGATGTGGTGCCGGACTGGCTGAGAGGGCAGGGCGACATTGCCCCGTCCCGCTTTGTGCCCGTGTTCCTTTTGTCGGGCGATCCCGATGACCTCAGCTTGCGTGTGGCGCGGCTGCTGGGGGAGGCTGACCGGGTCTACCATATGCCGGACGTGCCGCCCGCCATTCTTGACCGCGCGCGAGCCGATGCGGTCCGCATTCCCGCCGCCGTTCCGCCTGCCGACCCTGGCGATGGCCTGTCGCTGTGGCTGGAACTGCCGCAATGAGCCGCGTCTTTGTCAGCGATGGGGCCGGTGCGCGGGAAATCTCGCTCGACGCGTTTTGCGCGCGGGCAGACGATGCGCCGTTCAGTTGGGTCCATGCCGATGGCTGGCGGGAAGATGCGCGTGCCGTCGCGTCCCGGTGCGATCATATGCCGGAAGCGGCGCTGTCCGCGCTGTTGGCGCAGGAAACCCGGCCTCGCTGCACGCTGATGGGGGAAGGGGCGCTCGTCAACCTGCGCGGACTGGGCATGCAGGATGACCCAACGGGGGACGCGCTGGTATCGATCCGCCTGTGGGCCGAACATGCACGCGTCATTTCCGTCAGCTACCGTCCGCTGGCCGCGATGGAGCCGGTGATCGCCCGGATGCTGGCCGGTGCCATCCAGGATCCCGGCGACCTTATCGCGGAGCTTTCCCGGCACATCACCGAAGCGCTCGATCCCGAAATCGCCGACCTTGGCGATAGGCTGGATGAAATTGAAAGCGACATGGGCGAAAGCAGCGCGGCGGAAGTCCGTCGCCAAGTGTCGGAAATCCGGGCGACGGCGATCAGCTATCGCCGCTTCATCGCGCCGCAGCGGCAGGCGCTGGAACGGCTTTCGATGGCCGACGCCGCCTGGTTGGAATCCGACGACCGCCTGCATTTGCAGGAAGCGGCAGATCGCTGCGCCCGCATGGCGGAGGAACTGGAGGCCGTGCGGGAACGATCGGCGCTGGCGCATGAAGAGCTGACGGACCTGCGCGCCGAACAGATGAATCGGCAGGCGCTGATCATATCGGTCGTGGCGCTGGTGTTCCTGCCGCTGACTTTTTTGACCGGCCTGCTGGGCATGAATGTCGACGGCATTCCCTATGCGCATGAGCCATGGGCGTTCTGGGGTGTCGTGAGTGTGTGTGCCATCATGGCTGCGGCGATCGGCGGCTGGTTCTTCGCGACCCACTGGCTGCGGCGCTGAGTCCGGCCTTCGGGCCAGACCATATAGCGGTTCAGCTGCGGGCGGTGTTTAGCCGCGCGATTTCATCGTGCAGCGCCTGGATGGAAGATACCAGCAACGCGCGGTCGGCCTGCATTTCCCGCAGTGCATCGCGAGTTTCCCCCAGTTCCACCGCACGTCGCGCGATCCGGGCGTCCAGTTCCGCATTGTGTCGGGTCAGTGCGCCCAGTTCTTCCGCGCGTTCGCACAGATGGCGCAGCCGCGCGTCCAGCACGTCGAAGTCGAACGGCTTGGCCACATGATCGTCGGCGCCCGCCTTCAGGGCTTCGACAATGGAAGCGCTGCCTTGTGTGCCTGTTATCATCACGAAACAGGCATTTTCCGCGACGCCAGCGGCCCGGATTTTCTTCATGGTGGCGATGGCAGACAGTTTCTTCAGCCCCATGTCGATCAGGACGATGTCGACCGTCCGACCGACCAGCCGGTTGAGCGCGTTGAAGCCATCCTCCGCGAGTACGACGTCATAATGAAGGTGCGCCAGCCGCCGGGCGATGACAGAGCGCGCCGTCGCATCCTCGTCCACCAGCAGCAGGCTGAGGCGGCGGGGCAGCCTTTCGCCACCCTGGACTCGCTGGTCACCCTGCTCATCCCGTGACCGGGAACTGGATCTGAAAAACTGCATGCGCTCAAACTCCCGTCTTGCGCATATGATAGCAGCCCCCAAAAAATGGTTAATGTGCGGCGGTTGCGCGCGTCGTTCCCGCTTCAGGCGCATAGGCGCGCAGGAAGCAGTCGACCGCAAAGGTCACGTCGGATTGCATTTGTGCAGCTGTCGGCTGATCCATCTGGCCCCACATGACCTTTTGATGGCATCCTGACAGCGTCAATGTGATCAGCGTAAGCGCGGCCCTGTCTGGATCCGCATGGCGCAACCGCCCTTGCTCCATCGCGCCCAGAAGGAACTGGCCCAGCAGGGCGCGGGTATGCCGAGGTGCAATTTCAAAGAAGATCGCGCCCATTTCCGATCGGCCCGCTTCGGCGATGGTCAGGCGGTATAGCGCGACCGATTCGGGGAGTGTCACCTGTTGCAGCAGGTCGCTGGCAAAGCAGCGCAGGGTCGGCTCCAGTTCGCCATGCTCATCCAATATCCGGGCCAGCCGCGCATGATAGGCCGCCGTGGCGTGACGCAGCACCGCGGAGAATAATTCTTCCTTGTTTGGGAAGTAGTTCCACAACGTCCCCTTTGACCCGCCAAGGGTCGCGGCGATGGCGGACATGGTCGTCGCCGCATAGCCATGCTCCAGGAAATATTGCTGCGCGACTTCCAATATGGCGTCGCGCCGGTCGCGCCGACGGGCATCGCGGCGGCTCAGGACAGGGGGGGCGATAGCTTCCGTCATTTACCGTACCATAGAGTATGCTATTTCGGTTGACTAGCTTCTGAATCGAGCGCAAGTGCGATTTTCATACTGTCTGGTACGGTTGATATTCGTGAGTCGTCCTCCTTTTCTTCTTGGCCGCGCGGGCCGGGTTCTCGTCCCTGCGCTTCTGCTTTCCGCCTGCGTCGCCACGCCGGATCTTGGCCGCCAGCCGACGTTGCGATCGGTGGACAGCATCGCCGCGAGCGAGAGCCTGGGCCGGGAAGCGGCGTCTGCCTGGCCCGTGGAGGATTGGTGGACCGCCTATGGCGATCCCCAGCTCAACCAGTTGATGGAAGAGGGGCTTCGGGCCTCCCCCGATATGGCCGCCGCCGCTGCCCGGTTCCGCCAGGCGACCGCCGCCGCGCGGGAAGCGGGCGCGGCGCTGCTGCCGTCCGCCGATCTGGAGGCCAGCGCTGCCGCCACCCGGCAAAGCTATAATATGGGCATGCCCAAGGATTTCGTGCCGCAGGGCTGGCTGGGCACTGGCCGGATCGCGCTGGATGCCGCGTTCGATTTCGACCTGTGGGGCAAAAATCGCGCGAATTTGGCCGCTGCGACATCGGAGGCGGAGGCGGCGCGGATCGACGCGCGGCAGGCGCAACTGGCGCTGACGACCGCGATTGCCGATGCCTATGCCGAACTGGCGCGCCTGTACGACCAGCATGACATTCAGCAGCGGACTCTGGACATTCGCTCCGCCAGCCAGAAGCTGGTGGCGCAGCGGCAGCGCAACGGGCTGGAAACGCGCGGCAATGTCCGGCAGGCCGATGCCACGGTCGCGTCCGCGCGGGCGCAATTGGCGGCGCTGGATCAGTCCATTGCGGTACGGCAGCATCAAATCGCGGCGCTGATCGGCGCAGGGCCCGACCGTGGCCTGTCGATCCAGCGTCCGCGCCTGGAAAATCTGGCCGCGCCGGGACTGCCCGCCGACGTCACCACTAATCTGGTCGCCCGCCGCCCGGACATCGCCGCCGCGCTCGCCCGGACGGAGGCGGCGGCCAAGCGCATCAAGATCGCGCGCGCCGATTTCTATCCCGCCATTCGATTGAGCGCCCTGATCGGCATCCAGTCGCTGGGCTATAATACGGATTCGAATTTCCTGGCTCCCACCGCCTCTGGTCCGCGCCCCTTCACCGACACATTGTTCAGCAAGGCTTCCCTGTTCGGCTCCGTCGGCCCCGCGATCAGCCTGCCGATCTTTCACGGCGGCGCGATCAGGGCACGGTATCGCGGCGCGCGCGGCGCTTATGACGAAGCGGTCGCCATGTATGACAAGACCGTGCTGGGCGCTTATCAACAGGTTGCCGACGCGGTTACTGGCCGCCGCAATATGGAACGCCGCCTGGCCGCCGCCCGCGAAGCGCTCACCGCGTCGGAAGAGGCCTATGCCATCGCCCGAAAACGCTATGACGGCGGTCTGTTCACCTTTCTCGACGTGCTGAACGTCGAAGACCAGATGCTGGCCACGCGCCAGTCTTTGGCGGAACTGGAAGCCAGCGCCTTCACGCTCGACATCGCTCTCATCCGCGCGCTAGGTGGCGGTTTCACGCCCCGCGACGCCTTGACCAAGGATCTGCCCCATGGCTGACGCAACGCCAGAGTTCACGTCCGAGGCCGATATGGCGGAACGGGCGGCGAAGATGGGGCAGCGCAAGACATGGCTGATCCGCCTGGGCGTGGCGGTCATCGTCCTGGGCCTTATCTACCTGCTCTGGTATCAACTGGTCGGGCGGAACCATGTCAGCACCGACAATGCCTATGTGAATGCGGAAGTGGCGCAGGTGACCCCGCTGATTTCGGCGCAGGCCACGCAAGTGCTGGTGTCGGATACGCAGGCGGTCAAGCGCGGGGATATATTGGTGCGGCTCGACCCCACCAATGCTCAGATCGCGCTGGCACAGGCGGAGGCTGACCTGGCCGAGGCCCGCCGCCGTTTCCGCCAGACGTCGGCGACCAATTCGTCCCTTGCCGCGCAGGTCGAAGCGCGCGGGGCCGACATCGCGCAGGCGCAGGCGCAACTGGCGACCGCTCAGGCGGATTTCGAAAAGGCGCGCGTCGATTTGCAACGGCGGGAGGCGCTGGCCCCCGAAGGCGCTGTTTCCGGTGATGAAGTGACGATTGCGCGCAAGGCGTTTGCCGCCGCCCGTGCGGGGTTGGCACAGGCCCGCGCCGCTGTGGCGATGGCGCAGGCCACGCGCGGTGCGGCGCAGGGTGATCTGGCCGCCAATGATGCGCTGGTTCAGGGTTTGACGGCAGAAAGCGATCCTGCCGTGCTGGCCGCCAAGGCAAAGGTTGAAAGCGCCCGGCTGGACATTGGGCGCAGCGTCATTCGCGCGCCCATCGACGGGGTGGTCACGCGGCGGCAGGTGCAGGTCGGCCAGCGGGTGGCCCAGGGCACGCCGATCATGACTATCGTGCCGCTCAATCAGGTCTATGTCGACGCCAATTTCAAGGAACGGCAGCTGCGCGACGTAAGGGTGGGCATGCCCGCAGAGGTAACGTCCGACCTGTATGGCGGGGACGTAGTCTATCATGGCAAGGTCGTCGGCTTTTCCGGCGGAACCGGATCTTCACTGGCGCTGATCCCGGCGCAGAACGCGACCGGCAACTGGATCAAGGTGGTCCAGCGCCTGCCGGTGCGCATTGCCCTGGACCCCAAGGAGCTGGCCGCGCATCCGCTGCGCGTCGGACTGTCGATGGAAGCCGACATCTACCTTTCCGGCAAGTGAGGATCCGCGTGTGACCATCCTGGCCGACGGCATTGCGTCCCTGACCCCGCGCCAGCGCATGCTGGCGGCGTTCGTGCTGGCAATGAGCAATTTCATGGTGGTGCTGGACCTTACCATCGCCAATGTGTCCGTTCCCCACATTGCCGGGAATCTGGGCATCACGCCGGATCAGGGCACCTGGATCATTACATCCTATGCGGTGGCGGAAGCGATCTGCGTGCCGTTGACCGGATGGCTGTCCCAACGTTTCGGGACGGTCCGGGTCTTCACGTTCAGCATGGTCGGCTTCGGCATTTTTTCGCTGTTATGCGGACTTTCCATGTCGCTGGGCATGATCGTGGCGTGCCGCATCGGGCAGGGGATCTGCGGCGGTCCCATCATGCCCATGTCCCAGACGCTGCTGGTTCGCATCTTTCCGCCTGAACAGCGCGCCCGCGTGATGGGGCTGTGGGCGATGACGACGCTGATCGGGCCTGCCGCCGGGCCAATCATCGGCGGCTATATCAGCGACAATTGGAGCTGGCACTGGATCTTCTTCATCAACCTGCCCATCGCCGCTGTCTGCGTGTTCGCGGCGGTGATGCTGCTGGGGCCCGCCGAAACGGAACGGCGCAAGCTGCCCATCGATTTCGTCGGGTTGGGCTTGTTGGTTTTCTGGATCGGCTGCCTTCAGATCATGCTGGACCTTGGCCGCGATCGTGACTGGTTCGGCGATCCGCTGATCGTATCGCTCGCCGTGATGGCCGTGATCGGCCTGTGCGCGTTTCTGATATGGGAGTTGACGGAAGAACATCCGATCGTCGACCTGCGCGTTTTCCGCCATGTCGGCTTCACGTCGGGGGTCATATCGCTGGCGCTATGTTTTGGCGCTTATTTCGCGGGCATCGTCATCATCCCGCAATGGCTGCAAATGTCGATGGGCTATACCGCCAGTGGGGCTGGTTTCGTAACCGCCTTTACTGCCGCCACTGCGATCCTGACCGCTCCCATCGCGGCGAAAGTGACGGGCAAGGTGGATGCCCGCATCCTGGTGTCCGGCGCGATCATGTGGCTGGGCATGGCGACATTCTGGCGGGCCGGGTGGACAGGCACGGAGGATTTCTGGGGATTGTCGCTGCCGCAGATTGTCCAGGGGCTGGCCATGCCCTTCTTCATGATCCCGCTTACCACCCTGACGCTGGGGGCCGTCCTGCCGGAAGAAACCGCGTCCGCCGCCGGGATGCAGAGCTTTCTGCGGACCATCGCGATCGCCATCACGACGTCCGTGGTGCTGACAGGCTGGGGCGATGGCCAGCGCACGTCGCGCAACGAAATGGTGTCGAGCCTTGGCCCCGACGCAACGGCACCCCTGACCAACAACGGCTTTTCGCCGGAACAAAGCCGCCAGATATTGTCCAATCTGGTCGATCAGCAGGCGACGGTGATCGCCATGGATCATGTCTTTTTCATCGCGGCGATATTTCTTTTCCTCTCAGCCGCGCTCATCTGGCTTGGCCCCCGGCCAACGGGTAAGGTCGATCCTTCAGCCGTGCATTGACAAATGGGCGCGATTCAGAGCTGATTGACGCGGCGCAGCATCGCCGTCATTGAATGGCGAAAAGGCTATGGGTCCATGCGAATCGTCATCATCGATGACAGCGGCCTGCGCGCGACGGTTCTGGAGGAAGGACTGCGCGAAGCGGGCTATGACGATATTCATATCATTCCTCCGCGCGGGGGGTTCGTCGCGCGTCTTGAGCGCATGGCGCCCGACGTCGTCCTGATGGACCTGGGCAGCCCCAGCCGCGACACGCTGGAGGAAATGCTGACGGTCAGCCGCGCGCTGGCCACGCCGATCGCCATGTTCGTCGACCAGTCGGACGATTCCATGATCGGCGCCGCCATCGACGCGGGGGTTTCCGCCTATGTCGTGGATGGCCTGCGCAAGGAACGGGTGAAGCCGGTGTTGGAACTGGCCGTGCGCCGTTTCAACGCCTTTGCCCGCCTTCAGACCGAACTGGACGAAGCGCGCACCGCCTTGTCCGACCGCAAGATCATCGATCGCGCCAAATCCATATTGATGAGCCAGCGGGGCATCAGCGAACCGGATGCCTATGCGCTGCTGCGGTCGGGCGCGATGAACCAGGGGAAAAAGATCGTGGATGTCGCTCAGGCCCTGATCACGGCCAGCGACTTGTTGGGAGGGGGGGTATGATGAGCACTGGGACGACTTCGCTGCGTATCGCCTATCTGCCGCTGACCGACTCTGCTGTGCTGGCGGTAGCGCGGGAAAAAGGCTTCGCTGAGGAAGAGGGGCTGAGCCTAGACCTGGTCCGCACGGTCAGCTGGGCGACTTTGCGCGACCGGCTGGTGTTCGGCCAGGTGCAGGCCGCGCACATGCTGGCCCCACTGGCCATCGCCGTGACGTTGGGGTTGAGCCAGCAGGCCGCGCCGCTCGCTGCGCCCTATAAGCTCAACGTCAACGGCAATATGCTGGTGATGGCGCGGGAATTCGCCCAGGCGCTGGACCCCGATGTCACCGCCCGGCTGAACGATCCGCTGGGCACCGCCCATGATTTTGCCACCGCCATTGGCCTTTGGAAGCGCAAGCCGGTGATCGGCGTCGTTCACCGTTTTTCCAGCCACGCCATTATGCTGCGTTACTGGCTGGCGAGTGCGGGCGTCGACCCCGACCGCGATGTCCTGTTGCGCGTGGTGCCGCCGTCACTGACCGTGGAAGCGATGCGTGGCGGTGAGATTGACGGATTTATTGCAGGTGAACCCTGGGGTAGCGCGGCCGTCGAAGCGGGCCTTGCCGAAGCCGTCGCGATCGGCGAACGGATATGGCGGCGGGGCGTCGAAAAGGTTCTGGCCTTCCGCACGCCCTGGCTGGAGGAAAATCCGCAGGCGGTGGATGCGCTGATCCGTGCGCTGGTGCGGTCCGCCGCCTGGTGCGACGATCCGGCGAACCATGAGGCGCTGGCGCATCTCCTGTCGCAGCCGCATTTCGTCGACCAGCCTGCCGACCTGATCCTGCGGGGGCTGTCGGGGCGCATTGTTGCACGGGCGGACATGCCGCCGGTCGACATGCCGGACTTCATGCTCTTTTCCCGTGAAGCGACACCCTTTCCGTGGCGTAGCCAGGCGCTCTGGCTCTATTCGCAACTCGTGCGCTGGAAGATGGTGGAGCACACGCCCGAAAATGCTGCGAAGGCTGGGTCGGTGTTCCGCCCGGATATCTTCCGCCGTGCGCTGGCGGAAAGCAATGTGCCGATTCCCGGCGCCAGCATGAAAGTGGAAGGCGCCGTCGCCTCGCCGCTCGCGGTAGGCTCCAAGCGGGGCGAACTGACGCTTGGCCCTGACCGCTTCTTTGATGGCCGGATATTCGATCCCGAGCGGATCGAGGATTTTCTCGCCACCTTCTAGATGCTTTCTACGCGAAGCGTGGGGAGGGGCCAGCCATTGGCTCGTGGAGGAGGAATGGCACGACCTGCGCGTCTTCCCCTCCACCACCGCTTCGCGGCGGTCCCCCTCCCCATTTGGCAATGGGGAGGATGGTTGCATTCCCGAAAAATTGTGCCTTGCAACATGAGGCGAATCATTAGATAAGGCAAAGATCGCGCGACGAAGCGCGTTTATGGATGAGCACGCCCAAGGATGGGGTCGCGCTCTCCTCAAACAGAATTTGCAGCAAAGCCGCTGACCGGATCTCGTCAACAACGAGCATTCGGCGAGCGGCTTTTTTTGTGTCCATTTCACGAGATTGAAGGACGTCATCATGGCAACTGCTTACTGGGACCCCGAAAAAGGCGGCGAGGGGGAAGCCGGGCCAACCAGCTTCTGGAAAGCTGGCCACACGCCGACCCTGATTGCTGCTTTCCTCTATTTCGACCTCGCCTTCATGGTGTGGGTGCTGCTCGGCCCGCTCGCGCCGTCCATTTCGAAGACGCTGGGCCTGACGCCCGCCGAAAAGGGGTTGATGGTCGCGGTGCCGACGCTTGCGGGCGCTCTGCTGCGCGTCGTCAACGGGCTGCTGGTCGATCGCATCGGTTGCAAGCAGGCTGGCGCGATCAGCCAGGTGATCGTGATCCTGGGCCTCTTCACGGCCTGGTTCATGGGCGTGAACAGCTTTGGCGGCACGCTGGCGCTGGGCGTGATTTTGGGCTTTGCGGGGGCGAGCTTCGCGATTGCGTTGCCGCTGGCCAGCCGCTGGTATCCGCCAGAGCATCAGGGGAAGGCCATGGGCCTTGCCGGCATGGGCAATTCGGGCACCGTCCTCGCCGCGCTCTTCGCGCCGATGTTGGCCAAGCTGTTCGGCTGGAACGCGGTTCTGGGGCTTGCCTGCATCCCGCTGACCATCGTGTTTTTCCTCTACCTGATCATGGCGAAGAATGCTCCCAATGCGCCCGCGCCCAAGAAGCTGGTGGACTATTTCCATCCGCTCAAGAGCGCCGATGCCTGGTGGCTGATGGGCTTTTACTCGGTGACCTTCGGTGGTTTCGTGGGTCTCGCCGCTTCGCTGCCCATCTACTTCACCGACCAGTTCGGCCTGACGCCGATCACTGCGGGCTACTGCACCGCGGGTTGCGTGTTCGCCGGGTCGCTGATCCGTCCGATGGGCGGCGCGCTGGCTGACAAGATCGGCGGCGTCAAGGCGCTGATGATGGTCTATATCGCCGCTGCTCTGGCTTTGACTGGCGTTGCCTATGCGCCGACGCTGGTTTCGGCTCTGGGCTTCTTCGTCGCCGCGATGCTGGCGTTGGGCGTCGGCAATGGCGCGGTGTTCCAGTTGGTGCCGCAGCGTTTTCAGGAAGAAATCGGCGTCATGACCGGCCTGGTGGGCATGGCTGGCGGCATTGGCGGCTTCTATCTCGCTTCCTCGCTGGGTATCGCCAAGCAGTTCACCGGCAGCTTCGCGCCCGGCTTCCTGATCTTCGCGGGCCTGTGTGTGGCCGCATTCTTGGGCATTTCGCTGGTCCGTGCCGGCTGGCGCGCGACCTGGAGCAGCGGCGCGCGTATCTGATATACCGCTACGGAAGAGGAGAGGCGGCGGCACTCGAAAGAGGAGCCGCCGCCCTTGTTTTGGAGACCGGGGCAACTTCTTACCTCCGTTCGCACTGAGCTTGTCGAAGGGCTTCTCTTCTCTTCAAGAAAGTAGAGGGCTTCGACAGGCTCAGCCCGAACGGGTGGGGCGTTCTGATGAGTGGGACGGAAGAAGGGATTAAACTTTCCTACCGAATCGCTTGACCCTGACCGCGTTTCATTTATGCTGCACTGCGAAGGACAGAGTTGTCCTCTACTGATATAGCTGCGGTGATCCACGGACGGATCGTCAAAGCGTTAATGATGGCAAAGCCGCCATCCAGACTCCTGGGTTCAAAGCCCAGGGGTCCGGATGGCGGCTTTTTTATTGTCTGGAGTCAAGGGATGGATTTTCAGAACAACGCCGGACCGGAGACGGCCAACGAAGAGGATATCTTCGTGCCGTCGGAGGACGTGCGGGAACATCTGGTTGTTGTGGGCAACGGCATGGCCGGTTGCCGCGCGGTCGAGGAACTGCTGGCGCGCGACGCGGGTCGCTATCGCGTCACCATCTTCGGCGCAGAGCCTTATGTGAATTATAACCGCATCATGCTTTCGCCGGTTCTGGCTGGTGAGAAAAGCTTTGATGACATCATCATCAACAGCCGCTTGTGGTATTCGGAAAATAATATCGAGCTGATCGCGGGTGATCCGGTGACGGCCATAGACCGCACTGCCAAGACCGTCACGAGCCAGTCGGGTCGCACTGTTGGCTATGACAAGCTGCTGATCGCCACCGGTTCCGATCCCTTCATCATCCCGGTTCCGGGGAAGGATCTGCCCGGCGTCATCAGCTTCCGCGACATGAAGGATGTCGACACGATGCTGGCCGCTGCAGACGCAGGCGGCGACGCGGTGGTGATCGGTGGTGGTCTGCTGGGCCTGGAAGCGGCGCATGGTCTGACCCTGCGCGGCATGAAGGTGACCGTAATCCACCTCATGGACACGCTGATGGAGCGGCAGCTGGACGAAGCGGCGGGCTGGCTCCTCAAGAGCGCGCTGGAAGGGCGCGGCCAGACGATCCTGACCGGGGCGAACACCGAATCCATCTATGGCGACGGCAAGGTCGAGGGCGTTCGTTTGAAGGACGGCACCGAGATCCCGGCGAGCCTGGTTGTCATGGCGGTGGGCATCCGCCCGTCGACCGCGCTGGCTCGTGAAGCTGGGGTCGAGGTCAATCGCGGCATCAAGGTCGACGACCATATGGTCACCAGCGACCCTGACGTCCTCGCGGTCGGCGAATGCGTCGAGCATGACGGCAATGTCTATGGCCTCGTCGCGCCGCTGTGGGACATGTGCCGCAGCCT
>CBFHAG010000035.1:0-23832 GCA_965653535.1 uncultured Sphingobium sp.
GTGCCCAGCCTGCCCTTGCCATGATGGATCAAATCGCCATATTCTGGCTCGACATGAGCAGCATCAGCAAATCGACATATCCCGCGATGATGGCGGGCAAGGATCAGGACGACCAGGGCGAAGGGCCGGGCGGTCCCAATGTCGGCGTCGCGACCCGCACGCGCGCACGGACGAAAAAGCCGTCCCTCTATAAAGTGCTGCTGCTGAACGACGATTACACGCCGATGGAATTTGTCGTTCACGTCCTCCAGCAGTTTTTCCGCATGGATATGGAAGAGGCGACACGCGTGATGTTGCACGTTCACCAGCGCGGCGTCGGTGTCTGTGGCGTGTTCAGCTATGAAGTTGCGGAAACCAAGGTCAATCAGGTGATGGATTTCGCCCGGCAGAACCAGCACCCGCTTCAGTGCACGCTCGAAAAGGCCTGAGCATATCTCGACGGGCTGGGGTCAGATCCCGACCGCCGCCTCCGGTCACTTTTAACGTCTGACGCAGCCCCGCCATGCCAATCTGACGTTCAAACCGGCGACGCTTGTGGTTAGCATATGTTAACCACGCAAAGCTAAATGTCGCTGGGCATGAGCCTTTCTTCACCATCTTTCGCTTCTCGTTTTGCGCCGCTTATCGCGGGTGTGGCTTATTTCCTGCTAGCGACCATAGCGTTGCTCATCTCCCGTTTTGAAGGCGGACTGGCCTATATCTGGCTAGCTAACGCGCTGTTGATGGCGGAGCTTCAGAGGTCGCAGACTCGGCAATGGCCCGGCATCATCCTGTGCTGCGGAATTGCCAGCATGATATCGACATCGCTGTTCGGCCTGGGACCGATCGCGGCCGCGCCGATGGCCCTGATCAACATTGCGGAAGCTTTGATCGTTGTCCTGCTGTGCCGCCGCTTCGAACCCGATCGCCATCTGACCGACGCGTCGAAGCGCCCGCTGCTGGTCTTCGTTCTGGCGCTCAGCATTCCGGCTAACGTGATCGCCGGGCTTGCCGCCGCGTTCGTTGCTTCTTCCCTCACGCCCGTGACGTTCGGCGCGTCATGGCTGCAATGGTATAGCGGCCATGTGCTTGGGGGCCTTACTTTCGCACCGGTTCTGATGATGTTCTTCCAAGGGGAAGCCCGGCGCTGGAACCGGGAAACGTCGCGCAAGGACAAGTGGGAGGCATTGGGGCTGCTGGTCCTGTTCGTGCTGGTGACGGGCCATGTCTTTTATCTTGCGCGCTACCCCATGTTGTTCGTGCTTCTGCTGCCGATGGTGGCGATCGCGTTCCGTACCGGTTATCTGGGCGCAGCCGCTTCGGTAGTCGTTCTTGCAGTGATCGGCGGAACGGCGACCATGACGGGGCATGGGCCTTTTCATATGGTGCCCGGCACCCTGGGGGAACGGATACAGTTTTTGCAGTTGTTCCTTTCTTTCAGCTTCCTTTTGACGATTCCCGTAGCAGCCGAGCTCAACCGCCGCCGCCGTCTGTTCCAGATGTTGCAGGAAAGCGAAGCGCGCTATCGCGCCATTGCCGAGCATAGCGGTGACGTCGTGCTGGAACTGCGCGTCGATGGCGTCGTCCAATATGCGTCGCCTTCCACGATCGATCAGTTGGGATGCGAACCGGATATGCTGATGGGACGCGACGCCGCCGACTTTGTCGATCCCCAGGACAGGGCGGAAGTGATCCGCTCGCACCGGCGCGCGCTTGCCCATCCAGGGGAGGTCCAGACTGTGGAGTTCCGCCCCGCTTTGCCCGTCATGAACTTCGACTGGTGCGAGATGGTGACGCGCGCCGTGGTCGATGAGCGCGGCACGCCGACCGGCGTGATCAGCACGATCCGGGATATGTCGCGGCACAAGGCACGGCAACGAGCGCTGCAAAGGGCGGCATCCACCGATTCGCTGACTGGCGCTGACAGCCGACCTGCATTTCTGGAAAAGCTGGAGGGAGAGATCCGGCGGACTGCCGCAGGGGAACGTTCCTGTCTGCTGCTGATCGATATCGACCATTTCAAATCCGTCAACGACCGCTACGGCCACATCATCGGTGACAAGATATTATCTGGTTTCGTGTCCCGCCTGCGGCCTGGGTTGCGGGGAATGGATAGCATTGGACGCTTGGGCGGTGAGGAGTTCGCGATCCTGCTGGTCGGGGTAGACGTCCATCGCGCCAGCATGATTTGCGAACGGCTGCGTGCTTCGGTTTCCACGCATCCCATGCGGACCGACACGGGCGAGGCTATCTCTGTCACGTTCAGCGCTGGCCTCGTCGAACTGAAAGGCGCAGCCGGAGCGACGGAATTGATGGATGCGGCCGACAAAGCGCTTTACCAAGCCAAAAATGGCGGGCGAAATTGCCTGCGTCTGGCCGCCTGACACGGAAGGTTTGCAGGTCGCCCACCCTTTGCCCTTCGTCCTGGTGACGCCTGTCCACGGCACGCATGTTCCAGTCGTTCGCGCGCGTGACGGGAAACGACAAAATTGCCGATGATATGTTGTAACTTCATCTCTTCTGCCCTATGTATCCCCCACCATGGCCACCAGCTTCCGATCCAGCCTGTCGACGGGCCGCCTTGACCGCGTTGCGATCGCTGTTTCGGGTATGTGCGTGGCGCATTGCCTGGGAACCGCCGTGCTGCTCGGCATGCTGGCTTCGGCGGGCGGGATTTTTGACAATCCCCTTTTTCATGAAGTCGGGCTGGTGCTGGCGATCCTGCTTGGCGCGGTGGCGCTGGGCCATGGTGCCATCGCCCATGGCTTCATGATGCCGGCAGCGGTCGGCGCTTTGGGTCTGGGCATCATGGCAGGGGCGATGACCCTGGATCATGGGTGGCAGGAAAGCGCATACACGTTGCTGGGTGTGACGATACTCGCGCTCGGCCACGATCTTAATCGCCGCGCAGGTCGCTGATCGATCCCACGCCATAAAAAAGGGGACCATCGCGGTCCCCTTTTGATTTTGACGCTGACGCCCAGATCAGACGTGCTTGCGATCCAGATGATGTTCACCCTTGACCCAACGCACGGTTCCGGTGCTGGCGCGCATTACGACGCTGTCGGTGGTAAGCTTGCCACCCGGCAGGCGCTTGACGCCCGCGAGCAGTGATCCGTCGGTAACGCCGGTCGCCGCGAAGATGCAATCGCCCTTCGCCAGCTCCTTGAGGTCGTAGATCTTGTCGAGATCGGTGATGCCCCATTTGCGCGCGCGGCCACGTTCATCATCATTGCGGAACAACAGCTTGCCCTTGAACTGGCCGCCCACGCAGCGCAGCGCGGCGCAAGCAAGCACGCCCTCAGGCGCGCCGCCCGATCCCATATAGATGTCGATGTTCGTTTCCGGGTCGGTCGTCGCGATCACCCCGGCCACGTCGCCATCGGGGATCAGCATGATGCCGCAGCCGATGGCGCGCAGTTCCGCGATCAGCTTTTCATGGCGGGGGCGGTCCAGAACACAGACGATGATTTCGCCCGGCTCAACGCCCTTGGCCTTGGCCACGGCTTCGACATTTTCCTTCACCGAACGGTTGAGGTCGATCACGCCTTCGGGATAACCAGGGCCGACCGCCAGCTTTTCCATATAGACGTCGGGCGCGTTCAGCAGGCCCCCTTCTTCGGAGATTGCAAGCACGGCCAGCGCGTTGGGGCCTGCCTTTGCCGTGATCGTGGTGCCTTCCAGCGGATCAAGCGCGATGTCGATCTTTGGACCAGTGCCGATCGCATTGCCGACCTTTTCCCCGATGTAGAGCATCGGCGCTTCGTCGCGTTCGCCCTCACCGATGACGACGGTGCCGTCCATGTAAAGATCGTTGAAGGCCAGGCGCATGGCCTCAACCGCAGCAGCGTCAGCGGCCTTTTCATCGCCGCGCCCGATGAGTTTGGAAGCGGCGATGGCGGCGGCTTCGGTGACGCGCACCATTTCCAGCACCAAGACGCGGTCGAGAATCGAACTAGCCTGCACCATAGTTATTCCTTCGCTGTCTTTATTTGCAGCAGGCGATAGGAGGTCGGTCCCGCCTTGTCGAGCCATGCGATCTTACGCTTTGGCATTTCATATTGAAGATGCAACATCTTGTCGAACGGTGCATTTATAGGGGGTGGGACTTTCAAGGACGGTAAAGATGATCGTTGCCATGATTGCCGTCAGCCTCGCCGGTCCTGCGATCCTTCTTCCCGGCAAGACAGCCAAGGCCGCGCCGTGCCATGCTGTGCCTTCGCTGTGCATAACGACAGAAGGAGAAGTTGCTCGTCCGGCCTTCGATCGCCGGAGTCAGGCAAGTGATATCAAAGTGAACGCCTACCGCTTCGACGCACGTCCTTGCCGCGTGATCGGCAATATGGGCTGCCCCAAACAGGCGCGGATCAAGCTGTTCCGCCTGGGTGAACCCTTGGGCGAGACATTGTTAAGAAGCTTCGGCCCGCGCTGAGCGCGATGCTCTAGCGAGCGATCAGTCCAATATATGGATTACCATCGGTGCCTGCAGCAGGCTGTCGGACCCAGCCAGCCGTTCCAGCGTGTCGAGGACGCAGCTTTCTTCGCCCGCATGGGTGACGATCGCGATCAGCACGCCATCTTCCTGATGCGTGCCGCGCTGGATCATGCTTTCAATCGATACGCCTGCGTCCCGCATCGCGGCGGCGATTTCCGCCAGCACGCCGGGGCGATCCTTTACCTTGAAGCGCAGGTAGGCGCGTCCGATCCGTGCGCCCGCATCAGCAGGCGGCTGCTGCGCCAGAGCAGAGACGGGCATCGCGAACGCGTCGCCATATTCGTCGCGCGCAACGTCGATCAGATCGGCGACCACAGCCGAAGCGGTCGGACCGTCGCCTGCTCCGCGCCCCTGGAAGAACAGCCGTCCGACGAAATTGCCTTCCGCGACCACGGCGTTCAGTGATCCGTCGACATGGGCAAGAGGATGGTCCAGCGGCACCAGCATGGGGTGGACACGCTGGAACAGCCCCTCCGGGCCGTTCTGCGCCATGCCGACCAGGCGAATGCGGAAGCCCAGGGCGGCGGCTTCGGCGATGTCCGCGGCAATGACATGCCGGATACCGGTGGTGGCCACATTGTCGAAATCGAGTTCGGTGCCGAAGGCGAGGCTGGCGAGGATGGTCAGCTTATGCGCCGCATCGACGCCGTCTATGTCGAAACTGGGGTCGGCTTCGGCAAAGCCCAGCTCCTGTGCTTCCTTCAGCACGTCATCGAAACTACGCTTTTCCTTTTCCATGGTGGTCAGGATGTAGTTGCAGGTGCCATTCAGGATGCCGTAGACGCGCGCGATTTCGTTGGCGGCCGCGCCTTCGCGCATGCCCTTGATCACCGGAATGCCGCCCGCGACCGCCGCTTCATATTTCAGCGCGATGCCTGCCTTTTCGGCCAGTGTCGCCAGGTCGAGTCCATGATGGGCCAGCATCGCCTTGTTGGCCGTCACGAAGGGCTTGCCCGCTGCCAGGCACTGACGCGCCAGGGTGAGGGCAGGGCCGTCCGCCCCGCCGATCAGTTCCACCACCACGTCGACATCGTCGCGGCCCGGCAGGGTCGTCATGTCGTCGACCCATTCATAAGGCGACAGGTCTACGCCACGGTCCTTGTTCCGGTCCCGCGCGGATATGGCCACGATCTGGATCGGGCAGCCGGCCCGGCGCGCGATCAGTTCGGCATTGGTCTGCAACAGCCTGATGACGCCGCCGCCCACCGTTCCCAGGCCGACAAGCGCGACGCGCAGCGGTGCATGGCGGTGAAGATTGGTCATGGCTTTGCTTTGTCCTTAGGCTGGCATGAAGCCGCGCTGATAGCCTCCAATACGCCGCTGTCCAAGGAAAAGACGGTCGATGTGCTGCATCCGGGGCATCAGGAAAGCGCCCGGCTGCGCTCGCACATGCCCAGGGCCTGCATTACCAGAGCATAATCGGATCGCGCAGCGTCGGCGTCCCCGATGGGAAGCGAGCGGACGGACTGGGCGGGAAGGCTGCGGGGCAATGCGCAGGCAAGGCGATACCAGAGCAGGCTGCCGCGCGCAGGGGGCTGGGCGGCTTCGTCCACGATTTCGCCCAAGGCGACGGCCCAGCGCGGTTCCTGCCCCGGACGACGAAGGATGGACAGCGACACCGGATCGCCGCTTTGAGTGCGCAGGAATATCTGGGTTTCGCTTTCTCCCGCGATGGTGCCCCTGACGTGGAAAGCGTCACCGACTCCAATGATCCGGGGCGGAGCGCCGTTTGCTACCAGCTCGGACAGGATCGCCTTCACCTGCTGGATCGTGGGCGCGTCCGCCGGAATCTGGGCGTCGCGCGCGACCAGCTGGATTTCGCCGGGCCGCTCCGCGCGCTTGGCGAAGAGGATCATCTGCGCCTTTTTGAGCTTGGGCAGCTTGCCCCTGGGACTGAGGGGCGCGTCATAAAGATAGCGAACCGTCGGGCTGATTCCGCCGTCTCCGCGAATCAGGCTGGTCACTTCAGCCTCAATATAGAGCCGTCGATGGCCTGCGGGGACCGTGCCTGCCCTTTCCGCATCCACTGTCACGCTGCTGCGAATCCGCACCACCGCGACCAGCGACGATGCATCGGCGAGGTCCGCCATGTCGGCATAGGACAGGGATTCTCGCACCGGGGATTCCAAACTGCCGCCAACCGGCTGAGCCCCGGAAATGCTGGGGTATGAGGCGGAAATGAGGCATGTGAGGAAAAAATATGCGGGATGGTTGGTGGATTTGATTTTCATATTCGTCCTAAGGGTCATCAGGCGTGACATCGTTGTCACACGCAAGACATTCTGGTGCAAAATATTAATGGCAATTGACCGTATCGATAAAGCGTTTGCGTGCCACGATGCGCCGCGATAGGAGTTCGCAAGGTAGCAAATGAGAGGATAGGGGCCAAAGGTGACCGGGGATAGCCCGGCCAGCTCGGGTCGCTTTTCGCTTATTAGCTTATAATCAACTGGTAAGCTGAGTTAAGGAGTGTCGTTGCCGAATGGCCTATGCTGACCACTCGCAAGGATCGAGTCGGACGATCTCGATCATCATCGTCGCCCTTGTTCACGCTGTTCTCGGTTATGCTTTCGTCACCGGCCTTGGCATGAAATATGTCAAAAAGGCGGCAGAACAGCTGAACGTGATCGACGTGAAAGAGGAACCGCCGCCACCCGATGAGGAGCCGCCGCCGCCGCCGCCTGACCAACCGGTCGAGCCGCCGCCGGTAGTTGCTCCCCCGCCGATCGTCCAAACGCCGGCCCCCGCGCCGCCGATCCAGACGGTTCGCACGCCTCCGCCGATATTCAACCCGGTTCCGGTCGCGGCACCGCCACCACCTCCGGCACCGCCGCCGACGCCCGCT
Source organism: uncultured Sphingobium sp. (assembly GCA_965653535.1). Taxonomy (GTDB): domain Bacteria; phylum Pseudomonadota; class Alphaproteobacteria; order Sphingomonadales; family Sphingomonadaceae; genus Sphingobium. Next base: position 7,320 of record CBFHAG010000035.1, read on the forward strand.
ACGCGTGCGACGCCGCGCAGTTCGCCGGGTAGCTGGCTCAGCGATGCCGATTATCCCAGTCGCGCGCAGCGTGAAGAACGCTCGGGCACCGCTGGTTTCCGGCTTCAGATCGGCGCCGACGGTCGTGTCACCGATTGCACTATCACCTCATCTACGGGCCATTCGGACCTTGACGAGGCGACCTGCCGCCTGCTCCCGCGCCGCGCGCGGTTCAAGCCGGCGACTGCTGCAGGGGGTGGCGCGATGGCCGACACCTATAATGGTCGCATCACGTGGCGACTGCCGGAATGATATTGACGGGAAGGCCGGCGCTGCCGCCTTCCCCTGTTATTGATCCTTTGAGAGGGAAGTCTTGAAAATGTTGATGTATCTCGCAGCCGCAGCCGCGCCTAAGCCTGAGAATCCTTATGGACTCATGGAAGCGTTGGAACAGGGCGGCACCATTGCCTGGACCGTGTTCATCATTCTGGTCGGCATGTCCGTCGGCACCTTCTATGTCCTGTTCACCAAGCTGATTGAACAGCAGAAGGTCATCAATCAGGGTAAGAAGGTTCGTGCAACTTTCTGGCGCGCCCCTTCCCTGAAGGAAGGCACCGCCAAGCTCGAAAAGAATTCGGCCTACAAGCAGATCGTCGATGACGGCATCAAGGCTCAGGAAGAACATACCAAGCTGACCGACCCGGTCGAAGCGCATGACTGGCTGCACGGCTCGCTCGCCCGTTCGGAAGCCTCGATCAACTCGAAGCTGGGCGGTGGCCTGGCCTTCCTCGCGACCGTCGGTTCGACCTCGCCGTTCATCGGCCTGTTCGGTACGGTTATCGGTATCTACCGCGCCCTCATCAAGATCGGCGCTGCCGGTCAGGCCTCGATCGACGCCGTCGCCGGCCCGGTCGGTGAAGCACTGATCATGACCGCCCTGGGTCTGGCCGTGGCCGTTCCCGCGGTGCTGGCCTACAACTTCCTGCAGCGCCGCAACAAGTCGATTGCGGAGCAGCTTAACGGCTTCACCGTCGATCTGCTGGCTCACCTCGTGTCGAACGGCGCGGTAAGGCCTTCGCTCGCTGCGGCTCCGGTAGCGCCTGCCGCCAAGCCCGCCACGGCTGCGACCAAGGCCTGATTGGGTCAAGCGCCGGTGGGAGACCGGCGGGCGGGCTGCGACCGCCAGCGTTTCCCACCGGCCATGGGCCCCGAATGACGGGGCACCATCGACACGCATGTTAGGAAATTATCAATGGCAATGAGTGTTGGCTCCGACGGCGGTGAAGACAAGCCGATGTCCGACATCAACACGACGCCGCTCGTCGACGTCATGCTGGTGTTGCTCATCATCTTCCTTATCGCGGTCCCGGTCGTCGTCCAGACGGTTCAGCTTCAGCTCCCCAAGGTCGCGTTCGAGCCGACGACGACGAAGCCGGAAAATGTCTCCCTGTCGATCACGACGGGTGCCGATGGCAGCTGTGCAGTCTATTGGAACATGACCAAAGTGTCTTCTGACGATCTGCTCAATCGCGCGGTCGCGAAGCTTGAAGCGGACATCAAGAAGGCGGGTGGTGTCGAAAATATGACACCTGAGGATCTGCCCGAAGTGCATATTCGCGGTGACATCAATACGCCCTATCGGTGTATTGGCGGCACGATCTACACGATGCAGCGCGCCGGTTTCCCGAAGGTCGGTTTCATCTCCGAACCCGAACCGGGTACGTCGGTTCAGCGGCTGTAAGTTTTTAGGAGTATCGCCTGATGGCAATGAGTGCCGGAACTGACGACGGCGAACCGATGATGGAAATGAACACGACGCCGCTTATCGACGTCATGCTCGTTCTCCTCATCATGTTCATCATCACGATCCCGATCCAGACCCATGCGGTCAAGATCGATCTGCCGCAGAATGCGCCGCCGACCGACAGCGTCATCGACCCTGTCAAGAACAAGGTCGCGATCGACGCTGGTGGTTTGATCACCTGGAACGGCTCGGCCATCGACTTGCTGACCCTGCGTCAGTATCTGCAGCAATCGCTGCGGTTGCCGGTCGAACCCGAACTGCAGTTCCAGCCAAATTCCGCGACGCGCTATGTGGTCGTTGACCAGGTGCTGGCCGAAATCAAACGCGCTGGCGTGACGAAGCTGGGCTTCGTCGGCAACGAGCAATATAGTCAGTTTTGACGGCTGATTACGCCGCCACTGTTTGGCCGGGGATACGACTTCCCGTTTCTGGGCGTGAACAGAGGTAGCATATCAGTCCATGTCGGACGTAGATCCAAGGGGCCGCTGATGCGGCCCCTTTTTTCGTACGTGGCGGCCCCATTCACGTTTTTTTCACCTTGGTGAAGGATTATCCTATCGAGGATTGCGATGGGCATCATGGGCGCTGAATTTCAAATAGACGTCTCCCGGAAAGACGGCCGCCGGGCCGAACGCCGCTCCGCCATTGTGCCCGTGAGGGTCCGGCGGCCCGGCGAAACCTGGTTCAGGAGCAAGATCGCAGACCTTTCGGTCACCGGCTTCCGCCTGCAAAGCTTCATGAAATTATGCACCGGTGACAGTCTTTGGATTATGTTGCCGGGTTTTGAAGGACGCCGCGCGCTGGTGCTTTGGACGAACGGCCATGAAGCGGGATGTCGCTTCGAACGCCCTTTGCATCCGGCCATCCTGGACCACATCGTGCGAATCAGCCGATAGGCCCGACCTGTCCTGCCGGTTTCGAAGGGTGACGCACAGGAGCGCATTAGCCCCAAAAAAGGCCGATCTCAGCTGACCGGCACATCCTGAAACTGGAGGCTGGCGAGCCTGGCGTACAGTCCGCTTTCGGCCATCAGCGAAGCATGGTCGCCCTGTTCCACGACGCGGCCTTCATCCAGAACGACGATCCGGTCGGCGGCGCGCACGGTCGCCAGCCGATGCGCGATGACGATCGTCGTGCGTCCCGTCATCAACCGAGCGAGCGCATCCTGCACCAACCGTTCGGATTCGGCGTCAAGCGCGGATGTCGCTTCGTCCAGCAACAGGATCTGAGCGTCGCGAAGCAGAGCGCGCGCGATCGACAATCGCTGCCTCTGGCCACCCGACAGCCGCGCGCCGCCTTCGCCAAGATAGGTGTCCAGACCCTCTGGAAGTGCCTTCAGGAAGCCATCTGCATTGGCCGCGCGCGCCGCGTCCCATATATCCTCGTCGCGCGCATCCCATCGACCAAAGCGCAGATTGTCGCGCGCCGAAGCCGCAAAGATCACGCTGTCCTGCGGCACCATCGCCATCATGTCGCGCACGTGCGCAGGATCGCTTTCGGGCAGTGGAACTCCGTTAAGGCGCACCACGCCCGAATCTGGATCATAAAAGCGCAGCGCCAACTGGATCAGTGTGGATTTCCCCGCGCCTGAAGGACCTACGACGGCAACAGTTTCGCCCGGCGCGATGTCCAGCGTCACACCGTGCAGCGCCGCCTGGTCGGGCCGCGTAGGATAGCTGAAATGCACGTCATCGAACTGAAGCCGCGCGCCATGGGACAGTCGGGGCACGGGGGTCGGCTGAGCAGGGGCCACGATCTGCGGGGTCGCGGTCATAAGCTCGTGGAGTCGGCTCGCCGCTCCCGCGCCACGCAACAAGTCGCCCCATGTTTCGGAAAGCGCGCCGAATGCGCCAGCGACAAGACCGCCGGTCAGGACGAAGGCGGCAATGCTGCCACCCGACAGCCGTCCGGCGGCAACGTCCAGCGCGCCCTGCCACATGACTGCCGTGATCGATCCGAACACGATCGCGATGACCACCGCGGTCATCGCCGCCCGCAATATGATTCGGCGGCGCGCAGTGGCGAATCCTTCGCCCACGGCGGCGTCGAACCGTGCTGCTTCGCGCCGCTCCTGGCCGAACGCCTGAACGATCTTCATCGCGCCCAACACTTCGGCGGTGATGCTGCCAACCGCTGCCAACCGGTCCTGACTGGCGCGGGATAGCTTTCGCACGCGCCTTCCCAGACTGATCATCACCAACAGGATGATGGGAATGCCCAGCAGCAGCATCGCAGCCAGCTTGGGAGCTAGCGCGAAAAGATAGATGAGGCCGCCGGTGCCCGTCACGATATTGCGCAGCGCCACCGATACCGTGGAGCCAACGATCTGGTCGATGATCGCCGTGTCAGCCGTCATGCGCGAAGCGATTTCCGAAGGCCGGTTTTCCTCGAAAAATCGAGGTTCCAGTCGCAGTAAATTGGCCTGCGTCGCCGACCGGATATCGGCGACGACCCGCTCGCCCAGCCACGACACGAAGTAAAAGCGCGCCGCCGTTGCCAGGGCCAGTATGACCACGATCAGAAAAAGATATTGAAACCAGCGATCGATGTTGCCGCCGCCCATGAAGCCGCGGTCGATGACCAGTTTGAAACCGCTCGGGATCGCCAGTGTCGCAGCCGACGAAATGATCAACGCGCCCAGGGCCGCTGCAATCCGGCCCGGGTAGCGCGCGGCAAAGCGCCACAACATCCGCAGACTGCCAAGAGTGGATTGCGCGTCCGCGCGCGCCATGGGCTTTTCCGCATCTTCCATGCGGCGGCGCTTAGCAGCCCCCGGACCAACCCTCAACGAGGATCGGTGCTTCCCGACGCGCAGGCCATCCTTCTATCGAAGAAAGTCCAAGGGACCATGCGACGGCTTGCGATTTTTCGCATAGAGCCGATGCTTGCTTCTGTATTGGCCTGATAGGGAACGCCGATGACCCGCATAATTTCCGCGACTGTCGAACGCTGGCCAGTGGCGGGTGCCTTCATCATCAGCCGTGGTGCCAAGACTTCGGTCGACGTTGTGACTTGCCTTGTCGGGGATGGCGAACTGTCCGGTCGTGGGGAAGGAACAGCCATCTATTATGAAGGGGAAACGGCGGAAGGCTGCGCGGCTGCCATCAACGCTTATGACGGACCATTGGATCGGAACGTCTTGCTGGAAACTATGCCCAGGGGCGCGGCGCGCAACGCGCTCGATTGCGCGCTGTGGGATCTGGAGGCGAAGAAGGCAGGGACTCCGGTATGGCAGTTGGCCGGACTGAAGCCACCCGCACCCCTGCCTACCGCCTTCACCATCAGCCTCAACGACCCTGCGCAGATGGAAATCGATGCGCGGGCAGCGGCGGCGCGGGGCTTTGCCCTCCTCAAATGCAAGCTGACAGGGGAGGGCGATCTGGCCCGGATCGCCGCTGTGCGTACGGGTGCTTCGCAAGCGCGACTGATCGTCGATGCGAACGAGAGTTGGCACGACCTCGACATCGTCGCGCAGGCATTGGCGCTGTCGGAGCTGGGCGTCGAAATGGTGGAGCAGCCGATCGTCCATGGCCGCGAGGACCGACTGGCGGGAATCCGCGCTCCCTTGCCGCTATGCGCTGACGAAAGCTGTCACACCCGCGCAGACCTCGACCGGCTGGGGGATTTCGATGCGGTGAATATAAAGCTGGACAAGGCGGGCGGGCTGACCGAGGCACTGGCGCTGGCAAAGGAAGCGCGGGGCCGGGGCTTTCGTGTCATGGTGGGCTGCATGCTGGGCACGTCGCTGGGCATCGCCCCCGCCGCGCTGGTCGCGCAGGGGGCGGACTGGATCGACCTTGACGGCGCGCTGTTGCTGGCAAGCGACCGGGAGGACGGCCTCGTCTTGCGTGACGGTTTGCTTCAGCCCGGCACCTTGTGGGGAACGGGTCAGTAGCCCAGCGTCAGGCCGACGGCGTAATATTTGGGGCCGACATTGCCCTTCACCCGCAGCTTGGGCAGCAGCGGCATGGCGATGGTGGCATAGGGGCGCGGGTCGTCGCCACTGAAACGGACACCGGCACCAATGGTCGCGGCGGCGGGCAGCGTGTAGGTCGCTTCGACCCTGCCATAGATCGATGTATCGCCGTCGTTCAGATAGACGCCAGCGCTGGGCGTAAGGCTGAATCCCGCCAGGTCGAATGCATAGCCCGCGCCCAGTTCGGCACCCCAATCACCTTGCGCCCGGCCATAATTGACCTCCGCTCCCAGCCCTTCGGCATGGGCGGCAGGGGCCATTGCCAGCATCGCGATCGCCGTTCCGATTGCGAGTTTTCCCCGATTAAACATGATCATATCTTCCCAGCCAATATCCTGCGCCTTCTCTGAATCCAGGACTTCCTCGGGGCAAGCGGAGGATGGATGGGCCGAATCGAAAATGGGTTCAGGTGAAGCGGCGGGCTGTGCCCTCGACATGAATTGGGTCGGGATAGGGCATGATGGTGCTGCCATCGGGCGCGGCGGTGAAGCTGGTCTGGGTGGGATAGGCGAACTCTATCCCTTCCGCCTTGAACCGCTTCCATATCGCCAGGCCCACCCGATGACGCGACAGGAAATAATCGTGCCGGTCGGGATCGGGTACGTCGAAATTCAGCTCATAATCCAGCGAACTCGCACCAAAACGTACCAGCCCGGCATTCACGAACAGGAACCCCTCCGCCTCCACGATCTGTTGCAGCATATCGGGAATGGCGTCGGCCTTTTCGTCGGAAGTCTGGTAGATGATGCCAAGGGCAAAGGTCACCCGCCGCTGCGTTAGTGTCTGCAGGCTGGTGATTTCCTTTTGCAGCAGGTTGGCGTTGGAAATGACCTTCTTTTCCCCTGACATCGCGCGCAGACGCGTGGATTTCAGGCCGATGCGCTCGACCCGTGCGGTGGTCTGGTCATAGGTGATGACTTCCCCCCGTCGGAAGGGCTTGTCGAAGATGATCGACAGGGCGGCGAACAGGTCTGAAAATATGCCCTGCGCGGCCAGGCCGATGGCGATGCCGCCAATGCCCAGGCCAGCCACCAGGCCAGTGACGTTGACGCCCAGATTGTCGAGAACGACGACGGTGGCGATGGCGAACAGGGCAAAGGTCACCAGCACCCGGATCAGCCCCATCGCGTTGGCCAGCGTTTCGCCATGGCCATCCTCGGCCGATGTCCTGCGCTCGACGAGGCCCAGGATGATCTCGCGCGCCCAGATCGCGGCCTGGAAGACGGCTGCTATGGTGAAGAGGAAGCTGATCGTCTTGAACGCAAGCTCAGGCGGATTGGCGTAGCTGACGACCAGCCGCGCCGCGACCATGACCATGAAAAAATGGTTGGTCCGCGCGATGGCGCGTCCCGCGACATGCGACAGGCCCAATGCGTCGCCGGGCCTACCGATCATGCGTTTGCCAAATCCGCGCATGGCCGCGATCGCGAGATAGATGAGGACCGCCGCCCCGACGGCGAACAGGATTTGCAACGAATGGATGCTGATCCAATCTGCGGTTGAACGCCACATCTCCGCCAGGTTCGGCGGGCGCACTGCCATGTCGGGAAGGGCGGGTTCTTTGCTAGTGGTCATGAACATTCCTGAATTGGCAAGCGGTCAGGCCGCCACGGCGAGCGCGGATGTTCCGCCGCACTCGTCCAGAAAGGCGATCAATCCGCGTTCGTAGCGGGTGAGATAGCGCGTGCTGCGCGGCAAGCGAAGCCCCTCGCGCCATTCATCCTGTCCCGACTTGCAAAGTTCGATCAGAGCGGGATGGATATAGCTTTTGCGGCTGATCGCAGGCGTGTTGCCCAGTGCTTGCGCGACGGGGGCAATCATCTGGTTTAACGAAACAGGTCCCGACGCCAGCGTTTCGAAGGCGACTGTCGATGCGCCCCAGGTGCGGAAATGCTTGGCCGTGAAATCGCCGCCCATCGCGTCGGCGATATAGGCGTTGACGTCGCCTGAACTGATCGGTCGCGCGACGCCGTCTTCGTCCAGATATTGGAACAGATGCTGCCCCGGCAGATCCTGCATCGCACGGACGAATCGCAACAATCGCCGGTCGCTGATGGTCAGGTCATGTTCGCGGCCCGACTTCGCGCGATAGCGCAGCCGCATCTGCTGGCCTTTGAGGTCAAGGTGGCGGCGGCGCAGCGTGGTCGCGCCAAAGCTCTTGTTGGCGGCGGCATATTGCTCATTGCCCACCCGCACCTTGGCCAGATCCAGCAGGCGTACCACCGCGGCCAGGGTGCGCTCCTTGCGCAAGCCGCGGATCGACAGGTCCGCCTCAATCCGGGCGCGCAGCTTGGGCAGCGCCCGCCCAAAGGCCGCGCAACCGCCATATTTTTCCGCCTCGCGCGCGGCGCGGAACTCAGGATGGTATCGATATTGTTTGCGCCCACGGTCGTCATAACCCGTGGCCTGGATATGGCCGTTGGGTTTCAGGCAGAACCAGCAGTCGCGATAGGCGGGGGGCATGCCGACAGCGTTCAGCCGGTCAATCTCCTCGCGGTCGGTGATGCGGGTGCCATCGGGTAGGTAATAGGCCCAGCCGCGCTTCAGCGCCTGGCGTGAAATCCCTGGCAGACTGTCATTGGCGTGGACGATGCGGCTATGGGGCATTGGGCTCCTTCTCAGGCGAAGGAAACCCGTACTTTCGCGCTTCGTTCCGTTCTGGCCGGGGACTTGCCGGACGGCGGTCAGGGCCGCGATAGCAGCGATCGAAATGCGCGCGCGCCACCAGCGATACGCCAATGCTGCGGCTGGCGGCGGATGACGGATAGATGCGCCAAGGCAAGGGTCGCCGCCAGCGCGCCGATCGGGATCACCCAGCGCGCGCTTTCAGGATAGAATAATGCGGCCAGAAACGCCGCCGTGGCGGCTGCGCCTACAATGATCGTCGATCGCATTTCGCCATCGGGACCGCGCATCCAGAAAACGCAGCCGGTCATCCCGATGGCGAAGGCAATGGCAAGACGGCTTGTCTGTCCGGGTTCGCTCAAACCGCAGCCGATCATCAATAGCAGGATCAGTCCCGCCAGCCCTGGACGCGGCAGTCGGCCCAGCAGGTTCGCGCCGACCGGGTAGATCAGCAGTTCGCCCAATATCACAGCGGTCAGGATCGACCCTGCCAGCGCCGCCTGTTCCGGTCCGGCGATCACCGCGACGACCGCTGTCCCCGCCCATGGCACCAGGCGTGCGGGAGCCATGCGAATGTGGCTCGCCCAGCCGCGCAGCCCGGCGCGCATATCCCACCGGCGGTCGGCCAGCCGCAACTGAAAGGCAGCGATGATGAACAGCGCCTCAACGCCCCAGGGCAGGGCGTCCGGCCCGATCATCGGTGAAGCCAGCACCAGGCCCAGCAACAGACCGTGGGCCATGCCCAAAATGCGCAATTCCCCTGTCATCACACTCCCCCTTGTGCGGGCCGCAGCGGGCCGAATGGCGATAATTGCTGGCGCGCCGCTGCCCGGCGCTTGCGGGTCAGATAGGTGTCCAGTCCGATCTGGAGCGCCAGCATCATGAAAATGAACGGCTGGTAGGCAATGCCTACAAATAGCGACCCCAGCATGTAGATGACATGTCCCTGTTGCAGCGCCAGCGCGAAGGGAGCGACCCAGGCATCCGCCGGGCCGTCGCGGTTGCGGTACAGCCGACGGATCGATTCGGTCCTGACGAAGCAGATGAGGTGCAGCAGCGCCCAGACCCCGAAGCCGAAATAGCCCTGCTCACCCAGCATTTCGAAATAGGCGCTATGATAGGCGCGCCCTTTGTCGGTGACGATGCGTCGTTCCATCCGCGAACCGCCGCTGTCGATCACGCGTTCCTGCGTGAAATAGGTGAAACTATTCTGCAGATAATTGTCGAAGCCGCCGCCGCCCGGATGCTCCTTCACATAGTCGAGCGTCCACTTCCACACGGCGAGGCGGGTCGATGCGCTTTCGTCGCCCTGGTGGTTTTCAATCGTCGACATGCGCTGGGTGAAGCTGGCCGGAAGGAAGGGGATGGCGGCAAGCGCGGCTACAGCCAGCAACGGGCCGTAGACGAAGCGCCGCTTCGACCGCATCAGCATCATGCCCGCAAGGATGACGATGCAGACAAGGCCGGTGCGCGCCTCCGTGCCGATCGGCATCAGCAGGCAGGCGAGGCACAGCGCATAGGCAAAGCCGCGCACGCGCCAGTCGGGCGGAAAGATCGTCCCATGCTTCGCCAGCCACAGGATGAGCGGGATCAGCGATATGGCCACGCAGGAAATGATGCTGCCTTCATAAAGGCCGCTATTATTGTCGACCATCAGGTTCAGCACACCATAGCCACCGCCCGACAGCGCGGTCTTCATGCCGCCGTTGATGATGATCGTGCTGGCGCACAGCACCATGAACAGCGCCAGCGCCTCCAGCCGCAGCCGGGTTCGCAGGGTGAGCGGCAGGAAGATCGCAAAGATCATCGCCTTCCACACCCATTCCCATTTCGTATGGGCGTTCAGCGGGAAATCGGCCGTGGCGGTGGTATAGCCGCACCAGGCGAGCAGGATCAGCAGCAACAACTGCCGCATGGAAAAGCGGCAGTCTGCTTTTTTGTCCACCAACAGCCATGTTCCGACCGCCAGCGCAAAGGCGATGGCGGAAATGGGAATACTGTTCAGCAGGAAATAGGAAAGCCGCTGCGGCGATACGATGTCGATATAGGCATAGACCGCGACCAGCAGGAAAGGGCGGCGCAGGCCCAGCAGGAAGAACGCGCCCAGAAAGGCGACGAAGAACAGGTCACGCATCGGGAGCCTGCTCCTGCGCGGATTCGTCATCCAGGTCCGCGCGCGACATCAGCCGCCAGGCGGCCAATATGATCACGCCATGGCTGACCAGCAGGGAAAGGGCGTCGATCATCGCGTGCGGGGTTGGTCCAGGGCCATGGCCTTTCCCTACAGCGGCAGAGTTGACGGGCCGTTAAACCTTTTTCGGCACAACATTACTCATGACTCGGATACTCCACGTGCTCGATCACAGCCTGCCGATGCACAGCGGCTATACCTTTCGCACCCGCGCGATCCTGCGCGCCCAGGTGGCGAAAGGATGGGACGTGCGCGGCATCACTGGCCGCCGCCACGGCGCGCCGGGGCCGGTGGAGGATGTCGTTGATGGCCTGCGCTTTCATCGCACGCCGGGTGAAGCGGCAACCGGCAATCCATTGCTGCGCGAATGGCGCGACATCTCGGCCCATGCCGACGCGATCGAATCGCTGGTTGCCCAGTGGCGACCGGACATCATCCATGCTCACAGCCCGGTGTTGAACGCTATCGCCGCTCAGCGCGTCGCGAAACGTCACGACATCCCCATGCTCTATGAAATTCGCGCCTTCTGGGAAGATGCGGCGGTCGGTAACGGCACCGGGACAGAGGGAAGCCCCCGCTATTGGTTGACGCGACAACTGGAAACACATGCGGTCCGTGCCGCTGATGCGGTGGCGGTCATTTGTGAAGGGCTGCGCGGCGACCTGCTTGCGCGGGGCGTCGATGCGGACAAGATCGTCGTGTCGCCCAACGGCGTCGATATGGACCAGTTCGGCGATCCGCTGCCGCGCGATCCGGCCCTGACCGCCCGGCTGGGGCTGGAAGGGGCAGATGTGGTCGGCTTCATCGGCAGCTTCTACGATTATGAAGGACTGGACCATCTGATTGCCGCGATGCCGCGACTCGTGCGGCTGCGGCCCAAGGTGAAACTGCTGCTGGTCGGTGGCGGTCCATGCGAACAGGCGTTGCGTGACCAGGCCATGGCGTCGCCCTTTGCCGACCATATCCTGTTTGTCGGTCGTGTGCCGCACGATCAGGTCGAACATTATTATGCACAGGTCGATATCCTTGCCTATCCGCGCAAGGCGATGCGGCTGACGGATCTGGTGACGCCGCTGAAACCGTTGGAGGCGATGGCGCAAGGCCGCCTTGTCGCCGCATCGGACGTGGGCGGGCATCGCGAATTGATCGACGATGGCGTCACCGGTGCCTTGTTCGCGCCGGGCGATCCGGCGTCCATCGCAACGACTTTGGGTGGCATGTTCGCCGACCGCGGCTTCTGGGACGAACGGCGCGCCACCGCCCGCGCCTTTGTCGAGCGCGAGCGTAACTGGTCGTCAAATATTATGCGTTACGAACCGGTTTATCAGCGGCTGCTCGCAGCCCCGCAGCGCCTGCGCGCGGCGGCGTGAATGGCTGTGCCGATGGCGATTCGATCCAACCGCGCGATCATGCCCGCCGCGCTGGGCGGACTCGTCGCGGCACTGGTCCTTCTGGCGACGCCGGTTGGCCTGGTGGAAACGATCGTCGCGTCCAGCGGGCTCAGTGAAGCCTGGCCCGCCGCCGCGCCGCCATTGGGGTTGAAGGCGCGGCTGTTGATGGCCGGGTTCGGCGCGCTGATGGTGATGGGATTTAGCTGGGTAGGGCGCGGCAGCGCTTCGACGCCTCTTTTACAGGATTTTGGACGCCGGGATGGCGTTCGGGGAGTGAGTGACATGGGTTTTGCATTGTCGAAGCTGGGCTGGCTTTCGCGCGGTCGGAATATCAGGACGAGCGGCGGACGCCCCGCTCTGCGGCGCGCGGACGCGCACCCGGACGCACCAGCGCGCACGCCGATTTTCGCGAGCCGCGACTTTGACGGGCTCGATATCTTCCCCCGCATAGCACCCTCTCGCCCAGAACCGGTTGAACAGGTGGAGGCGCAGCAGCCTGTGGTCGTCACACTGCTGGCCCCGGATGTGTCAGACGCCGAGTTTGAGGAGGTCGCTGAGATCGCCGAACCGATAACTCCGGTCGAAACCCAGGCGGAGACGGCTCGCCCGATGCCGCTCCCCCGTGCAGAGCCGATGACGCTCGCCGACTTGACCGCCCGCCTGGAACGCGGTCTCGCCCAGCGCGAGCGACATGCGCCCGGCGGACGAGGCGTGATTGCGGACATGCCGGTCGAACAGGCCGTCCCCGTGCGCGAGTGCGTGGAGGATGATGTTGATCAGGCGCTCCGCGCTGCGTTGGGCACGCTGCGCGCCATGGCGGGGCGCACCCGCTAAGCTGCCTGCGCCGTCACCATTCCTCTATGGTGAGCGCGGAAAGTTCTATCCATTCCTCCTGTGGGGTGGATCGCCGTTCATCGATGCTGATGTCAGCGACGAAATGGCCGGGCAGGGTCCATTCGGCCTCTTCCAGCCCGGCGACAAAGCGCACGCGCCGCTCTCGCGCGTCCACGCCGGCAAACCGCAAAGCCACGACATGACGGCGACCCTCGAACAGCGCGCTGGCCCAGGGGCGGCTGGTTGCGCGTTCGACGATCACCGGCTCTCCGGCACGCTCGACCAGCTGCGTCAGAAGCCGGGGCAGGGGATCGCGGGTCCGCCCCATCTTCGCTTCATTTGGGACCAAATTGTCCGACCGTCGAACGATATCCATGCTTGTCATTGACCGGCGCTCCTGCGATATGTGTTCATGAAATGTTCTATCCGTCTCCTTATCCGTTCGCCCGGCTCGCGGCCCTGACGAAGGTCGAAGACAAAGCGGGGGTCGCGCACGCTTTCGCGGCCGAATCGCGTGGGTGGAATGCCAAACTCCCGCATGAATTTTTCTACGGTGCGGATCAGCATGGCCTTCTTTCTCCTTCTTCGGTTCGACTCGCTTGCGGCGATTCGGCAAGTTCATTCCTATCTGAAAACCTATTTCCTACTTGTCTAGGAAAAATCCTATCATTATGGATGAGATATGGTCGGTAATGGACAAGATCCTCGCATCGTGCTGGAACGGCTCATCGCTGAGCGGGGGGAGAATTATGCCGACCTCTCCCGCTTGCTGAAGCGTAACCCCGCCTACATCCAGCAGTTCATAAAGCGCGGCACCCCCCGCAAACTCGATGAGGAGGACCGGCGCGTCCTGGCCCGCTATTTCGGCGTGGCCGAACAATTGTTGGGCGGTGGATCGGTTACGGAGCCACTTCGCCGATCCCGCGTCCTGCCCGCCGTGGTCACTATCCCGCGCCTTTCGCTTGGCGCGTCGGCTGGCCCTGGAACATTGGACGAAGATGAACGGGCGACGGGTGCGATGGCTTTCGACGCCAATTGGCTGCGGCATCTGGGTGTCCGCGCGCAACGCGTGTCCATCATTCGCGTCGACGGCGAATCGATGGCCCCGACGCTCAACGACGGCGACGAAATCATGGTCGATCATGACGATGATGGCACCCGCCTGCGCGACGGCGTCTATGTGCTGCGGCTGGACGGCGTGCTGATGGTCAAGCGCATCGCACTGGGGCCGCGAAGGGGCGTCTTCAGCGTGCTCAGCGACAATGCCCATTATCCCGACTGGATCGACATCGATCCCGCGCTGGTCGCCATTGTCGGCCGGGTGGCGTGGACCGGTCGCCGTCTTGCCTGACTTGGCGCTGCCGCCGCGCCTCCCTATGTACGGGCGGCAGGAGACATGCGGGTGAATGACAATGACGCGGTGATCCGCAAGGCAATTGAGTGGCGCGGTGCCCCCATGGCGCTGGCCACGGTGATTTTCACCTGGGGATCGGCACCCCGTCCGCGTGGCAGCCACATGATCATCCACCAGGACGGTCGGTTCGAAGGCAGCATCTCTGGCGGCTGCGTCGAATCGGATATCCTGCAGCGCGCAGAGGAAGTCATCGCCGGACGTCCCGGCCATCTCGCTTGCTATGGCGTGGCTGATGGCGACGCCTGGGCTGTGGGCCTGCCCTGCGGCGGCGAAATTCGCGTGCTGATCCAGCCGGTCGGGGAGGAGGGGTTTGCTCCGCCACTATTCGACCGCATCGTCGAGGCAAGCGATGCGGGGAGGGCGCTCATTTTGTCCACCGACCTCGACTCCGCCATCACCCGCGAAGGAGCGATCGAGGGTCAGTTCCAAAATCGCTATGATCCCCCCCGCCGCCTGCTGATCGTGGGCGCGGTCCAGATCGCCCAGTCCTTGAGCGCGCTGGCGCAGGCGATCGGCGTCACCCCGGTCGTCATCGACCCTCGCGGACGGTTCCTGACCGAAGAGCGCTTTCCCGGCGTTGAACTGGACGACCGCTGGCCGGACGAGGCGATCGACGCACACCGCCCCGGCGAGTCCACAGCCGTGGTGACGCTCAGTCACGACATCAAGATTGACGATCCCGCGCTCGCCGCCGCGCTGCGGGCGCCCACCGGCTATGTGGCCGCGCTGGGATCGCGCAAAAGCCATGCCGCACGGCTGGCGCGGCTACAGGCCATGGGCTTTTCCTCCGGCGACCTGTCCCGGATCGACGGGCCTGCCGGGCTGGACATCGGCGCAGTGGGACCAGCGGAAATCGCCCTGTCGATCGCGGCGGGCATGGTCGCAGGCTTCAACGCCAAGGGCTGACCGTCAGCAGCACTTCCCGCCGTTCCGCCCGCCATAGCGCGCCTCCTGCCGTTCGCGGAAGAATTGCGTGCGGTCCATGGCGGGCTGGCCCGGATGCCGGTCACGCATATGCGCCAGATAGGCGTCATAATCGGGCATGCCGACCATCATCGCCGCGATGCGTCGCATTCGGGGCAACCAGCCGCTCATTCCGCGGCCACCAGTTGCGCCGGGATTTCCGTGGCCGTGGGCTGGCCGATCCGCCGCGCGGACAGGCAGGTGCAGATGGTGAAGAACAGCACCGACAGCACCACCGCCAGGAACAGCGCAACCAGCCCGGCGTCCACCCGGTCGTTGAAGATAATCTGCCGCATTTCCGCCATCGACTTGGCGGGGGCGAGCACAGTGCCTGTGTCCGCCGCCGCGCTGAAACGGTCGGCATGGGCAAGAAATCCAACCTTGGGATCGGCGGAAAACAGCTTCAACAACCCAGCCGACAGGGTGCAGATGAGCAGCCAGACCGTCGGTACTATCGTGACCCAGGCATAGCGTTCCCGCTTCATGCGGAACAGCACTGCCGTCGCCAGCATCAGTGCGATGGCCGCCAGCATCTGATTGGAAATGCCGAAGACGGGCCATAATGTGTTGACGCCGCCCAGCGGATCGGTGACGCCCTGATACAGGAAGAAGCCCCAGGCCGCGACCGTCAGCGCAGTCGCGACCAGGCCGGGCCAAAGCGACGATGTTTCCTTGAAACCCGGCACCGCCAGCCCGATCAGGTCCTGCAACATGAAACGCCCGGCCCGCGTGCCTGCATCCACGGCGGTTAGGATGAACAGCGCTTCGAACAGGATCGCGAAATGATACCAGAAGGCCTTCATCGCGGGGCCGCCCACCACATGGGAGAAAATCTCCGCCATCGCCACCGCCAGCGTCGGCGCGCCGCCGGTGCGTGAAATGATCGTATGCTCGCCAACGTCCCTCGCCGTCTGGGCAATGACGTCCGGCGCGATGGGAAAGCCCATTGCCGTCACCGCCGCCGCCGCGCTGGTGGCGTCAGTGCCTATCACTGCCGCCGGGCTGTTCATCGTGAAATAGACGCCGGGGTCGAGGATCGAAGCGCCGACCAGCGCCATGATCGCGACAAAGGCTTCCATCAGCATCGCGCCATAGCCGATGATGGGGGCATCGCTTTCCCGCGCGATCAGCTTGGGCGTGGTCCCGCTCGCGATCAGCGCATGAAAGCCGGACACGGCCCCACAGGCGATGGTGATGAACAGGAATGGGAACAGGCCGCCCGACCAAACCGGGCCGTTGCCATTCACGAATTGCGTCACCGCATGCATTTTGAGCGGCGGGGCCATGATGACGATGCCGATCGCCAGCGCCGCGATCGCCCCGATCTTGAGGAAGG